>JAZUPB010000023.1:0-202525 GCA_045604965.1 Acutalibacteraceae bacterium
TGTCTTCCTAAGACCGCTTGGCCTCCGACTTTACTTAAGGTGTTTTTCGCAAAAATCACCCGTCATCTTTCTTTTGACAGGTATAAATCGGCAAAGACTCAAAAGCGCGGCGGAGGAAATATGCTGCTTGTACTTGAAGAACTTGCTGAATGTATTGTGTCTGAGTCAGATGTAGAAGGTCAGGTAAATGCAAACGAACTCGGCAGAGTTATCAATCAATTTGTTGTTTCTCTGCCGGAGCGGGAGCGAAATCTGTTTGTCAGAAGATATTTCTTTTCTGAACCGATAAAAGTGATCGCTGACCGCTACGATATGAGCGAAAACTTTGTAAACGTAACGCTCAGCCGAACACGCAAACGGTTGCGAAGCCACCTTTCAAAGGAGGGTTATTTTGATGAATAGAAACGATTTGTTTGGTGCCATTGAATTTATTGATGATAAAATAATAGAGAACAGTGAGGTCAGAAAAATAGTGAAATACCAGAGGAGATTTACAAAAAGAACTCTTATGCTTGTGGCAGTGCTGAGTCTGCTTACAGCTTTTGCAACCGCAGCTTTTGCAACAAACTTTTTCGGTTTAAGAGACGTTCTTGTTAATACCAATGATCCCGAAGTCAAAAGTATGATGAGCCTTTCCGGATATACCGGCAGCAATGAATATGTGGCAGCAGCTGAGTGGAATACATTCAAGGAAAGCTATGACACTGACGGCTCAATACTTGAGGGATTGGGCAACGGAGAAATTCCTGTTGAGCAGAAGTACGAACAGTGCGGAGCATACACACAGGAGATGGCTGACAAGATCGATGAGATTACCAAAAAATACGGATTATCGCTTCACAGCGGCTTTAAAGAGGTTCCGTTGGAAGACTGGAATACGGTTATAGGAGATTTTGTTATCACCGACTACGACCATAAAGAGTTTTCCGATGATGCATACAGCAGCATACTGGGCGGATATATGTACGATGACGGTACCTTCAGATATGACGGCATATTTAATGCAACAGCCGGTCGTCTGTCAGTGGATTATCAGTTCAGCCGTTCTGTAAAGGGCGTGTTCGATCCTGTTTTCCTCAACATCGGAGACATTGATGACTATCAGGAACAGACCCTTATAACAGATTCAGGCGTTGAGATCGCGGCGGCTATATCGGAAGACAAAGCGGTACTTATCACAGAATTTGATTCATGCTTTGTAACCATCAACGTTATGGGCGGTACTGATAGGGGAATAACATTTGACGATCTTAAGGATCTGGCGAATACCTTCGATTTTTCTGCGATTGAAAACGTAAAGATCAAGCACGCACAGGATAACAAGGAGAATTCAGATAACAAGCCTGAAGCGGACGTTAATGAGATCGTGGATGCCGAGTCAGAATGGGAGCAGAGCTATATTGAGATAAGCCGCGAGGAAGGCGTTTTTGAAAAGATTCCCGTAGATATAGTTCGCGTCGTCAACTTCGACACCACCATCGCTATGGATCCCGAATACTTCAACCACATAGTCAACGATGGTATTGACCTCTTCCTCTACGAAAAATGGACGGGTGATGCAGGCGTTTATTATTCCGTATATGCGGACGAAGAACACACCGCCCAGCAGCTTGCCGACATCCTGCAGCAGAACTACAGCTCTATCTACAGCGGTGTTATGACCGAGAACACCCAGGTGGGCAGCTACGATGCCATTGCCGTTTATTTCCGCGGAAGCACCATTCATCCCGGCTACGATATGCACTACTTCATTATCCCCAACGGTGACAGCTGCGTTGTTATTGAGTCACAGTTCAGTGCGGAGATGTACGAAGGACTTTATCTGATTATGAATGCCCTTTTTAACACCTTGAAAATAGGGTGAAAATGAATGGCTTAGTTTAAATACAACGAACCCCCTCGGAGAAATCCGAGGGGGCTGTTTGTTGAAGAGTTTTTAACGTGACAGACCGTAATCTGCCTCAAAGCACTCAGATACGTGAAAAGATAAAATAAAGCTCAGCAAGATAGGTGAGAATCATACAGATACCTGCATTGGATACCAGCAGCACGAGCAGAGCCTTCGGATTTTTGTACAGGCGCTGTCTGATACAGATGACTGTTTCGATCAGCAGTGAAACAGCAGGGACGATCCAATAGAGATTCATATGCAGCAAAGCAAGGTTCGCATGCAAAGGACCGTTTGCCCAGGTTGGCAGGACAATAAAGCTGATTAAAATCAAAGTGCAGAGCAAAATGGTAACAAGCCCGAAGGAAATGTGCATCTTAAAATATTTGCTGAGATCAGGCTTTAATATATAATTCAAAGTCAGGGTAAGTACAATCATAACTGCCGCCGGCACAAGAGCCTGCATATGCTCAGGGAAAATGTATTTGAGGCTGTTTGTGTCCCCTGCAATCAGGTTCGGAATGAGCTCAAAAGAAGCAAAGCTGAACCATAAGAGGAACAGAATCAGAGAAAATAAAAACGCCTGTTTGTTAAGTTGTTTTTTCAATATCGTAACATCCTTTCATAAGCAGAAATATTATTCTGCTATAATATACTGAGAATTATATCGGTTAATCAAAGGAGAGTCAATGAATAAAATGATAACGTTTTCAAAATGGGTAATGCGTAAACCGGTGTGGCTTGCTGGGGTACAGAAAGGCGTGGACGAAGCCGAGCGGTTGACCTTTTGCTTTGTGAAATCGTTTTCGATACAAATGCCCCCTCGGATTTCTCCGAGGGGGCTACAGGTTATTATAAGATTAATGAGCTGTGCCGAGGAGATCTGCAATGTAATTCCAGGCTGCCTCGCCGAAGCCGAACACATAAGCGCCGATGCCCGCAAGTATAATAGCGATCAAAAGTACGATAAGCCATATGGGGAAAGATCTTTTCTTTGCAGGAGAAGCGTTTTCTGTTTCTGCGGTTTCAGGCTCAGCTTCTGCAACGACCTCGGACTCAGCTTCAACCTCCGCAGCAGCTTCCTGTTCGTCAGCTTCTTCGTCGTCGGACTCTTCATCATCGGGATTTTCTTCCTCAGATTCCTCAGCCTCGGACTCATCAGCAGGTTCTTCCGCCTCATCAGACTCACTGTCCTCATCTTTTTCGGCAGTCTCCTTGCCGTAGGCGCCTGCAAGTATTGCATAAACGTCCTCAACGGAAAGGGCGTTTATGGCTTCCTCGTCGCTTGGGTGGCCGATAGAGTCGAGATACGCACTGATATCATCATTTATGGAGTATGCAACGCCTGACTTCATCTTCGGCCCGCTGCCGTCAATATACTTCTTTTCCACAGGGTCGTAGGTGTATGTCTCGCGGACAACGAATCCCTCTTGTTCAAGGTACTCTCCGCAGGTTACGCAATCCATATCCATAAACTGCTCGGTGATTTCACTGTATTCATCCTCGGTAAGAGGACATTCACAATCAAACTGTCCGATAAAATCCTCGTAATCGGTCTCCTCAAGGAATTCACCGATTGAATCATAGCTGCAGAAGGTGTCGGACATAAAATCCTCATACATTTCCTCATCGAACTCTTCGCTGTCAAGCTTGAAGAGTTCGATGAATTTATCGTAGGGCAGATTGGATGAATAATATTCCATCTCACCTTCGCTGCGGCAATCATCAGACAGATATGATGTGGAAACTTTCAGTAAGCCATTGGAAAGATCGGCATGAAGAGATTGATCGGCATAGCCTGCAAAGCCGATGATTGACGCGGTGAAGGAGACCTTCGGCGCAGCCTGTGCCATATCACGGAAGATTTCTATTTCGTCAAGCTCACCGTATTTGCCGTAAGGTCCGAGGGCGTTGACAGTGACAGTCTCACTGCTGCGAGCAGCGGACAGAACCTCATCTTTTTGGGAACAGCTGAGACGAAATTCCCTGTCGTCTGCATTTACTGTGGCACAAGAAAAATAAACTCCGTCCTTGCCCTCGAAGTATTCAAACATAATATTCAGAAGAGAAGCGATTTCATCAGGAGTACCGTTTAATTTAATATTAAAATCAAGATCAGCAGTTGCCAAAATATCAAATCCTTTCCGAGTATACTACATATATTATACATTTTCTTTATAGGAAAGACAATACATTCAGTTCGTTAGAATATTCTTTTGCAATGACAGCCGACTTTTCTGAAGAAAGATCCTTGGTAGGGCTAAAATAAACTTAAAGCATCTTTTCCCATTCGGTTGTTTCAGGCCAGCCTTCGGTATTAAAGCAGTCGCGGATACAGCGGCAGTAATAATCGAGCTTGTTGTCTATATTCTTACTGCGATGGGTTCCAAGCCATTCCCGAAGGTCTTCGTCCATAACCGTGCCGAAAAGGGTTGCACGGTCTTCCGTGGGGAAGGTAAGAGAATAGGCATCAGTAAAATAAATAACAGAAAAATCGGGCAAATCATAATATTCGTAAATCTTATCGGGATCATTATCGTAGGAATAGGCGTAATCGAAGCCCTCGGGCTGCAGTGAGAGCCACTTTTCCTCGCTGTAGAGAGCATCACTGCGCAACTGCGCATCAAATTCAAGACGTTTGTCTATAACGTGAGAAAGCTCGTGAGATACAACGTAAGGAGAAATATGATTGCAGTCGATGGCAACAAGATAATAGTCGCCCTTGTTCTCAGCAAAGCCACCTATCATGTCTCGAAGAAAAGCTGTAAGCTCTATGCGTATTTCACTGATGTCCTCATATTTAAGCTGAGTGAAAAAGCCTTCGGGGTACATTTCAAGAGAGGCCTCCAGAATATCAAGAGCATTCTCTGCCATGTCGTTGTCCGTAAGGATCTCTGCATACTTATATTTCGAATCGTAATCAAGCTCGCACAGTTCACCGATACGGATATCAACGTCATATTTTTCGCCCATCTCTGCCGCACGACGGTAAAGTTCGGGGGAGAGAAGCTCACCCTCGGGCAGCTGTTTCTCGGTTTTTATATTTAGATCAAGGTCACTTCCCGAAACAGCAATATCGGGGTCCCAGAACATAAGAACGGTGTCACCTTCATCACTGTCAATAAAGAAGTAGCCGTCGTAAAGCTCATTCCAGACCACATATTCGGGGAAAATGCTGTGTGCATACTCCTCGTCAAAGGAGAAGGAGGAAATATAGCTTCCGTCAGGTTCATAAAGAGAAATTTCGGTGCAGGTATCATTGCGCGTTATCAATTGTCCGTTGTCGGTCAGAGCGGCGGTGAGATCGGCAGAGGATATTTCATAGATCACATCGTCGAGTATCAGCTCACAGTGAAAATAATCGGTCTTATCTCTTGCAAGAAGCATAGAGCCGTAAACGTCACAGTAGTCGGTGGGCATATCGGTGGGGAGGGGGTGTACGGTATTTGTATCGAGGTCGATATAGCTGTACCTGTTTCGCTGAGTTTCAATATCGACGCAGTCAAAATAAAGATTGTCATTTGACTCACCGCAGGGAGATACACTATACCCTGCTGCAAGAGTCTCACGGACATTGGTGTTAAGATCCTGGCTGTAAACACCGTTCTGATAGTCAAAAATATATATGGTGTCAAAATCCGTATCAAGGTAGGCAGTGGCATTTTCAAAGCCTTCAATGTGATATTCATTGACCGTTTCAAGCTTTTCGTCGAGGATATAAACATTGCCCGTATGTATGTCGTTGAGCGCCACACGGTCAGAGTCTGTCTGAACTATCGGATTGTACATAGAGAGGAAATCTCTTTCATAAAGCAGACTGCCGTCCTCGATGGAAATAAGTCTTAACTTTACGGTGCAGGTATCATATACTGTATCATATGGCTCTTCGCCCTCAGACGGTCCGTCTGAAAGGGGAGCTTCCACGCCCATTTCAAAAAACGTATCGAAAAACAGCAGATTATCACCAAGATAATATATCTGAGGACATACCATATCATTTACTGTATCGTTGGGGATAACAAAAAGGTTCGGGTTATCCGTTGATGATATACAGTTGTCGAGAAGGTGAAGCGATAATTCGGGCTCGGTTTCAGTGGGAATTTTCTTGCCGCAGGCAGACAGAACTAAAATTAGGGAAAGAATAACAGGTAAAAATTTTTTCATACAAAAAGTCCCCCTTGTTAATATCGGATATCAGTATATATTAAAAAAATCTAATAACAAGGGGATTTTTGCAATATGACAATATTGTAAATCAATATATTTTATTTGTTATTGCTGAGTAAGGATTGTGTAAGGATTGTGTAAAAAATCAGCGCTGATTTGAATGAATACAATAGCAAAGAGGAATTTAATTATTTGCCTAAAATGCAAAACTGTGCTAAAATGCTGAAAGGTGAGATTTATGTGGGATTATAAAATCCGGTCCGATTCTTTCTCGATTCACATAACAGGCGGAAGCGTAAAGATTATATCAAAAGAAACAGATGAAATTATCAGGGAATATAAAGGTCACAAATATCTGTACACAGGTGCGGTGCATCCTGCAGGAACGGAGTTCTTCGCATTGGAGAACGGAAAGCACTTTTATGTTTATTCCCTGGAAGACTTTCAGCTGATAAAAAGAATAACTCTTCCACGTAATTATGAATCTGTCGATATGCTTGGTTTCTACTCCGAAGACGGAAGCACACTGACTGTCCCCGCAGAGAGATATATTTACGATGACAGAGAAAAAGAACAGGGACATTATGAATATGTTTTATGCAGATACAGCACGGAAAATTATTCGCTGACAGAGATAGTTCGAATCAATAATGAAGAAAAATACAGGTGGGATTTTGATACGCAGTAAAATATTATCTCAAGCAACACAAAACAAAAAACGTGATAACCAGGCCGTTTTTACACAGTGTTAACTTGCATTGCTTGCTTTGTTTGTGACCCTGTGCATATAATCAGGGCACAAAAACGAAGGAGGAATTCATCAATGCTTAACGAAAATATCAAAAACTTACGCAAACAGAAAGGCTACTCTCAGGAGACCCTCGCACAGGAACTTAATGTAGTCAGGCAGACCGTTTCAAAGTGGGAAAAAGGATATTCTGTTCCCGATGCAATAATGCTTGAAAAGCTGGCAGAAGTACTGGAAGTGTCGGTAAGCGATCTGCTGGGAGATGGGGAAGAAAAAAACACCGAACCGAAGCCCGATCTTGCGCAGATAGTTGCACAGCTTACAATACTCAATGATCAGTACGCAAGAGAGCAGGCAAGACGTCAGAAGATAAGAAAAATCAAAATGGCGATTTTTATCCCCGTGCTTGTGCTTTTCATCGGCAGTATTATTGCTATATTCATCAGCGTAGATGCAAGCTGCTTCGGCGGCAATGTCCTCAGCTACGGCGATGTTGTCGGCGTAAAGACACACTATGTCGAGTCGGAAATGTTCACCCAGGAAGAAATCGCCTCTGCAAGCGACGCAGTAAAGGATTATTTCCACAACGAATTTGAGGCCTGCACAATGACTGAGCTTTATTATGCAGGTGATGAGCGTTCAAAGACAGAGACCGATTCCTATGAAGGAGACGACACCGTTATGGTTCTTGTCTCATCATTCTATACCCTTGAAGAAGGCGGTGACGGCTCGTTTGCCGCAAATTCCACATATGACGGTTGGTCGTGGAGCCTTATAAAGGATGCCGACGGCAACTGGAAGGTAATCAACTACGGCTATTGCTGAGAGATTAACCAAAATTAAGTAATTAACATACAAAAGGCAGCAGGAGGAATTCTTGCTGCCTTTTGTGCAATTACCAAAAAAGACTTATAAAATTAGTCAAAATTGTACAAAAGCCCGTAATTGTTAAAATAATAACGAATTTTAAGTTTGCTTGTTGAATAATAATAATTTGTGTAATAAAATATTAAAAAAGCGAAGATATATAACGCTGATATAAGAAGTGCAAACGATGTAATCAGCAAAAAAATCAAAGGCTGTGTGCGGAGTCGGGGTGAGACTTCGGTATTTCGTGAGCACAAAAATGAGGTGTACCGTATGAACAAAGTAACAATAATCGGCAGCGGAAATGTCGGATCGACAATAGCGTATACCCTTACAACCATGGGACTTGTGTCAGAGATACTTATGATCGACATAAACCACGAGAAAGTACTTGGTGAGGCGCTGGATATAAGGCAGGGACTGCCTTTTTGCACACCGTGTTCGGTTTATGCAGGTACCTATTCCGATGCGGAAAATTCGGATATAGTAATAATCACCTCGGGAGTAGCTCGAAAGGCGGGGCAGTCGAGACTTGAGCTTGCACAGACCAACATTGATATAATCAACAGCATCACCCCTGAGATCACACGGTACGCACCTGACGCAGTGTATCTGATCGTCAGCAACCCTGTAGATATTCTTACATACGCCTTCTGCAAGAAATCGGGAATTCCTGAAGAGAGGGTAATAGGCTCGGGAACCATACTTGATACAGCACGACTGAGAGCTAGACTGTCTGAAATATTCTCCATAAGCCAGACCAATGTTCACGCCTATGTGCTCGGTGAGCATGGAGACTCTTCCTTTGTTCCCTGGTCTCTTGCGAATATATCAAATGTACCTATTGAGGAATGTCATAAATCCTTTATGGACGAGATGGAATTCCAGAATGATATCGACTACGATGAAATAGAAAAATATGTCCGCACATCCGGCGGACGTGTAATAAAGCGAAAGGGAGCTACATTCTATGCGGTATCCATTGCCGTATGCCACATAGTCAAATGTCTACTTTCGGGAATCAATACTACAATGACCGTGTCCACAATGATGCACGGTGAATACGGAATCGACGATGTATGCCTCAGTACCCTCAGCGTAGTGGGACACAGGGGAATACGAAGCAAGGTAGATCTTCCCCTCAGTGAATCTGAGATAGAAAAGCTTCAGAAGAGCGCAGAATGTCTGAAGGATATAATTAAAAATACTAAGATATAGGAGAATGTGATATGGAATACCGTATTGAATATGACTCTATGGGAGAAATGAAAGTTCCGGCAGACCGCCTTTGGGGCGCACAGACTCAGAGAAGCCGTGAAAATTTTGAAATAGGCGTTGGCATCGAAACAATGCCTGCAGAAATAATCCACGCATTCGGAATACTCAAGAAAGCTGCGGCGGCTGCAAACAACGCACTTCGTCCTGAAAAGATGACAGATGAAAAGCTGTCAGCAATAAAGGAAGCCTGCGATGAGGTTATATCGGGCAAGCTTAACGATCATTTCCCTCTTGTGGTATGGCAGACAGGAAGCGGCACACAGTCGAATATGAATACAAACGAGGTTATCGCAAACCGAGGAAACCAGATCCTCGGCAAAAAGCTTCTTCACCCTAATGACGACGTAAATATGAGCCAGTCCTCAAATGATACCTTCCCCACTGCAATGCACATCGCAGCGGTTCTTGCGCTTGAGGAAAAGCTCATACCTGCAGCAGAGGAGCTTATAGCTACATTCAAGCGCCTTGAGGAAGAAAACGAAGGCATTGTAAAGAGCGGACGCACCCATCTTCAGGATGCAACACCTATAAAATTCAGCCAGGAGATAAGCGGCTGGAGATCGAGCCTTGAAAGAGATGTTCAGCTTATAAAGCTTGCATTGAGCCCCCTGTACGAGCTTGCCCTTGGCGGAACGGCGGTAGGAACAGGACTGAACGCACCTGAAGGCTTCGCGGAAAAAGTTGCCGCAGAAGCAGCAGCTATAACAGGCAAGCCCTTCATTACCGCTGAAAACAAATTCCACGCACTGACCTCAAAGGATGAGCTTGTGTTTGCTCACGGAGCAGTAAAGGCTCTTGCCGCTGATATGATGAAGATAGCAAACGATGTTCGCTGGCTTGCATCAGGTCCTCGTGACGGTCTCGGAGAGATATACATTCCCGAAAATGAGCCCGGCTCCTCCATTATGCCCGGCAAGGTAAACCCAACCCAGTGCGAAGCTGTCACAATGGTAGCGGTACAGGTAATGGGCAATGATGCTGCAATCGGAATAGCTGCATCTCAGGGCAACTTTGAACTCAACGTATTTATGCCTGTGTGCATTTATAATTTCCTCCAGTCCGTAAGACTCCTTGCAGAGGCGATCGTATCGTTCAACAAGAACTGCGCGGTCGGAATAAAGGCAAATAAGGAAAAAATGCACCACAATCTCCACAATTCTCTTATGCTTGTTACTGCGCTCAATCCCTATATCGGCTATGAGAACGCCGCAAAAACAGCAAAGAAAGCATACAAGGACAATATTTCACTGAAAGAGGCCTGCGTTGAACTGGGCTTCCTTACCGCCGAGAGATTTGATGAAGTATTCCATCCGGAAGAAATGGTCTGAGGCTGGAGGTAATAAAATGAAGGTTAGTTATTTCCCCGGGTGTACCCTTAAAAACAAGGCAAAAGCCCTTGATGAATACGCACATAAAGCTGCGCAGGCATTGGGTATCACTCTGGAAGAAATCGAAAACTGGCAGTGCTGCGGAGGAGTGTTTACCACCGCTGCAGATGAGATAGCAACGAAGCTTTCATCGGTGCGTGCGCTGAAATACGCAAAAGACAAAAATCAGCCTCTTATAACGGTGTGCTCTGCCTGCCACAATGTTATAAAGCAGACCAATTATGCAATGCAGACAAACAGTGAGTTTGCCTCTGCCGTAAACAGATATACAGCACCCGAAGAAGGGTATTCGGGCGAGACTGAGGTTTATCATTATCTCGAGATGCTTCGCGATATGGTTGGTTTTGATAATCTCAGGGAAAAGGTTGTAAAGCCCTTTACGGGAAAGAAAATAGCCGCGTATTACGGTTGCCTGCTGTTAAGACCGGGTAAGGTTATGAAAATGGACGATCCGGAAAACCCCACCATTATGGAAGAGCTTATCAGTGCCCTGGGAGCACAGCCTGTAGTCTATGCAAAGCGCAATGAGTGCTGCGGCGGATACATTGCTATGGAAAGCCCCTCACTTGCAAAGGAAAACAGCAGCGGGGTAGTGAGAAATGCAGCTGCAGCAGGTGCGGAAATAATAATAACCGCATGTCCTCTCTGCCGTTATAATCTTATTAAAAACGGCTGTGACATTCCTGTGGTTTATTTTACGGAGCTGCTGGCAGAAGCGCTGGGAGTAAAGGAGGATACAAATGAATAAGGAGTATCTTCGCGATGAAATTATCCGCATAAGCGGTGTAAATCCGAGAAAGTGTATGAAGTGCGGAAAATGCTCGGCCTCCTGCCCTGCATATGATGAAATGGAATATCATCCTCATCAGTTTGTAAATATGATCGAATGCGGAGAAATTGAGCCGCTGCTCAATTCTCAGTCAATATATAAATGTCTCTCCTGCTTTGCATGTATGGAAAGATGTCCCAGAGGTGTTGAACCTGCAAAGCTCATTGAGGCAGTACGCCTGACTGTCATCAGAAGACAGGGCGCAAACCGTCTGACAGCCGATTCGGTGCCCTCTTTGCTTGACGAAGAAATGCCCCAGCAGGCAATAGTCAGCGCGTTCAGAAAATATACAAAATAAGGAGGAAAGGACGAATGCAGAGAGTTGGTGTTTTTGTATGCTGGTGCGGCAGCAACATTGCAGGAACAGTTGATGTTCAGGCAGTGTCCGAGGCACTGAAAAAAGAACCCGGTGTCGTCTATTCCGCCAATTATCAGTATATGTGCTCCCAGGCAGGTCAGGATATGATAAAGGAAGCAGTGGCAGAGCATAAGCTTACGGGTATCGTGGTGTGCTCCTGCTCGCCGAGAATGCACGAGGCTACATTCCGAAAGACCGCTGCGGCAGCAGGACTCAACCCGTATATGGTGGAGATAGCCAATATAAGAGAGCAGTGCTCCTGGGTACATAAGGACATTCTGACAGGTACCGAAAAGGCGATAATTCTCGGTAAGGCGGCTGTTGCAAAGGTAAATCTGAATACTCCCCTGACACCGGGAGAAACCCCTGTGACCAAGCGTGCGCTGGTCATCGGCGGCGGTATTGCGGGAATTCAGACCGCGCTGGATATTGCCGATGCAGGCTTCCCTGTTGATATTGTTGAAAAGAAGCCGACCATAGGCGGAAAAATGGCTCAGCTCGACAAGACATTTCCGACCCTTGACTGTGCGGCCTGTATCCTTACACCGAAAATGGTAGATGCGGCACAGAACGAGAATATCCGCATATTCTCATACAGTGAGGTCTCGGACATAAAGGGCTTTGTGGGAAATTTTGATGTAACCATCAGAAAAAAGGCGCGGTATGTCAAAGAAGATATCTGCACAGGCTGCGGTGCCTGCGTGGAAAAATGCCCGATGAAAAAGGTTCCCAACGAATTCAACCTTGGAATGGATAACCGCAGTGCCATATATATCCCCTTTGCACAGGCAGTGCCTAAGGTGGCAACGATAGACCCCAACACCTGCAATATGCTAAAAAACGGCAAATGCGGTCTTTGCGCAAGGGTCTGCACCGCAGGTGCTATTGATTACACCCAGAAGGACGAATATATCAATGAAAAATACGGCGCTGTAGTAGTTGCCACAGGCTTTGAACCCATCAGTATGGATAAATTTGATGAGTTCGCCTACAGTCAGTCAAAGGACGTTATAACATCCCTTGAATTCGAGCGGCTTACAAATGCTGCAGGACCTACAGCAGGCAAGCTTCTGCGTCCCTCCGACGGAAAGCACCCTCATACCATAGTCTTTGTACAGTGTGTCGGATCACGCTGCGAGGCCTGTGCGGAAAAGGGAAAGGAATACTGTTCAAAGATATGCTGTATGTACACGGCAAAGCACGCTATGCTTACCCGTGACAAATATCCTGACACCGAGGTCTACGTATTCTACATAGATGTCAGAACTCCCGGAAAGAACTTCGACGAATTCTACCGCCGTGCAGTGGAAGAATACGGCGTGAAATATATAAAGGGAATGGTAGGAAAGGTATCTCCCGAAGGAGATAAGCTCAAGGTTCAGGCTTCCGATCTTATCGGAGGCAAACAGCTCCATATAGATGCTGATCTTGTAGTTTTGGCAGCGGCGATCGAGCCCGATAAAACTGCACGTCCCCTTGCCACTATGCTCACTGCAAGTATGGATACAAACGACTTCTTCACAGAGGCACACCCGAAGCTGAGACCTGTGGAAAGCCCAACAGCAGGCGTGTTCCTTTCGGGTGCCTGCCAGGGACCGAAGGATATTCCCGAAACAGTATCCCAGGCAGGTGCGGCGGCATCAAAGGTCATCGGTCTGCTCTGCAAGGATAAGCTGACAGGAAATCCCTGTGTCGCTCATTCCGACGAGCTTATGTGCAACGGCTGCTCCTCCTGTGAGAGAGTATGTCCCTACGGAGCTATAACCTACGAGGATAAAGAATTCAGAATGCCCGACAGAACGACCAAAACAAGAAGAGTTGCCGCTGTCAATCCTGCGGTATGTCAGGGCTGCGGTGCCTGTACCGTTGCCTGTCCCTCTGGTGCGATGGATCTCAAGGGCTTTGCGAATACACAGATTATGGCGGAGGTGGATGCTATATGCAGGTAAAAGAATATAAGCCCCTTATAGTTGCCTTCTGCTGCAACTGGTGTTCCTATGCAGGCGCAGACCTTGCAGGAAGCAACCGCCTCAATTATCCTGCAGATGTAAAGATAATCCGCGTTCCCTGTTCCTGCAGAGTAAATCCGATGTTTGTGCTTCGTGCGTTTCAGCGCGGAGCTGACGGAGTTATAATATGCGGATGCCACCCCGGTGACTGCCATTATACTTCCGGCAACTATTACACACGACGCCGAATGACTGCTCTTTTCTCAATGCTCGACTTCCTTGGCATAGAAAAGGAGCGCACAAGGCTTGAATGGGTATCGGCTGCAGAGGGTGCAAAATTTGCGGCGACTATGAGCGATTTTGCTCAGAAGGTAGCAGCTCTCGGAGAAAACAAGAGACTGGAGGATCTGAGATGCAAAAAATAACCCGCGAACAGCTTATAGATAAAGCCTCTGCACTGCTTGCAGAGGGTACGGTTTCCTGTGTGCTGGGCTGGAGCAGGGGTGAGTTTGACTATGACGTGACTCCTGCCGTGTTCAGAACAGAGGAAGAATTGAAGGAGAATTTTGTGTGGAACGATTTCTGCGGAGCAAATTTCTCCAAATACCTCGTTGCAAAAACAGATAAGACTGACGGAAAAATACTTGTTTTTCTCAAGCCCTGCGATACATACAGCTTCAATCAGCTGCTGACAGAGCACCGCTTCGACCGTGAAAAGGTGTATGCGGTGGGTGTTCCCTGCGAGGGTATGGCAGATGCGGAAAAAATAAAGAATATTGTCGGTGAGGGTATAATTTCCATCGATTGCAAAAGTGAAAAAACGGCTGTGACCACCATTTACGAAGATGAGCCGATTATGATTGATCCTAAGAGCGTTCTGGCTGAAAGATGCATAAACTGCAAGAGCAAAATGCACGTCGCCTACGATGAACTGCTCGGCGATGAGGGAGAGGTCATAGAATCCCACAGATTTGATGAGGTGGCAAAAATCGAGGCAATGACAGCCGATGAGAGATTCGCTTTCTGGCAGAATGAGCTTTCGCGCTGCATTAGATGCAACGCCTGCCGCGATGCCTGCCCTGCCTGCACCTGTGAAAAATGCGTATTTTCAAATCCCTCATCGGGTGTTGAAAACAAGGCAGCGGCAAACAGCTTTGAGGAAAAGATGTTCCACATCGTCAGAGCATATCACGTAGCAGGACGCTGTACCGACTGCGGCGAATGTTCAAGAGTATGTCCTCAGAATATTCCCCTGCACCTGCTCAACCGCAAATTCATAAAGGACATCAATGAATTTTACGGTGAGTATCAGGCAGGCGCTGAAGTTGGCTCAAGAGCTCCGCTGGTTGACTATACCGCAGAAGATCTTGAACCGTGCGATGTGTTTGACAGGAGGGATACAGATGCGTAAATGTTCTCTTGATTCGATGAATTTGATTTTTGCGAAAATAGCAGAAGATGCGGCGCTGTATCTCCCGGTGGACGGCAATGACGCAGCTGCGTCATATAAAAAATGGGAAGAGGGAATGGTATGGAGCGACAAGCTCAATACCGTAAGAAGCCCCAAGGACTTTTTCTTTCCTCAGACTGAAGACCTGATGGAATTTAAGACATCGGGCAAAAATATCGAAATAATAGATACAAGAAAAGCATCGGAGGATTTTGTGGTTTTCGGAGTGCGCTCCTGCGATGTAAAAAGCTTTGATATACTTGACAGAGTCTTTCTGAGTGAACCTGCAGACAGCTATTATGCGTCACGCCGACAGCACGGAGTTATCGTATCTGCTGCCTGTACAAGACCGTCAGAGACCTGTTTCTGCAAAACCTTCGGAATAGACCCGTCAGAGCCTGCAGGAGATGTGGCTGTATGGAAGACCGACAGCGAGGTTTTCTTTGAGAGCAGAACCGAAAAGGGCGAAGCTTTTATGGAAAAGCTCAATGAACTCACCGAAGAATGCGGCGATGAAGCTGTAAAAATGCAGAAAGAAAAGATATCTGCCGTAATGGACAGACTTCCGCTGAAAAAACTCAGCACAGAAGCCTTCGGCGGCGGAAAGACGATGGAGCTTTTCGACAGACCGGAATGGGAAGAACTGTCTCAGTCCTGTATCGGCTGTGGAACCTGTACATTTGTCTGTCCCACCTGCCAGTGCTATGATATAAAGGATTTCAACACAGGAAACGGCGTTATTCGTTACAGATGCTGGGATTCCTGTATGTACTCCGATTTTACAAAGATGGCTCACGGAAACAACAGAAACACCCAGAAAGAGCGGTTCCGTCAGCGTTTTATGCATAAGCTGGTATACTATCCCGAGAATAACGACGGATTGTTCAGTTGTGTTGGATGCGGAAGATGCCTTTCAAAGTGTCCTATTTCTATGAACATCGTAAAGGTTATGAAAAAGATGGGAGGGAAAGCAGGTGAATAATATTCAGGAGACACTGATACCGACGATCGGCGTCATAACCGATGTGCGTATAGATACGCCTGATATAAAGACCTTCAGAGTGGTAACACCCGACGGAAAAAAGGCCTTCGATCATCGCCCCGGACAGTGTGCTATGCTTTCCGTTCCGGGAGTCGGAGAAGCAATGTTTTCCATAACCTCTTCTCCCACAAATGAAGAATATATGGAGTTTTCCATAAAGAAATGCGGCTGTGTCACAGACTGGCTCCATCAGGCGGAAGTCGGCCAGCAGATAACCATTCGCGGTCCTTACGGCAAGCCGTTTCCCGTAGACGATGTGTTTGCAGGGAATAATATGCTGTTTATCGCAGGCGGCGTAGGTCTTGCTCCTCTTCGCTCCGTAATAAATTATTGCCGTCACTACCGTGATCGCTACGGAAAGATAGATATAGTCTACGGTGCCAGAAGCAAGGAGGATCTCCTTGATTATAATGAGATAATCGAAGAGTGGACAAAAGACGACAATGTCAACGTACATCTCACCATAGACAATCCTCAGGAAGACTGGGAGGGACACGTTGGCTTTGTTCCCAACTTCGTAAAAGAGCTGGGATTCGATACAGATAAGATCGCAGTTCTGTGCGGTCCCCCGGTTATGATAAAGTTCACCCTTGAAGGGCTTTGCGACATAGGATTTGAAAAAGACCGCATCTATACGACCCTTGAGCTTCGTATGAAGTGCGGAATCGGCAAATGCGGCAGATGCAATGTAGGCGCAAAGTATGTCTGCAAGGACGGTCCGGTGTTCCGCTGTGACGAGCTGGATGAACTTCCCGATGAGTATTAAAGGAGAAAAGATATGGAAAATACAGTTAATATTTTTCTCTTCGGCAAAAAATATGAAGTGCCAGAAAATCTGACAATTATGACTGCTATGGAATACGCAGGCTATCAGCTGGTCAGAGGCTGCGGATGCCGCAACGGCTTCTGCGGTGCCTGCGCGACCATCTACCGTATAAAGGGTGACAGGGAGCTCAGAGCTTGCCTTGCCTGCCAGACCAAGGTAGAGGACAATATGTATATAGCAACACTTCCGTTTTTTCCTCTTGTAAAGCAGGTTTACGATATAGATAATATTCCTGTGAATGAGACGGTTATGATGCAGCTTTATCCCGAGATATATTCCTGTATAGGCTGCAACGCCTGCACAAAGAGCTGTACTCAGGGACTCAACGTTATGCAGTATATCGCCTATGCTCAGCGCGGCGATTTTGAAAGATGTGCTGAGGAGTCATTTGACTGCGTAATGTGCGGTGTCTGTTCGTCAAGATGTCCTGCAGGCATTTCTCATCCTCAGGTGGCAATGCTTGCGAGAAGAATAAACGGCAAATATCTTGCTCCCGGATGCGGACATCTTGAGGATCGCGTAAAAGAGATCAAAAACGGCGATTTCAATGAGCTTATCGAAGCTCTTATGCAGAAGCCTGTAGAGGAGCTTAAAGAGCTTTACAATACAAGAGAGATCGAAAAGTAAGGAGGCGGAAATATGTATTCGGAAAAATTTCAGAGTTCCATTGCTGCGGTCGAAGCGGCGAGAGAAAAGAATATTGCCTTTGAGCCGAAACGTATGACCGCGAAACAGAAGGAAGACCTTCTTGCCGCTTTTCATCCGGACTATAAAAAAGGCGAGTTTGCAGAGCTGAAAATGGGTCCTAATAAGGGGGAGAAAGTTCCCACAGAGCTTGCCGAAATGCTGCAGGCGCACAGCCGTATTTCCGCTGACAGCGTTGATCTTTCAAGCCCTGCCTATGAGACGGACGTTCTTATAATCGGCGGCGGCGGAGCAGGCGCTTCTGCGGCAATAGAAGCCCACAATGCAGGAGCAGATGTAATGATCGTTACAAAGCTTCGAATCGGTGATGCAAATACAATGATGGCAGAAGGCGGCATACAGGCGGCTGACAAGCCCAATGACTCTCCTGCGATCCATTTTGTTGACGCTTTCGGCGGAGGACATTTTGCGGCAAAGAGAGAGCTTCTGTCAAAGCTCGTATGCGATGCGCCCGAGGCGATACAGTGGCTCAGTGAGCTGGGCGTTGAATTCGACAAGGAAGCCGACGGAACTATGGTCACAACTCACGGCGGCGGCACATCACGCAAACGTATGCACGCAGCCAAGGACTATTCCGGCGCTGAAATTATGAGAACTCTGCGCGACGAGGTATTAAACCGCAATATCCCCGTCATCGACTTTACCGCTGCAGTTGAGATCATTCTCGATGAGAACGGCAGAGCCGCAGGCGCAGTTCTTATGAATATGGAAACAAAGGAACTGATGGTCGCAAAGGCAAAGACCGTTATTATCGCTACAGGCGGCGCAGGTCGTATGCACTATCAGGGATTTCCCACCTCAAACCACTACGGAGCTACAGCTGACGGACTTGTCTTAGGCTACAGAGTGGGTGCAAAGCTCCTTTACGCAGAGACCCTGCAGTATCATCCCACAGGAGCGGCTTACCCTGAGCAGATATTCGGAGCTCTTGTCACCGAAAAGGTGCGTTCTCTGGGTGCAAAGCTTGTAAACGCAAAGGGCGAAGTGTTTATGCATCCCCTTGAAACAAGAGATGTTGCGGCGGCTTCAATTATCCGTGAGTGCAGTGAGCGTGAAAACGGCGTTGACACGGGAAGCGGCAAAGGCGTATGGTTGGATACTCCGATGATCGAAAAGATCGGAGGAGTGGGAACTATAGAAAAAAGAATCCCTGCTATGATGCGAATGTTTGAAAAATACGGTATTGATATTCGAAAAGAGCCAATACTTGTATATCCCACACTGCATTATCAGAACGGCGGATTGGACATCACACCCGACTGTATGACAACAAATGTGGAGAATCTTTTTGCTGCCGGAGAGGCGGTTGGAGGAATTCACGGAAAAAACCGCTTGATGGGAAACTCATTACTTGATATAATAGTCTTCGGAAGAAGCGCGGGCATCAATGCGGCACGTCGCGCAAAGGGCGTAACGGTCGGAAAACTCACACTTTCTCACATTGAAAAGTTCGAAAAGGAAATGGCGGCATCAGGCATCGAAACAGATGCAATTTCGCCGAAGCTCCTTCCAAACTACACAAATCAGAAGGACATATAAAAATTAAATAGGAGTTTTTTGAATGAATCTGGCAATGATTACAGACCTCTTTGAGGCACTGACGATTTTCTGTTTCGGCCTTTCCTGGCCTATCTCCATCCGCAAATCACTGGTCTCAAAAACAGCAAAGGGAAAAAGCCTGTTTTTTGAGATATTCCTGCTGATCGGTTACGCTTTCGGTATTGCACGAAAGATAATACAGGTAACCGCAATGGACAGCAGCGGCTTCATATTTTACCTGAGCTTCTTCTTCTATGTATTGAATTTCATAGAAATCTCAATCGACGTTGCTCTTTATTTCCGCAATGTCAAGCTCGACAGAGCAAGAGAAGAAGCCAATCAGGTTCAAGATACAGCAGCTATAAATTTAAAGAAAGAGGCGACTGATTTGAAAACTGTAGATCTGAGCAAGTACGGCATTACAGGCGTAAAGGAAATAATCCATAACCCCTCTTACGATGAACTGTTTGCCGCAGAGACAGACCCTGCACTGGAGGGTTACGAAAAGGGACAGGTAACAGAGCTTGGTGCTGTCAATGTTATGACAGGTATATACACAGGCCGTTCCCCCAAGGATAAGTTCATTGTTATGGACGAAAACTCCAAGGACACCGTATGGTGGACCTCCGATGAGTTCAAGAACGACAACCATCCCTGCAGCGAGGAAAGCTGGAAGGTACTCAAGGATATAGCTCTCAAGGAACTTTCCGACAAGAAGCTTTACGTCGTTGACGTATTCTGCGGTGCAAACGAGGATTCACGTATGTCCATCCGTTTCATAATGGAAGTTGCATGGCAGGCACATTTTGTAAAGAATATGTTCATCAACCCCACCGAGGAAGAGCTTGAAAACTTCGAGCCTGATTTCATCTGCTACAACGCATCCAAGGCAAAGGTTGAAAACTATAAGGAACTCGGTCTCAACTCCGAAACAGCAGCAGTGTTCAACATCACTTCCCGTGAGCAGGTAATTCTCAACACCTGGTACGGCGGTGAGATGAAGAAGGGTATGTTCTCAATGATGAACTACTATCTGCCTCTCAAGGGTATGGCATCTATGCACTGCTCTGCAAACACCGATATGAACGGCGAAAACACCGCACTGTTCTTCGGCCTTTCCGGTACAGGTAAGACCACCCTTTCCACCGATCCCAAGCGTCTTCTCATCGGCGACGACGAGCACGGCTGGGACGACAAGGGCGTATTCAACTTCGAGGGCGGCTGCTATGCAAAGGTTATCAACCTCGACAAGGAATCCGAGCCTGACATCTACAATGCTATTCGTCGCAATGCACTTCTTGAGAACGTCACTGTTGACGAAAACGGCGTATGCGATTTTGCTGACGATTCTGTAACAGAAAACACTCGTGTATCCTATCCCATCGATCACATCGAAAAGATCGTACGTCCCGTATCTGCAGCTCCCGATGCAAAGAATGTTATCTTCCTTTCTGCTGATGCATTCGGCGTACTTCCCCCTGTTTCAATCCTGACTCCCGAGCAGGCACAGTACTACTTCCTGTCCGGCTTCACATCCAAGCTCGCAGGTACTGAGCGCGGCATCACTGAGCCCACTCCCACATTCTCTGCTTGCTTTGGTCAGGCATTCCTTGAGCTCCATCCCACAAAGTATGCTGAGGAGCTCGTTAAGAAGATGGAAAAGAGCGGTGCAAAGGCATATCTTGTAAACACAGGCTGGAACGGCACCGGCAAGCGTATCTCCATTAAGGATACCAGAGGAATCATTGATGCTATCCTCGACGGTTCTATCCTCAAGGCTGAGACAAAGACCGTTCCTTATTTCAACCTTTCTGTTCCTACTGCTCTTCCCGGTGTTGACAGCGGTATTCTCGATCCTCGCGATACCTACGGCGATGCAGCTGAGTGGGATGCAAAGGCAAAGGATCTTGCAGAGCGTTTTGTCAAGAACTTCGATAAGTACACTGGCAACGATGCAGGTAAGGCACTTGTTGCAGCAGGCCCTCAGTTATAATTTAATCTTAACTGTAAAAAGCTTTCGGCAGGAAACTGCCGAAAGCTTTTCTTTATGTTTATTTAATGGCAAGGCGGGGTTATTTTTTCAATATCCGCATTGCATTGAGCACCGCTATCAGAGCAACACCTACGTCGCCGAAAACAGCTTCCCACATACCTGCAATGCCGAAAGCGCCGAGAATAAGGAAAACTCCTTTTATACCGAGAGCAATAATGATGTTCTGAATAACTATACGTTTTGTACTTTTTGCTACATCGATTGCTTCGACAATGCCTGATGGCTCGTCGGTCATAAGAACCACGTCTGCAGCTTCTATTGCTGCATCAGAGCCGAGACCACCCATTGCAATGCCGATATCGGCACGGGCGAGTACGGGGGCATCGTTGATGCCGTCGCCGACAAAAGCAAGCTTACTGCCGTGGCGTTTTGCGCTGTCCAGCATTTCAAGCTTTTCTACTTTCTGATCGGGGAGCAGCTCTGCGTAGTATTCATCAAGACCGATCTCTTTGGCAACATAAGCGGCAATATTTTTGTTGTCGCCTGTGAGCATAACAGTTTTCTGAACACCCATACTGCGAAGGGCGGAAACTGCACTTCTGCTGTCTTCCTTTATTTCGTCGGAGATAACTATGCAGCCGGCATAGCTGCCGTCGGCAGAGACGTAGATCTTGGTGCCCGATGCTTCGCAAATAGAGAAGGAGATGTTCTCGCTTTCCATCAGTTTGGTGTTGCCTGTGAGTATTTTTATGCCGTTCCGGATTACACTGATGCCGTGACCTGATATCTCCTGATATTCGCTTAGTGACGATTTGTCTACAGCCTTTCCGTAAGAGGAAAGAATAGATTTTGCAATGGGATGATTTGAAAAGACCTCTGCGCAGGCGGCATATTCAAGAACCTGATCTTTGGAGAAGCCTTCTGCAGGAACGATCTCGGTTACATTGAACACGCCTTTTGTAAGTGTTCCTGTCTTGTCAAAAACAACAACGCCAACATTGTTGAGAGCCTCAAGATAATTGCTTCCCTTTACAAGCACGCCGTGCTTTGAGGCAGCACCGATACCGCCGAAGAAGGTAAGGGGGATTGAAATGACCAATGCACAGGGACAGGAAATAACAAGGAAAACGAAGCCTCTGCGTATCCATTCGGTCCATTCGCCGCCGAAGGCAAGGGGAGGAATAACAGCAAGCAGAGCGGCAAGAATGACCACTACAGGTGTATAATAACGGGCGAAGGTGGTGATGAAGTTTTCAGTGGGAGCTTTACGGGAGGATGCATTTTCCACAAGGTCGAGAATCTTTGCAGCGGTAGATTCCCCGAATTCTTTTGTGACGCGAATGGTGAGCAGTCCGCTTTGATTGATGCAGCCGGAGAGGGCTTCGTCGCCGGGACGCACAGTCCTCGGGACAGACTCGCCTGTCAGTGCCTTGGTATCGAGCATTGATTCGCCTTCGACAATAATACCGTCAAGAGGTATCTTCTCACCGGGCTTTACGGAGATAAGGTCGCCGGGGGAGACCGTTTCGGGAGATACTACGGTGATTTCGCCGTTTCTGATAACCGCAGCGCTGTCGGGGCGTATGTCCATAAGCTGTGAAATCGACTTTCTGGAGCGCTTTACGGCAAGGCTCTGGAAATATTCACCTACCTGATAAAACAGCATAACAGCTACAGCTTCTGGGTATTCGCCGATGACAAAAGCACCGATTGTGGAAAGAGTCATAAGAAAATTCTCATCAAAGACACGGCCTCTGACAATATTTTTTACAGCCTTGAATACAACATCGAAGCCTAGTACTATGTATGCGGCAATAAGAAGTGCGAGCCGCACGTAAAACGGAGCATCAACAAAAAGGGGAAGCAAAAGCCCTGCGGCGTAAAGAAGCGCACCAATGGAAAATCTTATCAATGTGCGCTTTGTTTCGCCGTCTGAGGTGTCTGCCGCCGCAGAAGACGCTTTGCTCTTATGCTCAAAGACGTTTACCTGGGGTTCGTAGTCGTGTACTATTTCGGTTACTATTTCAAAAAGGAAGTCCTTTGATACGGATTTATATTCCAAGGTGACTGTCTGGCTGATCAGATTCATCTGTACGTTTGATACGTAATCGAGAGAATTGATATCTCCTTCGATCTTTGCCGCGCAGTTGGGGCAGTCTAAACCTTCGAGGACATATGTGACGGTATTTCCTCCGCCTATTTCACTTACCGCAACACGGGGCTCATAGCGGTGCACGATCTTGTTGACCAGCCATTCTATGGATGCTTCGATGGAAGGGTCGATTTCGACTACAAGGGTCTGCTTCATAAGGTTTACGGAAGAGGAGATGACCCCTTCGGAATCTCCGATTTCCTTTTCAATTCCTGCGGAGCAGTGGGGACAGTCAAGCCCCTTGAGAAGAAAGGTTTTCGTCATAACAATACCTCCGAATGTTTCTTAGTTGCTCAATCGTTCAACTAAGAAGACAAAAAATTTAAATCATTCGTGAAGATGATCAAATCCCATATCGATAATTTCCTTTACGTGATCATCGGAAAGGGAATAAAAGATAACCTGTGCTTCACGGCGGGATTTTACGAGGTTTGCAAGTTTCAGAGCCTTGAGCTGATGTGAAACAGCTGACTTTGTGACGCCAAGAAGTACAGCGAGATCACATACACACATTTCGTTCTGTTCGAGAGCGTGAAGTATCCTGACTCTGGTAGGATCGCCGAACAGCTTGAACAGCATTGCCAGCTGAGCATACTCATCGTCTGCAAGCATTTTGCTTTTTGTGTCGTTGAGAACATCCTGATGGATGACATCGCAGTCACAGGAGAAGTTCTGATTCGGCATATCTGCACCTCCGTTTTATTAGTTGAGCAATTGTTCAACTAATATTAACCCCCCGTTACATATTTGTCAATAGGAAATCAGAAAAAATATCCAACAACATAAAGTGCGGCATGCCGCAATGGGCATACCGCACAAAACTGATTATTTATCAAGCTTCGCTGTCAGGATAGTTATAGGTGTAAACAAGCTGAGAGGTTTTAAGATTTACCTTTGTTCCGTCAAAGAGGCAGGTGATTTTTGTTCCTTCGCGTTTGAGAATCTCAAGTTCACTGCCTTTAGGAATAAAGATACCGTTTACAGTTATATCTGATTTTGCAAGAGCGTACATGGAATAATCCCAGCCGCCTTCAAGCATGGCCGCATAGAGATTGATGGAGCTTTCCATAAATCCGTCGTCGGCGCTCAGATGAGTCTTCAGGTTATCAAATGAGACGGAAGGGAGTATCTCCAGCGGATCGATACAGTTGTTTCTGTTGTTTGCGCCCAACCTAACCTCAAGGTGAAGGTGAGGTATGCGTGAACCGCCGGTGTTGCCTGAAAGTCCGATAACCTGTCCCTGCTTGACCTTTGCGCCTTTCTTGACCTTGAACTTGGAAAGATGGGCGTAAAGGGCATATACGGTTTTACCCTCAAGTTTTTCTTTGTGTTTGATGATGATGTACTTTCCGTAGCCGGTGGATTGGGTTGAGTCTACGTGATTGGCAACGGTCACGACAGTTCCGTCATCCATTGCAAGTACATCTGTATTTGGGTTTGATGTGATATCAAATCCGTAATGATATCGGCGTATACCGAAAACATAGTGCTTTTCGCGCTGTGTGCCGTTGTTGTGGGTATACGTGTAGACATACTTTTTACCTGTGTTTATGTGGTAGTAATCGTGTATAAGGGGAACATATTTGGGAGTGACAGGCCATATGAACACATTTTCCTGAGGATAAAGATACTGCTCGGTGGAGTGGGTGCTTCCATCTGAGGCATATGCGGTGACGGTAATTATACAGCTCATAGAAGGCTTGCCGAATTCCCAGGTGCCTTTATCGGATTCAAGATATCCCGAATAGACGTCTTCACCGCCTGTAGTAACAACGTCGACGTGAAGCTTATCAACGGTAGAACCTTCGTCACATACGGACTGAGCAGAGACACTGACAGTGTTAATGGTCTCGGAAACGTCCACATCAAGAGAGCTTATGGAGTTGTAGTCAATAATCTCCTCTTCGGTGTCTGTCTCATCCTCCGATATTTCTATATCGGAAATATCGGAATAAGTATAATCAGAAGGAGAAAAGGCTTTATTGTCTTCTTTGATCCTCTCTGCAAGGATGAACATAATAACAGCTGCTGCAATAAGAAACAGGGATGCAATTACCATAGTGCCGCCGCGCTTTTCCTTTTTGTGTTTTTTGGCAGCTGCTTTTCTGTCTGAACGGGGAAGAAGCTGTTCAGGAGGAATAACGCCGTAGCCTGCATCGTAATAGGGGTAGTTATCGCGGCTGTTATAGCTCATATTTTCAGCCTGAAGTCTCTTCAGGTACCATATATCACCGAGAAAAGAAAATCTTCTGTTCAGCGGTGTCAACAGTTTCATAGATTTTTTTCCGTATCGACGGGAAAAAGATCCGAGTGTGAATCTGCGCTTTTTTCTCATAATCTGCACCTCCGTACTATGATGATATAACAAAAAATCAAATTTGTACAGTGTTTTGTTATTTGTTGACAGAAAGTGTCTTGCTGGAGTATAATTCATATAACTATGTGAAGAGGACTGAATTGTTGTGAAAAAGAGAAGCTTTTTTCTTATAATTATGCTGTTTGCGGCAGTACTTTCATTAAGTGCCTGCAGTGTAGAAAAAACTGAAAATGAGGCAAAACCTGAAGCTGTCATCTCGGACACAGAAATTAAGGAAGAGCACTATCAGCATGCGACATTTTATATGAGTGAGACCGATGAAGAGGTTGAGGCTCAGAATGTTGAAATTGATATAAGTGAAGATTCCGATTTTAATCTCTACGGCTTCCCTGTAGGAGAGCAGCCTTATTTTATATATGTTGAAAAGGGCAGTCACAGTTTGACTATATTTAAAAAGGACGTATACGGATTTTATACTGTAGAAGTAGGATGCTGGCCTACCGGTATAGGAAAAACCAAGTCACTTACCCCTACAGGAACATTCACGATAAGCAAAAAAGAAAAATGGCATCTGTGGCCTTCCGGCAACTATTCACCCTATGCTACAAAGTATTACAGCCAGAAAAAATTCGGCGGTTTGTATATCCACTCAGCGGTATACAGCGGAAAAAACTTTAAAAGACCCTTCGGCAATTCTGTTCGAGGCATCGGTAAGGACTCAACCTCAGGATGTCTCAGAACCACTGTACAGTGCGCGTATTTTATTTATAACTACTGCGGAAGCGGAACGATGGTGAAAATAGTCAACGGTTCGCCTCTCGGTAAAAAGGCGCCGGGTGTTATACTTTCCACACAGCGTACCGATCCTGCAAGCTCGGGCGTGGGAGTGCAGATTCCCGATCCTATCGAGCTTACGGACATCAGCTTTGAAAAAGAACGCTACACAGTACCTGCAGGAACTACCCTTAAGGTAAAACCGGAGTTTTATCCTGAAAACTCTGCTTATACATCCTGTGTCTGGACCAGCAGTGATGAAAGCGTTGCAAAGGTCGAAAATGGCACAGTAACAGGAATCAAGCCAGGCACAGCAAGAATAACCGCAACCTACACATTGAACGGAAGCATAAATGCGTCGTTTATCGTAAAGGTTCAGGTAGGCAGCGCAGTGGTCACAGAAACTGATATTATAGTAAAGCTTCCCGATCCGTATGTGCCTGCCGAGGAGAATCCGATGGAATTTACGTCAAGTATGATAGCTATGGACTATTCGGGAACGAAGATAGAGATCAATAAGCCTGCAGAACCGATAGTTGCAAAGCTGGGCTCGGATTACGAGTATGAAGAAGCCGAAAGCTGTGCATACAACGGTATGGACAAGAAATATGTGTACACACGTCCCGATGGATATATAGAATTTTCAACCATTCCTCTCCTTGCCGGTGACGATGCTGTGTGCGAAGTATATATCACAACAAAGGAAATAAGCACTCTTGGCGGAATCAGAGTAGGAGACAATGTACACGATATAGAAAAGGTGTACGGAACAGACTTCACCTGCGAAACAATATCTGACTACGGAGTAGAGGACTGCTATATGCTGCTTACATACTGGGCAGGTGAAAAGGATGCGCCTACAACTCCGCAGATGAGCTTTACTCTCGACCCCAACACACTGGAAATAACCGCCATATGCATCTACAGTGCAAGAAACTTCGGTTAATGGAGGAAAATTATGGTATTCAGTTCAACCGTATTTATGTTTATCTTTCTTCCGGTTGTCCTATTGCTTTCTTATATACTTCCGGGAATAAAGTTAAAAAACGCAATTCTCCTCATAGCAAGTATACTGTTTTATGCCTGGGGTGAGCCGGTATACGTGCTTCTTATGATAGCTTCCACCCTTGTTAACTATTTCCTGGCGCTGCCCGGAAACAAGGCAAAGGAAGATCCGAAGCTTAAGCGCACAATGCTTATTATTACTGTAGTGTTCAATCTCGGATTGCTGGCAGTATTTAAATATGCAGCTTTTGCTGTAGAATCTCTCAATGCTTTTGGTTTGAATATTCCAGTACCTAATATTACCCTTCCTATCGGTATTTCCTTCTACACCTTCCAGGTGATGAGCTACGTAATAGATGTATACAGAGGAAACGCCAATGTTCAGAAAAGCTTTTTTAAGGTACTGCTCTATGTAAGCTTCTTCCCACAGCTTATCGCAGGTCCTATAGTCAAATATCACGACGTAGAAGAACAGATAAACGACAGAAATGCAACAATCGAAGGCGTTGCACAGGGAATCCGCCGCTTTGTTTTTGGTCTTACCAAAAAGCTTCTTATCGCCAATGCGGCAGGACAGATGGTTGATACTATCTATGCAAGCACCCCTGAGAGCATAAATGCACCTGTAGCGTGGCTCTGTGCTATAGCTTACTGCATCCAGATCTATTATGATTTCTCAGGATATTCCGATATGGCAATCGGCCTCGGAAAAATGGCAGGCTTTGATTTTAAGGAAAACTTTACATATCCATACACTGCCACATCCATTCAGGATTTCTGGCGCAAATGGCATATTTCTCTTTCCACCTGGTTCAAGGAGTATGTATATATTCCTCTTGGAGGAAACAGAAAAGGAACAATACGTACTGGTGTAAACAAGATCATCGTTTTCTTCCTTACAGGACTCTGGCACGGTGCATCCTGGACATTTGTCATATGGGGACTTATTCACGGTCTGTTTATTATGCTTGAGGCATATAATGTTCTCAAACCGGAAAAATGGGAGCCCAAATTCCTTTCAAGAATTTACACACTGTTTATTGTGTGTATTGCCTTCGTGCTGTTCAGAGCAGATAATTTTGCAGTGGCGTGGAATATGATAAAAGCTATGTTTGCAAACTTCACAGCCACCGAGCAGAGCGCTGAGCTTCTTGCGCAGGTCTGCAAGCCCTTCTCATTGATATGCCTTGCGCTGGGAATCGTGTGCAGTGCGCCTGTGCTGCGTCCGCTCTGGCACTACGATGAGAGAGACACCGTCAGGGCAAAAACAGCGTCTGTTATCGGATATGTGTGCACAGTGCCTATGTATCTGCTTTGCATAGTGCTTGTTGCAATATCTACCTATAATCCCTTTATCTACTTCAGATTCTAAGGAGGTGCTTGTATGGAAAAAGAAGCTTTGCTCAGTGAAAACACTGAGATAAATGAAGAGAAAGCGATATCCGAAAAAACTGACGAGTCGTCAGAAAAAGCGGAGATAAGCTATACAAAAGTGAGCAAATTCAAAAAGTACGAGCCCTCTGAAAAAGAGGAGACAACTCCTGAGAAGGTAAGCAAATTCAGAAGGCACGAGGCTCCCAAAAAGGAAGAAAAAAAGGTAGTAAATATAGTATTCAGTCTGATTTATTCGGTGTTGTTTTTTGCGCTTACCCTTGTTCCGTTTGTAGGAATGATATTCGGCTGGGGGGGCGAAAACAAGGAAAACCGAACTCTGGCACAGATGCCGTCGCTGATAACCAGCGATTCCGACAGCAAAA
This sequence comes from Acutalibacteraceae bacterium, assembly GCA_045604965.1. GTDB lineage: Bacteria > Bacillota > Clostridia > Oscillospirales > Acutalibacteraceae > JAISGQ01. The sequence goes on from JAZUPB010000023.1 coordinate 29,033, forward strand.
AGTTCAATACCAAATTCGGGCAGGAGTTTGAGACCTATATTTCCGATAATTTCGGATTCAGACAGGAAGTAATTTCCGGTTGGAATGCAGCCCAGTATTTTTTTTTCAACGATTCTGCCGTTGAAAATGTAATGGTCGGAAAGGATAAGTGGCTGTTTTACTCCTCAACTGCTGCTGACTACGAAGGAACCAACCTGTACAGTGACAGAATGATATTCAGGATAGCGAAAACAGCGGAGCTTATGGAAAGATACGCGTCCGACAGCGGCGCGGCTTATGTGTTTACCATTGCACCGAACAAAGCAACGATTTATCCTGAATATGTAAGCAGCAAATACAAAAAGTCAGAAAGAACAAACCTTTCAAGGCTTTCGGAAGCACTCAGCGGAAGTGATTTCTATCTTGATATCGAAGAGCTTTTCAATGAAAAGCTGGGAAGAGATACTCAGTATTACTATAAGCTGGACAGCCACTGGAACAATCTCGGCGCTATGGAGGTTTACAGAGAGATACAGAAGATGATAGCCCCGAAGCTTTCAGAGTATCAGTGGAATGAATATGCTGACGTCACAAGCGAGCTGACAACCCGCACAAGCGACCTGTCAACTATGCTTCTGCCCCAGATACAGCTTGATGATACAGAGCACGAGCTGAATATTCCCAAGCTGTATTCCAGTAAGACTCCCATAACCAACCGTCTGGCAGTTAAGATAGAGACAACCTGTCCTGAGGCGACAGCATCGTTGTATATGTACAGAGACTCTTTCGGCAGCTCTCTGATCGATACCTTCTCAAACAACTATTCTCGCGTAACATACAGCCGTGCACTGCCCTACGACCTTTGCGCTGCTGTGGACGGACAGTATAATGCCGTTGTGATCGAGATAGTTGAGAGAAATATGAGCGAAATAGTTGCAAGAGTTCCTGTTGCGGAAATGCCCCCTTGTGAAGCGCCAAAAAACACCGAGGATTTCGAAGACTTTGCTATATGTGAAGCTTTGCAGGAGGAAGGAAAAATTTCCGTCAGCGGAAAGGTGTCTGAGGATATTGAGCTTAAGGACAAAGATAATATTTATCTTGAGCTCAGAGGTAAAAACCGCAGTGTCTTTTTTGAGGCGTTCCCCATCTGCGAGGGAGATGCTTTTGACGACAGAGGCTTCTCCGTAACGATAGCAGAAGCAGAGCTTCTGCAGGGTGAATATATGATGTACCTGCATATCGGAAAGAGCGAAAGCACCGATGCATATGCATTGTATGTAAAAGGATAAGATAAAAGTCCTGCCCTTGTGGGCAGGACTTTGTTTTATATATAAAACCGAAATGCTCTTTGTTTGACAATAAAGAGGGCAGATAATATAATAAAAATATAATTTTTGATGCAGCTCAAAACGACATAACCAGGAGAAACACTATGAAAATCATTCATTTGTCAGATCTTCACATAGGAAAGAGAGTCAATGAGTTTTCGATGATCGAGGATCAGGAATATATACTTACAAAGATAATCAACATAATAGATAACGAAAAGCCTCAGGCAGTTATAATTGCAGGCGACGTATACGATAAATCGGTGCCTTCGGCAGAGGCGGTCCAGCTGTTTGACGATTTCCTTGTAAGACTTGCAAAAAGAGAAATAAAGGTTTTTATAATCAGCGGAAACCACGATTCCGCTGAGAGAATAGCCTTTGGCGGAAGGCTTATGGGAGGAAGCGGTATATATCTGTCTCCTGTATATAACGGCGAGATCACACCTGTGACACTTGAGGATGAGAAGGGAGAGGTGGACTTTTTTATGCTCCCATTCCTCAAGCCTGCCAATGTGCGGCGTTTTTATCCTGACGAGGACATCACAACATATACAGATGCTATACGATGCGTAATATCCAATATGGATATTACAGAATCAAGGCGAAATATTCTTATAACCCATCAGTTTGTAACGGGTGCATCGCGTTCTGATTCTGAAGATATATCAGTGGGCGGAAGCGATAATGTAGACGCATCGGTTTTTGATGCCTTTGATTACGTGGCACTGGGACATATACACGGACCTCAGAGCATAGGCAGAGATACTATACGTTACTGCGGAACACCGCTTAAATATTCCTTCTCAGAGAAGGATCACGAAAAATCCGTAACGGTTCTGGAACTTGGGGCAAAAGGAGAGGCGGAGATAAGAACCGTACCTCTTACCCCAAAGCACGATATGCGCGAAATAAAGGGCACATATGAGGAACTGACTCTGAAAGAAAACTACGACGGAACGGATACAGATGACTATATGCATATCATTCTCACCGATGAAGAGGATGTGCCGGACGCAATGGCGCGGCTGAGGGTAATATACCCCAATATTATGAAGCTTGATTACGATAATACAAGAACACGTACAGCGTCTCATATAGACGGAGCGCAGGACGCAGAAAGAAAATCTGAGATCGAGCTGTTTGCCGAATTTTACGAAAAGCAGAACGGACAGCCTTTGAGTTCAGAACAGATGAGTTTTTCAGCTCAGTTATTTGAAAATATCAAGGAGAACAGCAAATGAGACCTATAAAGCTTACGGTTTCCGCATTCGGACCATATGCAGGAAAACAGGAGATAGAGCTTTCAAAACTGGGAGAAAGCGGACTGTATCTGATTACGGGAGACACAGGAGCGGGAAAGACCACAATATTCGACGCAATAACCTATGCGCTTTACGGTGAACCCAGCGGAGAAAACCGTGAGGTGTCTATGCTGCGCTCAAAATACGCCGATGACGACACCCCAACAGAAGTGGAGCTGGCGTTTTCCTATGCGGGAAAAGAATATACAGTAAAAAGAAATCCCGAATATCAGCGCAGAAAGAAGAACGGTGAGGGCTTTACAAATCAGAGTGCAGGTGTACAGCTGACCTATCCCGACGGAAGAGTTGAAACACAGACAAAGACGGTAAAGAAATGTATAGAGGAGATATTGGGAGTAAACAAGGAACAGTTCTGTCAGATAGCGATGATAGCTCAGGGAGACTTTTTAAAGCTCCTGCTTGCGGAGACAAGGGAACGTCAGGAAATATTCCGAGAGATTTTTAAAACCAATATATACAGAGCATTTCAAGACAGGATAAAAGCAGAATCCGCATCGGTCAGCAAAGAACGAGAGAATGCAAAAAACAGCGTTTCCCAGTATATTGATGGAATATTGTGTGATGAAGACAATGTTCTCTTTATGGAAACGGAAAAAGCAAAAAAAGGCGAGATGCTGACAGAGGAAGCTGTGGAGCTTCTGGGAAAGCTCACGGAAGAGGACAGAAAGCTGATCGAAAAGCTCAAGAGCGAGAGTGCGGAGCTGACAAAAAAATTGGACGACCTCACTGCAATTATCACAAAAGCCCAGGAGCAGAAAAAGACTCAATCAGAGCTTGAAAGGGCAATAAAAGAGCAGGAGGAGAAGGCTCCGCTGCTGGAAGAACTGAAAGCAGCGGCAGAAAAGGAAAAAGCCAGAGAACCGGAGATTGAAAGAATTTCAAGTGAAATATCACGGCTGGAAGCTGAACTGCCAAGCTACGACGAAGCCGAAGAAAAGAGCAAAACCTTAAAAGCTCTTGAAATTGAGCTTCGGGATGATATTGGCACAAGAGACAAAAAAACAGCGATCCAGAACGAACTGAAGAGTCAGACAGAAGCTTTGAAAGAAGAGCTCAAGGGTCTCGAAAATGCAGGAGTAGAAAGAACAAGACTGCTGCAGGAAAAAGAAAAGACTGAAAGCCGCAGAGCGGCTGTAATAGAGCTTAAAGGTGACCTTACGTCTCTCAGAAAGATGTGTGATGATTACCGCAGAGCAAAGGACAGCTATAACAAATCGGCAGAAACGGCAGATTCACTTCTTCGCACAGCATTGGAAATGCGCAGAGCTTTCAATAATGAGCAGGCAGGCATAATGGCAGAGGTGCTCAGTGAGGGAGAACCCTGCCCTGTATGCGGCTCAAGAGAACATCCGAGCAAAGCGTCAAAATCCGCAAATTCACCTTCGCAGGCGCAAGTTGAACTTGCGGAAGAAAAGGCTCAGAAAGCGCAGCAGACAGCCAATGCGGAAAGCGCAAAAGCGGCAGAAATACGAGGAAATGTCACGGTATCCGAGAAGGCGGTAAAAAAGAAGATCGCAGATCTTTTAGGTGAGTGTGAGTTTGCGGAAGCGGTAAAAAAGACAGAGGAGCTAATAGCTGAGACCGACAGGGAGGCAGCAAAAATAAAAGAACAGATAGATGCCGAAGAGCTTAGGGTCAGAAAGAAAAAGAGCCTTGATGAAATAATCCCCCAAAAGGAACAGGAGCTTGAGGCACAAACGGAGCAGCTGGCAACTCTGAAGGAGAAAATATCTTCTGTTGAGGCGAAGATCGCAGAAGTGACCAAGCGCTGCAGAGAGATTGCAGAAAAGCTGAAATTTGAAAACAAGGCGGCAGTGCTCAGGGAGATAAATGCACTTTCCGAGAGCAGAGCGCAGATAAAAAATGCTGTCCTTGAGGCTGAGAAAAAGTATTCTGACTGCGACAAGGCAGCAGCAGAGCTGAAAGCGAAGATCGGACAGCTCCATAAACTGATGGAGGGAAATGAGATAATCGAAACAGAAGAAAAGCTTCTGGAAAAGGATGAGCTGACAGGCAGAAGAAATCAAATTGCAGATAAGACAGAGCGGGTATCTCACCGCCTTTCCACAAATGAGACCATACGTCAGAATATACTTAAAAAGACCGATGAGCTGACACAGCTCGAAAAAAAATGGATATGGATGAATTCGCTTTCCAATACCGCAAACGGAAATATAAGCGGCAAGGAAAAGATAATGCTTGAGACTTATATTCAGATGACCTACTTTGACCGCATAATAAGACGTGCAAACGTGCATCTTATGAAAATGTCAGGAGGCAAATACGATCTGAAACGCCGTGAAGCGGCGGAAAACCTCAGAAGTCAAAGCGGACTGGAGCTTGACGTCACAGACCATTACAACGGCAGTCAGAGAAGCGTAAAATCCCTTTCGGGTGGAGAATCGTTTATTGCCTCACTGTCGCTGGCGTTGGGCCTTTCCGAAGAAATACAGGCATCTGCAGGCGGAATAAGGCTTGATGCTATGTTTGTTGATGAAGGCTTCGGCTCTCTGGATGAGGAAACTCTCCAGCAGGCTATGCGCGCCCTGCACAGCCTTACAGAGGGCAACCGCCTTGTGGGAATAATCTCCCACGTATCTGAGCTGAGACGTGAAATAGACAGGCAGATAATAGTCAGAAAAGAGAAAACAGGCGGCAGTACAGTGACCATATCTGTGTAACAGGAGAAAATTATGTCAGAAAATAAATCGTTGAGCAGTGAATCAAAAATCGGTCTCGAAGAAATGAGCGAGTTTTTTGCCGCACGGGCAGAGGGCTATGATGAGCATATGCTCACCGAGGTGGAAGGCTGCAGAGAGGGATATGCAAAAATGGCAGAACTTGTCCCGGAAATTGCGGAAAAGCTGCTTGATCTCGGATGTGGCACAGGCCTTGAGCTGGATGAAATATTCAAAGCCTGTCCAAAAATAAAGGTCACGGGAATAGATCTTACTGAGGCAATGCTTTGCAAGCTTCGCAAAAAGCACCCAGATAAAGAAATGGAGTTAATATGCGGCGACTATTTCAAAACCGATTTCGGAAAGAATAGGTTTGATTGCGCGGTGTCTTTTCAGACAATGCATCATTTCGGCTATGAAAAGAAGCTTGGGCTTTACAGGAGACTGTATGAATCTCTGAAAGCAGACGGAGTTTATATTGAGTGCGACTATATGGTGGAAAGTCAGGAGGAACAGGACTTTTACTTTTCGGAAAATATTCGCATACGCAGAGAATTCGGACTGAGTGAGGACGAATTTTATCACTATGACACACCGTTTACAGTGGACAATCAGATCAGAATGCTTAAAGAGGCAGGCTTTATTGATGTAAGAAAGGTGTTCAGAGAAGAAAACACAACTATCATTACCGCTAAGAAATAAAGCAAGCACGTATGCGGCGTTATGCCGCATACGTGCTTGCTTATTATTACTGGTTTTTACGGTGCCTGCGCTTGTAGTCGGCAAGGCGTTTTTCGTCTTTTATTTCGAGGTCCTTTTCGCCGGAGAGAGATTCGAGATGATGGGTAAACTCGTGCAGTATAGTCGCGCGAATAACAGAGCGAAGGGCATTATCGTCTATGTCGGAATACACCTGCATAAATGAGCCGTAGTAGAGGACTATATGTCGGCCCATCATACGGTTGTGAGTGTATTCACCCATAACATACAAAGGCTGAGCGGGGACGCTGTCAGGGTGATTTTTTGTGCGGTCAACGATGACGATGCCGCCGTTCAGATGCTGAAAAAATTCCTCCGGCACATCAGCCACAGATTCTTCAGCCAGTTCTTCGAAACGATCAAGGGTTATCATTTTTAGGCACCTCCCTAAAATCCAATTCTGCAATTTCCTCAATACTTTTGACTATGTAATCAGGTCGGATATTTTCCGTTGAGCTGTATTTGTTCTTTCTGTCCACCAAAACTGCTTTTATACCGATAGTTTGAGGTCCGAAGACATCGTCTGTAAGAGAGTCACCGATAAAAACGGCGTCTTTTGCCTCATAGCCTTCCATATTCAATATGTATTGGTAAAAATCTTTATGGGGCTTATATTTTCTTATTATTTCAGAAGTGTATACAGCACCCATATTAAGACGGTTGCTTTTCAGATTTGAGATCAGCGGCTCAGTGTCTGTTGTAGAACCGATCACCAAACGGTATTTTTCGCGAAGCTTTTCGACAGCGCTTGCAACCTCCGGAAAAACAATACGACCATACAAGCTGTCGAGCATTATATGAACATCTTTTTCAAAAGATCTGTTAATATGATATTGTTCATACAGAACCTTAAGGTCATTGACAAAAATATCCTGTTCGGAGATGAATTTACTATCATTTGCTTCATCAATATGTTTTCTGTGAAGCTTTTTCCATTGTGCATAAAAATATGCAGCATCAATACCTTTTTCCTGCAGGGACAGTATCTTTTTTGCGGCGTCCAAAGAACCGCTGCCTGTTGATAGCAGCGTTCCGTAGGCATCAAATATCAGCAGCTTTTTCATATTGAATCTCCCGGTTTTCTGCTTTGCTTCTTTGCCGTATTTAGTGTTGCCACCAAAATACGCTTGATTTCAAGACATTCATCAATCAAGGAGTTACCCTCTGTCTCCGTCAGATATTCCGACATAACCAATAAACGCAACCAGTATTCTGTCTCCGCAGTTTCTTTAAGTGAAATCTGGAGCTTTGCGATAAAATCTGCCTTACTTATTCCGTAAACGGCTTCATTGGCATTTGCACCAATGCTGGTGCCGCTGCGAATGATTTGCTTAGAGATAACAGTTTCACACTTCTGTTTTATAAGATATTGATAGAGTTTTACGATTCTTGCCGCAAAATGGAGGCTTTTATCAAGCAGAACACTATCCCGAGCCATAGTATCATCGCTTTCTTCAGATAATAAATAAGAGATAACAGAGAATAGGGAATAGTACAGAAACGCCTGCGCATTTACAGCATATCTCTTAACTATTCGTTATTCTCCATTATCTCTTATCTTAGCCCCGAAGGGGCGTTTCTGGTGATCCACCGGGGAATCGAACCCCGGACACCTTGATTAAAAGTCAAGTGCTCTGCCGGCTGAGCTAGTGGATCATATTTGGCTGGGATGGCTGGACTCGAACCAGCGAATGCCAGAGTCAAAGTCTGGTGCCTTACCGCTTGGCTACACCCCAGTATCCCATAAGTTTATAAAAGAGCGCGGCAATAATGATACCGCGCCAAAGCCTGTAAAGTGGGGTGAGATGTCGGAGTCGAACCGACGACCTCCAGGGCCACAACCTGGCACTCTAACCAACTGAGCTAATCCCACCATATGGCGCGCCAACAGGGACTCGAACCCCGGGCCTACTGCTTAGAAGGCAGTTGCTCTATCCAACTGAGCTATTGGCGCAAAATTGGAGCGGATGATGGGAATCGAACCCACACGACCAGCTTGGAAGGCTGGAGTTCTACCACTAAACTACATCCGCGCAACAAAGCGATATGAATTTTAGCACGCTTTAGGAGATTTGTCAAGCGATAAAAGCGTATAAATGGAAAATTATTTTATCAGAAGGAAATAAACAAAGGAAAAAGAAGAGACTGCCGCTAGAAGAAGTGATGCAATGCATATTGAGACAAGGGCAATGCCTCTGGAAGCGGAGAGCTTTTCCTCACGAAGAGAGGTAACAGAAAATACTATTCCCGATATTGCGGTGTAAATACCGATTCCGGGGATAATTGAAAAAAGAAAGCCGAGAACAGTGGAAACAAAGGCATTATCAGAAGAGCAATATTTCTCTGCAGCGTCTGATGCAAGAGAAACAGAGGGGATAAAAGCAAAGACAACGGATATAACACCGAAGAGAGCGGCATGTCCTACATAATCTGCGGTTTCTGCCAGAGGAGAAGCCACAAGGGATGCGAGGCACAGAGCGAAAAACAGCCAGGCAGCAAAATCAGTATACTGAACCCAGAGCTTTTTGGGTTCATCAGAATCTTTCTTTACAAAGAACGGAACGATAAAGCGGAAAATAACGGTGATGCCGAAAATAACTGCAAGAACAGGGAAAGCGGCAGACTGCAGCGAATTGAGAGATACACTGCTGTTTGCGCCGAAAGCAAAATTTTTGTAAAGAAGAAAAACAGATACGCACACAGCGACGGCTGCAGCAGACAAGCCCGAAAACAGGGCGATTTTCTTTTTCATAATCAATTCCTCCGAATTGGATTGGTATGTGTTTATAGATATATTATCACACATATAAGGTACAATCAAAGTCTTTTTGCAGAAAACAAGGTTTATCTGATATAGTCATCGGGAGGAGAATCTTTTCGCCCCATAAGACTTGCCAAAATGACAATAAATGCAATAGCCAGAACACCCAGCAAGCCATATGCGGCATACTCTATCCATTCAGTTCCGAAGGAAGATGTATAGCCGTTGCCCGGATCATCGCTGACTGAGGGAATAGTGGAATGTGTTGTCGATGCCTGAGTCGGCTCGGTTGATGCCGAGGTGGGGGCTGATGTGGGGGCAGTGGTCGTAACAGAGGGATCGGTCTGAACAGGTGCAGTCACAGTATCTGTCGGAACTGTCGTTGAGACTGATGCCTCGTAAGTGCTCCAGGCATCATAGCCTGTTATGGGAGGCAGATCCTTGACAGAGAGTGAAGCATTTTTTGCTGAGATAAAAACAGAATCAATACCGTTGGGAGCAACAATCTGAAGCCATTGACCGGAGTTATCGGCAGAAAGAAGCATATATTCTCCGTCATCAAGAGTGCCTGACTTGCTTCCGTTTACAGTGGGACGGAAAGCTGCACCGGGAGAAGATACAAAAACTGTTTCGTAATTGACTGAATTTGTGTTTTTGCCGTGATAGTCGGGAGAGCCGATATAGAGAAGCTTGCCGGCTCCGTCCTCGCGCATGCCTGTGGAACGTGAGTATATCTGCTTCCTTACCGCATTTGAGGTGTTGCCCTCGACTGTGACTATTTCGTTTGCGGTAACACCGACAATTATACCGACATGATCTTCAATGCCGTCGCCGCCGCTCATATCGAAAAATGCAATATCGCCTACCCGTATGTTGCCGCACTGTGAAAGGGGACGGCTTTCAAAGGATTGAAGCGAGATTTTAGCCCACTCGGTTTTACGGATAATGCTTTCGTTGACGCCGACCTGACGGGCACACCACCATACAAAGGCGGCACACCAGGAATCACCGGGTAGACCAAAATTATACCCGTATTCAGTAAAATTTGCCTTTCCTGAGGAAGAACCGCTGAGATCTCCTGCGGACTTTCCTTCGTGGTAACCAACTTGAGAAAGAGCAACAGATACAATATCCGTTCTGTAATCACCTGTAAGATTTACCGCCAAAAGATCGGAGTAAAATTCGCTTGCACGGTAACTGTCAGAATGTTCAAAAACGGAGGCCAGTGCATCTGCGCGTATCTGAGCGGCAGAAAGAAAAAGAATGCACAGCGCCAGCAATGAAGCGGTAATTCTTTTCATCACAAAACCTCCGTTTAAAATTTTTACTGTGTGTCGGAAGAGGAGACGTCGGAAGCGGAAATATCCGTTGACGATGTTTCTGTGGTATCGTCATCTTCACTTAGATCAAGATTATTGATAGAATCAAAAAAGAAGTTGTTCTTCTTTGCATAGGACTCCCATCTTCCGCCGACCTCTCCGAAGAAAGTAAGAACCTTTGAGCAGTTCATAAATGCATTTTTGCCTACAGATTCCATAGTTTCGGGGATAGAGACGATCATAAGGGAGGTGCAGCTTCTGAAGCACATCTCGCCTATGCTTGTGACAGACTGAGGAACGATAAGAGTTTTAAGATCGGAGCAGCCGTAAAATGCACAGCTTTCAAGAGTTTCTATACCTTCATTGAGCTTGAGATCGGTAATGGAAACGCAGTCTGTAAATGCCCACTGTCCGATTGTTTTAACGGTACCGGGAATCTCGAGATCGGTAAGAGAAATACAGCTGGCAAAAGACCATTCCGCAATTTTTTCAAGTGAAGCAGAGAAACGTACGCTTCTGAGATTCTTGTTGCCCGAACACATACCCCAGCCTATTTCCGTAACACTGTCGGGCAGATACAAATCGGTTATGGAGCAGCCTGAGAAGGCGTTCTGACCGATATATGTATAGCTGTCTGGGATTTCAATGGAAGTAACAGGGCTGTCGGTAAAAGCGTTTGCTTCGATTCGTGTACAGGGCTTGCCGTTGTAAGTGGCAGGAAGAACAACAGTCAGCTCGGTACCTTTGTAGCCGTTGACAGAGCAGTATGTGTTGCCCTCAAAAATATCAAAATCCGCATACTTGACGGAATCGGGCATAGTGTTCTCGGTGTATTCAGGCTCGTCATTTTTGTTCTCTTTTGGAGGGGTGTGTTCAATAAGCTCTTCGGCAGAGCCTATTTTGAAAAGATCAGCTATGGATGCACCGCCAACCTTCCAGGAAAGGATATCTTTCGGAACAAAGCCGTTGTCAAAGTGAGCGGTGAAGCCTGCACTGGTAAGAACAAGAACAAAAGCAAGAAATGTCAGTAAATAAATATGGAATTTCCGTTCCTTTATCGGCTTTGCAGGACCGGGGAAATCATCATCTTCGTCGAGAATCGGACGAGAGGGCATTTTCAGACCGGCATTAACAGAATGTTGATAAGGTGACGATGGCGAAACATCATCGAAATCATCAAACTCACTGTCAGAATCCGAGGTATCGGATAAATCCATATCGTCAAATTGGTCATCCCGGTATCGTGCATCGCTGTACGGCATCGGCAATCAGTCCTTTGCAGAAATTTACATATAATAAATTATATACCCATTTGACATCAAGTCAAGCAGCATAATGTGAACATATTTCAATATTCGTAATCGATGCAGACACGTGTTTCCATTACCTGATGAATATATTTTCCGAATGCTACGTGGGTGGGATGCACCTTGTATTCGGCGAGAGCCTGCATATCAGCAAAGTCGCAAACCAGAGCAAGCTCATAGTTATCAGGATTTGCGTCGGGACGGTTTACTCCGTACTGGAATTCTGCAAGAGTGGGTATCTCTTCCTTAAAATGAGAAAGACGCTCACATGCATCGGCGATGTTTTCTTCCATCGAACGGCCGATAGCCTCCTTCTGCATTCTGAACATAACGATGTGTTTTATCATAAAGCAAACTCCTTTTCTGTTAAATTAAAAGCTATGTAATTATACAACAAGGCGTCAAATACTGCAATAGACAAAGGTGAAATGGGGATATTTACGAGCCTTAACTAAAATTATTGCAGTTTTGTAATATATGTGCTAAAATAAAAAGAGGCACAAAAAACATAAAGATGGCCAACTCCTCTTTTTTAGTACAGAAAGGGTGACAACCTTTGATAAAAAAGCTTAAATTAAGCGCATTTGAAGGAGCGATACGTACAGGCGGTTTCTTCGGATGGTATCTGACGGTTATGTTCCTTTGTCAGAGTAATGCAGGAAGCGCAGAGCTTCTTGAATCTGTCAACAAAACATTCCTTGCATCGGGAACTATAACTACCGCAGTAATGCTCCTTGTAATGATATTTATTGATTTTGAGGGTATACTTGCGGACAAGTATCTGAGATGGATACCGGGTCTGTTTATGGCGGAGAGCGGAATCGCCCTTTGTCTGTCACAGGCTCGAACAATGACCCTGTTTGCCGCAATAGCAGGTGTATCGGCAGGTATCGGTGCTATGGCTATGATATCGAGCCTTCTTCGTGTAAAGGTCAGCCAGAGAATCTTCTCTGTAGGTGCAGGTCTTGCTATTGGCGGAATAATCCGTGTAATAGGAAATCTGATAATCGACCTGCTGGGAGGCAATACCAGCTCTGTCGGCGAAATAATCACAGCTGTGCTTATCGGTATTATTGCCGCAGTCACAGTGCATACGGCAGGCTTCTCAAAAGAGCCGAAGCCCCTTGTGGCAAGAGCCGAAGTAAAGCCTTCGGAAATACTTCGCAAAATACCTGCAGTGTATTTCTGGGTGTTCTCACTGGGCTGTGCATTTATGCTGTGCTTTGGAATACTTGAGGAAATGTGCAGCAGCGCCATAACTCTCGATCTTGCATTCAGCAACAAATACTATAACGAGATCGCATATCTCGCATTTGCACTGGCAGTATCGCTGGCTGTGTTTATAGTGAAGCCTCACGCTCTGGCATCACTTTTTGCAGTGTCTTCTGCGCTTGCCGCCTGTTCTGCACTTTTGCTCGGACTTCGCAGTCCGACTCAGGCAGAAGCGGTAATTATAACAGTGCTTTGCTTTGCCGCATTTGCCTGTTATAAAATGTGTATGTATCTTATCGTTGTCACGTTTTCACTTGACAGACCTCACCCTCTTTTCTACGCATTCTTCGGATACGGTGTCATAACCGCAGCGGAGTGGCTGGGAAGAGTAATAAAGAGCAATCTTTCGGGAGATATTCACCGCATTATCGTAAGCATTCTGCTGGTGCTTATCCCTGTGGGTGCGTTCTTTATTTCGCGCGCTATGCGTTACAGCGGATTCTCTCAGGAACAGCTTGAAAAGAGACACAGAATCAGACAGCTCATTACACGTATCAGTGTTGAAAAAGAGCTTACCGACAGAGAGAAGACAATGCTCAATCTGGCGGTTCTTGACGGATACAACGCCGATATGATGCCCGACAAGCTGGGCATTTCGAGAAATACGGTAAAGACTCAGCTTCGCGCACTTACCTCAAAGTTTGAGGCAGAATCCCTTGATGAAATAACCGAAAAGCTTTATAAGATGATCGAGGAAGAGGAAGAGCAGCTGAGGATAGAATCCGAGCAGAAAGCGGAAGAAAAGAGCGTTCTTGCAGCTCTTGCAGCACAGGATGCCGCCGCTGAGGAAGAATTTGCTCACAGCGAAGAAAAAACAAACGAAGAAAACTCTGAAATCGAAGCAGACGAGGCAACAGAGGAAGAAACCGAAGAGAAGACCGAAGAAAAGCCCTCTGAGCCGGAAAAAACAGAGGAAGAACAGTCCCAGTCTCCTATAATAGATCTGTCTGAGCTTGAAAAAAGCGAAGAGCCGGAAGCAGAACCTGAGCCCGAGCCCGAGCCCGAGGAATCCTCCGAGCCTGAAAAGGAAGAGGAAGAAAAGAAAGAACCTGAGGAAGAGGTTTCTGAAACGGAGACTGAAAAAGAGGCAGAAAAGCAGCCGGAAAAGAACAAGAAAATGCTTGATAAGGCTGCAATCAGAGTAATCAGAAAAAACGCAAAGAAAGAAAAAAAGAAAGAGAAGCCTGAGTCGGGAGACCGTCTCGATAATCTGCTTTCCGATATGGACGAAGACTAAAATCAGACAGCCGCACCTTTATAGGTGCGGCTGTCTTGCGTAATCAGGTATTGATAGTATTGTATGTCGGTGATACGTATTTTTCATTCATTGACAACAGAGATAAATTGACATATAATTTTATTTGGTAAATTATAATTACTGAAAGCAGACAATTAAAAATAAATAAACCAAGCACATAAGGTGGGATAAGATGGCAAGAAATAAATTCGACAACGCCCCCGTACAGCAGTTTACATATGATGAGATGATGCACCGCAGATATGAAATACAGGAGCAATCACCCTGGCTCGAGGATTATGAGCTTGATGCGCTGCTTGCGGATGAAGGCTATAATATATCCGAAAAGGCGCCTGAGGGCTATGTATTCTCAGTGGGCACAGAAGAAAGCGGTATTGATTACATAGGCGAAGAAACAGACAATTACGATGCACCGCTTCAGGTAAAGGAATCCAAAGAGACAAAGTTTGATCGATATGCTCCTTATTTTGAGCAGATGGATCTCGACAGCGACATATTCGAAGAGGATGAGGAGCAATCTGTCGAACTCTATGATGAAGCGGAAGATTCCTCACCGGAAGAAAAGAAGCCCTCTGCAGCAAAGGATAAAGAAGATCTGTTCAAGGATCAGCAGCAGAGACAGCTTCGTGACAAGGCGCGAAAGATACTCAAGAGAAATATCCGCGAAGAAACGGGAAAAATGGGCTTTGCGCTTATTATTTTCATCATTCTCCAGCTTGTCATTACCGGTGTTATCACAGCATACCTGCTGTTTGTAGCCCGATACAAGATAGCAGAGATAAACGTATTTCTCGCAACGCCAACGAATATGCTTTCTATTCAGGGAATCATACTTATTCTGGGTTTGGGACTTCCGTTTATAGGATATATGTACCTGTTAAGACTGCCATTTGGTGAAACGGTGCCGGTTCGAAAGATGCGATTTGGCAACTTTATGTCCCTTGTGCTGTTTGGAATTGGCTTTTCTGCTGTGGTAACCTACATAGGAAATGTATTGCAGAGCGGAAATGTTATTGCAGGCGGACTGAGCAATTCAAGAAACGTTCTTGCGGGCAATAAGGGTATTGAACTTCTTTTCTCCATAATATGCCTGTGCATCATACCTGCACTTGTTGAGGAGTTTGTTTTCCGCGGAGTTGTACTGCAGGTTCTCAGAAGAAAAGGCGGCGATACTTTTGCAATTATCCTCAGTGCTCTTATGTGCGCACTGGTTTACTCAAATACACAGGGAATTGCAGAATTCTTTGTATCGCTTTTGATGGGATATATAGTAATTTTCAGCGGATCTGTTATACCTGCTATAACGGTTGGTCTTATAAGAAGTGCACTGTCTCTTGTTATGACACTGCTGGGCGCATCAATTGCCCCCGATAAGCTGATGCTTATGGAAGCGGGAGCAACCATAATTCTGATGATGCTTGGAGTATTTGCTGTTATGAGCATATTCAAGAAATATCCCGACTTCTTCAAAATTAAGGAAGATAAATCATCTCTGTCTCTCAGAGAGAAGATTTCTGTGGCGATAAGAACACCCAGTATGATACTGCTGATCTTATATTTTGTTTTCTTTGCAGTAATAGAAAACATTCCCACTGAGGCATTTATAGGACTGATATCATAATGGGAAATGACGAAATACTTATGAGGGAAGCCCTGCATCAGGCTCAGCTTGCTGCAGCAGAGGGGGAAGTTCCCGTAGGTGCTGTGGTAACGCTGGACGGTGAAATAGTAGGAGTGGGCAGAAATCGCCGCGAAACAGTCAAAAATGCGCTTGCCCACGCTGAAATAGAAGCGATTGACGACGCATGCCGCAGACTTGGCGGGTGGAGGCTTCATAAATGCGAGCTTTTTGTAACTCTTGAGCCCTGTCCGATGTGTATGGGCGCTATAATAAACGCACGCATAAAACGGCTGGTATACGGAGCGTCAGACCCGAAAAACGGAGCCTGCGGATCTGTCACAGATCTCTCTGATATGAATTTTACCCATTCCGTTGCAGTGGAACGGGGTTTTATGGCAGATGAATGTGCCGCAGAGCTGAAAAGTTTTTTCAAAAAACTGAGAGTAAGCAAATAAACATAACAGGTGCCTGAACCTATCGGCTCAGGCACCTGTCTTTTCAAGAGGGGTACATTGAGGAGGGTATAACTTGCACCTGTATGCCGTAAAGATTGCGGCGTTCCTTACAGCAATATTTGCGGTGCAATTATAATATACCTCAAAATCTTCGGAATATGTTACGCTGAAATTAATGTAATTTAAAAATTTTATTCCCAAACGCCAAACAAATGTTTGCAATTTTATCGAACGTATGTTATAATAACCTCACGGCGTAAGCGAAATCAAAGATTTCGACGCCTGAGAGAACATTGAGACATAAAAAGCTTCGCTTCAGAGGGCTTACGCCCTTTGCTGTGCTTCGCACAGTCTATATTTACAATGCGTGAAATAAATTTGTTATATAATATCCATTAATAATTCAGGAGGCTGCATATGGCAAGAGTATCCGATGTACAGCACAAGATTCTTGAATATCTTCGTGAATGCTCTCAGGGAGGAATTCCCCCCACAATCAGAGAGATCTGCACTGCAACCGGGCTTAAATCCACATCCTCTGTGCACAATCATCTGAAAAAGCTTGAGGATGAGGGATACATCACCAGAGGAGACGGACTCAACAGAGCTATCCGTCTTACTACAGACACCCCTGTTGTACAGGTTCCTCTGCTCGGCAGAGTAACGGCAGGTCTGCCGGCGTACGCCTATGAAGAGGTGGTTGCGTCCATTCCCTATCCGGCAGACAGACACGGCGCAGACACCCTCTTTGCACTGCGTGTACAGGGCGACAGTATGATCGAAGCGGGAATTCTCGACGGTGATGTTATCATTGCCGAGAAGACCACATATGCAGAAAACGGCGAGATTGTAATCGGCCTTATCGAGGACGAGGCTACAGTAAAGCGTTTTTACCGCGAGAAGGACGGATATGTCAGGCTTCAGCCCGAAAATCCCCTTTATGATCCGATCATTTCAAGAGACATTCAGGTCATAGGAAAGGTCGTCGCGTGTTTCAGGTACTACAGTTAAGGAGCGAAGGATTCGCGAATGAAATATCTTAACAGGCAAAGACTTGGTATCGAAGCATTTCTGGCTTCGAGATCGAGTATGTTTTCGCGGCATAATGAGCTTGATCCGGACGAGTTTATAGCTCGTCTGAAGGAACAGCCCTATGCGGTGAGAAGCCGTGTGGCGCAGGATGTGCAGAGTGCCGTGGCGGAGCTTACCAGCGGAAGGTATGATACAGGTTCCGTCGTGCCGCCTCATATAGCAGCCCTCTCAGGCGGTCAGTGCAGTCCGGAGAGGATCGGTAAAATGCGCCCGTTTTTTGCCTGGCTCCAGTCTATATGGCGTGATAATGATCAGGCTCGGGTGGAATGGAAAAGTCAGCTTAAAACTGTTGCGCGAAATCTCAACTCCGTATCAGGCGATTGCCTTATGGCAATAAGTACAGGCTACAACAATCAACGAGCCTTGATCGAGCGGAGAGAGGATGGCTCCATAGAGCTTTCTCTCCACGAACGCCGCTGGGGACGTTTGAGCATAATATTCCCCGACTGCGAGAATGTAAGCGACAGATGCCTGCCAACCCTGGGATTTATGTACATAATCGAGGGAGAAATGGCAGGAGATGACAGGTATCATTTCAATATTTTGTTTGATACAGAGTTTTCAAGAGATGATAAATCCATCAGAGCGCTGAGAGGAACTGCCTGGAAGCAGGTGTCATTCAATTGCGGCGCACCGCAGGTAAAGCTTGAGGCCATAAACTACGCCCTTGCAGCGGATCTGCGCGGAGCATCAAGGCTTGAAACCGTGCGGTACAGCAGTGAAGTTCTCTGTGAAAAAGCATCTTTGGCAGGAGACGCATTGCTTTCTGCAGATGAGTGCACAGCGTTGTCTGCGGCACGTCTGATTTCAGCTACAAAGACTCTTTCGGATAAGGGCAGAGCGGGAGACATAAAGAGCGAGGATATGCTCTACGACCTTGCAGACAATCGATACGTGTTCCAGCAGCTTTCCCAGCTTTTCAAAAAGGAAAAAGCCGAACCGCTGCATAAGCTTATGCAGAAGGTGATTGATTATATGGACGAAGAGGATATAGACTCGGCGCTGAAAACGATGAAAAGGCTGCCTCTTCTTATGGATGAGCTTTGTTCTCACTGCCAGCTTATGCCGCTGCTTGTAAAGCTTCGCGATATGATGGGCAGAGCAGGTGATTGCGAAGAAAGCGAGAGCACAAGGGAGAACGTGTTCAGAAAGGCATCGGAGGCATTCCGAAATGCCATTGAGCCTCAGCTGGCAAAACTTGGTTACAGCGGAGAATATCCCCATTACCGCAGAATAAGGCACAGAAAAGCTGAGTATATCACTGCGATTATAGAACGTGAGCCTGATGCACTTGACGGAAACAATCTCAATTACGCATTCAGTCTCTGCGCTTCCCAGGTTAAAATGAAAAAAGCCGAGCGCAAGGCAGGAACTCTTCGCGGTGTGGAATTCGAAAAGACCATCGGAACAGACTTTTTCAATGAGCGTCCCGAATATTCAAATTCGGGAATAATTGACTGCGCAGTGAAAAACGGCTGCGTGGAGATATCTGTGGATATCCTGACAGGCGAGACATCTCAGGCAGATAGCGAAGCGATAGCTGCAATGCTCAAATGTGCAAAGCGTGCGATGAATGGGTTCGGTCTCAAAAGAAAAGAACGCCGTGAAAGAAAACAGAACACGGATAAGAAAGCAAACCGCAAAATATTCATTTCATCGTTTTTGTCCGCGTTTTCGAGATATATACCCACATCGAACATTATGTGTGCGGTGCTGGCAGTGCTTTATCTTTGGGGACGCACACAGCTTGACGTCATAGCCGATATGAGCGTTAGAGTCGCTGTTATCCCGATTGCCTTTGCAGGTGTGGTTACAGCACTCATCAGAGCGCTTATATATTGCCTGAGACGCAGAAGAAAGCTCTGGCTGTATTAAAAACACAAAGAGTCCGAATTTCTTCGGACTCTTTTCTTTTATCAAAAATTCAAAATAAATAGATCATCACTGTCATTTACAGAAGATGAAGATATTCAGTATAACTATATTTAGTATTACTATATTCAGTATTATTTGGTTTTCATTTTAACACTTCTTGAATATCCAAAATGAACATTCCAAAATTCCCGTTTTGACACTTCTTGAATTCCCGTTTTGACACACGAGAAGCTCACCACTTTCTGATAGTCAGAACCACTCTGCCTGTCATATTCATCAGGTGAAGCTCATCACGGGGAATCATAACAGGGGGATAGTAAGCATTGAGACAGCAAAGCTCAAGACCATCAGCACACCTGCGGCAGATATACAGCCCAAAGTAATTGCGGTAAGATAAAAGAGCCGCCTGCCCGTCTTCGGGAAACTCTGCCTTATCAACAAGCACCAAATCCCCCACATTGACAGTGGGATAAAGATGATCGTCAGCCTCAACAAAAAAGCAATCCTTATGAACAGGGTCACAAACCTCATAACGCAGAGGGGTATCAAGGTCAGTCATTGCATAGACAGGTATTCTGCACACAGTCTGAGGCATATCACTTACATACTTTGTTGTGTCATAGCCCTCAAGCCATTCGGGGGTGACCTCAAGAGCACCTGCAATTCGGCATAGCTGGTCGCGTTTGGGCTCGTAGACGCCTTTTAAATACTGAGATATTGTGGTTTTGTTCACACCTGAGTCGCGGCAGAGCTGAGCGGCCTTTATTTGCCTCTCATTGAGCATTTCCTCAAGTCGTGTCTTAAAATCTGAGATCCTGTTCATTTTATCCCCTCATTTGTCCGGATTACAAAATTATAAAGTGCTCTTTGTATAATGTCAACGCAGAAGGGCGTTTTATTTTTATACTTTTGACAATTGACATCTGCAAAGAAAAAGAGTATTATTTTATCAGAACATATGTTCGAAAAGAAAAAGCGGAGGGTGAGACAAAAGAATGAGCATCGGGAGCGAATATCTGGATATTGATATGAATATACAGTGCATAGGTTTGTGCGGAATATGCGGAGAGCCGATAATGGAGAACGAGCGGATAGAGCGCACCGACGCAAGGGTGTGCTGTGTAAATTGTATTGTGGCACAGGAGGAAAACAATTAATGTACGATAATACGCATGATTACTGTGTAAGTGCTTTTCGCTTATACTCAATGTGCGGCTGTCCAAAACAGAGAGACATTTCAGAGCTTGATATTTCAGATCCGTCCATTGAGGACCTGAGCGCAGTAAGCAAGACCATCGATGAGCTGATGAGAGAGGAAAACGGAAGGGATATTTTAGATTGCTTATGGGCGGTGTATTTTACACGCCCGACAGAGTTAAGTCAGAAAGGGACAGTTACTCTTCGGGTTCGTAAAGCCAGCGATGCTCTTGCTATGAGCGAGGCAACAGTATATCGCAACCTCCAAAAAGCGCGCAGGGTATTTGCACACAATCGGGGACTGCGGGACTCGGAGGATGAACAGTGGCTTATAGGATTATTCAGCTGATTTTATTTTTTGAGGGATTCGGTAGCTTCAATTCGTGAATAGTAAAGCACGCCGCCCAGTATCAGCAAAGCGCCGATTATCTGGAAGAGAGTCGGTACCTCACCGAAAAGAAACACGGCAAATACAGCAGCAACAACAGGCTCACAAAGCTTTGTTGCGGACACAAAGGAAGGGGAAAAGAATTTAAGACACCAGCTGAAAATGCTGTGTCCGAGGATAGTGGAAAATACAGCCAGCAGCAGTCCGACAACAACACCGCTTATTTCAAAGTCCGCAATAAATCGGTGCCCCTGAATAAGTGTCGTGGCAGTGAGGATCGAGGCACAGGAAACATAGACGATGTATGTATAAACGGAGGTGGATGTGTTCTTTCGCACTGTCCGTCCGATGAGAGTGTAGACAGCAACAGCTATTGCGGCAGCAAGAGACAGCATATCTCCGTACAGGTGAGCGCCGCCTGAGAAGGAATCTGCACAGGCAATAAAGACGCTGCCTGTGAGGGTGATGACGATAGCCAGGACAGATTTAAGTGAAAGCTTGCCTTTCATAAAAAGGCAGAATCCGAGAGAAACCCAGATAACCTCTGTGCAGACGATGGTTGTAGAGCTTGCCACAGAGGTGTGCTTGAGGGACTCGAACCATAAAACGAAATGCACAGCAAGAAACACACCGCTTAGTGCGCTGAGCAGAACGGTTTTGATGTTTGTATGGAACAATTCCTGACGCAGCTGCTTTTTGCCAAGCACCACAGGTGTCATAAGCAATACAGTCCATAACAGACGGTATGCAGCGGTTACAGCAGAGGGTGCAGAAGAATATTTTACGAATATTGCGGAAAGAGAAATTCCGATTATTCCTACGACTATCATAATCATAGGATGTTTTTCTATGTACTTCACAGCATCACCTTATGTTGTAAGCCGCAAGGGATATCCTTGCGGCTTGAGATATTAGACCCACTGCCCCGGAAGAACTTTTTTCTCCATATAAGGGAAGAGCTTGTTGAATTCCTCAACCTCGTTTTCGGGGAGATCGTAATAAACGGGAGCTTCATAAAATTTTCCGCCGGAAAGAGCCGAAAGAGCTCCCTCCTTAAGTTCCAGCCCCATAAAAGGAGGGAAGTTTTCGCCTTCTGCAGTAGTTATGCCGAACACATCGCAGGGTTTGAAACCGAAACGAGGATAATAATCGGGTTCGCCGAAAATAATTACTGCGTTGAAGCCCAATTCTTTGGCGAGAGCCAGAGTTTCGCGAAGCAAAACACCGCCGATGCCCTTTTTCTGAAGATCGGGATCGACGCAAAGCGGTCCGAATGAAAGCACCTCGGTGTCATTGACCTTAGCTCTTGCGTAATAGATAGCGCCGACGATTTTTCCGTCAAGCTCAGCGACACGGCTGAGCTCGGGTACAAAGTCCTTGTCATTTCTCAGCTTGTGCACAAGATAGTGTTCACTGCAGCCGGGAACGTGCAGATTCCAGAATGCACGCTGTGTCATTGCTTCGGTGTCGTGATAGTCGGCAGGAGTTTCTTTTCGAATAATTATATTTTGCATATTATTGCTCCTTAACAAAATGTTAATTGACATATATCGGATTATGTGTATTGATATAAGAGAAAGTAGTGTATAAAAATGAGAAAGAATATTTTTATGCTGACAGAGAAAAGAAGTATGAGAAGATTTCTGTGTTTGTTGTGCTTTGCGGCGGTGCTTATTTCTGCAGTGGTCTGTTTGTCGGGATGCGGAAAAGGTAAAGAGCCGCCTGTGCTCGGTGAAACAGGATTTCGTTATGAGATTCAGGAAGGCAAGGCAACTGTTGTGGGATATGCTCTCAGCGAAACAGATGTTTTTATTCCCGAACAGATAAATGGAGTACCGGTAACCGCAATTGGGGCAAAGGCTTTTGAGGGCTGTGCCTTTATCGAAAAAGTAACTTTCCCCGAAACTGTTGATGCTATTGGAGAATATGCTTTTGCGGATTGTTCAGGAATTGCTGAATTAATACTCCCTGACGGGGTTAAGAAAATCGAAAAATGTGCATTCCATAACTGTAACGGAATAGAAAGTGTAGTTATTCCGGGCAGTGTGAAAAAGATAGGTGAATATGCTTTTCAGTCCTGCGACAGTCTGACTGATGTTGTCATCAGCGATGGGGTTGAAAAAATCGGGAGGGCGGCATTTTCATATTGCGAAAACCTCAGAACAGTGAAAATACCAAGCAGTGTCAAGAAGATAGACAGCACCGCTTTTGAATTCAGCGCAGATCATACAAATAAACTGACGGTCACAGCTGCGCATAAGGCGTCATATTATAATTATCCCGCAGATGAAAGAATCATTTGGATAGCAGAATAAAAGCAGCAGTGCGAAAGAAGCAGAGTGTTTTCTTTCGCACTGTGTTTTTTACTCCTTTGTCCACAGTGCCGTTGCGCCGCAGGGCAGAGCAAAGCCTGTGCTTTCGACCTTGAGACCTATTTCGTCGCAGGAGAGCACTCCGCCGTACTTGGGCTGGACAAGAGTGCCCAGCAGATAGCTCATAACAGATGGCGAAAGACCTGTGGTGTAACTGTTTATTGCAAAGAAAAGAGGATCATCTGAGAGAAGCTTTGCACACTCGGAAACGAGAGTATATACTTGCTCCTCAAGCTTCCACACTTCGCCGTTGGGACCTCTGCCGTAGCTGGGAGGATCCATAATAACAGCGTCATAAGTGTTGCCTCGGCGCTGTTCACGGGCGATGAATTTCAGACAGTCGTCAACGATCCATCTCTGAGGAAGCTCACGAAGACCCGAGAGCACTGCGTTTTCCTTTGCCCATTCGGTCATACCCTTTGATGCGTCAACGTGGGTAACGTGAGCGCCTGCTGAAAGGCAGGCAACAGTAGCGCCGCCTGTATAGGCAAAAAGATTGAGAACTTTTATCGGTCTCTTTGCATTTCTGATAAGCTCGATGAAATAATCCCAGTTCACCGCCTGCTCAGGAAAAAGACCTGTATGCTTAAATCCCATAGGCTTTATGGCGAAGGTGAGATCACGGTATTTTATCTGCCAGTCGGCGGGAATTTTTTTATATGTCTCCCACGCACCGCCACCGCTGGAAGAGCGGATATACCGTGCGTGAGCGTTTTTCCACAGGGGATTTTTCTTTTCGGTTTTCCAGATGATCTGAGGATCGGGACGGATAAGCACAATATCGCCCCATTTTTCCAGACGTTCTCCGTCAGATGCATCCAGCAGAACGTAATCTTTCCAGTATTCAGTAAATCTCATATATATCTCCTAAAACAGTGAGGTTTGTCCGTTTGAATCCTTCGCACCGGGAGGTGTAAGACCAAGATGCAGATATGCGGCGTGGGTGACACAGCGGCCTCTGGGAGTGCGCGAAAGAAAGCCGATCTGCATAAGATAGGGCTCATAAACATCCTCGATAGTGACGGCTTCTTCGCCGATAGCGGCGGCGATAGTTTCAAGACCTACAGGACCGCCCTTGTAATAATCAATTATGGAACGAAGCAGAAGCCTGTCGATTTTGTCAAGTCCCAGCTCATCGATCTCCAGTCGGTCAAGAGCCATTCGAGCGATCTCAAATGTGATCGTTCCGTCTCCGTAGACTTGAGCGAAGTCACGCACACGTTTCAAAAGACGGTTTGCAATTCGCGGAGTGCCTCTCGAACGGGAAGCAACCTCAAGAGAGCCTTCTTCCTCAATACCGATGCCGAGAATACCGGCAGAGCGAGTGACTATTTTTGAAAGCTCCTCAGGGGTGTACAGCTCCAGCCTGAGCAGTACGCCGAAACGGTCGCGCAGAGGAGCGGAAAGCTGACCGGCTCTTGTGGTTGCACCGATAAGGGTGAAGTGAGGAAGGGGAAGATGATAGCTCATAGCACCCTGACCCTTGCCTGTAACGATGTCTATAGCAAAGTCCTCCATCGCAGGATAAAGGACTTCTTCGACCATTCTTGAAAGGCGGTGTATCTCGTCTATAAAAAGAACATCACCGGGATTCATAGAGGAAAGCAGAGCGGCCAGATCACCGGGCTTTTCGATGGCAGGTCCTGATGTAACGCGCAGACCAACACCCATTTCGTGAGCTATGATGCCTGCAAGGGTGGTCTTTCCGAGACCGGGAGGACCGTACAGCAGACAGTGATCAAGTGTTTCCCTGCGTCCCAGAGCAGCACTGATATAAACGCTCAGATTATCCTTTACCTTATCCTGACCGATATAGTCCTCGAAGGTTTTGGGACGGAGAGGGTTATCAGTGTCACCATCCTCAGAAGTGAATTCAGGTGCAACTATTCGGTTTTCAAAGTCCATATCGTCATCAAAGGAAGTTGATTGTGTTGCGCCGAAATCGTCAAAATCATTGTTGTTTTTAGGTGACATTTCAATACCTCCGGTATTATTTAAAAAAGGATATTACTGTGCGTTGCGCTTTTTGAGTTTTCCTGCCACAGACCAGGGCAGGAACAGAATCAGCCAGAGAACGGCGATAAGCGCTAAGAGACCGATTCTGTAATCGGGGAAAATATTTCCAAGGGCAACAAGCAGGGCATTTCCGTCGTCATCGTGGACAAAGAAGAAATTGGTGCCCAGCTTCAAATTAAGGAAATAGATGGGAATGCATAATGCAAGAACCATAAGGAACAGCTTCCAGAGATTTTTCACATCAGGCCTCAAGCCTCCTGCAAGCAGAAGGACAGGTATCATTACAAGAACGATATGTACGATCTCCGAATGAATGTGGAAGAAATTCAGTATAGGAAGCGCTGTCCAGGAAGGGGTCAGCAGAGCAAACAAAGCACCGGGCAGACATACGCCGTAAAGAAAATCGGCAATCAGCTTGCTGGGCTTGAATGCATAGAAAAGGCTGACGAATATATTTATACCGCACAGATGGAGAGGCAATACGCCGAAGGTCCACTGATCGGTGAGAAGATAAGCTATATTCATAGCTAATTCGTAAACAAAAATAAATATTGCCAAAGAAGTAATCATATTGCGTCTGCCTTTTTCGCCGAGCTTTCTGTAAAGGCAGGCAGATGAAATCCAAAGAATAACTGCAAGGGCAAGCCAGAAAAGATGGATTGGACCGAAGAGGGAAAATGACTGATAATCACTGCCCTTTTCAGAAAGCATCGTACTTATGGAATACCAGAATTCACTCAAATAAATCAGTCCTTACAAGAGTTTTAAGCGGAAACAGTTTCGCTTTTCTTTTTGCATTTGGCAGCGATTGCCCAGGGGATAAACATAATCAGCCACAAAACAGCGATAAGGACGAGAAGTCCTATTCTGTAGTCAGGGAAGATAGTACCGAGGAGAATGAATGTACCGATGCCGTCATCGCCGTTGAGGAAGAAGAAATTCGTACCGAGGGCGATATTGAGGAAATACATAGGGATACAGAACAGAATAACCACAAAAAACAGTTTGGGCAGATTTTTAAAATTAGGTCTGAAGCCATCGGCAAAGAGAAGTATGGGGAACAGTACCAGCAGAATATGCAGAACTGAAGAATGAATATGGAAGAAGTTTGCCATAGGCTGCAGCTGCCAGGCAGGGGTAATAAGTGCAAACAGGGCACCGGGCAGACAGGCTGCATAAAGAAAGTCAGCTACTATAGGCGTAGGCTTTATGGCATAGAAAAGACATACAAACATATTTATGCTGCAGAAATGCAGGGGGAGCATACTGTTGTGCCACTGATCTGTGATGATGAGTGCAGTATCGCAGATGATCTCAAGAATAAAGAAAACTGCGCTGATGGAAAGAAGCATAACTTTGCGCTGTTTGGTGCCGAGCTTGCGGTAGATCACAAAACCGAGGATCCAGACAAGAGCCGCAATTGCGAACCAGGTCAAATGAACGGAATCAAAAAGATTGAAAGCCAGATAATCGTCGCCGTTTGCAGCCTTGAATGATTCCTTTGACCACCAGAACTGGCTGATATCTGTTTCGGAAATATTTTCAATAGCCGAGTTGATAAGTCTGTTCATAAAAATTCCCCTAACCTTATTTAAAATCAAAGCTTGCTTGCCATTTCACGAAGAGAAAGTCTGATAAGTTCCTCAACCGGCAGAGAGGGGTCGAATTTTGATACAACAGCGGTGGCTTCATTGGCCTGATAACCGAGCACCATAAGAGCACTGACAGCCTTTGAGGGATTTGCGGCGGCAGAGGGAGCGGCAGAAGGAGCAGATGAGATATCTCCGTCAACAGGAGCACCGAGCCCTTTTACCTTGTCCTTAAGCTCGAGTACTATTCTCTGAGCAAGTTTTGGACCTACACCGCTTGCTCTTGTCAGAGTCTTGTAATCGCCTGAAGCTACAGACATACCGATCTGTTCTGCGGAAAGCTCAGAGAGTATAGCCATACCGACCTTTGCGCCGACACCGTTTACGGAAATCAGCATTTTAAAGCAGGCCATTTCGGTTTTCGTTGCAAATCCGAAAAGATCCATAGCATCCTCGCGGACGTTCATATATGTATAAAGCTTTATGTTCTTGCCCACCGCAGGCAGTGAACGCTGAGTCTGCATAGAGGTGAAGCACTTGAAGCCGACTCCTCCGCATTCAACGACCACAAAGCCAGGCTCGGTGTAATCAAGCGTTCCCGAAAGACTGTATATCATTTTATTTCCTACCTTTCATACGCTCTTCGACAGTCGAAAAGCCGGAGTACTGTGCGTGACAGATTGCAATTGCAAGAGCATCGGCGGTATCGTCAGGCTTGGGTACTTCGGCGAGTCCCAGAAGACGTCTTGTCATTTCCTGAACCTGAGGTT
This sequence comes from Acutalibacteraceae bacterium, assembly GCA_045604965.1. Classification (GTDB taxonomy): domain Bacteria; phylum Bacillota; class Clostridia; order Oscillospirales; family Acutalibacteraceae; genus JAISGQ01. The sequence continues at coordinate 56,391 of JAZUPB010000023.1, forward strand.
TTGGAGCTTGTCCATAGCCTGTGACGGCTTTTTTTACCTGCAGGGGAGTGTATTCGTAAACAGGAAGATGCGCCTGCTGTGCGGCAAGGAGAATAACACCTCTTGCCTCAGCAACGCCGATAACGGTTTTTGCGTTATTGGCATAATAGAGCTTTTCAATGGCAAGTGCATCGGGTCTGCGTTTTTCAATAAGCTCAGAAGTGCGCCTGTATATGGTTTCAAGCCGCTGACAGAAGTCAACACCTGCTCTGGTGACGATAGAGCCGTATTCAACGGGCTTCATATAGGGTGCATTATAACGCAGAAAGCCGAAGCCTACGATAGCATAGCCCGGGTCAATGCCAAAAATCAGCAAAATATCGCCTCCAATAAGAGTAATAATACTACATATTAATTAGCAAATCAACAAAGTGGGAAGTTTTGTCAGTTTTTTCGAAAGAATCAATAATCGCAGATGAATTCATCGTCTGACCAGGGGGTATACCCTTCGGGAGTGCCGACATATAAAACCGAATCGTCTCTGATGATTATATCGATCCCGTGTTCAGGCTCCCATTCGCACAAGCCCTCTATTATGTAGCCGATGCCGTCTCCTTTGGGAGAAAAGACGTACAGAGCGGGTGTTTCGATGTAATTGAGAATATCTCTGCCTGTTACATCGGGAGGAACCTTAGAATTTATCATATTTACAAAGTCCTCATCCCATTCTTCGAGCATATACTGATGAAATGCCGATGTGCGCTCACATATTTTATCTGTCATTTCTTCATTCAATGAAGAAAAATGTTCGGCGCATTTTTTCGCATATTCAATATCGGCTTCCTTTTCGATATAGACATCTATAGTTTTGTTAAACAGATTGCTGTGAAGTTTTCCGATGTTGAAAATAGAATTGTAACTTTTAATTTCGGTAATCATTTTTTACCCTCATTTCATTGAGATAATGAATTACAGGCTCAGATTCATAACAATAGCGTCTTCTGTAGGGGTATTGTAAAATCCTTTTCTGCGTCCGACCTCAGTAAATCCGAATGACGCATAGAGAGCTTTGGCAGGCTCATTTGATTCCCTAACTTCCAGGGTCAGCTCGGCTATACCGAGTTCCTTTGCACTGCTTATGAGTGCATAAACAAGTCTTCGGCCGATGCCGTGCCTGCGAAATTGCGGAAAAACTGCGATGTTGCATATGTTTCCAAGATCTGCGGCATAGAGCATACCTGCATAGCCTGCAATTTCTTCGCCGCACAGAGCGACAAAAAACTTTGCGGCATCATTCCCGGCCTCAAAGGCAATGCCTTCTTCGCTCCAGGGGTCAGAAAAGCATATCTGCTCAAGCTCAGCGAGCTTAGATGCGTGTTCCTTTTCAAGTGGAACGATTGTCACATCATCGCAGACGCAGTCAAGAAGTGAACATACAGCTGAGTGTATATCATCACGGCACTTTCTGTACACATCAATGCTCTGCCCGTATGGATCATCAATTCCGCTGCCGAGCACTCTTATTTTATCGCGGTCTATCCCGAGAGCCAAAAGAGTGTTTGCGTGAGAGGCAGTCATACAGACGATGAGATCGGAAGAGTCAGCAAGAGGCTTGCTGAGCATTTTTGAACGGTGAGAGCTGAGGTCAAGTCCTATTTCGCGGCACACAGCAACGGAATAATCCGCTGCATTATCTCCCGAGCCCATAAGACCTGCGCTGTCCGTTTCCATATCATAACCGCGAAGCTTGATTTCCTGCCGTGCAATATGCTCCGCCATAGGCGAGCGGCAGGTGTTTCCCGTACACAAAAACAGTATTTTCATAATCAGTTTCCTTTTGTCAGATCAAAACATTTAAACAGTCTTTACCTCGAATTAGGCAAAGACAAATCACCCCGAAGGGATGATACCGGGAACCCCCGACGAGGGTTCCCGGCGTAAAACAGTCCACCGGACTGTTTTACTGCCCTCCTGCGTTTTATTTGTATAAGAATTTCGCGCTCTGAGGAGAGCGACTTAAGGGCGCTGCCCCTAAGAACCCTGCCAAAGGAACAGCGTTCCTTTGGAAACCTGTTTATCCCTTGGCGTCGTACCAGGTCCTGCCGATCTTGCCGTCGACCTCCAATTTTACAGAGAGGGAAGCGGCAGATTCCATTTCGCTCCTGAGAAGTTCAAGAGCCTTTTCTGCCTCGTTTTCGGGAGCTTCCAGAATAAGCTCGTCGTGAACCTGAAGGATAAGATGTGTCTCCATATTTTCCGCTTTAAGACGCGCAAATACCTTGACCATAGCAATTTTAATTATATCGGCGGCAGTGCCCTGTATGGGCATATTGCGTGCAACTCTTTCGCCGAAGGCTCGCATCATATGATTGGATGAGCTTAATTCGTGCAGATATCTTCTCCTTCCGAAAATAGTCTCGGCATAAAGCTTTTCCTTTGCGTTTGCGATAAGCTCCTTCATATAGCTGTCGACCCCTGCGTAGGTGTTGAGATAGCCTTTTATATAGGCGCTTGCCTCCGCATTTGAAACTCCTATATCCTTAGCGAGAGAATAAGCGCCGATGCCGTATACGATACCGAAGTTTACTGCCTTTGCGTGGGAGCGCATAGTGGGAGTGACTTCTTCGAGGGGGACTCCGAATACCTGTGATGCGGTTATACGGTGAATGTCCTCATTTGAGGCAAAACCGTCGATCATACGCTGATCCTTTGCGCAGTGAGCCAGCACACGAAGCTCTATCTGACTGTAATCACAGTCGATGAGAACCTTTCCTTCATCTGCTGTAAAGAACCTGCGAAGCTGACTTCCAAGCTCGGTGCGGACGGGGATATTCTGCAGATTGGGCTCGGTTGAGCTGATGCGTCCTGTTCGGGTTTCTGTCTGATTGAAGCTTGAGTGAATACGTCCGTCCTCTGCAACGGTTTTCAGGAGACCGACACAGTAGGTGGAATTAAGCTTGCTCAGTGTGCGGTATTCGAGTATACCGTCAACAGCAGGGTGCTGACCGCGAAGAGATTCAAGCACCTCTGCATTGGTGGACCAGCCTGTTTTTGTGCGCTTTCCGCCCTTGAGACCGATCTTGTCAAACAATGCTTCGCCCAGCTGTTTGGGGCTGTTGAGGTTAAATTTATATCCAACGGCATCGTAAATACCGTTTTCGAGCTCTGAAATACGCTCGGTGAGAAGTACGCCGAAGGTCTCAATGCCCTTGCTATCTACAGCAAAGCCGCGCATCTCCATATCTGCAAGAACCTCAGCCAACGGCAGTTCGATATCGTAAAGCAGCTGTTCCTGACGGTTTTCTTCTATTTTGGCAAGCAAAGCCCTGCAGAGAGCAGGCAGTCTTTCGGCTCTGGCGGCAGTTCTGAGCATCGGCAGAGGAGCGGCAGGCACTTCACTGACATATGCGGCAAGAAGCTCGTCGAGGCCGTAGTTCTTTTCGGGGTCGAGAAGATAAGCGGCCAGCATAGCGTCCATTCTGACGCCTTTTGTTTCGGGACACACTTTGTAAAGCTGCTTTATATCAAAGGTGTGTTTTGCGATTTTTTCGTTGTGAAGAATCTCCTCTTTGAAAAGCTCTATATCATCAGAACCGCTGAGCACAGTGACACAGTTGTTCTGCGCGTATGCTATGCAGGTTATAACGCCGTCCTCTATGTCGGCAATAAAATACATATCTGTATCTTTCTTTGCAGTGTCAAGCCAGTTTTCGGGGGAGAGAAGAACCTTCTGTGATTCTGTGTTTGCCGCGTCTTTTTTTGCCTGTGCGGCTTCCTTTTTGTCTGCAAGTCCAAGCCGCTCGAGCATTTTGAACATCTCAAGCTTTATGAGCATTGAACGGGCGGCAGAAACATCCGTCTCTGCTGGGACATAAGACTCGATATCCAGGTCAACAGGAGCATTGAAAACGATCCTGCCAAGCTCACGGCTGAGATAGGCGCTGTCCTTTCCTTCGATGAGCTTCTTTCTCATACCGTCCTTGATAGATGCATCGTCAACGTTTTTATAGACTTCATCAAGTGTGCCGAAGCGCTTTATAAGCTCGCCTGCACCTTTCTCCCCGATGCCGGGGACACCGGGGATATTGTCGGAAGTATCGCCCTGAATGGCTTTTATATCTATAAGCTGTTTTGGAGTTACGCCGTATGTTTCCATTATGGTGTTTTCGTCGTAGGTAGCGGCTTCGGGGTGACCGCCCTTGGTAGAGAGCATACGCACTGTTACACCGTTTCCGATAAGCTGGAAGGAATCGCGGTCACCTGTTGCTATGACACAGGTGTTGCCTGTTTCTCTGCATCGGGCTGCGAGAGTGCCGAGAATATCATCAGCCTCAAATCCTTCAGCAGTAAGAAGCTTATAGCCGAGAGCAGACAGAAGGTCCTTAAGAGGCTGCATCTGAAGAAAAAGCTCTTCAGGCATTCCCTTGCGCTTTGCTTTGTAGCCGTCGTATGCCTTGTGGCGGAAGGTGGGAGCCTTGACATCAAAGGCGACAGCCACGCAGTCAGGCTCAACGTCGTCCAGCATCTTGAGGAACATACTCATAAAGCCGTGAATGGCATTTGTGGGCTGTCCGTCCTTGGTAGTCAGCGGACGAATTCCGTAAAACGCGCGGTTTATTATGCTGTTGCCGTCGAGAGCAAGTAGTTTCATTTTATATCAATCCTTTATTTTATAAGGGTTTTTATCGCAAAAACCTGTATTCGGGTGGGCATTGCGCTGTAGAGCTTAAGCAGAAAGCTTGCGTTTTTGGTGTATACATATTTCGGATGTCTGCTGGAAAAAGCCCGCCAGACAAGTTTTGCAAGCTTTTTGGGAGGCAGAGCCTTTACGGTTACCTTGTCCATTATTCCCTTGAACTTCTCGGAATTTGCCTTGTAAAGCTCAGTTTTTTGGCAAAGCGCGCGCATAGAGACATCGGAAGCGCCGATCATATCGGTTGCGAAAGCACCGGGACGAATTACTATAACGGGAATATCAAGAAGTGAAAGCTCTATTCTCAGCGACTGAGCGTAGCAGTCAAGAGCTGTTTTGGAAAGAGAATAAATGCCGTTGAAGGGCAGAGGGTCGAGGGGGGCGAGCTCGCTGGTGGCAATTATTACTCTGCCGCCATTGTGCAGCAGGGGAAGAAATTGCTTGTTTATGCGGTAGACGCCGAGAAGATTGATGTCAAGAATCTTCTTGAAATCTTCTTCTTCCATTTCTGCATAGGAATCCATTCTGTATATGCCTGCAAAATGGATCACCGCATCGAGACTTTCAGTCTGAGCACTTACAGCATCAAATACACACCGAACACTTTCACTGTCTCTGACATCGATGGAAAGCGGTACGATGTTTTCGCCGCTGTAGTCAAAATCGAGTATGTCGCAGGAGAAAACGCGCACACCTTTTGCGGCAAAAAACTCCGTAACAGCGCGGCCCAGACCTTTTGCGCCGCCTGTGATCAAAATATTTTTCATCCCTGCACACCTCTCTTATGATATTAACTATATTATTCTAACATAATACGCCCCAAACAGCAAGAAAAAGAACAGTTGTTTTGAGTAAGAACTGCCGTTCGTCCCAAAAATTATACCATCCGTCGAAAAAACCTTTGAATTCTGTGAGGCTTACGTTAAAATAACATCGTGAGGTGAACACAGTGAAAATTGAGATCTCAATAGAAAACGAACTGAAAGAACGCAGAGTTGTGATACATACTGAAGAAGTGGACAGTGAAATAACCGACCTTATCGAGCGGATAAAGGGAAGTGCAAAAGAGCGCAGTGATTCTCTGAACGCCTTTGATGACGGCGGAGCGCTGTTTGTTAGCCCTGACGAAATAATCCGAATCTACTCTCAGGACAAAAAAGTCTTTGCCGAAACCGCAGAAGGTACGTTTACTCTGAAGGCGCGGCTTTACGAGCTTGAGGAAGTCCTTGACGGACGTGTATTTATGAGGATATCCAATTCGGAGATAATAAATCTCCGTCAGGTAAGGCGCATGGACACTTCGCTTACAGGAACCATATGCGTAAGTATGAAAAACGGCACACAGACCTACGCTTCGCGAAGATATGTGGCGCTTATCCGCAAAATGCTGGACATATAGGAGGGAGTAAAAATGAAAAACAAACACATACTTTTAAGATTTATAATAGGCTTTGCCTGCGGAGTACTGCAGGGAGCTATGGTAATGTTCTTTATCTCTCTCGGTGTCAACGGTATAAATGGCGAGTACATACCCGTACTGCCATCAACCGTCGAGATGTTCGGCTCAGAAAATATTGCGGTAACAGCTCAGACGGTTCTGACAGGATTGCTTGGCACAGCCTATGCGATGGCATCACTTGTCTACGAAAACCCAAGATGGAGCTTTCTGAAACAGTCTTTGCTGCAGTTTCTCGTAACTTTCCCATGTATACTCGTTGTTTCAAGGGTCTGTTGGGTGCCTGTGGAGATAGAGGGATATATTTCCCTTGCTTGCAGCGTGTTTGCAGGGTACATCATTAATTTCATTGTTCAGCTCAATATTGCAAAAAACAATGTCCGTGAAATAAACGATAAAATGGAGAAATACGTAAAGAGTCTGGAGGATAACGATGACCGCAATTAAAACAGAAAAACTTATAAAGAAATACAAGAACAAGACAGCCGTTGACGGCTTGTCGCTGGAAATAAAGAAAGGCGAGCTGTTTTCGCTCCTCGGAGTAAACGGAGCAGGAAAGACCACCACAATAAAAATGCTCTCCTGCCTGAGCAAGCCCACCTCGGGAGATGCTTTTCTGCTGGGTGACAGCATTGTTTCCGAACCGGAAAAGGTGAAAGCAAAAACAAATATTTCCCCGCAGGAGACAGCAGTGGCAAAAAATCTGTCTGTGTTTGACAATCTTGTTTTTATGGCACAGATTTACGGAACAAGCAAGAAAGAAGCAAGAGAAAAAGCGGAGGAACTGATCGAACGTTTTTGCCTGACAGAGGTGAAAAAGAGCAAAGCAAAGACTCTTTCAGGCGGTATGCAGAGAAGACTTTCCATAGCAATGGCGCTTATCTCTTCCCCCGAAATACTTTTTCTTGACGAGCCGACATTGGGACTGGACGTTCTCGCACGTCGTGAGCTATGGGGAATAATCCGCAGTCTTCACGGTGAAGTGACGGTCATTCTGACAACTCATTATATGGAGGAAGCGGAGGAGCTGTCTGACAGAATAGCTGTAATGCAGAACGGAAAGCTCAAAGCTGTCGGTACGGCAAGCGAGCTTATCGAAAAAACAGGGGCAAAGAATTTTGAAGATGCATTTGTGGCTCTTGTTTCGGAGGTGTAAAAATGAGAATGCTGACTTTTGCAAAAAGAAACTTAAAAGAAATGCTCCGCTCGCCGCTGAGCATAGTTTTAGGGCTGGGTTTCCCAATTGTGATGCTTATATTTCTGTCGGTGCTCAATAAGTCCATAGCTGCTCCCGTTGATATGTTCAACATAAAGACACTAACACCGGGCATAGCAGTGTTCAGCTTTACCTTTACCACTCTTTTCGTAGGACTGCTCATAGCTCAGGACAGAGGAAGCTCATTCCTCACAAGGCTTTATTCCTCACCTATGAAAGCAGGAGACTTCATTCTCGGTTATATGCTGCCGATGCTTCCGCTGACAATTGCACAGTCGCTCATCTGTTATGGGGCTGCAATGTTTTTCGGATATGAGCTTACTTTGGATACTATTCTGTCTGTAATTGCACTTATCCCGTCGGGAATTTTCTACATCGCCCTCGGAGTGCTGTTCGGTTCTCTCTGCAATGAAAAAGCTGTGGGCGGAGTAGGGTCGATAGTTATAAACATCGCAACACTCTCAGCAGGTGTGTGGTTCCCACTTGAGGATATGAAGGGCACAGCATTCTATAACGTCTGTACCAACCTGCCTTTTTATCATACCGTCAACGTCGGCAGGGGCGGAGATATAAGGGAAAGCCTTATATGGGTTCTCGTAAGCGCTGCAGTTATGACAATTGTTGCAGTGCTGGTATTCAGAGGTAAAATGAACGCAGACAATGCGTAAAACAAAAAGCACGAAGTCATCACAATGCTTCGTGCTTTTAATATTGACAGCTTTCTTTTTTATCTGCAACACATTCTTCTCATTGACAAAACATTGACAAAGAGATGAAAATAAGTCATAATTATAATGATGTAATTTTATATTAAAAAGGAGTGTCTTTTTAATGGATCAGAAATACGAAGCTCTGTTTACGCCTTGGAAGATAGGCAATGTGGAAATAAAGAACCGCATTGTTCTCTGTCCTATGGGCGGAACATCCCTGTTCGGATGGATGGAGCATACAGGCAACCACTTTGACAAAGAGGCCGCCAAGTTCTTCCTTGAAAAAGCAAAGAACAATGTAGGTCTTATTATCCCCGGCATTGCACCTATCCGAAGCACCTTTATGAACCAGTGGCTCTATCAGAACAAGAAGATGTTCAAAGAGCTGAAGGAGTTTATGGAGGAGATTCATAAGACAGGGGCAAAGCTATTTGTGCAGATAACAGCAGGTATGGGACGTTCCTGGGCTATTCCCACACCTCTTGTAATGCTTCACAATGCACCTGTGATCCGCGATCTTATAAAGCCTATAATCAACGTTCGCGCTCAGTCAATGAGCCCCTCCGAACTGCCTTCCAGATGGTCTGATAAGGTAAAATGCCGCGCTATCACCGTAAAGGAAATAAATCAGATAGTCGATGCATTTGCAAAGACAGCAAAGCTCTGCAAGGAGGCAGGTGTTGACGGCGTAGAAGTACACGCTGTTCACGAGGGATACCTTCTTGACCAGTTCACCCTCGAATATACTAATAAGCGTACCGATAATTACGGCGGTTCCTTTGAAAACCGCTACCGTTTTGCAACGGACATCGTAAAGGCTATAAAAGCCTCCTGCGGCGAGGATTACCCTGTGTCTCTGCGCTATTCCGTAAGATCCTACGTTAAGGATTTCTGCGTAGGCGCAGTCCCCGGTGAGGAGTTCACCGAAATAGGACGAGATATGGAAGAGAGCGAAAAGGCTGCAAAGTATCTGCAGGACGCAGGCTACGATATGCTCAACGCCGACAATGGAACCTATGATTCCTGGTACTGGGCACATCCGCCTATGTATATGCCTCAGAACTGCAACCTTGAGGACGTTGCACACATAAAGAAGTTTGTTGACATCCCTGTTGTGTGTGCAGGACGTATGGAACCCGATGTAGGCGCCGAGGCTATTGCCGAAGGCAGAATAGACGCAATGGGCGTAGCACGTCAGTTTCTGGCTGACGAAGAATGGGTCACAAAGCTTATCGAAGACAGACTGGAGGATATCCGTCCCTGCATCTGCTGCCACAACGCCTGCTTCAATATGGCACATTACAAGGGAGTTGCAAATGCACAGTCTATCTACGATGCAAGCCACATTGCACGCTGCGCTCTCGATCCGAGAGTTATGCAGTCCGATAAGTATTCTATTGAAAAGGCTAAAAAGTCAAAGAAGGTGGCAGTTATCGGCGGCGGTATAGGCGGTATGGAAGCGGCTATCGTATGTGCAAAGCGCGGACATAAGGTAAGCCTTTATGAAAAGTCCGATAAGCTGGGCGGTGTGTTCATTGCCGCTGCAGCACCCTCATTCAAGGAAAAGGACAAGGCACTCATTGCCTGGTATAACCGTGAGATACAGAAATATGATATCGACATACATATGAATACTGAGGTCAAAAACATCAAGTCTCTCGGTGCTGACGAAGTTATCATAGCAACAGGCGCAGTTCCCAACAGAATACCAGTAAAGGGTGCTGAAAAAGCAGTAGAAGCTATTGATTATCTCCTTGGGAACAAGGAGGTCGGCGAAAATGTTGTTATCGTCGGCGGCGGTCTCACAGGCTGTGAAATAGCATATGATCTTTACCTCAAGGGCAAAAAGCCTACTATTATCGAAATGAAGAATGATCTCATCGTCTCTGACAAGATCTGTCTTGCAAACACCTCCTTCCTCCGCGACTTCTTCGCTGCAAACAAGGTACCCACATATCTTGAGACAGGCGTATCGGAGATAAAGGACGGTGTCGTCACCGCAAAGGGCAAGGACGGCAAGCTTATTGAAATACCTGCAGACAGCGTAATTCTTTCTGTAGGCTACAAGCCTGCGCCTCTTGCAAAGAAGAGCGGAAAAGTACACGTTATCGGCGATGCGTCCGCAGTAGGCAGCCTGAGAACTGTTATCTGGCAGGCCTGGGACGAGGCAATGAAGATCTAAAGGAGGAAAAACAAATGATACTTACTCCCGAACAACAGCAGATACTGGACGGCGCAAAGGGCGAAACTCTTGCAAAAGTTATGAAGACACTGGTTATGTACGGTGATGCTTTCGAAGCTGAAAAGCTGGTGCCCATAACCTCTGAATATAACCACCTTGTAACATCCTTCGGACTGAAGGTAATGTCCCCTGTATATGATCTTATGCAGCAGCTGCTCGATGCAGGAGTTTCATCGGAGCAGAAATTCTCTGTTGACCCCAGACCTCTTGATAAGAACGTACCTGCCAGCTTCCTGCAGAACTTTGTTTTCAAGAACTTTATGTACAAGAAACAGGATTTCTATGAGGGTCAGCTTCAGAAGCTGGGTCTTATGGACAAGGACGCATTTACCTGCGCCTGCTATATGGATGAGGTTGGCAACAAGCCCAAAAAGGGTGATGTACTTAGCTGGGCGGAATCCTCTGCGGTAGTATATGCAAACTCCGTGCTCGGAGCACGCTGCAACAGAAATTCGGGCATTATCGATATTATGGGATCTATCGTAGGTTATGTTCCTTATTTCGGACTCCTCACCGATGAAGGCAGAAAAGCTACCTGGGTAGTAAAAATCGAGACCACCAAAAAGCCCGAAGCACAGCTTCTCGGCTCTGCTATCGGAATGAAGGTAATGGAAGACGTACCTTATGTTGTCGGACTTGACAAATGGATAGGATCAGAACTTAACGACGAGGCATGTACATATCTTAAAGACTTCGGTGCAGCAACCGCATCAAACGGCGCAGTAGGCCTTTATCACATTGAAAACCTCACACCTGAAGCAGTTGAGCAGGGCAAGGAACTGATCGCTGAGGGAGCAAAGGAATATATTATTGACGATGCTGAGCTTGAGCGCGTAAAGGCAAATTATCCTGTTGTATGGAAAAATCCTGATGCAAAGCCAAAGCTTTGCTTTATGGGATGTCCTCATATGTCTCTCCAGCAGCTCAAGGACTGGACTGATAAGGTAGAGGCAGGACTCAAGGCATCGAAGAAGAAAAAGGTGGTTATCCCCACAGTATTCACCGCAGCTCCCGGTGTTCTTGAGGAGTTCAATAAGACAGAATATGCAGATAGACTTAAGAAGACAGGTGTAATCACTTCCTATATCTGTCCCCTTATGTATATGAACAATCCCCTTTGTAAGACAATGCCGGTAATAACCTCATCAAATAAGCTTCGCACATATACATCGGCACGTTACTACACTGATGACGAGATACTTCTCGCAATAACAAAGGGAGGAAAATAAGATGAGAGAATTCAAAGGAAGAGTAGTTACTCCCGGAACAGTTACCGCAGAGGCAGTAGTTACAAAGCAGGGCTTCAATACTCTTGCATCACTGCAGATGGCGCTGCAGTTCGGCGATAAAGAGGCAAAATGCGGTGACCAGAACAACCCCGACATCAACGGTATGCCCCTTGCAGGCAAGGCGCTTTGCCTGCCTCAGACAATAGGATCAACAACAGGAGGACTTGTTCTGTATTGCGCAAACGCAATGCACCGTCAGCCCGCTTGTATGCTGTTTGCAAATCATATTGATTCCCTTGCAGCAGCAGGTGCTGTACTTGCAGATGTATGGGTAGACGATGTGACAATGCCTGTTATTGACTGTCTCGGAGACGAGTTCCTGGAGTATGTAAAAACAGGAATGAAGATCACAGTAAAAGAGGACGGAATCGTCGTCGCAGAATAAATGAACAACCCACCCGACGCATAAATTGTGTGCGTTGGGTGGGTTTTATTGCTGAAAAAAGAGGTAAGCAGCATCGCTGCTTACCTCTTTTGCTGTTTTAATAGGAAAAAACGATTATTTATTGCCCTTTTTCTTTTTTGTGATAATAACAATCAATCCGCCTATGATAACCGCAGCGCTTATGCAGAGGACGATAGTTGCAATGACGGAACCTGTGGAATCATCACCGGTCTTGGGTCCTTCGCTGCCGTCAGTTTCGCCTGTGCCGGGTGCAGAGCTTCCGTTTCCTGAGCCCGAACCGCTTCCGGAGCCGGAACCGCCGCCGTTATTATTGTCATCGTTGGTGGTTCCCGACTTGTTCTGATAAACGAGAACATAGGGAGAGAAGGAATCTGCGTCAAAGGTAAGACCATCGGATGTTGCAGAAACTGCGATCTCGTCCATAGTACCTGCCTTTATGCCGGAATCGTTGTAGTGGAACATATAGAAGGTGTAATTCTTATATTTTTCTGCAACGGTGGTAGTCGGATACTTGAGAGTGATCTTTACCTTGCCTGAGAAATCCCTAATTTCCTTGTTCTTGCTGTCGAGGAAGGAGAAATCATAGATGTAGTAGTTATTCTTGGAAGCATCAAAGGAAGAGAGCTTGGTCTTTACCTTTGCAAGAAGTGTTGCTGAGGTGACGCTGGTGGTGTCAGCAAACTTTTTGGAGTTGAATGTGAGCAGAGTGTTGTTGGAGGGTGTCTTTGCTCTGGTAAGATCACCTGCAGCAATGAGAACATTGTCGGAAGAGGTGCAGGTAGCGCCTTCCTCTATTACAACATCGACGATCATACCTATAGCGTCATTCAGTGTGAATTCGCCGCCCGGGGTGATCTTCATCTCTGTTGTTTTCATACCGAGGTTCTGTGTTGTGAAATCGGGGAACTTCTCGTTTACAACAGCACAGTAAACAGTCTGGTTGAGGACAGGATCCTTGAACTTGAATTTACCGCCGCCTAAGTTCTCGTAATCGGTGCTTGCAGAAAGTACGGTATCCTCAGTAGTTCCCTTCTTGTACCAGACAAAGTTGGAAGCAGAGCCTGTAGCGGTGTTTCGATACAGTTCGCTGAGATCAACAGTGCCGCCGACTGCCTTTATGGAAGGCAGCTGATAGGTGGCCTGAGGAGAATAGGTGTAATTTGCCTCAGTAATACCTGCGACATAGGGAAGATCCTTGATAGTGAAGCAGTTATCGGAAATATCAAGCTTCTTGAGCTTGGTGTTTTTGCTCAGATCAATAGTTTCGAGCAGGTTTCCGGAGAGATTGAGAGTTTCAAGATCAGTTGCACTTGTAAGGGAAGCCTCGGTAATCTTCATATCCGTAGCGGAAAGAAGAGTAAGCTTGCCTGAAGTGTAAAGCTTGATAGCGGTGCCGCCTAGAGCATCCTCAGCAGTGTAGAATACCGTTTCGCCTGTCTTGTCGGAAACAATCTTTCCGTCGCCCCAGTCGATATAAACGGTATCATCGCAGGAGATGGTAAGAGAAACATCCTGACCTGCGGTCATAGAGGTGCGGAGAACAGCTGTAGGTGCTCCGAATTCAGGGAGAGTGGCTGTAAGATTTACATTTGTTGTCTTGATAACGAAATCATTGCCAAAATCATCGGTATCCTTCATTTCGCAGTAAGCGGAAATGCCGTCGTGCTCATCGCCGAATGTGAAGACGCCGTTGTTGCTGGTCTTGGGAGTGATCTCTTCCTTTGTCTTTGCGTTGATCCACTTGTATGAGGTGGCGCCAATGGATGAAAGATCAATGGAAGTGCCTGCCTTCATTGTGGTGGGAATCTCAATATCCGCCTGAGGTGAGTAGGTGTAGGTGACGCTGTCACTGAGATTATCAGGCAGAGTGTTGAATGTAAGTGCGTTATTCTCACACTTGACAGTCTTGAAAGAACCGGGCTCTGTAAGCTCGAGAGAAGTCAGACTATTTCCGCTGCAGTCGAGGATTTCGAGAGCGGTGTTTGCGGTGAGATCGGTCTGGCTGATATTGTTGTTTGAAATATCAAGCTCCTTGAGCTTTACGTTGTTGCTCAGATCAATATTGTAAAGGTTGTTGTTTGCTGCGTAAAGCTTTTCAAGGTCTGTATTTGATGCAAGATCAAGAATGGTGATTCTTTCACTTTCATCGGCAGTTTCGATGGAAGATACATCGAGAACGGTGAGATCGGGGCAGCGTGCAACATATATACCGGTGATGAAAGGCGGTGTGTTATCTGCATCGCGGCTTACATCGATCTCGGTGATCTTTCCTGAGGTGTTGACGCTGACACTGAAAATATTTTCCTGATTTGGCACAGTGCTCGGAAGAACATTTCCGGAGATTTCAATAGGCTTGCTGTAATCGCCGTCTTCGCGTTCGACTCTCTGAGTATTGCCATCACCCCAGGATACGTAAACGGGGCGGTCAGCGACAACAGAGAAGGAGAAAGGTCCTGCCTGATCTGTACATACAGTAAATCCGGAAGCACCGGGGCCTGTAAGATCGGGATATACATATGCCTGAGTGGTGGGAAGCTCCAGGTCGCCAAGCTTTTCGCTGGTGATCACGAAGTAGATGTTCTGATCGGCCATATCCTGTGTTACAGTAAATTTGCCGTCGGAGTTTGAAAGGGTCTCAGCGTCGTTTACATACAGGGTGTATGTTGTTTTATCGCCGGGCACAGCCGAAGCATAATCAGTAAGATCGATTTCTTCTCCAACTGTGTAAGTCTTATCGATGGAGATGCGGTCCTGACCGCCGTATGCATAGCTGGTGCAAACGGGATTCTGAGTAAGCGGCTCAGCGGGGAGAGTGCCGTGATTAAGCTTATTATTGCTCAGATCAACAGCGGTGAATGTGCCGTTGTCATAAAGGTTTACAGTTTCAAGATCATTGCCGCAAAGATAAACTGATGTAAGCTTTTCGTTTGCGGTGAGATCGGCAGATGTAAGCTTGTTGAATTCTGCCTTCAGACGTTCAAGCTCCTTGCAGGATGAAAGGTCGAGAGAAGCAATGCTGTTGTCGTTTACATTGAGGGACTTGATTGCGTTGTCCTGAGGAAGCTTTACGGAAGAAAGCTTGTTGCTTTCGAGATTGACTCTTTCGAGAGCCGTATTGTTTGTGAGGTCGATACCGGAAAGCTCAGTGTGCTTTATGGTAAGATCGGTGAGGCTGACATTGTTGCCAAGATCGATATCGTCAAGATAAAGAATGGCGTCAGGCTCGTCGGAAAGTCGGTCGATGGAAAGACTTTCAAGAGTCTTGCAATTGTCAAGTCCTACAGAAGAAAGATTGTCGGAAGAAATGGTGATGTCGGTGACAGAAGCCTCAGAAACCACAACGATATCGCTGATGTCGCTGTCGGTAACAGTAAGAGTGTAAGCATATTTTGCAGGATCACCGCCGAGAGCGGAAACGCTCAGCATATCGGTGGATGTGACTTCCTTGCCGTCAGCGTAAATTACTGCATTTGTATCAAGAGAGGTGAAGATTATTTCGGCAGGACCGAAATTGGGAGAGCAGTAGAACTGCATATTGTCGACTACATTTGTGTAGGTTGTTTCGAGAGTAAGTCCGTCGAAAAGTGCGTGAGTGGCAGTGCAGTAAAGAGATTTGCCTGCAAGAGAATCATCAAAGGTGAAGATACCGAGATTGCCCATAGTGATGCCTTCGGTGATCTCGTTTCCGGCGTTATCAAACCAATGGTAATCGGTAGCACCGCTGGAAGAAATATCGATAGTTCCGCCTGCACTGACATAAGCGGGGATTTTGATCACATTCTGAGGACCGTAGGTGTAATTTCCGGGCTGTGAGGAAGGAACATTAAGAGCGGTGAAGGTGAGATTGTTATTGGAGCAATCGAAGCTTTCAAGTCCGCTTGCGATGCTGATGTTTTTATCGGAATCCTCCATCAGCTGGATGGATTCAAGAGAACAGTCAGAAGCATCGAGAATTTTAAGAGATGTAAGTGTACCGATTCCGAGAGATTCGAGGCTCGGTGTGCCGGAAACGTCAACAGTTGCAACAGAGGGCATATTCATAAGCTTAAGAGACTCTAAGCCCCTGTTGCTCATAGTAGATTCATTGTTGAGAGTAAATGAGGTTATAGTATCATCAGTATTTGCATAAACCCGTACAGAGCAGGGCTCATCGCACTGAAGCTTAAAAGAAAGGAGTCCGTCGGTGTATGAATATTCCGCAGGATAGTATGTGTCGTTGACATACACTTCGGTGTTGTCAACAAAGACACGGAAAATCCTTTCAGCAATATCCGCATCAGAGGCTGTAGGAATAACAGGCTCTGCAGGAACGCCGAACTTCATATCGAGAACGCTGCTCTTTGCAACATTCATATTGATAATTTCAGCGTGAGTAACTGAATCTGCCGAAGCCTTTTCAACGTTGATGCGGGGCAGAGCAACGACAAGAACGTTGAATGCAAGCAGAAAAGCAAGAGCAAGCGCAAGAATTCTGCGATGCTTTCTTTCCTTTACAAATTTTTCGAAGCTGAAAATATTCTTCATAGCTATCCATCCTCACCGGCGCAATAATTTAAGGGGCGCCTATACATATTACATTGTAAAATATTTCAGGCGCAATTGCAATAACCAATCAACCAAAAATAACCCCATATTAATGTATAAGGTGACAAAAAAGAAGCTCCCGAAAAGGGAGCTTCTCAAAAGAGATCAATTATGAAAAATCGTAGTCATCGTAGATATCGATGTCATAGTCATAATCGTAATCATAATCATTGCTGTAAGAATAGTCAGAGGAATAGGAGCTTTCCTCCATAATGCCTTCAACGCAGGCACAGGTGAATACCGTGCTGAGAAGAAGACCGACTATGCTGAGCACAAGACCGGTAACTGCCATACCCTTGCGAGCGGGTTTTCTGAACGCACGAATGGCAAAAATAAGACCGAGAATTCCGCAGATAAGTCCGATAACACAGAAAATAACAAAAATTGCGGAAACCAGCGAGATTATGCCGAGTGTAAGAGCTGCAGCGGCGAATCCGTTCTTGGAATCTGCTGCAGGCTGTTGGGTATAAACAGGCTGTTGAGCATAGACCACAGGCTGCTGTGCGTACACTTGCTGAGGCTGTGCTGCAGGCTGCTGTGCATAAATAACAGGCTGCTGTGCATATACCTGCTGAGGCTGTGCCGCAGTGGGCTGCTGAACATATACAACAGGCTGCTGTGCGTATACCTGCTGGGGCTGTGCCGCTGCAGGTGTTTCCTCAACGACAGGTAGCTCTACAACGGGTGGAACATATTCCTGAGATACCGAAGGAGCGGAAACTGTTTCAGGGGATGAGAGTTCAGCACCCTCGGTGAGAACAGGTTCGCTGAGATTGCCTTCGGTGAGAACGGGCTCGGTTTCAGCGGCGGTCTCTGCACCTGCAGTGCCCTCGAAAATCTGATCGTTATTCATTTTTTGTCCTCTTTTCAGTAATTATTTAAACAGGAAATAGTAATACATATCGCTGGAGCTCATAACTTCCTCCATAGACTTCTGCACTTCGGAGACAAGTTCAGCAAGCATATCGCGGCCTTCGGGGGTAAATGCGAGAAATGCAATGTAAGCTGCCCACAGAATAACCATAAGTATGCAGGCGGTAAGACCGATCTTTGCGGTAACGTCGGCCTTGTTGCGCTTGTATGCGCTGCCGGCAAGAAAGATACCAACAAGAGAAGCAATACCGTAGGAACAGAAGCCTGCAAAGGAAAGGATTATAGATACTATTCCCTTGGGGCTTGCGTGAGATTCAGCAGGAGCAGTTTGTTCGCTGTGTCCGGGAGCCCAGCCTGTAGGGGGATTGGGATCGGGAGCGGGAACATCGGCAGGCTGAGTTTCAGCTGCAGTGCTTTCCTGAGAAACGGGTGCATCCTTTTCGGGTGCGGAATCTTCGTAGTTGTTGAAATCCTTATACTCTTCAGACATTTTTATCATCCTCCAAAAATAAAATAACACCACTGATATATTAACACCGTACAAAATGAAAATCAATAGATTAAATATCAGAATTACTTATCGAGAGAGCCGGTCCATTCACCCCAGACAGGAGGCATAATGCATTTGTCGGAGAAACGAAGGGATGAGAAATCAAAGGTCTCTCCGGGACGAACCTTTCTCGCTACGAGCACTGTGCGGAAATCGTCATATTCATATGAGCAGGTGGACATAGTGATTATACTATCCTGTTCGTTTACATCTACGATACCAAAAGTATCATAAACGGAGCGAGCTCGAATATCGGCAAGATACTGAGCAAAATCCGAATCATCGGCAAAACTGCTCTTCATAAAATTGAATGTAGGCATACCGTCCTCTCCGCCGTATGCATCAATTTTCATCATAGCGAATATGACCCATTCGTTTTCCTCGTAAAGCGAGTCGAATTTAACTATTGGGTTTGCCTTTAAAAACTCGGGATCATCGTATTTTACAAGGTTTGCGAACATAACACCGCTCTTCATATGGTGACCGTGAATAACAACATTTCTCGAGATATTCCCATACTCAAAATCAACGAGAAAATCAAGATAGATAGCTCCGTTTTTGCTCTCCTCGCACTTATAGTCGTGGGTAAGGAAATAGTTGTTGTCATCGCACTGGACAACAGGATAGTCGATAATTGTGCCGGGGACTGTTATCCAGCCAACCATATACGGATACTGCCTGAGCAGGGTGGAATATGAGAGAAGAACGCCGTTTTCATCACGCTCGGGAACGCTTTCGGCAGTAACGGTATCGGAAGGAGAAACTGTATCAGAAGGGGTGACTATGCTCTGTCTGCCCACATTTCCGGAGCAGGCGCACAGTATAAAGATAAGAATGATAAGCACAAAAGGCAGGAGCTTTTTCACCTTGTCACGTCCTTTTTCAGATAAATTCCGTATAGATCAGTTCAGAGAGGCTGTCGCAGAAATCATATGTGCCGTTTGAATTCTTTTCGGCATCCAGCCCTGTAGCTGCAATGACTACACCGTCACCGGATTTTGGGTCATAGCTTGCCATTGCGATAGTACCGTAGGCGTTTCCGGTGTGATAGAAAAGATTGCGTCCGTACAGCTCGCGGTTTCTGAGAATAAGACACTGCGAAAAATCACAGCCTGATTCTCTGGCATTAAAATAAACTTTTTCCATTTCTTCCACCGAAGATGACGGAAGTATCCGCTCACTGCCGTAAACACCGTCATTTATCAGCATAAGCAGAAGCTTGGCATAATCGGCTGAGCTAATATAAAGACCTCCGGCAAAAAAACGGCTGTTATCGCCGGGAGTTTTGCTGTATTCGGCGGATTCTTCTTCCTTTGTGCGTGAAGGAGTACCGTCGGAATTGTATAAAGTCGCAACAGGGAGCGGAGAAATGAGCAGCGGATTTCCGTAGGATGCTTCGATGGAAAGCGGCTTGAACACAGTTTTGCGGACATAGTCCTGCATAGTGCGTCCTGCTGCCATTTCGAGAGTTGAGCCGCCGACACCGACGGCAAAATTATTGTATCTCCAGGCATTCTTACTGCCGGGCTTTTCAGAATGGGAATAAAAATCGGCATCGCATATAAGCTCTTTGAGCCTTGTTGCATCGGGGTAGGAAGACAGCTCTTTCATTGAGGAAGTGTGAGTCATAATGCTTCTGAGAGTGATGTTCTCATCGGGATATGCTGTGTTGACAGCATCACTTCTGATCCAATAGCTGCCGATGTTTTTATCAATATCCACTGCGCCTTCGTTCTGCAGCTTCAGTGCAGCAATTGCAAAAAGCACCTTTGACAGAGATGCAACGCGTATCTTGGTGTCAGTGTTCATTTCAGTTCCGCTGTCAATATCGGCATAGCCATATGCGTATGAAGCAGTAATGACACCGTTGTCGATGATCGTTATCTGAGCACCAATAGGAGAGTAGCGATGCGCACAGGCATAAAATTCAAGCTCTGCGCGGATGAAACTCAGCTCGGAGGAATCACAGCTTACGTATCCGTTTGTACCGTCGGGCTTATAATACAAAGCATCGGTAAAGGAAACAGCTGAAACGGAATACACTTTTTCGGAGGAAAGAAGCTCAGCGGTCTCACTGTCGTATGACGGAGAAATGCGAAGCTTAGAGCTTTCCATAGGACGCAGCCAGAGGCTGTCGGAGAGTGTGAGATCCGAACCTGACGCGGTGCGCACAACTCTCAGCGCACCTGCAGAGGGGAAATACCCGTCATAGCAGGCGTAAACATCGCTGTCGGAAGTGGTATATCTGCCGAGATAAGGAGACAAAAGACCGTAGAATTCGGATTCCGTGTCAGTTATCAGAATGTGTGTTGCGGCATCCTGTTCTGTGAGAGTAATAAGGGTGGGGAGATCGGTAGGGCTAGAAAGCAAAAGCAGTCCGATTTCCTGCTCACAGCCTGTTGAAATGATCAAAAGAATAATGGCAAGAATAATGGCAAACGCTCTTTTCATAAAACGCGCCTCCGATAAAAATTACTGTTCTTCCTTTTTTTCTTCCTCTGCTGCAGCCTGCTGCTGACGCAGATATTCCTCATATTCTTCACCGGTCATAAAGTGGTCGTATTCTTCCACCTTGTCAACAAAATCCGAGGGCATAAGATCGGCAGTGACTATGTCGGGATGAAGAATATGTGCAAGGCGCCATACGACCTCGATCATATCGTAGCACTGCACCGAAAGAAGATCTACATCAAAGCCGTAAAGCTGCTGAGTCTGCATAGCGGTAGTCTCGAGCAGTTCTCGCTTTGCATACATCATAGAAAGAGCGGAATAGGGACAGACCAGCACATCGGGGTCTGCATCCCTCAGGTCGTCGAGGTCAAATTTATTGCGGCTGCCGTCAGTGGCGGCATTGAGCCCTCCGGCCATTTCAATGAGCATTTCAACGAGAGTGTCGCCTGTTGCGCACTGAGAGACAGAATCATTGAGGACTATGCAGACATAAACTTCTTCTTCCTTGTGGACAAGTCTTGCAATGTCATCGAGCTTCATCAATATCTCGTTGACAGTGTATCGACCCTTGCTCTTTCCGGTTTCGGCGCCGCCAAAGATAGAGCCGATATCTTCATAGAGGCTTATAAGAGAAGTGCGGCTTGTTGCCTTGTCGAGAATAATGATGTCAGTCTGTGAAAGCTCATAAAGAATCTCCGCAGGAGTGGAGGGGTCGGTTATTATCAGGTCGGGCTCCAGTGCGTTTATGGCACTTACAGAGGGGCTTGCGGCAGTACCGCAGGCGGTGAGGGAAGCGACCTGATAATAGTCGCAGTCATAGGCGCGCCCCACGAGCTGGGAGGAATAGCCTATGGCGCAGGCTATTTCGATTACGTTGTTTGAAAGACAAACAACGCGCATAGGTGCGCTTTCGAGAGATACGTCGCCTGACTGAACAGGCCAGTTCTCCTTTTGCGAAGAGCCCTCGGAATTACCGCAGGCAGTGGTGAACAGACACATAACGGCAATAAAAGCCGAAAGAAAAATGCATAATAATCTGCGGCGCATAGCCACAGCTCCTTTCAATGTGAAAATATATATACAGATATTATAAATGTTTTTGTATGCAAGGTCAATTAAGTGAGTGTAAATTAAGAGAAAGAAACAAATTCACAGATGCTTAATTGACTTGAAAATGTATTGTTGCTATACTGCAAATGTAATAATGTATCCAATTGTACTTGATTATAGATAAATGAATGGGAATTGAGGGATAAAAAGTGAGGAAAGCAATAAAAAAGGTTATCGCGGCATTTCTGATGCTCACTGCAGTGGTTGCCGCTTCATCGGCAGTTTCGGCAGCAATACAGCCCGGAACGGTAAGTGATGAGGTCATCTCAATGCAGAACAAGCTCATCGCGCTCGGATATCTGTCTTCATCTGCCAGCGGAAGCTACAATACGGCGACAGAGACAGCAGTCAGAACCTTTGAGGCTGCAAACGGACTTACAGCAGATGGAAGAGCAGACGACGCAATGCTCGAGAAGCTCGGCAGAGTTTATGAGGATGCGGCGAGAGTCAAAGTTATAACAGAAAGTGCTGACATATATGCCGAAGCAGGAGCTGACAGCGTTCTGACAGGAACACTCAGAAAAGATGCCTGCTATGTTGTGCTGGATGCAAAGGAAGTGTCCGGTAAGATCTGGTACAGCTTCAGATACGGAATGAAGACCGCATGGATAAGCTGTGACGAAGTTGAGTACATCGGCGAAAAGGATACCGTTGGATATTTTGCTTCTGCAACGGTAAATGTACCGTCACTTACCGCAAGAAGCGGAGCAGGAACGGATAACCCGAAGGTAACAACCCTTAAAAAGGGAACCGTAGTTGCAATAAGTGAAATAAAAGAAGAAAACGGCGCAGTATGGTACGGATACGTTATAAACGGCAAGAAACTGTGGATCAACAGCGAATACGTTGTGAGAAGACACTGTGTTGCAGAAAAATCCGGAGCGGCTGTGACGGTGAAGACCACAAGAACCACCGCATCGACTGAAGCTGCCGCAACAAAAGCAACAACCACAACAACAGCAGCTGCTACCACCACAACAACCACAACTACAACAAAAGCGGCAACAACCACTTCAAAAGCTCCTGAAGAGATAGAGTATACAGATTCCGTATTTACGCATTCCGATGAATACCGACTGAGCAAATATTACGATGCTCTGTGCAGAACCGAAAGAACGGGAGATCTGAGGACAGATATAGCTGCAGTTGCTCTTTCGCAGGTGGGATATCACGAGGGCAGCAGCATAACCGATGTCAGCGGAAAATCCTCGGGAAGTGCAAACTACACCGAGTACGGAATAAACTACGGAACCCCCAACGACTACTGGTGTGCGATGTTTGTATGGTGGTGCGCACGTCAGGCGAATGTACAGGAGAGCATTATTCCGAAAACCGAATGGGCAAAGGTTATAACTTACGGTTGTGATTACGCTTCATACAAGAGCGGAATACAGGCTCAGAAGGGCGATCTGCTCTTTGTGGAAAATACCGGCGACGGATTTGAAGATCACGTTGCACTGGTCGTATCGGTCACATCAGATACCATCACAACAGTTGAGGGCAACACCTCAAATCAGGTAAAGAAACGCACATATTCAAGAACAGACGGAAAGACCGACGGCGGAGATGCAAAGATACTTTATGTCGGATATCCTGATTACGAAGGTGCAAATACAGATAAAGACAGCTACGAAACCGAATGTATAGTCCTTTCTTCTGCAAAGGCGGGCTACAGCGCACCGGACGGTCAGTATAAGGGCGATCTTGCGGCAGGAGAATATCTGCTTCTGAATGAAGGCAAGGTCGGAGATACAGTATGGTACCGCGTTGCACTGGGGGTAAGTTCCAGATGGGTGAAGAAGGAAAGCGGTGTAAGCAAAAAAGTGCTTGACAAAGCGCCCATTTCATCACTTGATACAACAACTGCAGCAACCACTGCAACGGCAGTGACAACCACCTCAACCAAAGCTACCGTACAGACGGAGAATGAGGCAGTGTCACCTACAACGCCTGCTGCCAGAAAAGTTACTGCGAAGGTTCAGTTTGCTAAGGTCAATGCAAACAGTCTTAATCTCCGCAGCGGTGCAGGAACATCATATGCAAAGATCGCAACAGCGGCAAAGGGCTCTGAATATGCAGTTATTACTACTAAAACGGTTTCAGGCCAAAAGTGGTACAATATTATCTATAAAGGACAGTCTGTGTGGGCGAGCGGAGCATACCTCACCGTCAGAGAAGTGGCGACAGAGGTCGATTATGTTGATGTGAGCTCCTATATTACGGCTGAACCGAGATACCTTTCGAGAACAGCTGTTATAACAGCCGATGCGGATATACTGTATGCCGATGCAGATCCTGCTTCAGCGCCTGTGGCAGTGCTTAAAAAGGGCATAACATATACGGTGTGCGGTGACAAGGGGTACAAAGGCACCAGCTGGCACAAGATAAACGCGGACGGAATCGAAGGATATATTTCAAGATATAACCTTACCCTTACGAACCATTATGTACAGATCCCCGACCGTGACTTTACAGCAAAAACCCCCGTAATATATCTTTCACCGTCAAAGCAGGGCGCAAATCCGTATATCATCGGAAACACCAGTGAAAAAGCAGAGATGGAGGCTCTTGGCGATATCATTTTTGAAAAGCTCAAGGCCTATGACTGTGTCGTTCATCTGGCTCCGAAAACCTACTCGCTGGAGGACAGAGCGATCCACGCTCAAAGCCTCGGAACGGATGTATATATTGCAATACATTCCAATGCAACAGGAAATTCCACAGTCCATTATGGACCAAGCGCATATTATTTCCCCGGCTGTGCACAGAGCAAGATATATGCCGAAAGCATTGTCAGCAGCCTAAATAAAGTCGTTCCTCTCGGTTCTAACCTCACCAAGCAGGTGATGAACGGAATGAGTCTGGCGGGCGGATGCGGCTACGCCGAAGTGCGTGAGCCAGGCAGACGCGGAATGATCGGCGTTCTGGTCGAGACAGATTTCCACGATTATGAGCCCACCGCAAAATGGCTTATGAACGAAAAGGAGAAAGCCGCAGATGCATATGTCGAGTCCCTTGTGAATGCATTCGGACTTAAGCTCAGAGAGACAGAATAAACAAACAGAAAAAGCCTTCGGAAAATTACCGAAGGCTTTTTCGAACATCAATCACACAAAAGAAAACAAAAAGTAATACAACACGCATAATATACAGAGAGGAGTGTAGTTGTGAATCAAAATCAAATGAGCATAACTGCTGATAACAGGAAAAAAAGAAGCGGATTAAAAACAGTACTCATAATTATCGGGACTGTGTTCGCTGCTGCGGTACTGGTTGCAGCAGGCTGGTTTCTGACAGAAGATTACAGAAGTTATACAAAGGGTGTGGAGCTGCTTGACGGAGGAGATCTTGTACAGGCAGCGGAAATATTCGAAGAACTCGGGAATTATAAAGATTCACGGATACATTACTGCGAAGCTCGATACGGCACTGCACAAAAGCTCATTAAACGAAAGGACTATCTTGAAGCGGCAGATATACTAAAGGAGATAGAGGAGTATCTGGACAGCGGCGAGCTTGTGAGTGAATGCTTCTACAAGCAGGGTATCCAGGAACGGGGAAAGGACAACTTTGACGAAGCATACAGATGCTTTACGGATGCAGGAGATTATGAGGATTCTCCGTATCAGGCACAGAAGACGATTTATGAAAAGGGTCACAGTGCATTTCTCGAAGAGAATTTTGAAGAAGCCTTCCGATGCTTTGAAAGCCTTGAGGGAAACGAAGAAGACTACGGAGCACCTCATTTTATAAAGCTCAAGGACGCCGATGCTTATCTCGAACAGAAGCGTGACGAGGGAGCAAAGGACATAAGGCTCTATGTTTCTGAAGAGCCGTACGGTGATGAGCTGGATTTGGACATAACCTCCGACGATATCCTCAATATCTATACGGATGTCGTAAACTACATACCGTTCCAGGCAGGAACAGCAGTGTACGACAAAACCGAAAAACTGATACAGATTATGATTATCGGATATTATCCCGGAGATAGGATCATCGATGCATGGGAAAAGGGCGATCTTTCATCACTTTCCGAAGATGAAAAAAAGACGCTTGAATTAGGTCTTGAGCTTGTTGAGCGTGCAAAGGCGGAAACAGAAAGTGAGCTGGAGCTTGAAATATGGCTTCACGACTGGCTCTGCGAAAAGATTACATATGAAAGCCCCGATATGAATGTGCTTACTCTTGAGCTTGTGACAATGAGACAGCTTTCCTGCGTGGGTGCAATGCTTGATGGCAAAGCAAACTGTCAGGGCTATGCGGATGCCTTTTATTTGCTTGGTACGTTGGCAGGCTTTGAAATCGACCGTGTTCTCGGAATGACGGAGGAAGGACACATATGGAATACAATCCGTCTTGACGGAGCAGATTACATAGTTGATGTGACGTTTGATGATATGGATGACGAAAAGTACAGCGGCTGGACATATAATTTCTTCAATGCACCCTGGGACAGAGATGTATATGAGGTGTATGGCGGAGAAGAGACCGTTCCTTTGCTCACAGAGGAATTTTCCCTTGAAAAAAGCGTGTTTTCAATTGACGGAGGATGTTTTAAAGACGAAAAGAGTGCCGCAAGGCACATTGTAAAGTGTCTAAAAAAGAACAGCAGAAAATGGGCTCACGTAATGGTAGAGGGAAAAGAAATAAGCATTGAAAGCTTTGATAAAGCTGTGGAATCTGTACGAGGTACATTCGGAAACGGGAAGACGTGGCTTTTCCTGATGGAGCATTATAACGGAAATACATATGTGAGCGTCAGATTCGAATAAGGCGTATATTAAAGAAAAACAAATGAAAACGAGTGGCGCTCCGATGCGGTGCTCGTTTTTCTCTTTGTAGCATATGGATAATTTTAGCCTTGTAATTTGTGTAAAACCATTGAGAAAAAAGTTCAGCAGCCATAATTTATTCATAAAGGTTGTTCAATTTAACCAAAATGCACAGTATATTTTCTGATATTGGGACAATTTTTGTATTTAAACGATTGTTTTTATTGAAATCCTTGATTTGCTGAGATATAATGTTAAACAGCTTAGTTATCGGATGAGTAGATTGACGATATTGCCCATACCGAGGCATGCTGAAATAATCAAATCCAAAATGTGGAATCCATTCGAAAGGGGTTTTTAACCTTGAAACAGTATCCCGCAAAAAACATTATCAACGTTGTTCTCGCCGGCCACAGCGGCAGTGGTAAGACATCTCTTGCAGAGGCAATGCTCTATCTTGCAGGAGCTACCGACAGAATCGGTAAGATCGTAGACGGAAATACCGTTTGCGACTTTGACCCCGAAGAAGTAAAGCGTACCTGTTCCGTTTCCGCAGCGGTTGCACCGCTTGAGTGGAAAGGAAATAAGATAAATATCATCGATGCTCCGGGTCAGTTTGACTATGCAGGCGGCGCACGCGAAGCATACAGAGCAGCAGAGTGTGCAATCGCTGTTGTTTCTGCACGTTCCGGCGTTTCCGTCGGTGCTGAAAAGGCTATAAAGATGGCTGCAGAGCGCAATATGTCCAAGATGATCTTCATCAACAAGCTTGATAAGGAAGGTGTAAGCTTCCAGAAGACTCTTGAATCTCTCAGAGAAGTATTCGGTCAGGGCGTCTGCCCCGTTGTTGTTTACACCAACGGTACATATGTCAATATGATCGAAAACAAGGCATACAAGATGAACGGCACAAAGATGACCGCTTGTGATGTTCCTCAGTTCGATGAGTACGAGGATTATATGACAGAGATCTCCGAAGCAGTTGCAGAAGCTGACGAGGAGCTTATGATGAAATATTTCGACGGCGAAGAGTTCACCCACGACGAGATCGTTGCAGGTCTTAAGAAGGGTGCATTCGAAGGCAGCGTTATTCCTGTATTCTGCGGTATCGCAAGTGACGCAGCAGGTGCTGAGCTTCTTCTCGACGGCATTACCTGGCTTGCTCCCAACGCTCTCGAGGCAAGACCTCAGACCGCTAAGGACGAGGATGGCGAGAAGGTAGAGATCGCTGTTGACGAGTCTGCGCCTACCGCAGCTGTCGTATTCAAGACCGTAGCTGACCCATTCGTAGGTAAGCTCAGCTATTTCAAGGTTTACGCAGGTAAGATCTCCTCCGATACACCCGTTGTCAATATGAGAACAGGCGCAAATGAGAAGATCGGTAAGACCCTTACCATCCGCGGCAAGAAGCAGGAAGATACTCCCTTTATCGGCGCAGGTGATATCGGTGCAGTTCCGAAGCTTGCAAACACCCTCACAGGTGATACACTGGCATCTCCCGCACGCAAGGTAACCCTTGCAGGCGTAAAATATCCCGGCACATCCCTTTCTATGGCAATTATGCCTAAGGCAAAGGGCGAAGAGGAAAAGGTTGCTCAGGGTCTCCAGAAACTCAACGAGGAAGATCCCTCCTTCACCTTCGGAACCAACACCGAGACCAAGCAGATGGTTCTCAGCGGTCAGGGCGACCAGCACATCGACGTTATCGTTTCCAAGCTCAAGGCAAAGTACAATGTTGATACCAACATCGAAACCCCGAGAGTTGCATATCGTGAGACTATCCGCAAGACAGTTTCCGTACAGGGCAGACATAAGAAGCAGTCCGGCGGTCACGGTCAGTTCGGTGACATCTGGGTACGCTTTGAGCCCTGTGATGCACCCGGTTTGGAATTTGCAGAAGAGGTTGTCGGCGGTTCTGTCCCGAAGAACTTCTTCCCCGCTGTTGAAAAGGGTCTCAACGAGTCTATGCAGAAGGGCGTCCTGGCAGGCTATCCTGTTGTAGGCGTTCGCGCAGTTCTCTATGATGGTTCTTATCATCCTGTTGACTCCTCCGAAATGGCATTCAAGACTGCTGCAAACATCGCATTCAAGAATGGTATTCCTCAGGCAAGCCCCACACTGCTTGAGCCTATCGGCACACTTAAGGCATACGTTCCCAACGACAATATGGGTGACGTTATGGGCGAAGTTACAAAGCGCCGCGGCCGTGTTCTCGGTATGAATCCTGCTGAGAATAATCTTCAGGAGCTTGCTGCTGAAGTTCCTATGGCTGAAATGGGCGACTTCTCCACCTTCATCCGCCAGACTGCACAGGGCAGAGGCTACTTCACCCTTGAGTTTGAGCGCTATGAGGATGCACCTCCTATGGTTGCACAGAAGGTCATCGAAGAGGCAAAGGCAAGAGGCGAAGACGAATAATTGTTAATTTAAACACCGCCGCTCCATCGAGCGGCGGTGTTTTCGGCAAAACGGAGGGATATTATATGGACGAAAAATACTGGAAAAACCGAAGCGGCGGAATGTGGCTTGAAAATCCATTTAAGGAAACATTTGTAAAAAGAGAAGGAGCGCTCGATGAAGAAGCTCTTGAGGCGTTTCTGAAGGAAAGCAGATTCAAATTTCCCGACGTATATATCGCATTCCTGAAAAAGTACAACGGGCTGGAAACAGACAAAAGCTTTACCTTTTACAACAGCAACGGCACCGAGGTAACCACAACCGTTCCGCTGGTGCTTCCTTTTGGACAAGCACTTGAAAAGCACAGAGAGATGCAGAGCGAAAAGAAAGGAAAGAAAACTTTCTTTCCCGTTGCCCTGTCTCCAAATAAATTCCATTTGTTTATGATCAAGGCAAAAGGAAAGGACTGCGGCAAAATATACGAGTACGACGGATTGATGGGTGAAATGCCGATGGCATTTGAAAATATAGAAGCGTTTTTCCGTGTGCTGGGAATCGAGGTTTAAAAAATACGCCGAGAAATTTTCTCGGCGTATTTTTATATATTTCGGGAACACTCACCATATCGGAGGTGTTTACTTGAAATCAAAAATCAAACCTCTTTTATACGGTGCAGCGGCAGGGTTTGTAAACGGACTTCTGGGTTCAGGTGGCGGTATGATCGCCGTACCTGCTCTTAAGGCACAGGGCATAGAGCCCCAGAAAGCTCACGCTACATCCATTGCGGTGATTTCGCCTATGTGCCTGCTCAGCGCAGCTATTTATCTTCTGCGGGGAGATGTAAGAATAATAGACGCACTGCCATATCTTCCCGCAGGAGCGATAGGCGCTCTGCTTGGTGCACTGCTGCTTCGCAAAATTCCCGATACATTTCTGCGAAAGATTTTCGGAGCCTTTGCCGTGTGGGCAGGATTGAGGCTGATACTTCGATGACCGAAATTATAATATGCAGCATAGCAGGTTTGCTTTCAGGGGCGATCGGTGCATTGGGACTGGGCGGCGGTGGAGTGCTGATAATATATCTGACACTGTTTGCGTCAACGCCTCAGACTCAGGCGCAAGGAATAAACCTGCTGTTTTTTCTGCCCTGTGCGGCTGTTGCTCTGTATTTTCATTCAAAAGCAAAGCTTATAGAATGGCGGTATGCTGTACCTATGTCCCTTGCAGGGTTTGCAGGGGCAGTTCTCGGCTGCCTGATGGCAGGATATATCGGCGGAGAGTGGCTCTCGAAAATCTTCGGCGGATATATCCTGTTTATAGGTCTTTACGAGCTTTTCGGCAGAAAAAAGGGATAAACTTCTATTTGTGCAGTTACAAAGTCATCCTGCGTTTAAGCTTCCAAAGGTGATTTATAAGTAATTTGATGAGGTGCGGTTATTTTTTCTCGCCTGCGCCTGCAACCTTTGCGATTGTGCCGACAGCACCGGACAGAAAAGCAGCGATGGGGAATACTATCCAGCATATGCTCCAGCCGTGATATACAAATCCCCAGACAAAGAAAGTGATGAGAGCAACAGTCCACAGAGCAGAATTCACAGCTTCGCCGATTCTGCCGGCCTTTGTTTTTGTGTCAAAATCGTCGTCATCGTCATCATCGTCATCATCGTCATCATCTTCGTCCATATTGAGAAGCTGCATATTTGTGGCGTGTCTGAGACCTGCGATGATAAAAAGAAATACAGCAAAAGCAATGCAGGCAAGAAGAATGGACACAGCGGCAGAACCTAAAATGCCTTCCTTGCCGCCGAGGACAATAATCTCAACAACACCTGCGGCAATAAAAGCAAAACCAATAGAGATTAGAGTTGCAAACTTCGGGATATAGGATTTGAAGGTCTGTTGGATCTGAGTGCGTTTTGCTTCTGAGAGAACCAGGGTTTTATCCTCAAATTTCTCATATGCGCTCATTCTTGTACCGTTTATTATAAGTGATGTAAGACCGATAAAGATAAAAACAGCAAGAACAGCAATGGGAACTGCGGTAGCAAAGGTCTCGGTAAACACATAACCTGCAAAGCCGTTTTCAAACAGCGCCATAAGAAGAATAAGCGCTGCAGGTGCAAGTATCATCATCATTACGCCTAAGGCTATACCAACAGAACATTTTCTTCTGACAGCGATGAATTCATCTGCTTCCTTGTCGCTGAGAGTGATCTCGGGACGGCTTTTCTTTTCGGTGTTTTCCTTGGGCGCTGTTTCGATACCAAGCTCTTTGGTAAGCTCGTCTATGTTTCCAAACTCGGAGATAACGTGACCCACGGCCTCGTTTTCACTTTTGCCCTCAGCCTTGAGTGCGTTGTACTTATCTTCCATCATTTCAAGCAGTCCGGTCTTTGCCTTCATTACCTGCTCGGTTTTCGGAAGGGAAATGAACATATTGTCAATGTAAGTTTTTATTGTTTCCATTATACTCTCTCCTTGATAAATTTATTGATTACTTCCTTGGTCAGATGCCATTCTTCGCATTTCTCATAATAGTAGCTGCGCCCCGAATCGGTGATCCTGTAGTACGTGCGTTTTTTTCCTCCGGACACATCGCCGCCGGAATAGGACTCGATATAACCGTTGTTTTCGAGCCTTGTAAAGGCCGAGTACAGTGTGGTCTCTTTAATTACATACTTTCCTTCAGATATTTCCGTTATCTTTTTTGATATCTCATATCCATAGGAATCACCGTCAAGAAGCAGGCACAGAATGATGGTATCGTTGTAGCCTCGGATAACATCGCTGCTTATCATTCTTCTATACTCCTTTCATTACGACTGTCGTACTACGTCTGTCGTAGTAACTGCATAATAGCACAACTACTACGACAGGTCAAGTAGTTTTTGCAAAAAAAGTAAAATTTATTTCTAAAAAATATGCCTGTATTGAAAATAAAGGCTTTATGGACTAAAATAGTTGCAGTATATAAGGGAAAGGGACAGCAGAATGAATGAAAATATTCTGATCGTTGATGATGAAAAGGAAATAGCGGATCTTCTGGAGATATACCTGTCGGGAGAGGGCTACAGAGTACATAAATTCTATGATTCTGCGTCAGCGCTTGACTGCATAGAAAATAAAGAGCTTGATCTAGCAGTACTTGATGTGATGCTGCCTGACACTGATGGGTTTGCGATTTGCAGAAAAATCAGAGAAAAGCACACCTACCCTGTGATAATGCTCACAGCAAAGGTAGAGGATATTGACAAAATAAACGGACTTGCCATAGGAGCAGACGATTATATTACCAAGCCGTTCAACCCCCTCGAGGTTATGGCACGGGTCAAGGCTCAGCTTCGCAGATATACGCGCTATAATAACCCTGTGCAGAGTGACAGAAAAATATATGACAGCCGAGGACTGACGGTAAACTGGGAAACTCACGAATGTACTCTTTTCGGAGAAGAGGTGTCACTGACGCCTATAGAATTTAAAATTCTATGTTTGCTTTGCGAAAATGCAGGAAAGGTCGTTTCATCAGAAGAGATATTTGAAAAGGTATGGGGAGAAAAATACCTTGAAAGCAACAATACCGTTATGGTACATATAAGAAGAATGAGGGAAAAGCTGCACGAGCCGCAGAGAAATCCCAGATTCATCAAAACGGTATGGGGAGTGGGGTATAAAATAGATGAGTGACAATTCAAAATTTGGAAATTGTATGAGCAGATTCGGGCAGTGGATAAAAAGTTTGACAGAGGAAATAAGAGAGGTTCTCGGAGGATCGAAGGAATACAGACAGGAACGGGCAGAGGAAAGAGCGAGAGAAAAAGAAGAAAACCGCGAGCGGTACCGTATGCGCAGGACGATATTCGGAAGGATGCTTTTGGGTATGTTTTTGTTTACCGCCGCTTACTGGGGCTCGCTGATGATAATTTTCAGCATATCCGAGTTGTATTATGAGGTTTATGTCATCGTTGACGATATATTTAGTCTGTTCGGAGTGAATTTGAACAGCAGCAGCGCGCCTGTACTGATTATGCTTGTATATGTGGCGGTACTGTTTTTGTGGGCGATTATTTCTGTGTACAGGGCATCTGCATATCTTGACAGAATTTATTCCGCGGCAGACAGAATAGTTGATAAAAACCGCGATATGCCCAGATTGCCTTCGAGGCTCAGCCATATGGACGTAAAGCTTCGCAATATCCGCTTTTCAATAATCCAGAACGAACAGCTTGCAAGAGAAGCGGAACAGCGAAAGAACGATTTGGTTGTATATCTTGCACACGACCTGAAAACACCCCTTTCATCGGTTATCGGATACCTGACCCTGCTTGAGGAGGCACCTGACATTCCAGTAGCGCAGAGAGCAAAGTACACATCAATAACCCTTGATAAGGCATACAGACTGGAACAGCTTATCAACGAATTTTTCGACATAACGAGGTTTAATTTACAGTCCATAGAGCTAGAGCATAACAGAATAGATATTTCAATGATGCTTATGCAGATAGCAGATGAGTTTTACCCTGTCCTTGAGGAGAAAAAGCTGTCTGTAAAGCTCAGAACTCAGAAGCAGATAATGATGATCGGCGATGCGGACAAGCTGATGCGAGTCTTTGACAATCTCCTCCGCAACGCCGTAAGCTACAGCTATGAAAATACGGAAATAGTGCTGACGGCAAGAAAAACAGAGGATAGAATCGAAGTTATATGTCGTAATACAGGCGATATGATACCACCTCAAAGTCTGAACAGGCTGTTTGAAAAGTTTTTCAGAGCCGACAGTGCCCGACACAGCGGTACAGGCGGTTCGGGACTTGGTCTTGCTATAGCGAAGCACATAGTCGAGCTTCACGGAGGAGAGATCACAGCGGAAAGCAATAGGGAATACACACAGTTTTGTGTTTCACTGCCCATAGAATCGTAAGAAAATCGTAAGAATTCCGACCGTATATCTTAAAACAAAGCACCTCGCTTGTTGATAGAATTTACCTATCAAACAAGTGAGGTGCTTATTATGTACAGAGAAAAAAGAGACAGGATATTCATAACGGAGATAGTCGTGCTGGCAGTAATAGTGATTTTTGGTATAGTCAGTGTTTGTACAGTGTGCTGCGGGTACGGATATATAAAAGGTAAAATCGGAACTTTGATTAATGAAAACAGCGATATCCCTGAGCCTGTCATAGATACATCACTCTTTGTCGACAACGACACAAAAAACAATAAGGATCTTGTTATATGGGCAGAGAATGCATATGAAAACGAATGGGGATATGTGTATGGTACCTGGGGGAACAAGCTGACACAGAGCCTTTATCAGCAGAAAGCAGCGCAGTACCCGGAAAGTGTAGGAGCCTACGATGAATTTATAAGCAGTCATTATGTCGGGAAAAGGGTGACGGACTGCATAGGACTTATAAAAGGATACGGATGGCTGACAGGTGATAACGAATTTATTTACTGCTCAAACGGAATGCCCGATGTGGGAGCTGACCGACTGTTCAATGAAGCAGAGGAAAAAGGGGAGATAGAGACAATTCCTGAAATCCCGGGTCTGGCAGTATGGGCGAAAGGACATATTGGCGTATACGTCGGTGATGGCTGGGTAATAGACGCAATGGGCACCGTTGACGGTATGAAAAAGACACGCATAGAAGACAGAGCCTGGACACACTGGTGCAAAATACCGTATATAGAGTATATATAAAAAATAAAAGGACCTTATGGTCCTTTTATTTTTTGTTCTTATCCGATTTTTTACGGTCTGGAGCAATGGTAACCTTTCGCTCGCCGCCCTGCCTCATATTGCGCAGGTTTTCTTTTGCACGGTTTCTGGGAGAAAGATATGTATTCTTCTCTTTTTCTTCGTCTGCACGCTTTGCGTATCTGTTCTTTTCAACGCCGCGCTTTTTATCGATGCTGTCGCGAAGGTCATCGGAGCGTTCGTGGAGAAGAGCCCACAGTGATTTCCATTCACTTCTGCACCATTCCCAGGCACGTTTAACTGCGCCTTTAAAATCATTTACGGGATTGCCGGAATTTTCATCATTATCGCTGTGCTCGCCTCTTGCGGTGAGAGCGGCGACCTCATCGGAAATTCCGAGAGCGTTGTCGTCGCGAAGAACAACAGGGAGAAGTCTTTCGGAAGCTAACGGACTGCGAGTGAGAGTGAGTATGGCGATTTCGGGAGCATTTCCGAAGCGGAAGAAATAATCATTGCCAAGTCCTCTTGTGACAAAAAGCTTCTTTCCGTTGAGCTCATATTCGCCTGCGGTGTATTTGGGGAAAAGTTTTTTGCTGGGGCTGAAAGCACCGCCGATGAAAGGAAGACGAAGCACTCCGCCGTGTAAATGTCCGCACAGAGTAAGAGTTGCACCCCAGTTTGAATAGAGCTCGAAAGGTGCGGGATCGTGGGTAAGAAGGATTACGGGGGCATCTGTAGGACACTTGCCCAACTTGCGTTCAAGATCGCCCTTCTTGATATCCTCAAAAGCCCAGTGCTTTATATCCACGCCCTCTTTCTTTTCAAGAGGGGGACAGAAGCCGTATACATATATCTTGTCGTCATCAAGAGCCATCTGAGCGCAGGTGTTGTTAAGAAGCACAGCACCTGAAGCAGTCATTTCGTCAACCACATTTTTGTGCACCTTTCCGCCGCCGAGGCGCAGGTCGTGGTTGCCGGGAACGCATATGAGGGGAATATCATCGCCCAGAGCATCCATAAGGTCATAGAAAGCATCAACACTGTAGCTGTTGGAATCACCCATATCGCCGGCAAAGAAAATATAATCGGGCTCTTCCAGCTTGATCTTTTTTGCCAGAGTTGTATTGTATTCGCCGAATTCCATCTGATGCAGATCGCTTATCAGTGCGATCTTTATGCCGTCAAAGGACTCGGGGAGCGATTCGATGACAATGTTTTTTCTATTGACCTGAAGCACATACTTGCTTCGGATGATCTCCATAAATACCATAGCAGCGGTAAAAAGCACAAGAGCAATAATAATTACAGAGATAACAGCTGCACGGGATGTACCGTCGACAGAAGCAGTTGCTTCGGCAGCTGATGAAACGCTGCCTAAAATATCTTCGGGCAGAGAGTAAAGAGGATCAGAGCCGGAAATAATATTATCTGTCTGAGAAATATCGGTTGAGCTGACATCGCTTGCACTGACAGCAGTCAGCAGTCGATCAAGGCCGAGCACTACACCCTCACCTCTTTCTTTTAGAATTACACCAAACTATTATACAATATCGAATTGGATTCGTCCATAGAAAAAGCAGTTATTTTCATATATTTAAAAAATAAAATGCCCCAACCGAGAGGAAAGGGCATTTAAAATTACTGCATCTGCATTTTCTGTTCAGCCCTTGCGCGCTTGTTATAGAAAATGGAGAATATAATACAGCAGGCTATTTCAGGAATAAGAAATGGAAGAAAATATATGGCGGCGAAGCTGAAAGCAGACCACCAGGGAAAGCTTGTAAAGGGAGAACGGAGAATGGAGATTATGCTGAAAACGGTATAGGCTATCGCTGCTGCAGTTGTGATTGCAAGCAGGATATACATAAAGGTTCTTGCTGTACGCAGATTTTTTGATTTAGTCATAATATACCGCCTTATTTGAGTTTTGTTTCCGACTCAAACTCACCGTCTCCGTCAGAATCGAAAAGCAGAGTGTCAGGATCGCCGTCGCCGTCTGTATCGAGGAGAATGGTGTCAGACACACCGTCTCCGTCGGTGTCTATATAAGCGGCATCAAGAGTGCCGTCACCGTCAAAATCAACATATACGGTATCTGTGACACCGTCACCGTCAGTATCCAGTTCGACGGTGTTCTGCTTTCTTTCCTCCTGCATAAATAATCCCCCTGCAAAATATATCTGGCGTTATTATAGCACTTTGAAAGCGACTTTACAACAAATTTTATGTGTACTGACTGTTAATTATTGGGTTGTGCTGTTAAATACATATGTATCCTGTCTGAGAGATTCGAGCCAACGGTCAAATTCTGCTGTTGTGGGACGTTCTCCCGATTCAAAGTATGAGACGAATTTAAGAGAGTATATATCGCATACAGTGTTTACGTTGGGCTCGGGATCGTAGAGGATATAATAGCTCGGTCCGACTGCTGTGAGATACCCCTGTCTGAGAACAAGTCTGTCTATTCCGATGAGCAGCTCGGTTATAATATAATTGCCGATGAGATTTGAAAGCATTTCCTGAAAGTTTTCTGCGCTGACCTGAGATGCTGCGGCAGTGGGAGCGGTTGCCACGTTTGTGGGAGCAGGAGGGAATGCTGAAACATCTGCTGTGTTTTGGCTGTAGGGAGCGGCTGTATTGCCCTTTGAACCGGAAACGGGCATCGGAGCACCTGAACATCTGCCGCAGGCACAGCCGCGGTATATTGGATTGTTTACCTTCATAAATCGAATCTCCTTTTAAGTGTTGTAATATGACGGGGTAGGCTGATAGAAGCAGTGATCACCCACACGCGCGGAAAACACCCCTACATTGCTGGGGAAATTTGTGGGGCAGGAACTTGAATAGGGGTTGAAGAACCAGAGAGAATTTCCCACAGCGGCAAGAATATTTCCGGCAAGGGCCCAATCTGCGATAGAATAATGAATTGCCTCCGGACGCATATTGTATATATTCTGCGCATTGTATCGGCCGCCGAGAGTTTCCGCAACGCAGTTGAACTGACCGGGCTGAAAAATAATGGCGCGCACATTGCCGCCGTTGCTGACCCGTGCATACTCGCCGCCCGATGCACGTACTCGCGACATTACAACGCTTGCAACACCTCTCATTCCGCTGTCGCCTTCTCCGCCTGCTTCACACTGAACAAGCCGTGCAATAAGCTCACGATCCGAAAAAGCCATATTCACACCTCCTTTTCTACGTTATATGCAGGATAATTTTTTTGTGTTCACAAATAAAACATTGATTTACAGACAAAATATGCTATGATATTATTGTCAGGTTGGTATATACTAACTGTAAGAATAATTTATGGAGGTTCAATATTATGCCCGAATTAAAAGGTACACGTACAGAAGCTAATCTGCTTGCCGCATTTGCAGGAGAGTCCCAGGCAAGAAATAAGTACACATATTACGCATCCAAAGCAAAAAAGGATGGCTATGTTCAGATAGCTGCAATCTTCGAGGAAACCGCAAACAACGAGAAGGAGCATGCAAAGATCTGGTTCAAGCTTCTTCACGACGGTGAAGTTCC
Organism: Acutalibacteraceae bacterium; assembly: GCA_045604965.1. Taxonomy (GTDB): domain Bacteria; phylum Bacillota; class Clostridia; order Oscillospirales; family Acutalibacteraceae; genus JAISGQ01. Next base: position 94,357 of record JAZUPB010000023.1, read on the forward strand.
CACCACCACAGTAAACCTGGCAGATGCTGCTGCAGGTGAGAACTATGAGTGGACAGAGATGTACGCTGAGTTTGCAAAGGTAGCAAAGGAAGAAGGCTTTGATCATATAGCATATCTTTTCGAGGCTGTCGGAAAGATCGAAAAAGAGCACGAGGAGCGCTACCGCAAGCTTCTTGAGAATGTAGAGGGCGGTCTCGTATTCTCACGTGACGGCGATATGCTCTGGCAGTGCAGCAACTGCGGACACATTCACGTTGGTAAGCAGGCACCGAAGCTTTGCCCGGTCTGTGCTCATCCCGAAGCATATTTCGAGATCAAGAAGGAAAACTATTGATTTTGATAACTTCGCACCTGCGGGTTTTTGCTCGCAGGTGCGTTTTTACAGGGAGGCGACCTTTTGGACAGGGAGAAAAGACATCTTTCGAGAACTGATGCAGCGCTTATTGCTATGGGAATATTACTTGCCGCGGCAATTATATTTGCGTCTTTTACTTACGGAGGCAGTGCCAAAGCAAGAAACAGAGCAACTAAAGCTATCTGGGAATACATAGATGAAAATTATCCTGATGTAAATGTCAAAAATCACGGTGAAAAACCGCAGTATCTCGGCGCAGGCTCATACAGTCTTATGGTTTCCGACTCTGACTGTGAGGACGTATATTTCTACGTGATATATACGGGCGGTAATATTACGGATGATTATTACTATAAAGTGGAGAAAATGACTAATACGCTTCTTCGCCTTGAGAAGGAGATGGGAAATTACTTTGCAGGTTTAATGACGGCATCGGGAAGTGATATAAAGGGTGCAGAGGTAACATTTTCACCAAGAGTACGCAACGACATCCCGGATTCAATATATATTGGAGCAGAGTTTGACTCTGCTCACCCGATATATCGGGGAAGCACGCTGACAATATTATGCAAAGAGACAGAGGACATTCAGCGCATAGCGGAGCTTATCAAAAAAGCTCGTATCATAGCAAAGGAACAGAAAATTTTATTTTCGGAATATGCAGTATACGGTGTTGACAGTGAAAACTCGCACATACTTGAGGTCAACGGCGTAACAGCAGAGCTTGCAGAAAGCGATACATTGGCAGATATACTGGAAAGGTCAATAAATACAGAAGAGAATATCAGCGAATCAGATGTTTATGTACGAATATACTGATAAGGAGTGACAGTTATGAAAAAGAGGGCTGCTTTGGCAGTGCTGTCTGCAGCAGCGATAGTTCTTGAAATACTGCCTTACGGCGCAGTGTTGAACTTTTTAAGCGAAAACGGAACAGTAAGAAAAACATTTTCATATTTTGACCTTACTCCCTACGGATACGCAAATTTTGGACCGCTGCTGACAGCGGTGCTGACGAGTGTGCTGATTTTGCTGTGCGTGATTTATCTGTTTGCGGCCAAAAACGGAATTCGAAAAGCAATTAGCATAATTTCAGGTATAGCAGTGTTTTGCTCTCTTATGCCCCTGCTTTACGGACTGAATGCTTTCTCTCTTACAGGTGCGTCGATTTCAGCGCTGTTGGCAGCTGTATTTATTCTTTCACTTTTTAAAAGCAAGTAAAAAAAGAACTGCACATATAAAACGTGCAGTTCTTTTTTGTGCCCCTAAGCGATTATTATCACGAGGGCGTGGTTTTAATAGTTGAGACCAAATGTTGAAACAGGCTCCACAAACTCACCGTCACGCATAGCCATAAGGTGAAGGTGAGGTTCATCCTCGCACTCACAGGGCACAACACCTACAGTGCCGAGCTTCTGACCGGACTGCACCGTATCTCCGTCTTTTACCGCAGTTTCGGCGAGGCCGCAGTAGTAAAGCATAGAACCGTCCTCGTGACGGACAATGACGACTTTTCCATAGCGGTCATCATCGCAGACGGAAATTATGGTGCCGGGCGCGGAAGAAGCCACAAGAGAACCGAGCTCGCATTTTATATCGGTGCCGTTGTGTACTCGCCAGTCGCCGAGAGTTTTTGAATAAACAAGGGTATCTCCTGAAAATTCCTTTGAAATATACCCTGTGACAGGCTTGGCGTAAATGATCGGGGTTGCGGAAACTTCAACTGCTTCGATGTCCTCTGTTTCTTCCGCAGTAAGAGGCTTTGTTGGTGCAGTCGTTGGTTCTGTACTGCTCAGTTCGGACAAAACCGCTGTGGTGGGTTCGCTGTCTGTAGGAGTGGCAACAATCAGCTCTTCACCGAATTGTGCACCTTCCATTTCGGTCAGTGCATCGTCAGAGGGAAGCTCGTCGAATTCCTGGATGATAGGTTCTGCCGCTGATGGTTCCGACTCAGCTTTATTCTGTTTGCCGAGAGTGTTTGATAATGCAACAAGCCCTACAGCGACAAGACACAGCAGCACGGCAAGATAATACCCTCCGTTTTTCTTTGTGTGTTTACTTTGATTGAATTTCACGTAAATAACACCTCCGATGGTATTTTTAACATTTTCTGAGAGTATTATACAAACTGTCATATGATAAAAATAGACAAGCTAAGGGCTCAATCTTTACAATATTTTAACAGTTTATACAAAAATGATACTTGCTATAGGTAAACGCGGGGTGTATACTATAGACAGATAAGGGAGGAGGTGACAACGTGGGCAAGCGTCAGACTTTTGTCGCATGCGTTACCGCACAGGAATCCTGCGACAGACTGATAAAAGCCGCAAAAGCTATCAGTGATAATCAGAAAGCAAAGCTGACGGTGGTAAGTGTAATAAACACCGTCGGAATGAACGAAAAATATGAGGAACAGATCAATACGCTCGACTATCTGCGTTCGGTGTGTTCAGAGCTGGGAGTGGAATTTACACTTTTGTACAGTGAGAACCCGGTGCAGGCGGTTGCAAAATATATAAAGCACTGCAGGGCTGTTCAGATCTTTACGGGCGAACCGAAAGAGGGAGAAAACAGTTTTGTAAATCTTATAAATGCGATTCTTCCGAAGGTGGAAGTTACAATCCTTCCGAAGAACAGAACGGTAAAAGACAGTACATACAGGCTGAGACCCAACGTAGGTGTTTCAGGAATATAAATAAAAAAGAAAATAACAGCCCCGTTTCCGAGTTTATCGGAAACGGGGCTTGATATTTAGCTTATAAGTCTTCTTATGGTTTCCTTCGAAGAAGTGTCAGCAACCAGATAGTTCTGTTCGGTGCGCAGTCTTACACGAGGGGAAACAGGAGCATCTGAAACAATTATGCCTGCTCTTGCGTGAAGCTGCATATGCTCGGAAGAACCGTACTTCACAACAAGCACGGTCACTCCGCCGGGAATATCTGTCTCATCGGGAGAGAAAACAGCCCAGGCAAAGCGGCAGTCCTCAAACTTGCTGTCAGAGACGATAGATTCGTAGAGATCTTTTACATCGCCTTCATAGGAGCAGGTTTGCTTCGATTCAAAGAGAATAAGCATAGGGTCAATGTTTGAGCCGAGATACTTGATTGTATAGCTGCACCTTGAAATAAAATCCTTGATCTTTGACTGAGATTTTACGGAAGTCGGCGCAGACACTGCCTGAATGGATGTTTCAGTTGCCAGGTTGGCAATATTTTTGGTGCTGTCGCCTCGGCAGGCACCGGCAAGAGTTTCACGTATGGGAAGTGAAATGTCACCGTCGAGCTGAGTGTTTATCACATCAGCGAGCTTACGGGCATCGCTGAAGGTTAGCTCAGGGAAAAGGACAGACGGGTCGATGTTCAGACCGCAGGTTCCTGAATAATCCTCAAGATCAGGAGTATAGAAGAAAACAGGCTTGCCAAGCAAGCTTGCTTCGGCGGCAACTCCGGAATAATCCGTAATGATAACATCGGCGGCGAGAATTGCCTCTTGTGTGGACATTTCCGTATCGATAACAACTCTGTCATCACCGATGAGAGTCTCAGTATCTCTGGGATGGAGCTTTACAACAAGGGCAGTGTTTTCGTAATCAAGAGAAGAAACAAGCTCACTGCACGGAACAGAGCCGCCAAGGCGGATAGTAGGTGCATATACGACGATTTTTTTGCCGCAGGTGGATGGGTGCAGCTTCCAGAGTTTGAAACGCTCGGACTCACCGCTGCTTGCTATCATAGAATCCGTAATGGGAACACCCAGTGGGAGCACTTTGGATATATCGGTGTTCATTGCCTCGGCAAATATTTCTCTTGTAAATTCACTTCCGACTATTACGTAATCATAGCCTGCGTGAAGCTTTGTACCTTCAGCATATTCAAGTGGGACGCCTTCCGAAGTGCCTGCAGTCTGCCAGCCGAATTTTTTGAAAGGTGCCATAGAATGCCAGAGCTGAATTATTCTCAGTTCTTTTCGATGTTTGAGAATTCCCAGTTCGGCTGTTTCGCTGTCAGTAATACAAACACGAGAACAGGCCAGAAGCCTCATTCTGTCAAGCATAAGAAAGGGTCTGGCGAATTCGGATTGGCCGAGCTTATCCTTTTTGCAGGAAAAACGAAGTTCGGTGTGGGGTGAGCGCTTTTTTATCTCCTCAGCAATCAGAAGAAAATTTTCACCGGCACTGTCTGAGTGACGGCTGATAAACAGAACCCTGTCACGGGGAACCGAAAACAGCTTCAGTACCGTGTACACAAAGTTCATAAAACCCCTAAGCACACAAAATAAAAATCTTTTCATTGAGCACTACCTTTTTACTTGGAAGCAAAAAAACCTGTTCCTTTAATTTTCCTTAACCAGTAATATGGGGACAGCCAGGGCAGAACGGGAGTTGAGTGGCGTTTTTTGCCTGATTTGAAAAGCAGCCACAGTCCCATAACCATCAAAACCAGTGCGCCCTGAGCGATCATAACTCTGATAAGATAATCATCCTTAAAAGGAAGACGTACTTCCTGAGAGAAGATCATACTGAATGAAAATGCGGAAAGAATTACGGTGAAAACAGAAAAAACATTCACTCCGCGCAGATAGAGATAACGAAGAATAAATACGCTCAGAGCTATTGCTGCAATAACAGCGCTTATTGCCTGAGAGATCAGAACAAAATGAAGTCTTGATACAATGGTCGAATACCAGTAGAGAGAGTCGGTACGAATCGCTTCAAAGAAGCACTGCGAAAGACCGTACAGCATCATAAAAGCAAGAGCGATATCTCCTCTGTAGCAGGAAAAACGATGGTAATGATACCGTCCAAGGAAAAGAAATACCAGAAATGCAAAGATAAGAAATGAAGCGATAGCCTCAAAAAAATAAACATTTAAAAGCCATTCTTCACTTCCTGCATCCCAAGTGGAAAATGGAATCTTCTTGAGCCAGTCTGCCGAAACTGCTGCACCGCGATCGGTGGCAGAAAACTGTGAAGCCAAGCGGCCAATACCGATTCCGAGGGCTAGTCCGGGAGCGCAGGCATCTGCCAGCTTCAGCAAATTTATTCTGAAAATGATGCAAACAACCATCATAACAAAAAGACCTGCCGCAAGGGCACCATAAAGGGCAAAACCGCCGTCAAGATAAGTGCCCGGATCGGTAAGAGTATCAATATTAAGTGATGTATTGTCGTTATGCCAGCTATAGAAGGCGCGTGCACCCATAAGCCCAAGTGGAATAGATGGGATTGCCGTAAACAAGACGTCGTTAACTCTTTCACGCTGAAAAAGACGCATAAACATAGCTGTTACAACACCGAGAAGTATGGCAATGCCGATAGTGATGCCATACCAATAGAGGGAATAATCTTCATAAAAAGCAGCTACTGAGCCGTTTCCCATAGTCTGTATCCCTCCTTAATTCGTACCGGCAGGCTCTGCCGATGCAAAATACACAATATCACTTACATCACGTTCGCCTGCATTTGAAACTTTATTATAGAGCGTGCCCAAATACGATATAGTTGAGCTTTGTCCGCCATCAAGGTTATAGGCATTGGTGCAGCCTGCATCGTAGAAAAGTTTTGCAAACTGATTTGTTTTAAGGCCGGAGGACTGTTTTGTTCTTCCGTCGACGACGATAAGAAGATACTCAAGTTCACCGAGCTGACCGATGCCGGTTCGCGGGTTACGTCCGAAATGCATAGCTGCAATATGGTCTCTTTTAGGTGAAGTATACTTACAGAGCTTTCCGTCCTTAACAAGAGGAGGTCCGAAAGATAAGGTGTTGTATATTGTATGCGTTTTAAGGAATCCGGAGGTAATAGCCTTAGTCGCACTCATAATGTGGAAATTACCTTCAGAATCTATAAATAAGGTTTGTCTTCCGGATTTTGACTTGCGGTAATATGTTCCCTGCTTTATTATAACTCCGGTCTTTCGAAGAGTGAAAAAGTCGCCGTTTATCGCTACTATCGCATTATTCTTCTTTGCCTGTAAAGTGGTCTTTGTACGCCTGCTGTTACCTGACTTAAAAGCAGATGTGCGAAGCTGAGTGGGATGGGCGATTTTCACCTTTGCATAGTTGACGACAACATTTTTGTCATCAATTAGTTTGTTTTCCTTCCAAATATCAACTGATATGGTGGAGTCCTCATATACAGAGTGTTTGATTCCGTTTGAATCCTTATATGTGGAAGCATTTTTCTTTGAATATTTTGTTCCGGGAGAGTCGGTTACAGGCAGCAGATATATTTTATCCATACCCTGAACTTCATTGACAATGTTTGTTGTCATAAGAGTTATGCCTGAGTTAAGATCGCTGAGAGCATTTCGCTGAGCGACAACAGCATTAGCCTCTATGATAGTTGATGCGGAAGGAGTGAAAAAAGCAGCTGCGGCACAGAATAAAACAAGAACAGAGAATAAAGCAATTGTAATTATAGGATTGCCTAAAAAACGATAGAAAGTGTATGGCTTTTTTCTTGAAGGAAGACTTTGGTCAGATTCAGGTACTTCTTCGATAACTAAAGCAGGCTTAATAGAAAAAACAGCAGACTTCTTCTTTACGGATTCATCAGAACTGAGAACTGCGCGAAGACTGCGGTTTGCAAAATTGTATCTTCTTCCGGGTGATCTTGTTTGGCTGTCTTTATTTGGTGTTTCGACTGATGATGAACAAGATATAGATTTGCTCCGCGAGACCTCTTGAGCACGAAGAGGGTGCTCTTTTGGTTCTGAAGTCGGAGAAGAGTTTTCGGACTCTTCTTTTTTATTAAGTACAGATTCAATAATACTGTTTACATCAAGACTGTCTGTATCAGTGGAAAGATTCTCTGTTTCGGAGGAAGTGGGGATATCACTGCTTTTTATTTCATTGTCATTCATATATGCAGTACCTCCCTTATACAGAATAACCTATAAGTGCGGAATAAAGCTCGTCAGATATAATAAGCTTCCATTCGCCGCCGGTGTAGGTGAATTCAACAGCAAATATACCGGTAGTTATAAGATCTTTGTTATCAGTTATGATTTTGCTGAGCTCATCAGTTGTGATTGCAAGGATCTCTTCTGAAGAATCAACGGCTTGACCGTCAAACCTCATATCATAGATTATGGCTTTGACATTCTCGGAAAGAGGAGCATAGACTTTGCGCAAATCTAAAGAGGACACTTGAACAGTCATAACAGCAGTTTTTCCGGTTACTTTCGGCTCCATAATCGGTGTTATTTTGCGATGAGCGACAAGTTCGCGGTAAAAGATCTGCATAAGAGGATCATCGACATCATCAACAGGAACCATACCCAGGGTAGTGTAATTGAAAATCATATCATCAGCCTGAGAATATTCCTCGTTATCAAGATGTTCAAAAAACATTTCCGCTGATTCGGCAGGGTTGGGAAGCTCTGTGAGACTTACGCCATCTTCGGAGCAGCCGGAAATAGAAAAAAGCATTGCAATGGTCAAAAACAAAAGAAGCAGTTTTGACCTCATAATGAAACACATCCATTTCAAAAAAGTAATATTATTATTTTATAATTAAACAGTGTTTTTGTCAATGAAACGAGCACATAATAGAACAATGTTTGATATATTGGACGGATATTTATTGCAAAAGAAATATCCTACTGGTATAATGACACAAAGGGTAAAAGGAGTGTTCAAAATGGAGCGCAATATAGAGCGCAGGCACGGTGAGATACCTGTAATATTGGAATATGTTATTCTTACATTTGCGGCACTGCTTGCATCAGGAGGAATATACTTTTTCAGATTCCCCAACAATTTCACCTTCGGTGGTGTAGCGGGCTTGGCAGTTGTGCTGAGCAACATACTGCCTTTTTCGGCAGCGCTTTTAAACACTCTGCTTAACGCAGTTCTTCTGGTGATCGGATTTATATTTCTCGGCAAAGGTTTCGGCGTAAAGACCGTATATGTTACTGTGCTTTCATCGGCGGCGGTATGGGCGCTTGAGTATCTGTTCCCGATGAGTCAGCCTTTTACCGATCAGCCTATGCTTGAGTTTATTTATGCCATAGGACTTCCTTCCGCAGGCTCGGCAATACTGTTTGTGCTTGGCGCATCCAGCGGTGGAACAGATATAATAGCAATGATACTGAAAAAGCACTTCGATACCAATATCGGCATATCGCTGATGATTGCGGACCTGTTTGTGTGTCTGAGCGCATTTGCGGTATTTGGCACGACCACGGGATTATATTCTCTGTGCGGACTGCTTATGAAGGCTCTGGTTATAGACAGGCTTATAGAAAGCATAAATCTCAAAAAATACTTCACAGTGATAACAATGGATCCTGAACCAATATGCGAATACATTCACGGTACTCTTGGACGTGCGGCGACAGTATACAATGCCCAGGGGTCTTATACTCATCAGGACAGAGTCGTTATTCTGACGGTAATGTCACGAAAAGAAGGGGCAATGCTCCGCCGATATATAGAGAAAAATCAGCCTGCTGCATTTCTTATGGTAACAAACAGCAGTGAAATAGTCGGCAAAGGCTTTAAATCATTCTGAGGAGAAGAAAAATATGTCTGCAGTATCAGTAGTAAAATGCGGAAGCTACGAAGAAAACGAGGTCAGAAAAGCGCTTGATGAAGTACTCAGCGCCATAGGCGGTCTGTCATGGGTAAAAGAAGGAATGACAGTTGCAATAAAGTGCAATCTTGTCAGTATGATGAAGCCTGAGCAGGCAGCAACAACACATCCTGCGCTTGTGAAGGAGCTTTGCATAAAGCTTGTTGAGCTGGGAGCAAAGCCGATAATCGGAGACAGTCCGGGAGGACTTTACAACAACGCATTTCTCAGCGGTATATACAAAGCAACAGGTATGCACAGCTGTGAAGAGGTCGGTGCAGCACTGAACCGTGATTTCGGAGTATCTCAGGCGGAATTTCCCGAAGCGGTAAAGGCAAAAACATTTTCCTATACGTCCTGGCTTGACAAGGCAGACGGAATAATTAATTTCTGCAAGCTGAAGAGTCACGGTATGATGGGTATGAGTGCGGCGACAAAGAATATGTTCGGAGCTATTCCGGGAATTACGAAGCCTGAATATCACTACCGTTTCCCCAATGCGGTGGATTTTTCCGATATGCTCATAGACATAAACGAATATTTCAAACCCAGACTTTGCATCGTAGACGCAGTGGAAGGTATGGAGGGCAACGGCCCGACCCAGGGAGTTCCCAAGAAAATAGGTGCCCTGCTGGCATCAACCGATTCCTATGACCTTGACCTTATATGCGGAAAGCTTATAGGACTTGACCGAAGCAGTGTTCCTTTGCTGGAGGCAGCGGCACGCAGAGGCTTATCGAAGGAAAGTGCGGAAGAGGTAGAGGTAATAGGAGACGTTCTGCCGCTTATCGTGCCGGATTTCGAAAATATGAAGGCAATGACGAATATTGAGTTTGCACCGAAGAATTTCGGTATATTTAACGGCATCGTAGGCTGGGTTGAAAAAACCTGTCTTGTATCAAAACCTGCGGTCAAGAAAAACGAGTGCATAGGCTGTAAGCAGTGCGAGCAGATATGCCCTGCAAAAGCAATAGTTATGAAAAACAAGCTTCCGGTTATAGACCGAAAGCTGTGTATTAGATGCTTCTGCTGTCAGGAGTTTTGTCCCAAAGGCGCAATGAAGGTACATAGAACCTTAATAGCGAAGCTGATAAACGGAAAAGATTAAAAGCCGCTCACAATTCAAGAGTGAACAAATGTAATATATATGAACGATAAAATTGAATTTGCAGAGGAATGATAAATTTATGAATGCAAATATTGATGTGTCAGGTGTTATTCTTGAAACAGACAGACTGATTATCAGAGAATGGAGAGAAACGGATTTAGAGGATTTTTTTGAATATGCAAGGGTTGATGGCGTTGGTCAGATGGCAGGCTGGAATCCGCATAAATCAATTCAGGAATCAAAAGTGATTTTGGATATGTTTATTGGAGGAAAAAAGACGTTTGCATTGGAGTTGAAGAATAATCATAAAGTGATAGGTTCATTGGGAATCGAAGAGCTCACTCTCTCGTTAGGGGGAGAATATGAAAAGTTAGCAGGTAGAGAAATAGGATATGTATTAAGCAAAGACTATTGGGGAAAAGGATTAATGCCGGAAGCAGTTAAAAGAGTAATTAATTTCTGCTTTGAAAAAGAAAATTTCGATTATTTAATATGTTGTCACTCTGTTGCAAATAGCCGATCTAAAAGAGTTATTGAAAAAAGCGGTTTTCGATTTTTTAAGGAAAATGCGCGGGTTGAAATAAACGGAGATGAAAATATATCGTTATATTATGTATTAGATAACCCCTCTAAAATGAAGTAGATAAATTCATTAAACAGATTCCAAGAATGCGCTTCTATGCATAGAGTCCTGCTGCCTGATGCGATCAATAACAAAAGCCAAGCCGCATTTGCGGCTTGGCTTTAACTGTTTAAGAATAGCTGACCTTTGCTAAAATGATGCTTACCAGCTGAAAAGGTTATCGATAAATTCGCCGAAATCGGAATCCTCTTCGGTGGCAGCTTCAAAGAACTGCCATGCTTCATAGAGACCCTCCGCAAGAGCTTCGGTATCGGTGCCGTCAAGAGAATCATTTACGTAATTGCCTGCGTCATCGCCGAACTGACCGATATAGTCAGAAAGGAAATCGCCAACGACAGAACTGAAGTCGAAGTCGGCGGGTGTATCGCTGCCTGAAGCAGCACCGTTGTAGATGGTGCCGAAAGCATCGAGATAATCCTGAAGATCCTCAGCGTTTTCAACTTCGGGCAGATAGTCTGAAATGTTGTTGAAATCAAACTCGCCGTCCTGATAATCCTCTATCATAGCGCCCCAGTCGATAATACTGTCAAGACTGCTGAGAAGAGAAGCATACTGGGGGAACTGCTTTATGTAAGCTTTCTGGATGAGTGTAGTGTCGAGAGTGTAGGAATCGTTGATTCTGTAGAGCAGTACACCTGCATCGGTGTTGCTTATTGTCATATTGCAGGATTCGAAGAGCTCGTTTTCAACGGTAAGAGAGAACAAAAGCTGATCATTCTTCAGAATATAGCTTACAGGAACAGTCTTGTCTTCTCTCTTGAAGGTGAGCTGCTTTTTGGTTGCGGAAACAGAATAGGCGGTGCCGTCCACAACAACGTCGTCATTGCCGAAGAAAGCTACATAACCTGCGTTTTCGGAAGCAGTATCATATACCCATGTGCCCCTGAGGTCAGAAAGGATATTTTCAGAGACCTTTATTGTATACAGCTTATATCCGAAAAATGCACCCAAAGCCAGAACAATGAGAACAGAGAGAATAATGAGAATATTTGCAGCAGTGTTCTTTTTTGCTTTTTTGGGCTGATTTTGGTTCTGTGTCTGACCGTAAGTGGGAACAGACTCGTTTTTCACAGCAATAGTCTTGTTGTTCTGGACAGACAGAGCGGTTTCGTTAGATAAGGAAGAGTTGTTTTTCATTGTTGTTTATTCCTCCCGAAATCATTTGTTAATAAAATTATAACACATTTTATGTGATGATTCAAGATGGGCAGAACTTACATAATGGTTACAAAAAAGATAAAATGCAAAACCGTCCTCTGCGGTAAGGACGGTTTTGCATTTGTGGATGGGGAACGATATTTTAAGACATAATCAAAATTCAGGCATCAAGAGCAAATAGCGTATCAACTCAATGTAATTATACGGTCAAACCCTTGACTGCACTTGAATTTTAGCATATAAAAAAGTGAGTGTCAATAACTTGGGAGAAAAAGTTAAACGTTTTACTTTTTATTTTCGAAAATAGGCGTGCTAAAAATAAAAAGTTCAAAGAAAATATATAAATTCATAGAATATTATGATATAATAACGTAAATATAATGAAAAAATGACCTGACCCTAAAGAAAGGAGGGCGGAAAAATGAAAAAACATTTTTTGATAGCAGTGATAATATTTATGCTTATGCTCAGCGGCTGCGGTTCAGCGCCGTTTGATTCCGAGGGAATGCTTCGTCCGCCCAAAACATCGGGAAACGGACAGGAAATATGCGAAGCGCTGGAAAATCATCTTGGACGCCAGCTTGTTTTCAGATATCCCAGAAGCGGAGAATACAGATCCGCAATTACTCTTGAGGATCTCGACGGAGACGGAGAAAATGAGGCAATGGTCTTTTTTGTAACTTCGTCGGAAAGCACGCTTGCGAACATTGCGGTGCTTAATTATGCTCACGGCGAGTGGAATGTAAAGGCTATCGCCGAAGGACTTGGCAACAACGTAAATGTTCTTCTTTTCGGAAATCTGCTTCCTGAAAGGAAGAGCAAGGAAATAATAGTGGGCTGGAATGTGGGTTCCACAGGAGGCTTGCTGACAGTATATTCATACGACGAAACAGGCCTGAATTCTGTTGTGATCGAGGATGCGGCAGGAACGGAAGCACAGAGTGCATCGGGATATACGGGCGTGGCAATATGCGATATGGATGGCGACGGAACAGAGGAAATTATGACCGCAACCCTCAATACCGTAGCAGCAACATCCACTGTTCGTATGCTGAAATACCAGTCGGGAGAGGGTGCCGAAAAGCTGCTTGTTGCAGGAACGGCAGATCTTGACGGAAGCGTTGCAAGATATTCCAAAATAACAGTGGGAATGCTTGACGATACAACACAGGCACTGATTATAGACAGCAGCAAGGGTGCTGATATGATGCATACCGAAGCGGTGTGTTGGGATAAGATCAACGCAGGTCTTAAAGCACCGTTCAATAATTCGGAGACAGGCACAGTTTCAGGAACAGACCGCGAAGCGGTAATAGAATCATTTGACCCGGATACGGACGGACTTATTGAAATACCGAGACATACGCTGTTGCCCTGCTATTCACAGCAATCAGATGCAAAGTTCTACCGAAGCTCGTGGCATTCTTACGATTCCTCTGTTGGCGGACTTTCAGAGGAAAGCGAGCTCGATACGATACTGAATATTGCCGACGGGTACTATGTGACCCTGCCGCCGTCCTGGCCGTCTGGTATTACGGTAAGGTACGATTCGACCTATTCGACTATGACTTTCTGCCTGACAAACACAGAGTATGAGCATGTAACGGTTTCTGCATCGGATCTTCGCGGAGATGAGACTGTGGTCGAAACTGATCTTGAAAAAGACAGCGCAGTAATAATAAAGAAAAAAGAAAGCTTTGGCGCAGAACTGTTCAGACTGAGACTGTTCAGCAGAGAAAACGAGCCGAAGATAGCCTCATACGGATATCAGAAGCTGCGCGAGCAGGACGACAGGATATGGGCAGTGCAGATATACACATTGGGTGAACAGTATGAAATAACCTACAATGTGATAAACACCTGTTTTTATCTGATGTGAATTAGGAGATGAAAAGATGAAAAAGATACTTATTGCAGAAGATGAAGATGCTATCCGCGAATTTGTGGTAATTAATCTTCAGCGTGCAGGATATGATGTAACCGAGGCAAACTGCGGAGAAAAAGCTCTGGAGCTATATTATGAGGATCCGAAGGGATATGATCTGGTGCTCCTCGATATAATGATGCCGGGAATAGATGGTGTATCGGTGTGCCGTGAGATCCGCAAGGATAACGGAAACATAGGAATAATTCTTCTCACCGCAAAGACTCAGGAAATGGATAAGGTCGGCGGACTTATGATGGGCGCCGACGATTATGTGACAAAGCCGTTTTCACCCAGTGAGCTTGTTGCGAGAGTGGACGCTCTCTACAGACGTGTTGCACTTGCCGAAATGAGACAGGGCAATAATTTCAATGAAGAGCTCAAGTCAGGAAACTTCATACTCAACCTCAGAAACCGTACACTGACAAAATCAGGAGCACCCATTGATCTTACCCAGGTTGAATTTCAGATAATGGAGTACTTCTTCAGCAATCCCGGTGCTGCTCTCGGCAGAATGGAGATACTGGCCCACGTATGGGGCGAAGGATATTACGGAGAAGATAAGATAGTGGATGTAAATATCCGCAGACTCAGAATGAAGATAGAAGACGACGCGTCCAATCCCGTACATATCGTAACAGTATGGGGACTTGGTTATAAGTGGGAGGCATAAGTTCTCGCAGCAAATAAAATGAAAGGAGATGAAAAGCGCGGTGGTAAAATTCAATTTCCAGAGAACAGACGGAAAAGAAATAATGAGTATGGTGCGAAAACGCAGTGTTATGCGCCGCTGGCTTTTCTCGTCCTTTTCGATAATTGTTGTGGTTCTGGCTATTGCAGTCACAGCAGCATCGCTTCTTATAAAAGACTATTATTACAATCAGGCACGGCAGATAGTGGAGAGCAATGTAAATATAAATGCAAGTTATTTTACAGCGACCTCCGGCGTAACAGGAACATCTGATTATATAACTGCGGCGCAGAGCTATGTTGAACGCTTTGAAAGCAGAGAGACAATGGAACTGCAGTTTGTCGACCGCCGTGGCGTTGTGCAGGTAACATCAACAGGCTTCGAGCCCGGCAACGAGAAAATGCCTGACTATGACAGCGCACGTACCGGAGAAAGCGGACTCGGAGTATGGAACGGCGATAATTCCCGAGGGGAAAAAGTGCTTGCAGTGTCGCAGATGCTGACCCTTTCCAACGGGAAAGAGGTAGGTGCAATCCGTATTGTAGTATCATTGGCGCTTGTGGACAGACATATTTTATTTATCGTGATACTTCTCGTATGCTGTTGTCTGTTTATTATAGCTCTGGTGCTTGTTTCGAGTTTTTATTTCTTCAGATCCATTGTTCGACCGGTAAAGAACATAACCGTAAGTGCAAACGAGATAGCGGAAGGCGATTTTACTACAAGGCTTAAAAAGGATAAAGAAGACGAGATCGGAGATCTTGTTGATGCAATAAATTCTATGGCAGCTGCACTGGCTGCAAACGAAAATCTTAAGAACGACTTTATTTCCTCCGTATCACACGAGCTTCGAACACCTCTGACAGCAATTAAAGGATGGGGCGAAACTCTTCGCACCTGCGGTCCTGAGGATAAAGAGATATTCAGCAAGGGTATGGATACCATAACAAGAGAAGCGAGCCGTCTGGGATCGCTTGTTGAGGATCTGCTGGACTTCTCAAGACTCCAGCGAGGCGGAATGGCTATGAATTTCGAAAAGCTCGACATTCTCGCAGAAATAGGAGAAGCGGTATATTTCTTCTCCGATCGCGCTGCGCAGGAAGAAAAAACGCTGACCTTCTTCGAGGCGGAAAATCTTCCTCCCGTATTGGGCGACAGAAACCGCCTTAGACAGGTTTTTACAAATCTCATTGACAATGCGATGAAATACAGTGAAGCAGGCAGTGAGATTCACGTAACTGCCGCCTGCTCAGGAGACGAGATAAAGGTTATGGTCAGGGACTACGGCTGCGGAATTGCTGCCGATGACCTTCCTAAAGTAACCCAGAAATTTTACAAGGCAAACAATACCAGACGCGGCTTTGGTATAGGACTCGGCGTAGCTGAGGAGATAATCGCCCAGCACAACGGAAAGATAGATATTACCAGCCGAGTCGGCGAAGGGACTGCCGTAACGGTTACATTGCCTGTGGCAAAGGAAAAACATTGAGTAATATCCCGAAAGCAAACAACACAGAGTAATTGAAAGGACATAAAATATGCTTGAAAATGAAAAAACTACGGAACTTGAAGAGGAAGAAAACTGGATACCGCCTATAAGATTCATTGAAGACGAAGAGGACGAGTATGAAGCGGCAGAAGAGGCCGTAAGCGATGAAGTAAAAGCTGAGGAACAGCCGCTGACAGAAGAAGTCGCTGAAAACACCGCAGAAGACGGTTCTGAACCTGCAGAAGAAACTGCAGAAGAAGACACTCGTGTACGTATCCGCAAAGGCGAAAAGAAGATAACTTCTATCGGCGGACAGGCACTTATTGAAGGCGTTATGATGCGCGGACCGTCACGTACTATGATGGTAGTGCGCGGGAAGGACGGAAAGCTTATCTATGAAGAGGTAGAGAGCAAGACAAAAAAGAGTTTTATAAAGAAAATACCCGTAATACGCGGTATTTTCAATTTCATAGATTCTATGAGCGTGGGAATGAATACTATAACACGTTCAGCTGATTTGTCGGGCTTCGCTGAGGAAGAAGAGCCCAGTGAATTTGACAAGAAACTTGAAAAGATGTGGGGCGGCAAATTTATGGACTTCCTTATGGGTGTCGCCTCAGTTCTCGGAATACTGATCGCAGTGGGACTGTTTGTTGTTCTGCCGGTGTACTCGTTCAAGGGTATAGGCTGGCTGTGCGATAAATTCATTGCAGACTCTGCGTTTACCCAGACGGCATTCCACAGTGAGTGGAGTCACCTGATAAAATCCTCATTTGAGGGCGTATTCAGAATTATAATCTTTATAATATATATTGCACTTGTTTCCAAAATGAAGGATATTCGCCGTGTTTTTGAATATCACGGAGCAGAGCACAAGAGTATATTCTGCTATGAGGCAGGGGAAGAGCTTACCGTTGAAAACGCACGCAAGTTTAAGAGATTCCACCCCAGATGCGGAACAAGCTTCCTTATCATAATGCTTATTCTCAGCATAATTGTCGGCGTCTTTATTCCTGAGACTTTCCCTGATTGGCTCAGAATACTTACAAAGCTTGCCTGCATACCTCTTATTATGGGCGTTGGCTATGAGCTGCTAAAGATTACGGGCAGATACGATAATTTTCTTACAAGAATAATCGCAGCTCCAGGTATGTGGATGCAGAGGCTTACCACCAAGGAGCCTGACGACAGCCAGCTCGAATGTGCCCTGGAAGCACTTATCGAGGTAATTCCCGAAAATCAGGAGGAAGACAAGTGGTGACCCTTAACGCATTATACCGCGAAGGTCGGGCAGTTATAGAAAAGGCAGGGCTTACAAGTCCTGCCTTTGATGCAATGTGCCTGCTTGAGCCTGTTTTTGGAATAAATAACCGCGCTGGCCTTGCAATACGCGGTATGGAAGAGGTAAGCGAAGAAGACGCAGAGAGATATATTACCCTGTGTCGTCAGCGCATAGAACGTCCCCTTCAGTACATATTAGGCAAATGGGAATTTGGCGGTATGGAGCTTAAATGCGGTGAAGGTGTGCTTGTTCCGAGAGAAGATACCCTTGCACTTGTTGAGTGTGCGGCAAATGCCCTAAAGGACATTGCGAAGCCCGAAATTATCGATCTTTGCGCAGGTACGGGAGCAGTGGGGCTCGGCCTGTGCAGAATGCTTGGCAAGGGCAGCTGCACCTGTGTGGAGCTGTCAGATGAAGCGATGCCGTATCTTTTGTCAAATATAGAGGAATACGGCGAAAATCGTGTAAAGGCAGAAAAATATGATGTGCTGACAAAGCCTGACGAGCGGTTTGCCTTGGCAGATGCCATAGTATCAAATCCGCCGTACATAGCCGAAAGTGAAGTTGACAGGCTGGAGGGCGATGTGCGAAAAGAACCGCGTATGGCTCTTGACGGAGGCTCGGACGGACTGATGTTTTACTGTGCAATACTCGAAAACTGGCTTCCGCTTATAAAAAAAGGCGGTATACTTGCGGTAGAGATAGGATATGACCAGAGAGAAAGTGTTTCAAAATTATTCCGTGACGCAGGATTGGCTCAAGTATGCGGTGTTCAGGATATAAACGGAAATGACAGGGTGATTATTGGTACAAAAGTAGATTGATTTTAAAAATAAATGTTGTAATAAAAGAACGGATGTGCTAAAATCAAACCATAAAAACTTGGAGGTAGCGAAATGGCAGATAAAAAGAAAGCGGCGCCAATGCCTACAACGGCAGAAGGAAAAAAGAAAGCACTTGAAACTGCAATGGCAAATATCGAAAAACAGTTCGGTGCAAACGCGGTTATGCGTCTCGGACAGAGCTCCACACTGAATGTTGAGGCAATATCCACAGGTTCTCTCGGTCTTGACCTTGCACTCGGTATAGGCGGACTGCCCAGAGGCAGAATAGTGGAAATATACGGCCCCGAGTCCTCCGGTAAAACCACCCTTGCGCTTCACTGTATCGCAGAGGGTCAGAGAAACGGCGGCGAGGTTGCGTTCATCGACGTTGAACACGCTCTCGACCCTGTATATGCAAAAGCTCTTGGCGTAGATATCGATTCTCTGCTTGTCTCTCAGCCTGACAACGGCGAGGACGCTATGGAAATAGCAGAAGCTCTTATCCGTTCGGGCGCTATCGACGTTATAGTTATCGACTCCGTCGCAGCACTCGTCCCCCGTGCAGAAGTTGACGGTGAAATGGGCGACCTACAGGTCGGTGCACAGGCAAGACTTATGAGCAAGGCTATGAGAAAGCTGACTTCCGCTATCGGCAAGTCCAGCTGTCTTGCAATCTTTATTAACCAGCTGCGTGAAAAGGTGGGCATTATGTTCGGCAACCCCGAAACAACCCCCGGCGGAAGAGCACTCAAGTTTTACAGTTCAGTTCGAATCGATATCCGCAAGACTGATGTCCTCAAGCAGGGTCAGGACGTTACAGGTATCATAGCAAAGGCAAAGGTAGTAAAGAACAAGATCGCACCTCCCTTCCGTTCTGCTTCCTTTGAGATCGTATACGGAAAGGGTATCAGCCATATCGGCGAAGTCGTGGATATTGCCGCAGAAATGGATATAATCAAAAAGAGCGGTGCGTGGTACGCTTATCAGGGCGAAAAGATCGGTCAGGGCAGAGAGAACGCGAAAAAATATCTTGAGGCCAATCCCGAGGTTGCAGAGGAGATTGAGGCACAGATCCGCGCAAACGCAATAAAGGCGCAGGCTGCAGCTGATGAGGCAGCCGCAAAGGAACGCCCTGCATCGGAGAAGATCACTATTTCCGCACCGAGCAGCGAGCCTACAGTTGATATAGATATAACCGTAGACTGATGCCGAGTTTTGAATTTCGAAAACGCCGCGGAAAGCAGATAGCACTGATAGCGGAGGACGGTACGGAATATATGCGCCTTGACGCGCAGCTCGCCTATGATGAGGGACTGCGCGAAGGGAGAGAATACTCTGAGGAAGAGCTCCTGGAGCTTAAAGAAAAATCTGACGCACTGCGCGCAAAGCGCAGTGCGTATTATATGATATCCTGCCGCGATTACTCCGAAAAGGAGCTTCGAAGAAAGCTTTCAATGAAGACCACACCTCAGGCTGCAGAAGCGGCAGTGGAGAAAATGCGGTCACTAAGACTGCTCGACGATGAGGGGTATGCAAGAAATCTCGCACAGCAGTATCTGGAGCATAAGCATTATGCAGGAAAGCGTATCCTGCTTGAACTGTACCAGAAGGGCATAAATTCTGCCCTTGCTCAGCAGGTAGTCGACGAGCTGGAGATAGATGAAGAAGAGCAGCTTGAAATACTTCTTTCGGGCAAGCTCGGAGAAGAACTCGACGACGAAAAAACAAAGGCAAGAGTATTCAATAAACTCGCCCGTTACGGCTACCGTTCGGCGAATATCGGAAGAGCAATACGCAAAAGAGCAAAGGAAGAGGAGCATTATGAGTAATAATGCACTGCGCAGTCAGATTATAAGAGACTATTTCATATCTTGGACAACAGGCGACGTATCGCAATGGCATTTGTGGTTTGACGAAAATGTCCTTTATGAAGAATCGGTGGGAACTGCATACAAAGGTCTTGAGCAGATGCTAAGATGGCAGAGCGACTGGAAAAATCACGGCGTTGTGTTTAGCTGGGAGATTTCTGAAATGATCTTTTCGGAAGACATTTGCACTGTCCTTTGGGATTTTCACTGCTCATATGACGGGGATGACAGCAGATTCTGCGGTGCTTCAGTCGTCAAATTCAGCTCGGAGAATAATATAATTCACTTGCGTGAATTTGCAGCAGATCCAAACTTTGTATTTCCGTATGATTGATGATATGCCCCCGACCGAAATCGGTCGGGGGATTGCAATATTGCTCATAAAATTGTCACATCAGTAACAACAAACCCTTGTTGACAGTAAAGTTAAGTGGTGTAAAATATAATAATGAGAAAACCAACAAACTGAAACGGAGTATAGAAATGGATAAGGAATTAACCATAAAACAACAGATAATTGATATGCTGGACGAAAGATCTCAGGAAGAGCTCAATGCGATAGTGGAGGGGGCAAAGCGCCTGATGACTTATTATCGCTGTGCAATTCTGGAAATAGAGACTAAATTCCGTGTCCTAAACGAGCATTTTGCACTCAGAGAAGAGCGCAATCCCATTGAAAGCATAAAGTCAAGACTCAAATCCTTTGAAAGTATCCGCGAAAAAATGAGCCGAAAAGGACTTCCTATGAGGTTTGACCTTATAGAGGATACCCTCAACGACGTTGCCGGAGTAAGGGTAGTGTGCAGCTTTTTAAATGATATATATATGCTGGCAGATTGCCTTTTGCAGCAGGACGATGTTACTTTGATAGCTAAAAAGGATTATATTAAATCACCAAAGCCCAACGGATACAGAAGTCTGCATCTGATAGTGGAAATCCCCATTTTCCTCAGCGGCGAGAAAAAGCTGGTCAGAGTTGAGGTTCAGCTTCGCACCATAGCAATGGAATCCTGGGCAAACTTGGAGCACCGCCTTAGATATAAAAAGGAGCTTACCGAGGAACAGCAGCAAATAATGGACAAGGAGCTCAGCGAATGTGCGGAAATGAGCATCCTTCTGGACGAAAAGATGCAGAAACTGAGAAATATCGCAGGAGATTGAGAAGCCTTCCGATAAACTCGAATTTAAAAAGTCAATATAAACGGTAATCACAATTTAAAGGTGGTTGGTAAATATGAAAAGAGAACTTGGAATTGCCAGGTGCGGATTGGCTTGCTGTCTGTGTTCTGAAAACGAGCATTGTCGCGGGTGCAATTCGGGAGATTGTCCTGATAAAGAGTGGTGTGAAAATCGAAGCTGCTCAATTAAAATGAATATTGATAATTGTTTTCTTTGTGAGATAGATTGTCGAAAAGGGCTCCTTTCAAAAATTAAGCCTTACGGATTTACCGTATTTGCGAAAAGATACGGTGTTGAGACACTGCTGAGCTGCCTTGAGGAAAATGAGAAAAACGGCATTTTATATCATCGGCAAGGTATTGTTGGCGATTACGATGATTTTGATGATGTAGAGACTCTGATTAATTTTATAAAGACAGGTAAGCGCTGAATTACGATTGATCGTGAAATAAAACCAAAGGACGGCTTTGCGCCGTCCTTTGGTTTTATTCTGTATAAAGACTGTTGTGCTGGCATTTTTTGAAAAACTTTATCGATTTAGTTGACAAAAGAGCTACATACGTGTACACTTG
Source organism: Acutalibacteraceae bacterium (assembly GCA_045604965.1). Classification (GTDB taxonomy): domain Bacteria; phylum Bacillota; class Clostridia; order Oscillospirales; family Acutalibacteraceae; genus JAISGQ01. Next base: position 116,028 of record JAZUPB010000023.1, read on the forward strand.
TATACAAGCATACAAGAGAAAGGCAGATGCTATATGGTAAAGCTTTCAAATAAGACAAATCTTCTTGAGGTCCATCAGTACGAATATTCTCTGCAGGACATCCCCGAACCCAATCTGTACCGCGAGATATACCCTTACGATCAGGTTCCGATGATCCCGTTCAACCACCGAGTTGTTCCTGAGAGTATGCCTGATGAAATCTGGATAACCGATACAACTTTCCGCGACGGACAGCAGTCACAGGCTCCCTACTCCACACAGCAGATAGTTGATATATATAAGTTGCTCAACCGTCTTGGCGGTCCCAATGGAATCATCAGACAGACCGAGTTTTTTGTTTACAGCAAGAAGGACAGAGATGCTGTTGAAAAATGTATGGAGCTTGGCTATGAGTTTCCCGAAATAACTACCTGGATTCGTGCAACTGAGCAGGATTTCAAGCTGGTCAAAGACATAGGCATCCGTGAGACAGGTATTCTTGTTTCCTGTTCTGATTATCATATTTTCAAAAAGCTCGGAATGACAAGAAAACAGGCTCTTGAGCATTATCTCAAGACAGTGGATCTTGCATTCCAGGCAGGTGTTTCTCCCAGATGCCATCTTGAGGATATAACCAGAGCGGACTTCTACGGATTTGTTGTACCTTTTGTACACGCACTCAACGATATGTCAAAGCAGGCAGGAATACCTGTAAAGATCCGCGCCTGTGATACTATGGGTTACGGCATACCCTATCCCGGTGTTGCACTGCCCCGAAGCGTACCTGGCATTATCTACGGTCTCAACCACTATGCAGAGGTAGACAGCAGCCTCATCGAATGGCATGGCCACAACGATTTCTACAAGGCAGTAGCAAATGCATCTGCAGCTTGGCTGTACGGTGCAAGCTCTGTAAACTGCTCGCTTCTCGGTATTGGAGAGAGAACAGGCAATGTACCTCTTGAGGCTATGGTATTTGAATATGCTGCATTCAAGGGTACAATGGACGGCATGGACGCAACTGCAATTACTGATATTGCTCATTACTTTGAAAAGGAAATGGGCTATAGTATACCTCCGATGACTCCTTTTATTGGAGAGAATTTCAATGTCACCCGCGCAGGCATCCACGCAGACGGTCTGATGAAGGACGAAGAGATATATAATATCTTCGATACTAACAAGATACTCAACCGCCCTGCTGCAGTAAGCCTTAACAATGCCTCGGGCAGAGCGGGAATCGCATTCTGGATAAACAATCACTACAATCTGTTCGGCGAAGAAAGAGTAACAAAGAACTGCAGACTGGTCACAGAGATACACAGCTGGATGACCGCAGAATATGCATCGGGACGTCAGACTGTAATCAGCACGCAAGAGATGGAAGAGCTGGTGCACAAGTATGCAAAGGAAGGGCTCAACGATGAGTGATAATGTATCGCTGTCCGGCAAAGTGTTCGAGGCTCTTGAAAATGAGATACTGAAAGGCGAGCTTGAACGGGGAGAGACACTCAGCGAAAATAAAATATCGGCAAGGCTTGGAGTCAGCAGAACTCCTGTAAGAGAGGCGCTGCAGCGGCTTGAACAGGAGGGCCTGGTAAAGACTGAGCCGGGCAAAGGTGCGGTAGTGCTGGGTATTTCGCAGGGTGACCTGCTGGATATCTATGAAATAAGGATACGCATTGAGGGCTTGGCTGCTCGTTATGCTGCGAGAAACATAACCGATGAGCAGATAAAGGAAATGCGCGATCTTGTAGAGCTGCAGGAGTTTTTTGCTGCAAAGAACAATTCACAGAATCTGCGCGACCTGGACTCTAAATTCCATTCGATGATATATAAGTTCTGTACATCACGGATACTTACCGATACGCTGACATCCCTTCATCACCGAATAGAACGCTTTCGAAGACTGTCTGTGGAAACAGGCGGAAGAGGAAGCCTGTCTGTTGAGGAGCATAAGGAAATAGCAAAAGCGCTTGCATCTCACGATGAAGACAAGGCAGAGAAGCTTCTGATAGAGCACATAAAAAATGCCAGAGATAAGCTTTCGGAAGTTGTCAGTGAGAAAGACGTAAAAATCTGAGGTAATCAATTAGATAGTTTAACTATAGATTTATCCGCCGGAATGTATTACAATATAATGAGATTATAACAATTGGGGGCGTTTTGTATGGCATCAAGTACCTCAGGAAGAGAGCCTACCGGAAAAGGCTTTAAATTCATAATGCTTCTCGTTTTTATAGCGATAGCTGTAGGCGGATATATGTTTCTGACAAATATGGCTGTGTGTGATTCTGATACATCGATAGTCATTCCCGACGGCGATGAAAGTCCCGACAGGAGCGAAGAGGAATCTGACGGAAGCTTCCATTTCAGCTACGATGGTTCGGTGACCTGCTCTGTGGAAGAGATGATGTACCGCGCACTGGGCGATTTTCAGGGGCTGTTTGAGGAAGACGGCTATGAATATGAGCTCTATAAAAAAGGCGCGGTAATAGTTGGATGCAGCCTTACGGATGAAATTGTTGAAATACCTTCTGAGCTTGGCGGAAAGCCTGTTGTGTGTATAGGCGAATTCGGTATGTATGAATCTTCCGCGCTTTCCTACACAACAAAAAGAACGGCGTTCAAGGGTAATTCATACATAAGAAAACTTGTTGTACCGGATACAGTGCTTGTCACAGGAACCTACTGCTTTGCAGATATGGCGTGTCTCGACGAGTTAGTGCTTCCCAAGACACTGAAATACTATTTTGCTTCTGCGATGGGAACTCCTTGGTACGGAAACCAGAGCGATGAGTTCTGCACCGTCGGAGACGGAATCCTTATAAAATACAACGGAATCGGCGACAATGTTGCTATTCCGGAAGGTGTAAAAGTCATTTCAAACTGGGCAATGACATCAAATCCTCTTTACGCAATGACAATGCCCGAAATAAACACTCTTACACTTCCCTCAACCCTCACATATATCAGTGACAATGCTATCGATATGGGTTCAAGTGTTATTTCGCTGACCATTCCTGACGCAGTCAGATATATCGGCAGCTATGCGATTGATCTTTCAGCGTCAGCATATACCCTAGCAGTTCTTGATATCAGTGATAACGTAAAATGCGTCAATGAGCGTTCCTTTGGTTTTGACAGTGTCTGGCCGTCGGCAATAGCATCGTTCAAGGAAGACTTCGTTGTAGTAGGTGATGGAGTTCTGATGAAGTGCAATGCACAGACAGTTACAGAACTTCCGTCAAATGTGCGTGTTATAGCTTGCTCTCTTGGTAATGTGGATAAGCTGAAGATACCTGCAGGCGTGCAGTATATAGGAGAAAATGCACTTTCCTCGGCGACAGAGATAACCCTCCCCGAAGGTCTTCAGATGGTAGGTGTTATGGCATTTAACAACTCCAAGATCAGTTCCGTCAAGCTTCCATCATCGGTATGGTATATCGGCGTCGGAGGATTTGCAAACTGTACCTCTCTTACAAGTGCCGATCTGACAAATGTTAAGATAATAAGCCCCATTGCGTTTTTCAATAATGCTGTGCTCGGAAATGTTAAGCTTGGAAATCAGGTTTCCTATATAGGCAAGCAGGCGTTTGCTTTGTCCGGTATTTCAGAAATGACTCTTCCGGAAAATGTTAAGCTCATAGACAATGAGACTTTCTACGGCTGCGCATTCCTTGAGAAGGTACAGGTGTGCGCAATGGATACAGCGCTCGGTTCATCTGTTTTCTTTGGAAGTGACAGTGCTGTGCTGTATTGCCCCAAGGGCTCAAAAACGCATACTATGGCGGCAAAAAACGGAATAAAATATATTGCTGAATAAAATTTTTAAAAAGTGTTGACAAAGTGAGGTTTGTCGATTATAATAAATCTCGCTTGTTACGGCGGCATAGCTCAGTTGGCTAGAGCATACGGTTCATACCCGTAGTGTCATCAGTTCGACTCTGATTGCCGCTACCACGGTGGACAGCGCTCAGGCGCTGTCCACCAAAGCAAAATGGCCCGTTGGTCAAGCGGTTAAGACACCGCCCTTTCACGGCGGTAACATGGGTTCGATTCCCGTACGGGTCACCAAAAGCGGCAGATTTCGTCAGAAATCTGCCGCTTTTATTTTTGCATATAGAAAAGTTAAGAGCAAATAATTAATCCGCCGCAGGTTTCTGCGGCGGATTTTGATATTACTTCTCAGGAATAAAGCCTTCGAATATAGTGATTGAATTGCTTTTCAAAGCGGCGTCGAAGTCCTCCTGAGTTTTAACAGTCCAACGGAATTCCTTTGCACCGAAAAGAACACGGTTGAGCCAGGCACCGGGCATGTTGACATCAAGGACATTAACAGCGATGAAGTCCGGTCTGCCGAGGACATTCAGAAGAAGCATACATTCTGCAATGTCTGCAAAGAACTTCTTCTTGCCGTCTCTTGAAAAACGGGTTATAAGCTGACCGCGCACATAGTGCGGGCGATTTTTTTTGAACCAGCGCACAGCGGTGGGGTCGAAGGACTCTACAACAAAATCCCCCTTGTATCTGTCGAGTTGTTCGGCAACAGCGCGGCAAACCTTATTGCAGTCCTTGTTGGTTTTTATTTCCACGATAAGAGTCTGCTTTCCGTTTACGAGGGAAAGGACTTCGCTGAAAAGAGGTATTTTTTCAGAAGTTCCGCCAAGGCGGAATTTCGAAAGCTGTTCGTATGTGCATTCAGAAACCAGCTTGTTGACACCTGTCATACGGAGAGTTGCATTGTCGTGCATAACAACCAGCTTGCCGTCTTTTGTAAGGCGAACATCAAGTTCAAAGCCGAATCCGTGTTCAAGAGCACGGCGGAACGCAGCCATAGAGTTTTCGGGAACACCGATGGATGCATCGAAAAGCCCTCTGTGCGCAAAGTGCTTTGAGCTAATTCTTCTGAGAAGACTGCTGCGTCTGACAGCAGGCATTGCGAGGAAAATATAAAGAAAAATCAGAAGTATAATTATTATAGCAAGAATCAGAAAAAACATCATATCAATCAATCTCCTACATCAAGAGCTTCGAGTCCTTTTTTTGCGGAAGGCTTGTTGTCGCCGTGACGAACGAAAAGCATAGTAATAAAGGACAGCGCAACAAAGATTGTTGCATAGGGGAAGAGAGTGGTAAGAGATACGTTATCCATAAATATACCGGAAAGTGTGGGGGTAACAGCCTGTGCAGCCATACTGAAAGCGTAGTAGTAACCTGTGTACTTGCCGACGGTGCTTCCCTTCGCAAGCTCGACGACCATCGGGAAGGAATTGACGTTGATGGTAGCCCAGCCGATACCTGCAAGAGCAAACATACAGTTCATAAGGAAAGCAGGGCTTCCGATTCTGAGAGAACCTGCAACGGCAAAAGAAATGCCAAGCATAATAATACCTGCAAGGATCGACTTCTTTCTGCCGATCTTAGAGGAGATCATACCAACAGGCAGATATGAAACTATAGCTGCAGCATTGGCAAGGAGAAGGGTGGTGTTGTAGTCGAGGTTCAGGACCTTGCCTGCATAAACGGAATATTTGCTGGTAACGGCATTGTATCCCATAAACCAAAGGAAAACGGAAAGAAGGATAAAGATAAGGGATGCAAATTCGCCTTTTGAAAGCTTGCGTGAACCTTCATTGCTGTCTTCCTCGGCTTCGTCAATGCCGAGAGCAACACTTTCTTCCTGAGCTTCCTTTGCCCATCTGGGTTCTCTTACGGTAATGAGGAATATTGCCAGAGCAACCAGCATTATAGCTGCAATTACGCCGAAGAATACGGTGTAGCTCATAAGCTGATTCTTGACAGCGCCTGTTGCAAACACTGTTCCGAGAACCAGAACGATAATGCCGCCTGCAGTACCCATAAGGTTTATGACTGCATTTGCCTTTGAACGCAGGGGCTTGATAACAACGTCAGGCATAAGAGCGACAGCAGGTGAACGGAAGGTTGCCATCGAAACAAGGGCAATGAGAAGAATTACAACGAAAATGATAAGCGGCATAGGATTAGCCACAACCTGCCCCCAGGCGTAAGCCTGACGTGCAGGAACGACGTAATTTGTGTAGTCGGGGTTGGTGATTGTCTTTCCGGCGGTATCGGTTGTCTCGGAGGTGATGCCGAGGAACTGCTCTTCGGTGAACTTCTCAGTAAGAACGTACTCTTCACCGTCGGGAGTGCGGAGAGTATCGGTATAATCGTAATTGTAAAGGGTGGTCATAGTAGACTGAGCATCGATCTCAGAAACAGCAGAGATGTTTGTCAGCTGCATATTGTCAGCAAAGGACATACCGACGAATGCTATGACCGCAATAATTGTACCGACAAGGATAAAGGGTGTGCGTTTGCCTGATTTTGCACTGCACTTATCGGAAAGTGAACCGAAAAGAGGAAGCATAAAAAGTGCAAGGATGTTGTCAAAGGTCATAACAACACCGGAGGCTGTCTGGGACATACCGAACTTATCGGTGAGGATCTTGGGCACTACTGTGTCGTAAGCCTGCCAGAATGCGCATATCAGGAAAAACGCAAATCCGACGAGAATAACTCTTTTGTAGTTAAGTTTCATCTTCATCTTCCTTTATTGTTTAAAATAAGTGGGACAAGTTTATTGTATCACCTTGTCCCACTTTACGCAATGTTTATTTAAGAATTTTGTTTAATTTTGCTTCCTCACAACAGCATACTCATCGTCAAGACGGAAGTACGGGCATGAAGAGTGGTGCGAGTTCATCAGTCTGTACACCTCATCTTCATCGAGGTTGACCAGACATTCATAAGCTTCGATCTCCTCGCTGTAAACATAGTATACGCACATTTCACAACAATTGCTCATATTTAAGCCCCCTTAATTTTACCGATGATGTTATTATATATCTTTTTTGGGAATTAGCAAAGCATAAAATAATAAGATAACGGGGAAATTGGCATTCCTTGTTATACCGATGAAATGAGTTGACAAAAAATGCAGATAATGATAACATAATTTGTTGGTTAATATATGTTTTCAAACCAAAGCTTATGCTGATGTGTTAAATAATTACAGGAAAGAGGTATACCTATGAAATTTGATGCTGTGTGCGTAGGAGCGGGAATTGCAAACCTTATGTTTGCCTACGAAGCAAAGAAGCTCAGACCTGAATATAGAATAGCCATACTTGATAAAGGCAGAGAACTGTCCGAAAGAGTCTGCCCCATACTGGAGGGCAAAGCGGAAAAGTGTATTAAATGCCGTTCCTGTGCTATAGTCAACGGAATATCGGGCTCAGGAGCAAAAAATGACGGTAAATACATCATACCCGACGAAAGCTCATTTGACTACGGCGGATGGCTCAGTTCTTATCTTCCTCACCCGCAGGTGCGTGAGATGATCAAGTATCTCGACAGTGTGCTTTATGAGTTTGCTGATAAGGATTACCCTGTTTACGAACCCAGCGCGGAATTTCGCCGCGAGTGTCTTAAATATGATCTGCACCTCCAGCAGGCGTCCATCAGACACTACGGCTCTGACGGAAACTATAACGTAATGAGTGCGCTGGTGGATTACCTCAGAGGCATCGGGGTTGAAATATATCCCAATAGTGACGTTGTCGATGTGGATATTGCGGGTAAGCGAGTCGTAACTGCAAACGGAGAAGAGTACGAATATGAACAGCTGATACTTGGTATAGGAAGAACCGGTTCAGGCTGGCTCACCGATTTCTGCAGAAAGAACGGAATACCGCTGAAAAACAATAAGGTTGATATCGGAGTTCGAGTGGAGATCCCTGCGGATATCTGCGCGAGTATTTCCAGCGGAATTTACGAGCCGAAGATCTACTACCGTACAAAGCAGTACGGCGACCTTGTGCGCACCTTCTGCTGGAACAACGGCGATGCAAGAGTGTGTGTTGAAAACAACGACGGAATAATGTCGGTAAACGGTTATTCAAACAGTAATTCAGGATCATCTACAGGATGTTCCAATTTTGCACTGCTTTCAAGCATAAATTTCACCACACCTTTTGATAATCCTACCCAATACGTAAGATACGTCGCAGCATTGTCCAATATGGTCAGCGGCGATAATGTCCTTGTCCAAAGATACGGCGATCTTCTTGCAGGCAGACGCACAAATGCCCACAGACTTGGACAGTCAACAGTTATACCCACGCTGAAGACCGCAGTTGCAGGAGATATATCGCTTGCGCTGCCAAAGAGGACTCTTGATAACATTATCGAAATGATTCGTCAGCTTGACTGCGTACTTCCGGGTATGGCTAATTACGACACGCTTATGTACAGCCCTGAGATCAAAATGTATTCGGCACGTCCGCAGTTTATTGATGACAGCTTTGCGGTTGCGGACGGCGTTTATGCAATAGGCGACGGAGCGGGTGTTACAAGAAGTCTTTCACAGGCAGGTGCTATGGGCATATATGTGGCAAGAAAAAGTATTTGCTGATTTTTGCATAATTTAACCTACTATTAACACATTATCAAAATTAAAGAGCTAAAATACAAAAGACCTTTGTTTTACAGGGAGGTATTGTATATGAGCCGTGGTTATCAGAACGACAACAGACCCAGGCGAAATGACTATATATTCGACGAAGACGATTACCAGGGATACGAGCCTGTTTATGAAGAGGACAGGCGCGCGTACAACGAATACAACAATTACAACAGAGCCGGAAGCGGCAGAAGGTATGAGGATGAATACGATGATACCTATGCAGGCTACACGGCGGGAGATACACTTCGCCGTTCCCGCGCCGAATCGGCAGGAAGAGCGGGTATGATGAGCGCAAATGCCCGTCCGCAGACAGCATCGGAAAAGAACGCAAAGAAAACGAAGATAATCAGAATAGGTGTCTGCAGCTTTGTATCTTTGCTCCTTGTTGTCGTAAATATCGTGTCTGTTGTTGCTTTTGGTATGCTCAATAACGTCAATACCCTTAATGAGCAGCAGATAGAAGAGCAGCGAGTGACCGGAGATGAGCTGCTGGAGCTTGACAAGGAATTTGCGGAAAGCAGCACGGATATAATAAGCGAAGCGGATCTTGATCTTCCCACCGACTACATTATGAGTACAGACGATGTCTCGCTTATTCTTCTCGTAGGCTCTGACTCACGTCTTGGCGTCAACAAGGCGGCTCGAGGAGACTCTATGATAATAGCGGCAATAGACCGCAAGCATAAAAAGATAAAAATGGCATCGATTATGCGAGATCTTTATGCTATCATACCCGGATATAAGAACGACAGATTCAATAATGCGTTCTATTATGACAGCAGATATAAGAATCTCGATCTGAAAATTACATTCAGAACCATAGAAAAGAATCTCGGAGTCAAAATGGAGGATTACGTTGTAATTGATTTCAGCGGATTCAAGGATGTCATAAATCTCCTCGGCGGAGTAACAATCGATGTAAATGAAAAAGAAGCAAAATATATGTGCTCCCATAAGAAGTACGGCCTTTTCCCACGATACAGTGCAGGTGCCGGTACATATACTATGAACGGAGCGGAAGCGCTCAATTATTGCCGAATGAGAAAGGTCGGAAACGGAGACTTCGAGCGTACCGAGCGCCAGAGAAGAGTAATTTCTCAGGTCGCAGAACAGCTCAAGGGCTCTGATGTATCAACTCTTTATGATGTAGCAATGAAGTGTATGGACAGTGTTGTTACAAATATTCCCAAGGAAGAGATGATAGGCTATGCGATGGAAGCTGTTGATATTCTCGGATACGAAATAGTCCAGATGCAGATTCCCATTGAGGGAACATACATATACGAAACAGTTTATAAAAACAACACTGCAATGTCTATCCTCTGGCCGAACTATAGCTGGAATGCAAAGAAACTAAAGGCATTCCTGTTTGATGACGATATGTCCTATATAAGCGGCAAGAAGGCCACAGGAGTCAGAGCTCCGGACCTTCCTTACGGAACAATAACATCTCTTGAGCCGGAGCTTGATCCGGATGCAACATCAGACATAACATCTGAGGATACATCTGCAACAGAGACTACGACAACTTCGTCGTCAACATCGTCAACAGCCACAACGACTACATCGAAAGCAACAGAAACCCAAACAACAGAAGCAACTACAACAACCACTACCACAACAGCAGCAGAGACCACTACTACAACGACTACTACAACTACAGCCGCAGCGCAGACCGATCCGCCTGCGGAATAAGCAACAAAAAAGCTGCCGCATAAACAGCGGCAGCTTTTATTTATGCAAACGCTGAAATACAGGCTTAGAGAGTCTTTTCACACGCTGTTCACATCAAAGTCGCACAAAGCCCCTTGACTAATCATAATCCTTAGAATAAAATATAAATCAGCATAAAATGACTTTACTGAGTAAAGCAAAAGAGAAAGGGATGGTCAGAATGCAGACCAAAGCAAACAACAATAAACTTATGGTGGATATCTTAACGATAATCCTTCTTCTGGCGGCGTTTACAGTTGCCTTTGTTATGGGATTTGTAAATACCAATGCCGAGACAGGCGAATATGTTCTCGCAGCTCCAATTGTCGCACTGGTTTCTGTCGGCGGACTGGGAATTCTCTATTTTTCCGGTTCTGTAGCAGAGCTTGTCTCCAGAATAAAGAGAGATCAGGTAAACATCGGTTTTATCGTACTGTTTGCTCTTTCCACCATTGTTTACGCCGCTCTTATTACAATGATGCTTGCAGTGCTCTGCAAAATGACATCTGTAGCGGATTTCCTTCCGAGATTTGTATACATCGCAGCAGTGCTTGTAATAATAGGCAGCTACTATGGTTCTGTTGTTTATGCATCTAAGATAGAGGCAGAGAAAGAAAAGGCACAGGCAGCAGAATAAATCGCATAATAACAGGATAAAATTTGAAAAAAGACTTGTATTATGCGCTGTTTGGTGATATAATAACAACGTAAGAATAAAGGTACTAAAGGAGTGGACTTCGCGGTCCGCTCTTTTGTATTGTTATGGAGGAAATTCTATGGCGAAAAGCAAAGGCGGAATGACCATAGCAAAGGCTGCGTCTGTGGTAACACCCATAGCACAGGAAATGGGGCTTGATATCTGGGATATCCAGTATCTCAAGGAAGGCACGGAATGGTGTCTTCGAATCATAATCGACAAGGAGGGCGGCGTAGGCATTGATGACTGCGAAAAGCTTTCCAGAGCCATTGACAAGCCTCTTGACGAGCTTGATCCGATAGAGGGAAGCTGGTCTCTGGAGGTAAGCTCACCGGGCATTGAGCGCGCGCTGACAAAACCGGAGCACTACGCAAAAATGGCAGGACGCGACATAGCAATCCAGCTTTACAGACCTTTTGAGGCAACGGGCGAAAAGGAAGTTATAGCCCGGCTTTCCGAGCTTCGTGACAAAACGATAATTCTCACAGATCTTGACGGGACAGAGTTTGAGATACCGCTTAAGGATGCAGTAAGCGTAAAGCTTTATGAAGAAATAGAAGATTAATAACATATTATATAACGGAGGTTATTTTCGATGGCAACGAAAAGAAAGAGCAAGGCTCAGGCAGTTGACACTTCCAACAAGGAACTGTTCGAAGCACTGTATTTGTTTGAGAAGGAGCGCGGAATCCCTGTAACATATATGTGCGAAAAGATCCGCAAGGCAATCAGCTCTGCGGTAAAGGGCTCCCACAACGGCAATGACAATGTAATAGTCAATATAGATCCCGAGACAGAGACTTTTGAGGTTTTTGTATGCCAGACAGTAGCTGAGGAGATAGATGAGCACACCAAGGGTCACTGCATCCTTCTTGAGCAGGCTCAGAAGATCGATCCTAATGCTGAAATCGGTCAGGTAGTGAGAGTACGTCTCCAGACAAAGCAGTTCGGCAGAATCGCTGCAATGACCGCAAAGCACGTTATCCGCCAGGGTATTCGTGATATGGAGCGCGAGCAGGTATATTCCGAGCTTCAGAGCAGAAACCAGGAGCTTGTAACAGGCAATGTCGAGCGTGTTGATCCGAAATCCGGAGCAGCTATCATCAAGATCGGCAAGGTGGATGTTGTTCTTCCCAAGAACGAGCAGATCCCCGGCGAAACACTCGTACCCGGCAAGCCCGTAAAGGTATATGTAGTGGATGTGCGCGAGCTTCAGCAGGCAGCTGAAAACGCAGAGCGCTCACCGAAGGCAACTATATCCAGAACTCATCCCGGTCTTGTAAAGAGACTTTTCGAAACCGAAGTTCCTGAGATTTTTGACGGTACAGTAGAAATAAAGGCAGTATCAAGAGAAGCAGGCAGCCGCACAAAGCTGGCGGTTGTCAGCAATGATGAAAACGTAGATCCTATCGGTGCCTGCATAGGACCGAGAGGCGCGAGAGTAAATGCCATAGTTGCTGAGCTCAACGGCGAAAAGATCGACGTCATCAACTTCAGCGAGGATCCCTCTGCATTCATCGCAAAAGCACTTTCTCCCGCGAATGTGCTCAGCGTTGTTATAGATGAAAGCTCACCTCGCGCCTGCCGCGTCACAGTTCCCGACGATCAGCTTTCGCTGGCAATCGGCAACAAGGGTCAGAACGCACGTCTTGCAGCACGTCTTACCGGCTGGAAGATCGATATCAGACCCGAAAGCGACGCAGCAAACGCAGAATAAAAGCATTAACGACCTGCACGGGAGGAGGAGAGAGTTGTGCAGAAGCAAAGAAAAATACCACTGAGAATGTGTCTCGGCTGTGGTGAAATGAAGCAGAAGAAGGAACTTCTGAGAGTAGTCAGAAGTCCGGAGGGCGAAGTATCACTTGACCTTACAGGAAGAAAAAGCGGAAGAGGCGCATATATCTGTCACAGCCTTGACTGTCTCAGACTTGCAAGAAAGAAACGCAGTCTTGAGAGAGCGTTCTCCTGTAAGATAGAAGACGAGGTCTATGATGCAATGGAAGGAGAGCTTGCCGGCAATGAATGATAAGGTGCTTTCTCTGCTAGGACTTGCGCGGCGCGCAGGAAAGCTTTCGTTGGGTTTCGATCCGGCTGCGGAAAGCGTAAAGACAGGGCAGAGCAGGCTGATTCTGATAACCTCGGACATATCTCCGAAAACAAAAAAAGAACTGGAATACAGTCTGAGGAACAGTGAAATGCAGCTTCAGAGCATTCCCTTTGATGTAGAATCGGTGGGGAGGGCGGTCGGAAAGGCAGCGAAAATAATCTCGGTAAATGACGAGGGGTTCGCGGCATCCGTAAAAAAGCTGCTCGGCAGCAACAACGGGGAGGAGTAACTTAATGGCAATTGAAGTAAAATGTAAAATACACGAGCTTGCAAAGGATCTTAATATAGCAAGCAAGGAGCTTGTGGAGCTTCTTAAGGAAAAAAGCAAATCCGGAAAAAAATATACAACAATGACTGCTATCGATGCTTCCGACATCAGTATCGTTATGGATACCGTAACAAAGAAGTATGCAGTGAGCAGCTTTGACGAGTATCTTGCTTCTGCACAGCCTATCGTAAGCAACGAGCAGGTGTTTGCACCTGCTGAGGAAGAAAAGCCTGCTGCAGAAGAGGTAAAAGAAGAAAAAGCTGAAAAGAAGACTGAGAAAAAGGCTGAGACTAAGACAGAAGCAAATGCTGAGCCCAAAGTTGAGGCAAAGAAGCCCGAAAAGACACAGGGAGCGGCAGTTCTCGGAACAGTTCCCACCAAGCCCCAGCAGAAGCAGAATAACAACGCAAACAACAATAAGCCCAACCAGCAGAAACCTCAGCAGAAGCCCGTTCGTCCCGGACAGAAGAAGCAGGAGAGCGAGGTCGTCGTTGGTGCAAAGGTCGTCAGCGGCGCAGAGGAGCGCAAGACCAGAATTGTTGATACCCGTACCGTACAGGTCACTATCGACAAGTACAACACCAAGTACGACGATATGGCTCACGCAAAGGCAGGTTCAAGAGCTGAGAACACTCAGAACAAGCAGAAGCTGAACCAGAAGTCACAGCAGTACCGCAAGCCTCACAAGAGCAATAAGCGTGAGACAGAGCAGGAGAGACTGAAGAGAATCAAGCAGGAGAGAGAAAAGAGATCTCTCACCATCCAGTGTCCTCCCGAGATCGTTGTTTCGGATCTTGCCGCACGTATGAAGGTAACTGCAGCAGAGGTAGTAAAGAGCCTCTTTATGACTGTTGGTGTAATGGCTACAGTTAACGACACCATTGACTTCGATACAGCATTCCTTGTAGCAGCTGAGTTCAACGTAAAGGTTGAGCCGGAGGTTATTGTGTCCATCGAGGAGCGAATCATCGACGACAGTGAGGACACAGATGACAACCTCATCACCAGAAGCCCGGTCGTATGCGTTATGGGTCACGTTGACCACGGTAAGACCAGCCTTCTCGACGCTATCCGTTCCGCTAACGTAACAGCAGGCGAAGCAGGCGGCATCACTCAGCACATCGGTGCATACCGTGTAGCAGTCGGTGACGGTGAGATAACCTTCCTTGACACTCCCGGACACGAAGCATTTACCACAATGCGTGCTCGCGGTGCAATGGCTACGGATATAGCAATACTCGTTGTTGCAGCTGACGACGGTATTATGCCCCAGACAGTTGAGGCTATCAACCACGCAAAGGCAGCAAACGTTGCTGTAATTGTTGCGATCAATAAGATGGATAAACCCACCGCAAATCCCGATCAGGTAAAGCAGCAGCTTACTGAGTACGGTCTCGTTCCCGAGGAATGGGGCGGCGATGTAATCTGCGTCCCCGTTTCTGCAAAGACTCAGATGGGTATCCCCGATCTGCTTGAGAACGTTATGCTTGTAGCAGAAATGAAGGAGCTCAAGGCTAACCCCGACAGAGCAGGTAAGGGTATCGTTATCGAGGCACGTCTCGATAAGGGCAGAGGACCTATTGCTACTGTTCTCGTTCAGAACGGTACACTTCGCACAGGCGATATTATCGTTGCAGGCACCACTATCGGACGTGTTCGTGCAATGACTAACGACAAGGGCGAAAAGGTCGAGGCTGCAGGTCCTTCCTTCCCTGTTGAGATCACCGGTCTTGATGAAGTACCCACCGGCGGCGATATATTTAACGTAGTTTCCGACGAGCGTCTCGGACGTGAGCTTGTTGAGCAGAGAAAGACAGATGCTAAGGAAGAGCAGTTCCGTCAGCAGACCAGAGTTACCCTCGACAATCTCTTCTCCCAGATGCAGTCCAACGATATGAAAGAACTCAAGATCATTGTAAAGGCTGACGTTCAGGGTTCTGTTGAGGCTGTAAGACAGTCTCTTGAGAAGCTCACCAATGAAGAGGTGCGCGTAAGCTGTATCCACTGTGCGGTCGGTGCTATCAGAGAGTCTGACGTTATGCTGGCTGATGCATCCAATGCTATCATCGTTGGATTTAACGTGCGTCCCGATCCTGTTGCACAGGAATACGCAGCTCGTCAGAGCGTTGATATGCGTCTCTACAGAGTTATTTACGAATGCATCGAAGAGATAGAATCCGCTATGAAGGGTATGCTTGCACCCAAGACCAGAGTTGTCGATCTCGGACGTTCCGAAGTCCGTCAGGTCTTCAAGGTCACAGGTGTCGGTACCATCGCAGGTTCTTATGTTGTACAGGGCAAGATCCAGCGTTCCGCACTTATCCGAGTAGTACGTGACGGTATCGTCATAGCTGAGGATAAGATCGATTCTCTCCGCCGCTTCAAGGACGATGACAAGGAAGTTGCACAGGGATACGAATGCGGTATCGGTCTTGAGAAGTACAATGATATCAAGGAACGCGACTTCCTCGAAGCATTTATCATTGAGGAATACAGAGACTAATTTTAAAGAGGAATATAATTTATGCCAAGTCATAAAATAGACAGAATCAACGAAGACGTGCACCGCGAGCTGTGCGCAATATTGCGCACCATAAAGGATCCTCGCGTTTCGCAGCTTCTCTCTGTAGTGAGAGTAGAGGTAACACGCGATCTCTCTTACGCTACAGTATACGTTTCCGCAATGGAAGGCATAGAAAAGACAAAGGAATCGGTAAAAGGATTAAAGAGCGCGGCGGGTTATATCCGCCGCGAGCTTGGCAGAAGCCTGTCAATGAGATCGGTTCCTGAGCTTCGCTTTGTGGCGGATAATTCCATTGCCCACAGCGCGGAAATAAATAAAATACTCAATTCCTTTGATTTCAAAGAAGAACAGGAAGAAGAGGAAGCTGAATAACGCATCCTTCAGGAGTTGGTCACGTTATGAAAAAAGTATCTGTAAAGCAGGCAGCTCAGCTCCTGCTTGAAAAGGACAAGTATCTCATTCTCTGCCACCGATATCCGGACGGCGACACCATCGGCTCGGCATTTGCGCTGTGCCGCGGGCTGCGCAGTATCGGCAAGAAGGCAAACGTAATGTGTGCGGATATAATTTCTTCCAAGTATGAGTATATATATTCGGAATTGGAAGGAGAGAACTTCCGCACTGAGAATATAATTGCAGTGGACGTAGCAGATGCAAAGCTGCTGGGTCCTGCACTTGAAAAGGAATACGGCGGAAAAGTGCTTCTCTGTGTCGATCATCACGGCTCAAACACCGGCTATGCACAGAATCTGCTGCTTGACAGCAGTGCTGCAGCGGCAGGTGAAGTGGTGTGGCGTCTTATAAAGCAGATGGGCATCACTCCAGATGTGAAGATGGGAGAAGCTGTATATACTGCAATTTCCACCGACACAGGCTGTTTCCGTTACAGCAGCACAACCGCACGGACATTGAAGCTTGCAGCAGAGCTGATTGAACTGGGAGTAAACGCTGCGAATATAAATAAGCTTATGTTCGAAACCAAGAGCAAAGCGAGAATCGAGATCGAGCGCGGCTTGTACAAGAGCCTTGAATACTGGTTCGATGGTAAGGTTGCGGTTATCACTCTCACCGAAGATATGATCCGCGATGCCTCAGCAGGTGAAGGCGATCTTGACAATATCGCTTCAATAGCCATACAGATAGAAGGCGTAAAGGCAGGAATAACCTTCCGTCAGTGTGATGCAGGTTATAAGGTGTCGCTTCGCACTTTGCCCGGAATAAATGCCTGCGAAATATGCAAGCATTTTGGCGGTGGCGGTCATATTGTAGCATCAGGCTGCACTATCCCCGGTGATCTTGATATGGCGAAGATAGAAATGCAGAAGGTTATGGAGAATTACGTATGAGTGACGGGATTCTGATAATCGACAAGCCTATGGAGTTTACCTCCTTTGATGTCTGCGCAGTTATGCGCGGACTGCTTAAAACAAGAAAGATCGGACACACAGGAACGCTCGACCCAATGGCTACGGGCGTTCTGCCTATTCTTGCAGGAAAAGCCACAAAGGCGGCAGACCTGCTGCCCGATCACGATAAGGAATATATATCAGGTTTCAGGCTGGGTCTCGAGACTGAAACCCTTGATATATGGGGCGAAACGTTAAGAGAAGAAAAGGTTTCGGTATCAGAAGCAGAGCTTAGAGAAAAGCTGAACCTTTTCAGAGGCGAAATAACCCAGATACCCCCTATGTATTCAGCTGTTTCTGTCGGCGGAAAGCGTTTATATGATATAGCGCGAAGCGGTCAGACAGTGGAACGTCCCAGCAGACAGGTAACGATAAAGAAACTGGAGCTGCTTTCCTATGATGAGGAAAAAGGCGAAGGAGAAATATTGTGCCGCTGCTCGAAGGGTACGTATATAAGGACTCTTGCAGCTGATATAGGCGCTTCTCTCGGAACCTTTGCAGCAGTAACATCTCTTCGAAGAACAAATGCCTGCGGTTACGACCTGTCTTCTGCAATTACTCTTGACGAAGCAAAGCTTCTGGCGTCTGAGGGAAGACTCGAGGAAAGGCTTCTTCCGATAGGCGGAATATTTGAGGGATACAGAGCAGTCAACATCTCAGAACCTCAGGCGTTCAGAGTGAAAAACGGCGGCGCGCTGTCGCTGGAGCGGCTGCACAGATTCAAAGCCGAAAAAGATGGCGAAACGGTGCAGCTTATTGCACCGAGCGGTGAATTTTTGGCATTGGGTACGGTAATGCTTGAAACAGAAGAAATAAAAATCAAAAAGCAGTTCTGTTAGGGAGGGACAACCTTTTGCAGAAAATTTCCCTTTCTGAAAAACAAAATAATACATCGGTTGCTCTCGGTCAGTTCGATGCTCTTCATAAAGGACATCAGGCAGTTATCCTGGCAGCAAATAAGCAGGGATTAAAAACCGCTGTGCTGACCTTCAAGAGAGGAACACTGAAAAAAGGCGACGACAGGTTTATAACCACAGATGAAGAGAGAGAGGAGATATTTGCTTCTCTCGGCGCAGATATGCTGTGTGAACCTGATTTTTCGGAGATATGCTCACTTTCAGCAGAGCGCTTTGTGGAAGAAATACTGGCAGAAAAGTTAGGAGCAAAGCACGTAGCCTGCGGATTTAATTACCGTTTCGGATACAGGGCACAGGGTGATGCAGAACTTCTGAAAAAGCTCTGCGAAAAGAACGGCATAGAATGTACCGTAGTGCCATCGGTTGAAGCAAACGGAAAAAGCATAAGCTCAACCGCAATACGCGAATATCTCGATAAAGGCGATGCAGAAAGTGCGGCCGAAATGCTCGGCAGACCATTTTGCTATAAGCTTGAGGTAATAGGCGGAAAGCAGCTTGGACGAACTCTTGGCACGCCAACCATAAATCAGGTGTTCCCCGAAGGTTTTATATGCCCGAGGTACGGTGTATATGCATCGGTGGCGGAGGTGGACGGAGCAGAATACTGTGCTGTTACCAACATCGGAGTAAAGCCCACAGTAGGCTCTGACAGACCTCTCAGCGAAACCTGGATATGTGATTATAGCGGAGACCTGTACGGACAGAGTATAAAGGTGAGCCTGATAAAATTTCTGCGTCCGGAGCAAAAATTCCCATCTATCGATGAACTTCGCGAGGCGATCCTGCAAAACGGCAGAGAATCCCGTGATATATTCAATAAAATGAACAAAACCACGTAATTTTAATAATTACGTGGTTTTCATATATATGTTTTTATGATACAATAGGTCAGAAAAGGGGTGAGGGAATGAAACAGCTGCCGGAAAATGTCGCAGCGGCAATGCAGAGACTCGAAAATTCGGGCTGTGAAGCCTATGTTGTGGGCGGCTGCGTGCGTGACAGTATAATGGGGAGAGAAATATCCGATTGGGATATATGCACATCGGCATTGCCTCAGAAAGTGCTCGAGATATTCAATGATAAAAAGACCATACCCACAGGTCTGAAGCACGGCACCGTTACGGTGGTTTATGGCGGTTCCCATCTTGAGATAACCACATTTCGCTCTGAGGGCGAATATTCCGATTCCCGAAGACCCGACAGTGTTACTTTCGGCGTGACCCTTGAGGAAGACCTTGCACGGCGTGACTTTACCTGCAACGCCATAGCCTACAGCCCTGAGCGGGGAGAGGCCGACCCCTTTGGAGGAAAACAGGATATTGAAAAAGGTATAATAAGAGCGGTAGGAAATGCTGAGGAGCGTTTTGCCGAAGATGCTCTTCGAATTATGAGAGCGCTGAGATTTTCAGCGGTTCTGGGATTTGAGATCGAAGAAAAAACAGCGAAGGCTCTGCGAAAAAAACGCAGCCTGCTTAAAAAGATAGCAGGCGAGCGGATATTTGAAGAACTGAAAAAACTTATCTGCGGAAAAAACGCCGGAAAAGTAATTAGAGAATTTCACGATGTGCTTGATGTTGTCATACCGGGCATATCAAAGCTCAATGGCTTTGAGCAAAAGAGCCCGTATCACACAAAGGATGTTCTGGGACACACTATCGATGTTATGGAAAATATAAAGCCTGAGCCTGTATTGAGGCTGGCGGCGCTTTTTCACGATTTTGGAAAGCCTGATAAATTTTTTGTGGGCGATGACGGAAGAGGACATTTTTATGACCACGAAGCGTACGGCGCTCAGCTGTTAAGCCGAGTATGGCCTATACTCAAGCCCGATTCCTTTACAAAGGACAGAGTGACAAGTCTTGTTCGCCTGCACCATCTGAATATAACACCTCTGCCTGTGGTGGCAAAGCGCAGGATAAGAAGGTATGGAATTGACTTTATCAGGGATGTACTTTGCCTGATGAAAGCAGATGCTGCAGCGCATACACAGGATTCTGCAGAGAAAAGACTTGAGAAAATAAAAGAATTTGATATAATATTTGAGGAAACAGTAAAAAACGAAAGCTGCTGTACTCTGCCGCAGCTGAAAATAAAGGGAAGAGATATTATTTCCCTTGGAGTAAGACCCGGAAAGCGGATAGGTCAAATACTGGACAGTCTGCTCACAGAGGTGATCGAAAACGATCTGCCGAATGAGCGTAGTATACTGATTGAAAAGGCAAAAACAATAATTAAGGGGTGCTGAAAATGGAAAAGAAAAGATCACTTCACAGAGTCCTTGAGGACGGAGAGGTAGTACTCAGCGGAAGAGGTAAGGTGGCAGGATTTATAATTCTTCCGTTTTATCTGGTCGGACTGAGCTTTATCCTGTCCTTTGTCGTTTCGATTCTGGAGATGAAGTTCGGAATAGTCATAAGCTCGCTTATGTACAACGCAATATTTTATGGAATAATGATGCTGACCGTACTGCTGGTATTCGGTAAGTATCTCTGGGCAAGCTTTACTCACGCATTGAAGCAGAGGCCGAGATATATATGGATCGTAACTTTGTATCTTGGATATTTTGCAATACTCGCAACAAATATGGTCGCTCGCTTTGTTATAGCTCTCTTCACCCGTGATGCAACAAGCGCAAATCAGGACGCTGTAACAAGTAACGCAGAAGATTCCTTTATTATAATGACAATAATCGCCTGTGTATGTGCACCTATAATTGAGGAAGTAATTTTTAGAAGTCTGCTTTTCAGAGGTCTGTCAAGCAGAAATCATAAATTTACCGTAGTTCTTGCAGGATTCTTCTCCGCACTGCTCTTCGCAGGAATGCACGTATTCCCTGCAGCAATGGCCTCCGGAGATCTTTTTGAGCTTATCTACCTTGTAAGCTACTTCCCAATGGGCGTAATTCTTGCAGTAAGCTGCTATAAGACAAAGAACATATTCGGTTCAATACTTCTTCACGCATTCAATAACATAGTGGCAATGGTTCTGCCCATGCTTCTTCAGTAGTAAAAACACCCACACCTGATTTAAGGTGTGGGTGTTTTGTATTCATATCGTAATGTCTGAAGAACTCAATTCTTTTGAGGGAGTAAAAAAGCCTTCGGGGTATGCAGAGGGGTCGGTGATTGAGGGTATAGCCTTTCCAACGGTTTTAATAGTATTAGTCCAGGCTTTTTTACATTTTTTCCAGCCGGAGGCATCTTTAAAGAAGCTTGGCCTGCTTTCAACGGAATTATATTCGCCTGCAGGCACAATCCTCATATAATTCTTACCTTTTGTACCTCCAATGTATGTAAAGGTAGGCATATAAAATGCATCATCGAGGCGGACGCAACCGTCTTCGCCACGGACTGCCTTGACAGAGACGACCATACCTTCCTGAGTTCTTGCCATATTTTTTGCAGTCATATTGGTGAAAAGATTTCCGAGAGAGTAAATAACAAGTGCCTTGCTTTCTACACCGCCTCGCTGTACGGTAAGTACCTCTATGGGCTGAACACAATGTGAATGAGAGCCCATAATAACGTCAACGCCGTATTCGCAGAGCTTTTTTGCGATTTTTTTCTGAGCAGAGGTGGGAGCACTTTCGTACTCGACGCCCCAATGTATGGAAACGACTATAAATTCCGCACCGTTTTCTTTGAGTTTGTCAACTGCAGGACAGATAGAAGCGAGAACGTCCTTTTCTTTTTTGCCGCACTTATCTACGCAGAATGCTTTGTCTTTTTTCACGGAGCCTTCCGTATATGAAGCAAAGGCGGCGACGCCGACTTTTATGTTGTTTATTTCTGTGATATAGCACTTTTCAGAATCTTCTTTTGTAATGTAACTGCCAACAGAATCCATCCCTGCTTTCTTCACGTTTTTAAGGGTGTTTTTAACGCCTGTATAGCCTTTGTCGCAGGTGTGATTATTGGCGGTAACGCATAGGTCGACATTTATGCCTTTGAGCGCAGGGAGAATCTCGTACGGCATATTGAAAATCGGGAAACCGGAGATCTTATTGTTTTCTCCGTAAGCATCGGTAGGCCCCTCAAGATTGATAATGTTCAGATCCGAAACAAATACATCGTCAAACAAAGAGAAATAGCTGGAATAATCATAGGTGTTTTTTCCTGTTTTGGCTGCTTTGTTTACACGGTCGTGAAGAAGAACATCTCCGCCCATCTGAATCGTCACACAATCAGGAGGGAGCGGCTCGGGTTCAGGCTCGGGCTCAGTTGGTTCTGTTTCAGAAACGATATCGCCCTGACTTATGACAGATTCATCGGTGTCAGATATAATCGCATCAGATCCAGACAATACAGGAAACTTGTATAACTCAAGCATATCGAGGTTATACAATGCCGATACCGCAATAATAAAGATCAGTAAGACCGATAAAAGCATTTTACCGATTACAGATTTCCCTTTCATAAAAAATCCCCCGGAAATTATTTATCAATGTATTTAGCAGAGAACCCTGTCAGATAAAGCAAAAGTTTCTCAGAAGGTAATAAATATTTTTATGTGTATTTAATCGCCGATCAAGGCATTGTAATCTGCATTGCCAAAAGACAAAATGCGATCCCTTATAGACACACCGTTTCCCATCAGAGAAATATCGAGGCCGTAATCAAGAAAAACCTTCAGAATAGATACATTGTCAGGATGTTTTTTACCAAGTGCGAAAAGTATGGCAAAGCGCCCCATATTGTCGGTACAATTTGGGTCGGCACCTTTATCAAGAAGGAGTTCTATGGTTTTCAGTTTGTGATTAAGCGCAGCCATATGAAGGTATGAAAGTCCCTGCCGGTCTTTTATATTAACATTATCAAGCTTTTTTATACAGTCAAGTGCTTTTGGTGTTTCAGGCTCGTGAGAAATTATCCAGAAAATTTTATCACGACCTGTTTTTTTTACATCGGAAATAAAGCTCTCGGAATTGAAAAACTCATCACTTCCAAGTGTATATTTCAACTAAAGCGCCTCCGATCAATTATCTGTTGTAAAAAATATAACACTAAAATCAAAATATATCAACAAGCAAAAGGTATTTACTCGACAAAGCAAACAGCCGAAGCAGGTTTCTGCTTCGGCTGCATTATATAGCATTTACTTTTCTGCGTCTATCCATTTCTGCCAGATTTCGGGACAGAAGCCCACAGTTGCCTGTTTTCCATTTCGGACAATCGGGGCAGCCAGTAAAAGAGGATAATCCATCAGCTTCTGTTCCTTGTCCTCATCATAGGCAAGGTGCTCAAAATAGGTTTCCTCATAAAGCTTGCACTTGGTGTCGACCAACTTGTTGAAATCTCCGCCAAGAGCGGCCTTTACGCTTTTATATTCGCCGGGACTCATACCCTTGAGCTTTAGGTCGATGTACTGATATTTTATCCTGCGCTCCTTAAACCAGCGCTCTGCCTTGCCTGTATCGAAGCTTTTAGGTTTTCCGAATATCTGTATATTCATCGTTTTTTCGCCTCAGCTTCGCAGTAGATGCAGCGGTAGACCTTATTCTGACGGTCAGTGAGCTTGAAAATATGGGGCAATTCCTGCTCAGTTGTGGTTATGCATCTGGGATTCTTGCATTTTACAACATCCACAATACGTTCAGGAAGCTCGATTTTTTCCTGCTTGCCTACGATTTCGCCGTTTCGAATTTCGTTGATAGTGATGTCGGGATCGATAAAGCCAAGAACATCCATATCAAGGTCAATATTGCCGTCTATCTTGATAATATCCTTCTTTCCCATTTTTGCAGAGGGAACATTCATTATCATAGCAACAGGGCAGCTGAGCTTCGAAAGGCACAGAAGCTTGTATATATCCATAGCCTTTCCTGCAGCAATATGGTCGATAACATAACCGTTTCTGATGCTGTCAACGTTCATTTATCGCACCTCCAACAGCTTCATAATAAGCGCCATACGGATAAATTTACCGTACATAGCCTGTCTGAAATAGGCAGCTCTGGGATCTTTGTCTATTGCAACAGAGATCTCGTTGACTCTGGGCAGCGGATGCATAATGCAGAGATCTGCCTTTGCACTTTCAAGCTTCTCGGGAGTGAGTATATAGCTGTCCTTAAGACGCAGATATTCAGCTTCGTTAAAGAAACGCTCACGCTGTACTCTGGTCATATAAAGGATATCGAGTTCGGGGAGAGCCTCCTCAAGAGAACGCGTCTCAACATACTCGATGCCCTTTGACTCAAGAATCTCATTGCGTACATATGAAGGAATGGTCAGCTCCTCGGGGGAGATGAGCACAAATTTAACGCCCTTGTAACGGGAGAGTGCACCGATAAGGGAGTGAACAGTACGTCCGAACTGCAGGTCACCGCAAATACCCACTGTAAGACCGTCAAAATGACCCTTTTCCTTCTTTATGGTAAGAAGATCGGTGAGAGTCTGGGTGGGGTGGTTGTGACCGCCGTCACCTGCATTGATAACAGGTATGCTTACATTGCTTGCAGCAACATAGGCTGAACCCTCCTTGGGATGGCGCATAGCGATAATATCGGCATAAAGCTCGACGACCTTTACGGTGTCGGCAACGCTTTCGCCCTTTGCAGCGGAGCTTGACTGAGCCTCGGAAAAGCCTAGAACGCTGCCGCCAAGATCAAGCATAGCCGCCTCAAAGGAAAGGCGTGTGCGTGTGCTGGGCTCAAAGAACAGAGTAGCCAGCTTCTTGTATCTGCATTTTTCGCGGTAGTTGTCGGGATTTTCAATAATATCCTCGGCAACCGCAACAAGCTCATCGATCTCTTCAGTGGAGAGATCCAAAATATCAATCAAGCTTCTCATTATTTAGCACCGTTTACAGCAAGATAATTCTTGATGCGTTCTACATTTTCAGCGTTTTTCTCATCTTCTTCGAGATATTCGATGATATCATAAACATCGACAACAGAGTATACGGGGAAGCCGAACTGCTCCTCGATCTCCTGCATAGCACCCTTTTCGCCCTGCCCTTTTTCCTTACGGTCTACCATAACGAAGGTAGCAGCAACCTTTGCGCCCTCAAGGGTGGAAAGGTTAGCCATACTCTCGCGGATTGCGGTACCTGCGGTAATAACGTCCTCAACGATAACGATCTCTTCGCCTGAGTTGGGAACATAACCGACAAATATACCGCCTTCGCCGTGATCCTTTGCTTCTTTGCGGTTAAAGAAGAAGGGGACATCAAGACCGTTCTTTGCAAGAGCAACAGATACGGAAACAGCGATGGGAATACCCTTGTAAGCAGGACCGTAGAGAACGGTACGCTTGTTGCCGACCTTTTCGAAATAAGCCTTTGCATAGAATTCGCCGAGCTTTGCAATCTCTTCGCCGGTCTTTATCATACCTGCATTAATGAAATAAGGGATCTTTCTGCCGCTTTTTGCGGTGAAGTCACCGAACTTGAGAACTCCTGCGCTCTCAAGAAACTGTATAAATTCTCTCTTGTAGCCTTCCATTATAAACTAATCCTCCTTAACCGATAAATTCAGCGCAGCATCTTTCGTAAGCTGCAACGGGATCCTCAGCAGCGGTAATAGGTCTTCCGACTACGATATAGTCGGAGCCGATTTCCTTTGCCTGAGCAGGGGTCATAACTCTGGACTGATCGCCTATATCGCCGTCTGCAAAGCGGACGCCGGGAGTAACTGTCATAAAGGATTTGCCGCAGCGATCCTTTACCTTGCCGGCCTCGAGCGGAGAACAGACAACACCGTCAAGACCTGCTTCCATAGCATTCTGAGCATACTTCATAACGACCTCGTCAATAGGCTCATTGATGAGAAGCTCTTCCTTCATTCTCTCTTCGCTGGTGGAAGTGAGCTGAGTAACTGCGATAAGCAGAGGTCTTGTGCCGTCGGGACGGGTAAGACCTTCGAGTGCAGCCTCCATCATAGCTTTTGTACCTGCTGCGTGGAGGTTGGTCATATCAACATCGAGGTTGGAAAGAACAGCCATAGATTTCTTGACTGTGTTGGGGATGTCGTGGAGCTTGAGATCGAGGAATATCTTGTGACCGAGTGCCTTGATATCCTTTACGATCTGAGGACCCTCAGCATAGTAAAGCTCCATACCGATCTTTACAAAGGGCTTTCTCTCACCGAATTTAGCGAGGAAATCCATAACTGCTGCCTTGCTCGAAAAATCGCAGGCAACGATAACGTCTCTGCCCATTAGTGAGCACCTCCTATAATATCTGTAAGTTTATTGATGCCGTATTTATCCATTACACCGGGAAGGTTGTTTATAATATCGCGGCAGACAAAGGGATCGACAAGGTTTGCCGCACCAACCTGCACAGCAGATGCACCTGCAAGCATCATTTCTATAACATCCTCGGCACAGGAAACGCCGCCCATACCGATGATGGGGATTTTAACCGCTTCGTATACCTGATAGACCATTCTTACAGCCACAGGGAAGATAGCAGGACCGGAGAATCCACCCATCTTGTTTTTTATAACGGGCTTCTTTGTTTTAAGGTCTATTCTCATACCGAGCATAGTGTTGATCATACTCAGACCGTCTGCACCGGCATCCTCGCAGGCTTTTGCGATCTCAACGATGTTTGTAACATTGGGAGTGAGCTTTATGTATACAGGCTTTGTGGTGACCGCCTTGACAGCCTTTGTTATTGCCGATGCATTGGCAGGATCTGTACCAAAGCTCATACCTCCGTTGTGGACGTTGGGACAGCTGATGTTGACTTCTATTATATCTGCGTAATCATTTATTTTCTCACAGCAGTGGACATATTCCTCCACTGCAAAGCCACTGATATTGGCAACCAGAGGTTTGTGGAAAACAGCCTTGAGTTTCGGCAGCTCCTCGGCGATGACTCTGTCAATGCCGGGGTTCTGGAGACCTACGGAGTTTATCATACCTGAGGTACACTCAGCGATTCTCGGAGTAGGATTTCCGAATCGCGGTTCCATAGTTGTGCCCTTGAAAGAGAGAGAGCCGAGAATATTGATATCGTAAAGCTCTGCAAACTCGTAGCCGAAGCCGAAGGTTCCGCTTGCAGGGATTATGGGGTTATCAAGCTCAACGCCAGAAAGATTTACGCTCAGTCTGCCCATATAATCTCCTCCTTTTCGAGGACAGGACCGTCCTTGCATATTCTTTTATTGCCGTAAAGGGTTTTGCAGGAGCAGCCCATACAGGCCCCGAAGCCGCAGCCCATACGCTCCTCAAAGCTCATCTGACCGCTTGTCCTTGTGCTGGCGTAAACGGAGCGCATCATAGGCTCGTTTCCGCAGCAGTAGAAATAGCTGTAATCAGTTATTTCATCGAGAGCGGCCGTTGCAAAGCCCTTGATGCCGTAAGAGCCGTCAAAAGTGGTTACATAAGTGGTTATGCCGAGAGCTTCAAATTCATCCTTAAGAATCATATCATCCTTGGTGTTGAATCCGAGAACAGCAGTTACCTTCTTGCCCTCAGAGACAAGCTTTTTACCGAGAGCATAAAGGGGAGGACAGCCGACACCGCCGCCTATGAGCAGAGGCTTGTCTCCGCTTTTTGAGGTGTCGTAGCCATTGCCAAGACCTGTCAGAACATCGAGCACGGCTCCCTCTTTAAGAGTGGTCATATACTCAGTGCCGCGCCCGAGAACCTTGTAGATTATTGTGATGCTTTCGTTATCCCAGTCGCATACGGAGATAGGTCTGCGCAGGTAATAGCCGTCGAGTTTTATGTTTATGAACTGACCTGTAGCGGTCACAGCCGAGGTATCGCCAAGCAGCACCATTCTATATTGTGCTGCGGCGATCTTCTCGTTGGATTTTATTGTATAAAGACCCTGTTTAGTCATCTTAACACACCTTAAGAATCTATTGTAGAAATGCAGAGAGTGGTTTCCTCAAGAACGTCCAGAAGAACGCGGACAGTGTCAAGGGAGGTGAACATTGTGATGTTGTTTTCAACAGCACAGCGGCGGATTTCGTGGCCGTCGGATTCGCCGTTGGGGAGGCTGATGTCGCGAGTGTTGATTATATATGTGACATAGCCCTTGCGGATGGAATCGAGGATCTCTTCGCTGCCGTCGCTAATCTTTGTGCGGCTTCTGGTGCGGATACCGTGACTCTTTAAGAAGTTTGCGGTGCCGTGAGTAGCCTCGATGTTGAAGCCGAGGTTATAGAAACGTCTGATAAGGGGAAGAGACTCTTCCTTATCCTTATCTGCAATGGTTGCAAACAGAGTGCCGTAGCTCTTTACATACATACCGCTGGACTGCAGAGCCTTCCACAGTGCGCGGGTAAGCTTGTTGTCATAACCGATAGCCTCGCCGGTGGACTTCATTTCGGGGGAGAGATAAGCGTCCATGCCTCTGAGCTTGGAGAAGGAGAAAGCAGGAGCCTTGACATACCAGCGTTCTTTCTCTGCCGGATACATTTCGGTGATACCCTGCTCGCGGAGGGAATGACCGAGGATAACAAGGGTTGCGATGTCAGCGAGAGACCAGCCTGTAGCCTTGCTGATGAAGGGAACAGTACGGGAAGAACGGGGGTTGACCTCGATTACATATACATCGTCCTTTTCATCGACAATGAACTGGATATTGAACAGACCGACGATGCCGATACCGAGACCAAGTCTGCGTGTGTAATCGAGGATAGTGTCCTTAGCCTTCTGGCTTACGGAGAAGGTGGGGTATACGCTTATGGAGTCACCGGAGTGGATACCGGTTCTCTCAACGTGCTCCATAATGCCGGGGCAGAATACGTCGGTGCCGTCGCATACAGCGTCAACTTCGAGCTCCTTGCCCTGGA
This sequence comes from Acutalibacteraceae bacterium, assembly GCA_045604965.1. GTDB lineage: Bacteria > Bacillota > Clostridia > Oscillospirales > Acutalibacteraceae > JAISGQ01. Next base: position 144,880 of record JAZUPB010000023.1, read on the forward strand.
TATACTTGTCAACCAGAACAGGCTGATCTTCATCAATCTGTACAGCTTCCTTGAGGTAGCGTCTAAGAGCCTCCTCGTTGCTGACGATTCTCATAGCTCTGCCGCCGAGAACGTAGCTGGGACGTACAAGAACGGGATAGCCGATCTCATTGGCAGCCTTTACGCCGTCTTCAATGTTGGTGACAGCCTGACCCTTGGGCTGGGGTATTTCAAGCTGCTCCATAATCTTTTCGAAGCTGTCGCGGTTTTCAGCGCGCTCGATAGCAGCGTTGTCGGTACCGATGAGCTTGACGCCTCTCTTTTCGAGGGGAGCAGCGAGGTTGATAGCGGTCTGACCGCCGAGGGATGCGATAACGCCGAAGGGCTTTTCAAGCTCAACGATGTTCATAACATCCTCAACTGTAAGAGGCTCAAAGTAGAGCTTGTCGGAGCAGGTGTAGTCGGTAGATACGGTTTCGGGGTTATTGTTTATAATAATAGCCTCGTAGCCTGCCTTCTTGATGGTGGTAACAGCGTGAACGGTGGAGTAGTCGAACTCAACACCCTGACCGATTCTGATAGGACCTGCGCCGAGAACGATGACCTTCTTGCGGTCGGATACAGGGGACTCATTCTCTTCCTCATAGGTGGAGTAAAGATAAGGAACATAGCTTGCGTGCTCGCCTGCACAGGAGTCGATCATCTTATAGACAGGGAACATATTGTTTTCCTTGCGGAAAGCGTAGACTTCATCTTCAGTGCAATCCCAGAGCTTTGCAATGTACTTGTCGGAGAAGCCCATTCTTTTTGCCTTGTAGAGGACTTCCTTGTCAAACTTTGCAGCTTCGACGACATTTTCCATCACAACGATGTTCTTGAGCTTGTCAAGGAAGAGCATATCTATCTGAGTAGCGTTGCAGATGAGACCGAGGTCAACACCGTCACGCATAAGCTTTGCGATAGCATAGAGTCTGTCATCTGTAGGAGTGCTTATATACTTGATAAGCTCGTCATCGGTCATATGATCGAACTTCTCCATATAGATGTGGCATACACCGATCTCGAGGGAACGTACAGCCTTAAGGAAGCTTTCCTCAAGAGTACGTGCGATGCTCATAACCTCGCCTGTTGCCTTCATCTGAGTGCTGAGGGTGTTGTTTGCGTCAGCAAACTTATCGAAGGGGAAGCGAGCAACCTTTGCGACTACATAGTCGAGAGCAGGCTCAGCAGCAGCGGTAGCGGTAGAAAGCTGTATCTCATCAAGATGCATACCGACTGCAACCTTTGCGGTAACTCTTGCAATGGGGAAGCCGCTTGCCTTGGAAGCGAGAGCGGAAGAACGGGAAACTCTGGGGTTAACCTCGATGACGTAATATTTGAAGCTGTTGGGGTCGAGAGCGAACTGGACGTTGCAGCCGCCTTCGATTTTAAGAGCGCGGATTATGCGCAGTGCGCTGTCGCGGAGAAGCTGGCATTCCTTGTTTGTAAGGGTCTGGCAGGGAGCGACAACGATGGAGTCACCGGTGTGAACGCCTACGGGATCGAAGTTTTCCATATTGCAGACTGTTATTGCAGTGTCTGCCTTGTCGCGCATTACTTCGTATTCGATCTCCTTGTAACCCTTAATGCTCTTTTCAACAAGCACCTGGTGAACAGGGGAAAGCTTGAGAGCGTTCTTCATTATCTCGCAGAGCTCTTCTTCGTTGTCTGCAAAACCGCCGCCTGTACCGCCGAGGGTAAATGCGGGACGGAGAACAACAGGATAGCCGATTTCCTCAGCTGCAGCGATAGCTTCCTTGATAGAGTGGGTGATGACAGAGGGGAGAACAGGCTCGCCAAGCTCTTCGCAGAGCTGCTTGAACAGCTCTCTGTCCTCAGCTCGCTCAATGCTTTCGCAGGAGGTGCCGAGAAGCTCTACCTGACATTCGGCGAGTATGCCTTTCTTTGCAAGCTGCATAGCAAGGTTAAGACCGGTCTGACCGCCGATGCCGGGGATAATTGCGTCAGGACGTTCATAGCGGAGCACCTTTGCCATAAACTCAAGGTTCAGGGGCTCCATATATACCTTGTCTGCGATAGTGGTGTCGGTCATTATTGTTGCGGGGTTAGAGTTGCAGAGGATTACTTCGTAGCCCTCTTCCTTGAGAGCGAGGCAGGCCTGTGTGCCTGCATAGTCAAATTCAGCGGCCTGTCCGATAACTATAGGACCTGAGCCGATAACGAGTATCTTGTGTATATCAGTGCGCTTAGGCATTAAGATCGCATCCTTTCGTTCTAATTATTTCTTCTTGATGATGGAAACGAAATCGTCAAACATAAACTCACAGTCGTGAGGACCGGGAGCGCTTTCGGGATTGCACTGAACGGAGAAGACCTTATCTTCCTCGCACTTTACACCCTCAACGATATCCTCGTGGATAGCCTTGTAAGTTATGGTGAGTTTTGTGTTTTCAAGGCTCTCAGCACTTACGGCGTGAGTATGGTTATGACAGGCGGAATAGACCTTGCCTGTTTCGATGTTCTTGATAGGATGGCTTCCGCAGCGTCCGCACTTGAGACGGTAAGTCTCAGCGCCGTATGAGCGGCAGAGCAGCTCGTGACCGAGACCTATGCCCATCATAGGCAGCTTGCCCTGCAGGTTTTTAAGGGTCTCAACAACTTCGGGAAGCTCCTCGGGGCAGCCGGGACCGTTGGAGATAACAACGCCGTCGGGACGTGCTGCGAGGATATCCTCGGCAGTAGAGTTCCAGGGCATAATTATAACATTGCAGGCGCGGGCGTTGAGGCAGCGGATAATATTGAGCTTGATGCCGAGATCGATAGCAACCACATTGTGGACGTGGTTGGAGGTACGGGAGTACCAGCGCTTGCGGCAGCTTACAAAGGGAACGGGAGTTTCGGGAACAGGAGTCGCCGCGATGGTTGCAAGAGCTTCCTCCTTGGGAGTCTCTGCGTTTGTGATAAGTGCTCTGCAGGAACCGCCGTCACGAAGTCTTTTCGTAAGCTTTCTTGTGTCAATACCTGTAAGACCGGGCACGTTGTTTTCCTCGAGGATCTCAGAGAGAGTCTTGGTGTATCTGAAATTGCTGGGGTAGTCGTTGTATTCTCTTGTGACAAGAGCGGCGATATCGGGGATTCTTGTTTCAAAGTCATCGTCAGCCATACCGTAGTTGCCGATGAGCGGATAGGTCATAACGACCATCTTCTGAGCGTATGCAGGGTCGGAAATTACCTCCTGATAGCCTGCCATTGCGGTGTTGAATACCAGCTCGCAGACTCTGTCAACGGTGTTGTCGCCGAAGCCCTCGCCGTAGTACTCTGTGCCGTCCTCCAGCACGATCTTTCTCTTTACTCTGCTTTCCATACCGTACTTCCTTTCACTGTAGTCTGTATACATTTGCCCCAAACCTTCGCACCGTCAAAAGGCGTTGCGCGTCCCATTGAGAGGAACTGTGAGGGGTCGATATTGTACTGCGCGTTGAGGTCGAACACTGTGAAATCAGCGCTTTCGCCCTCTTTTATATCCGAACCTATGCCGAATCGGTCCTTTGCGTTATCGTGCATAAGCTCCATCAGCTTTTCCAAAGTGATTATTCCGGGTTTGACGAGATATGTATAGCAAGCGGCAAAGCTTGTTTCTATACCTACAACGCCCATGACGCTCTTTTCAAGGCCTCTTGATTTTTCTTCAGCCGAGTGCGGAGCGTGGTCTGTGGCGATCATATCTATAGTTCCATCGCATATGCCCTCGATCAGCGCCTTGCGGTCTTCCTCCGAGCGGATTGGAGGATTCATCTTCCACTTGCCGTCCTCCTTGAGATCAGCATCGGAAAAGACCAGATAATGAGGAGCTGTTTCACAGGTGACGTCGATTCCCTCACGCTTTGCCTGCCTGATTATCTCTACGCTTTCCTTGGTGGAAATGTGACATACGTGATATTTGCAGCCGATTTCACGGACGAGTTTCAAGTCTCGTGCAATCGGCCCCCATTCACTTTCGGAGCAGATGCCTCTGTGGCCGTGAGCTTTTGCATACTCGCCGTCGTGGATGTATCCGCCGTGAAGCAGTGAATTATCCTCGCAGTGAGCAACTATTATTTTATCAAGAGCCTTTGCTTTTTCCATAGCTTCACGCATAAGGCTTTCCGACTGCACTCCGCGTCCGTCGTCGGAGAAGCCTGCGACTCTCGGTGCGAGAGCATCCATATCGGACAGCTCCTGGCCCATCTGACCTTTTGTTATCGTTCCGTAAGGATAAACATTGACTACGGCGTCAGTTTTGATTATACTTTCCTGTACAGCCAGATTTTCACTGCTGTCGGGAGTCGGATTAAGATTCGGCATAGTGCATACATTGGTAAAACCGCCGCGTGCAGATGCCATAGATCCGGTGCGTATCGTTTCTTTATAAGAAAAACCCGGCTCTCTGAAATGTACGTGTACATCAGTGAGACCGGGAAAAATATAATAATTTGAAAAATCAAACACTGCCCCGTCAGCTGCTGACAGGTTTGTGGAGTGATTAGGGGAAACAGAAACAATACGACCATCGTGAACGGAAACAGTTGTTTTGACAAATTTTTTACCTGTATAAACAACAGCATTCGCCAGATGCATCATGTGTCTTGACCTCCATTGGATTCTGTGCATTGCATTTCTTTAATTATACCCATATACGACAATATTGTCAAATAGAAAAAGCAGTACAATTCGGATGTATTTTTGGAGGATTATACAGTGGTGTGAATAGTGCACAAAATAGCAGCGCAGCGAATGTGCAATTTCTCACACTACCATATTAGCGCTTTACTTGACTACTATGATAAAGTATAGTAAGATATAACCAATCTAAAACGGAGGAACCGCTATGAACATTTCAGATAAGATACTCAGAGCAGAGGAGAGCGCATCTCTGAAGCTGCGAACAATATATGCAGAAAACGGCTATATGCCGTACAGTATGAGCAAATTCGAGGAATACGATCTTTATGCAAGAAACCGAGCATTTCTTCGCGGAGAGGAAATAATCACATTCAACGACTTGGCAGGTCATCTTATGGCGCTTAAGCCTGACGTTACTCTTTCCATAGTAAAGAATGATCCTGCAGAGAGCAGGCTGCGCAAGGTGTATTATAATGAAAATGTATACCGTGTGGCAGGAGGAACAAAGGAATTCAGAGAAATAATGCAGTCGGGACTTGAGTGCATCGGAGATGTAGACCTTTTTGCGGTGTGCGAAGTCCTGGACATTGCCTGCAAGAGTCTGGAGGTTCTCGGCGGAGAAAATCTGCTGGTAATTTCACATATGGGACTTCTTTCGGGACTTCTCGATGAGGCTGATTTGAGCTCGGATCAGAAGAAGGATCTTCTTTCCTGCATCAGCGCAAAGAACGAGCATTCACTCAAGGAAAAATGCATTGAATGGGGAGTGGAAGCAGACCTCACCGAAAAACTGGCATCACTTGCTTCCCTCTATGCACCGCTTGCAAAAAGCATAGAAGCCATTAAAAAGCTGAGTGTAAATGATCAGACACATGCTGCAGTAAAAGAGCTTGAGGATATATCCGCAGTGCTCCATTCAAAGAATATAATGCTTGATTTCTCGCTTGTAAACGATATGAGATACTATAACGGCATTATTTTCCAGGGCTTTATAAGCAGTGTTCCCGAAGCAGTGCTGTCAGGCGGCAGATATGACAAACTGCTTGCAAGATTCGGAAAGAGCGGCGGAGCCATAGGCTTTGCGGTTTATCTTGACCAGATAGCAAGAGCAAATTCAAAGCGAAATGAGCTTGATGTTGATGTGCTTCTGATTTATAATAAAAAGACTGCTATTGATGAGGTCTTTGCCAAGATAGCAGAGATCCAGAAAAGCGGCAGAAGTGTCAGAGCACAGACAGAAGATTTCGGAGACCTTCGCTTCGGCGAAATAATCAGGCTTTAAGAAAGGGGCAGCGAAAATGATAAATATAGCATTACCGAAAGGCCGCCTCGGAGAAAAGGCCTATGAAATATTTGAAAAAGCAGGCTGCGGCTGTCCGTCGATAAAGGAAAAGAACCGCAAGCTGGTGTTTGAGAATGAGGAGTGCGGAGTCCGTTACTTCTGGGTAAAGCCCTCTGACGTTTCCATCTATGTAGAGCGTGGCGCTGCTGATATAGGTGTTGCAGGAAAGGATATCCTGCTTGAGTATGAGCCCGATGTTTTTGAACTTCTAGACTTGGGAATAGGCAAATGCCGCATGGCTGTTGCAGGTCCCAAGGAGTTTTCAGACGACGGAAGAGATGTGCTGAAGGTTGCGACAAAGTTCCCCAATATAGCACGTACTTACTATAATTCCAAATCCAGAGTTATCGATATAATCAAGCTTTCGGGCTCTATAGAGCTTGCACCGCTGCTGGGACTTTCCGATGTTATAGTCGATATCGTAGAAACAGGCGCGACACTCAAGGAAAACGGACTTGAACCGAAAGAGGATATAGTTGATATCAGCGCACGTCTTATCGCCAATAAAGTAAGCTATCGATTCAAGAGCGAAGAGATAAGCCGCATACGCGATCAGATAGAGAAAAACCAAAACAACTAAAGTTTGAATCAAAACTTTTTCAAAGTTTTGCGGAATCCAAGGGCAGAGCCCTTTGGTGGGAGTTTTGGGGCAACGCCCCCAACTTCAAGGGGATTTCGTCCTCCGCAGAGGACGACCCAAGGCTTTGCCTTGGGAATTTTCCTGTTTTTGAAAGGAAGTTTCATATGATAAAAACATATAAATTTTCGGAGGTATCTCCTTCTGATATTTTTGACCGTGAGGTCGAAGAGATCGACGTTTCTGCTGTCGTAGCAGAAATAATTGCAAAGGTACGCAAAGAGGGCGACGATGCACTCCGTTTCTATACTGAGAAATTCGACAGAACAAAGATCAATGAGCTGGAAGTTACTGATGAGGAGCTCGATGCAGCATTCAAAGCCACCGACCCTAAGCTTATTGAGATAATGGAGAAGGCAAAGGAAAATATTACAGAGTACCACCTCAACCAGAAGCAGGAGGGCTTTGAATATAAACGTGCAAACGGCGCAATCCTCGGACAGAAAGTCACAGCAATTGAAAAAGCAGGTGTGTATGTGCCCGGCGGTACAGCTGCATATCCTTCTTCTGTCCTTATGAATATAATTCCTGCAAAAATCGCAGGCGTAGATGAGATAATAATGGTCTCACCGCCCACCTGCAACGGCAATATAAATCCCGTAATCCTTACTGCTGCAAAGATAGCAGGAGCTGACAGAATATTCAAGACAGGCGGAGCACAGGCTGTAGCGGCTCTTGCCTACGGAACTGAAAGCATACCAAAAGTAGATAAAATAGTCGGTCCGGGCAATGCTTTTGTAGCAGAAGCAAAGCGTCAGGTTTTCGGCAGAGTGGCAATCGATATGATTGCAGGTCCCAGTGAGATACTTGTTATTGCAGACGGAACAAACGAAGCGAGAATAATTGCCGCAGATATGCTCAGTCAGGCAGAGCACGACAAGCGTGCATCTGCAGTGCTCGTTACCGACAGCGAAAAGCTTGCAGAAGAGGTCTCTGCCGAGCTTGAGCGTCAGATAGCACTTCTTCCCAGAGAAGAGATCGCCCGTGTTTCCATTGACAATAACGGTATGATAATCGTGGCGGACGATCTTATGCAGGCGGTTGAAATATCCAATGAGCTTGCACCGGAACACCTTGAGGTGTGTATCGACGACCCATTCAAGCTCCTGCCGTATATCCGCAATGCCGGTTCAATATTCCTCGGAAAGAACTGCCCTGAAGCACTGGGCGACTATATGTCAGGCACGAACCACGTTCTGCCCACCAGCGGCACGGCAAAATTTTCAAGTCCCCTGTCTGTTGACGATTTTGTAAAGAAATCCTGTTATTCTTATTATACCGAGCAGGCATTGCTCGAAAACTGCGATAATGTTGCATATTTTGCCGAAAGTGAGGGGCTTTCCGCTCACGCACGAAGTGCAGTTGCCAGAAAGAAGGACTAATAAATGAGCAGATTTTTAAATGACAGAATGTCAAAAATGACTCCCTATGTATCAGGGGAGCAGCCTCAGGACAAAAAATATATAAAGCTTAACACCAATGAAAGTCCTTATCCTCCCGCACCTGCTGTTTTTGAAGCAGTAAACGCAGAGGAGATCGGGATGCTGAATCTTTATCCCGATATTCTCGCAAGAAAGCTTCGTGAAAAGATTGCAAAGCTCAACGGAGTTGAGATGGAAAACGTTATTCTCAGCAACGGCTCAGACGAAGCGCTGATGTTTGCGTTTATGGCATTCTGTGATGAAGAAAAACAGGTTACATTTCCTGACATAACCTATTCGTTTTACGATGTATGGGCCAATATGTTCGGTGTTCCCTATGAGACAAAGCCACTAAACGATGACTTTACAATAAATATCGATGACTATGTAAACTGCGGAAAGAATATTTTCATCGCAAACCCCAACGCGCCTACCGGCATTGCATTGAGTGTGGAGGAGATAGAAAAGATCGTCGCATCAAATCCCGACCGTGTGGTGGTTGTTGACGAAGCATACGTTGATTTCAGCGGTATAACCTGTGTTCCGCTTATCAAAAAGTACGATAACGTGCTTGTAATTCAGACATTCTCAAAATCCCGTTCTATGGCAGGTGCACGACTTGGCTTTGCCATCGGAAGCAAAACACTTATAGAGGATATGGACATAGTAAGAAATTCAACCAATCCTTATAATGTAGACCGTCTGATTATGGCTGCAGGAGCGGCGGCAATAGACAGCGATGAATACTACCGCGAAAACTGCAGAAAGATAATCGATACCCGTACCTATGCAACCGAAAGACTTGAGGAAATGGGCTTTACCGTTACAAAGTCTGCAACCAATTTCGTGTTTGCAAAAACAGATAAAATCGGCGGTTTTGAGCTTTATAAGGAGCTTAAAAACAGAGGTGTTCTGGTGCGCAACTTTGCAAAGCCCAGAATTGCCGACTACAACCGCATTACTATAGGTACCTATGAAGAAACAAAGAAAATGCTTGACACCATACAGGATATATTGGAGGGAAAATAAATGAGAACGAGCAAAATAGTACGCAAAACTGCGGAAACCAATATAACTCTCGACTTAAATCTCGACGGCGGTGGAATAGGCGAAATAAATACAGGAGTCGGATTCCTTGACCATATGCTTATGCTCTTCACCCGTCACGGTAATTTCAATATGGTCATAAAGGGCAAGGGCGACACTTATATTGATGATCATCACACCGTTGAGGATGTGGGAATCTGCCTCGGCACCGCCTTTGCGGAAGCCCTTGGCGATATGCGCGGTGTCACACGCTATGGCGATATTACACTTCCTATGGACGATGCGCTCATTCTCTGTGCCGTTGACCTTTCGGGCAGAGCATATCTCAACTGCGACCTTCAGATTCCCACAGAGAAGGTAGGCACATTTGATACAGAGCTTGTTGAGGAATTTCTTCTTGCATTTGTCCGCAAGGCAGGAATAACTGTGCATATTAAGCAGCTTGCAGGAACAAATTCCCATCATATAATCGAGGGTGCATTCAAAGCACTTGCCAGAGCTTTGGCAAAGGCAGTTCGCATTGACAAAGCACACAGCGATGAAATTCCGTCTACCAAGGGAGTGCTTTGATGGTTGCGATTATAAATTACGGAGTGGGGAATCTTTTTTCCCTTAAAAGCTCCTTTGCTTATATTGGCGAAGAGGCAGTGGTTACTGCAGACGAAAAGGTTCTCAGAGAAGCTGACAGACTCATTCTCCCCGGCGTTGGTGCTTTTGCTGATGCAGCTGCAAAGCTCCGCAGCACAGGACTTGACGTAATCGTCAAGGAACTCGCCGCAGAAGGAAAGCCTCTGCTGGGTATTTGCCTCGGTATGCAGATGCTCTTTGACAAGAGTATGGAATACGGCGAACATGAGGGTCTGGGACTGGTTTCAGGTATCGTAGAGCCGATAAAGCCCATAATCCCTGCCGATTATAAAGTTCCTCATATCGGTTGGAACGGACTTAAGTTCCACAATGAAAGCCCTATATTCAAATATCTCAGCGAGGGTGATTGCGTATATTTTGTACATTCCTTCGCAGCAGCGCACTGTGAGAAAAACACCACCGCAACAACAGAGTACGGCGCACAGCTGACAGCAGCAGTGCAGAACGGCAACGTTTTCGGAACACAGTTCCATCCGGAAAAAAGCGGAAAAACGGGACTTGCAATACTCAAGGCATATTGTGAAGTGTAGTGCAATGTGCTGAAAATATATGAAAAATAAATATGAAATACTAAGAAAATGTGGTTGATATTATGAAAATCTATCCTGCCATAGACCTTATAAAAGGCAAAGCCGTCCGACTTGTTCGCGGAGACTACGAGCAAATGACTGTATACAGCGAAGATCCTTTGTCTGTTGCAAAAAGCTTTCGCGATGCAGGTGCGGAATATCTGCACGTAGTAGACCTGGAAGGTGCCAAGACAGGTGAAACTCCGAATATTGGTCTTATTTCCAGTATCATAAAGGAAATAGGACTTAAAACCGAAGTGGGCGGAGGCATCAGATCTGCAGAGACTGTGAAAAAGTATATCGATGCAGGTGTTATGCGTGTGATCCTCGGCACAGCAGCTCTTACCCAGGCAGGCTTTGTAAATGAGATGGTAAAGCTTTACGGAGACAAAATAGCTGTCGGTGTAGACGTTCGCGATGGTTTTGTTGCCATACGCGGCTGGCAGGAGGTTACCGACAAGGAGTGTATGACCTTCTGCAAGGAAATGCAGAAGGCAGGAGTCAGAACCATAATCTGTACAGATATATCCAAGGACGGACTTCTGGGCGGTGCCAACTTTGAGCTTTACGAGAATATGTCGAAGGAGCTGGGACTTGACATTATCGCATCAGGCGGTGTTTCGACCATTGAGGATATAAAGAAGCTCAAGGCTCTGGATATACATGGAGCGATTCTTGGAAAGGCACTTTACACCGGAATGCTTTCCCTTGAGGATGCAATCAGGGAGGTGCGCTCGTGATAACAAAGCGAATAATCCCCTGCCTCGATGTAAAAAACGGCAGAGTGGTAAAGGGCGTAAATTTTCAGGGGCTGAGCGATGTATCATCTCCTGTTGAGCTGGGAAGCTACTACAGCGAAAACGGTGCAGATGAGCTGGTATTCTACGATATTACAGCTTCTGCCGAAGGCAGAAAGCTGTTTACCGAAGCGCTGACAGAGGTAGCAAGCAAAATCTTTATCCCTCTCACCGTCGGCGGAGGAATAAACACTCTGGAGGATTTCGACAGAGTGCTCAAATGCGGCGCAGACAAGGTCAGCGTTAATTCAGGTGCTATACGTAATCCGAATCTGGTTTATGAGGCTGCACAGCGTTACGGAGACCAGTGTGTGGTGCTTTCCGCCGATATTAAACGAGTGGAAAATGAATTCCGCGTTTTTGCTCAGGGCGGCAGAGTGGATACGGGAATGGAAGCTATATCTTGGATAAAGAGATGCGTGGATATGGGTGCAGGTGAGATAGTTGTAAACAGCATCGACACCGACGGAGTGAAAAAGGGCTTTGACCTTGAGATGCTTGCGGCTGTGTGTGATGCAGTGGATGTTCCTGTTATCGCATCAGGCGGCGCAGGCTGCATCGATGATTTCACCACTCTTTTCAAAACTCTTCCAAAGGTAGATGCAGGTCTGGCAGCATCAATTTTCCATTTTGGGGAAGTTAAAATTTCCGATCTGAAAAAAGAACTCAGTGCACAGGGCATAAATATGAGACTGTAAGGAAGGCAGAATAATATGATAGATATCAGCACACTTAAATTTGACGAAAAGGGACTTATCCCTGCAGTTGTTGTTGATGCATACAGCCGCAAGGTTCTGACTGTTGCATATATGAACGAGGAAAGCCTCAAAATCAGTATGGAGGAAAAGCGCACCTGCTTCTGGTCACGTTCACGTCAGGAACTCTGGCGCAAGGGCGAAACCAGCGGCAATACACAGGAAATAATTTCGATTACCGCAGACTGTGACCGTGATGCGCTGACTGTAGTTGTAAGAAAAAAAGGACCTGCCTGCCATACAGGTGCAGACTCCTGCTTCAACGATGTTATTTTCGAAAATGATGACATCAATGATTTTACTATGGATGCGCTTATGGAGCTTATCGAAGGCAGAAAGACCGATAAGAAGGAAGGTTCATACACCACCTACCTTTTCGAAAAGGGCATAGATAAGATACTCAAAAAGGTTGGCGAAGAATCCACAGAGGTCATTGTTGCAGGCAAGGGCAACGACAAAAAAGAGACCATATATGAGATCGCAGATCTTGCATATCACGTACTCGTGCTGATGGTGGAAATGGGCATCTCTCTTGACGATGTACGCGCAGAGCTTGCTTCTCGCCACGTTATCGACAAAAAGGTCAAGCAGGAAAAAATGGTGTAAAAATACTTCTGAAAATTATGTCACAAAAACCGCAAAATGAAGGTTATATATAATATAGGGTTAATAGAATCTTTTAACCCTATGAATCTATAGTCTGCTGTTCGGCGTTAGCGGAATTATAGATATATATGGTTTCATTGTAGTTTGTGGTTTTAATACATTGAACGCCGACTGGAAAAGGGGAGAACTCTCGCAGTTCTCCCCTTTTTCTCCCAATTTGAGAAATATGTGCCAACTATTTATATAAGCAAAGGGTTTTAGTAATATACGAAAGGAGCGAATGGATATGAAAAAAATAATGGTATTACTTATATGTATACTGACGTTATCAGGCTGCGCAAGGACAGGAGAGAAAGCGAATCAGCCGTATTTTACAGCAAAAGTTGCGGCGGTTTATGAAACGAGTCTGTTGATTGAGGTGACAGAGCCGGGCAGCAGCGGAATATCTGCAGGTTCCCCTGCATACATTGGCAGAGACGCATCAACAGAATCCCTTTCGGCAGGAGATATAATAGAAATCAAGTTTAACGGAAATGTAATGGAAAGCTACCCTCTTCAGCTTGGCGAGATTTACTCCGTTGAGAAAATACGAAGCGCAGTTATTCCCGACTGGGGCATAGAGCTGGACACAGAAAATGTTACAGCCTCGGGACTTACTGTAGTCTGTTCTCATTCGGGAGAAACTTCGGCATCGGATCTTGGAACAAGCCCCTATTATGTTATAGAGCAGCATAAAAATGGAAGTTGGATAAGAGTAAACTATAAAGAGCTCAGTGAATGGGAAGTTGGATGGGACGATGTGCTGTATACAATCCCGTCAAACGGTACAGCCAGATGGGATACAGACTGGAAATGGCTCTACGGAGAGCTTTCTCCCGGAGAATACAGGATCGGTAAAGAGATTCTGAAATTTGCCGATTCGGGGGAATTTGAAAGAGCAGTATTCTATGCGGAGTTTGAGATATAACAAGAAGAGGTCAGCGCTAAGCTGACCTCTTCTTGTTATTTGAATAAATTAGTCCTTCTTGCCAAAAAGATCTCCGATCTTATCCTTGATGCCGTCAACGATATCGCTATCTTCGAGCTTATCCTTGATGTTCTCGAGGAGGTTGCCATCTTCCTTCTTGTCGTCGTCTTTGTCGTCCTTGTCTCCGCCGATCTTATCCTTTACAGCCTCGACAATAGCAGAGAGGGAAAAATCGTCCATATCTCCGAAGAGAGAAGCGATAGCAGCCTTGGGGTCTGCCTTGAACTTCTTGAGAAGGTCGGGAGATTCCTTGATTTTAGCAACTGCTTTTTCGATGAATTCTTTGATGTTATCCATAATAATATCCCTTTCTTAAATTATTTATCTCATCTTGATGCCCTGAGCATTGAGAGCATCAAGAACTTTGGTAACCTCAGCCTGAACCTCATCGCCGGAGAGAGTTCTCTCATCGGAAGAGAAGGTAAGTCTGATTGTAACAGCGCGTGCACCGTTGAGTTCAGCGCCTTCATAAACATCAGCAAGAGTAACGCCCTTGAGAATGTCACTTTCGACAGTCTCAACGATCTCCTTTACAGTGCCGTACTGAGCACCTTTTTCGAGGAGCAGAGTTAAGTCGATATCCATTTCGGGGAACTTACTGGGATCTGCATAGTTGATGCCTGCGGTCTGCTGAGCGGACAGTGCGTCCATATCGAGCTCGAGAGCAACAACTGCAGCCTTCTTATCGATTTTAGCGCATACAGCAGGATGAACAGCAGTGATAAAGCCCAGAACCTCGTCACCGCGAACAATCTCAGCAGTGTTTACAGGATGCTGCCATGCGTGGGAAACCTTCTCTGCACTGCGCAGAGACACTGCACCGCCCTTGACTGCGGCACTGACGGTAAGAAGAATATCCTTAAGCTTGAGGTATATTTCCTTTTCGCTTTCGGTTTTGGAGTAAAGTATAACACCCAGCTTCTTTCTCTCGTTGCAGAGACCGTCAGCCTTGAGTCCTTCAACAACTCGGCCTATTTCAAAGATACCGAAGGAGGAATCAAAGAGCTTGTTTTCAGCGGTCATAGAGAGAAGTGTGGGAACTATGCTGTTTCTGATAACGATCTGATCGGGGTTTATGGAGTTTACAAGCTTTACGTTCTCCTCAACCTCGATGCCGATCTCTCTGAACTTCTTGCTGTCAGCCCAGATATATGAATGAACTTCGTGGAGAGAGAAGCGGTCAGCAAGGAGATTCTTGACCATAAAGTCATCACGTCTGCCCTCAGCCTCACGAACAGGATAAAGGGGAGAAGGAGCGGTTTTTATCTCGAAGTTGTCATAGCCGTAGATTCTGGTGATCTCTTCGATGATGTCAGCCTTAATGGTAACGTCCTTTGTAGCTCTCCAGGAGGGAACATCGACAGAGAAGTTGTTCTTCTCGTGTCTGACAGTAAAGCCAAGAGCCTCAAGGGTCTTGATTATGCGTGCATTGGTAATTTTTATGCCTGTATAGCGGTCAACATACTTCTTGTCAAAGTCAAGAGAAATTTTCTTATACTTGCGTGCGTAGTTGTCGGTAACAGCGGAGATAACCTTTGCATCAGGATCGATCTGCTGGAGGAGCCACAGATAACGCTCAACAGCAGGAAGAGTATTCTCAGGATCGAGAGTCTTCTCGTAACGGGCGGAAGCATCGGTTCTCATACCCAGTCTTGTTGCGCTCTTTCTGATGGAAACAGCGTCAAAGGTAGCACTTTCAAGAAGCAGAGAAGTGGTGTCGTCCTCAATCTCAGAAGCAAGACCGCCCATAATACCTGCAATTGCAACAGGCTCATCGTGGCTTGTGATCATAAGGGTCTCAGGATCGATACTGCGCTCTGCGTCGTCAAGAGTCTGGAAAGTAAAGGGCTTATCAAAGCGCTGAACTTCGATTTTGTCAACTTTTCTAAGATCGAATGCGTGCATAGGCTGACCAAGCTCAAGCATAAGGTAGTTTGTAAGGTCAGCAAGGAGATTTATAGCTCTGGTTCCGCAGTAGTGGAGGCGGATTCTCATATTAACAGGGCTGACAGGAACAGTTACGTTCTCAACCTTGACAGAGGTGTATCGGAAGCAGTTCTGCTTGTCTCTGATGTCAATATCAACCTTGGGGAGATTCTTGAAAGCCTTGGAGTTTACACGGTCGAAGGGCTTTAAGGGTCTGCCTGTCAGAGCGGAAAACTCACGGGCAATACCGTAGTGACCCCAGAGGTCGGGACGGTTTGTTAAGGACTTATTATCGACCTCAAAAACTGTGTCGCGGATATCATAGATATCGCGGATATCAACACCAAGGGGTGTGTCCTCGGGAAGCTCCATAAGACCGCTGTTGTCAGCAGAAATGCCAAGCTCAGACTCAGAGCAGCACATACCGTGACTCATGTAGCCGTAGACCTTTGCGACTTTGATAGGATAGCCGTTTACGTTTGCACCGTCAGTGGCAAGAGGAACGATAAGGCCCTCGCGTACGTTGGGAGCACCGCATACGATGTCTACGACTTCGTCGCCTTTGTCTACCTTGAGCATATGAATCTTTTCTTTTTTCGGATGCTGTTCAACGGAAAGAATCTTAGCGGTAACAACGCCTGTGAGATTCTCACCCATATGGAAAATATCTTCAACCTCAGCAGTAGAGAGGGTGAAGCGGTGAATAAGGTTATCGAGATCAAGACCCTTGAGGTCAACGAACTCGTTTATCCAATTCATAGATATAAGCATAAAATTCTTCTCCTCTCTCTGTTATTTCGCTGTGAACTGAGTCATAGCCTTGAGATTGCCGCTGTTGAGAACACGGATATCCTTGATTCCGTATCTCATCATAGCAAGTCTGGTAAGACCGAGACCGAATGCAAAGCCTGTATATTTTTCGGGGTCAACGCCGCCTTCTTTGAGGACGTTGGGATGAATCATACCGCAGGGGCAAAGCTCAAGCCAGCCGCTGTTCTTACAGCTGGGACAACCCTCGCCGCCGCAGATAAGACAGGAGATATCAAGCTCGAAACCGGGCTCAACGAAGGGGAAGAAGCCAGGGCGAAGTCTTACCTTGACGTCTTTCTGGAAGACTTCGGAAAGCATAGTCTTCATAAAGTAGATAAGGTTGGAGATGGAGATGTTTTCGTCAACCATCATACCCTCCATCTGGAAGAAGGTGTTTTCGTGGCAGGCGTCGGGAGCTTCGTTGCGGAAGCAGCGTCCGGGGAAGATAGCGCGCAGAGGAGCGCCATATTTGCGCAAAATAGCGTTCTGAGCCGCACTGGTATGGGTCTTCAGAAGCTGACCGTTGTCGAGATAGTAAGTGTCCTGCATATCTCTTGCAGGGTGATGCTTCGGGATATTAACGCCCTCAAAGCACTCATAGTCGGTAACGACTTCGCTGTAATCCTCAATGGTAAAGCCCATTGTAGCAAAGATCTGCTCAACCTCACGCTGAACAAGAGTAATGGGATGAAGTGAACCCAGTTTGTCGGTAAGGGGCATAGTTACGTCGTAACGCTCTGCAGATGCGATAGCAGCAGCCTCTTCCTTAGCCTTAAGCTCAGCAGCTTTTTCGGTGATGACACCCTCAGCGTACTTTTTAAGCTCGTTGATACCCTGAGCGACTTCCTTTTTCTGCTCATTGGGAACGTCACGGAGCTTGCCTAAAAGCTCTGTGACAGAGCCTTTTTTGCCGAGATAAGCGATTCTCAGTGCCTCAACGTCAGCACTGGTTGCCGCTTTCGCTGCATCCTGCTCAAACTGAGCACGCAGCTTTGCGATTGCTTCTTTCATATATCTGACCTCCAATTTAGTTTACAAAACAAAAAAGGCCCGTCCACACGGGACGAGCCTAAGCACGCGGTACCACCCGATTTTATGCGAAAAACGCATAATCTCAAAGTCCTTAACGCAGACCGACGTTATGGCTTTCACCATACAGCTCCGACGGAGAAATTCGTCATTCCGTATTGCCCGAAGTGTGCTTCCAGCCGATGGCACACTCTCTCTGACGGGTTGCGGACAACTACTGCGAAGCAAGGCATAAACCATTGCATCACCGTCATCACAGCCTTTACATATTGAAAAAAATATACCACAGATCCCGCTGAAAGTCAACCGCGAGAATCAGCAGATAAAATTAATTTTCAGATGATTTCTCGACGATTTTTGCCTTGCGTTTCCTGCACGCTCTGCTGATGAGAAAAATAATAGTTCCTATAAGGAAGATGAAAGTGAATGTAAGGATAAGGGTGAAAAATTCGGGGACTATATTGTAAGAGCGGCCTGAACTTGTTTCGCCGACAGCAGTCATAGGATAGAATTTATTGTACATAACTCCGAAGCCTATGTAGCTGACGACCTCGCCGCCCTGAAGGGGAATACCGAAAATAAATCCGAAGAATATTCCGCATAGCAGGTTTGCGGCAAAAAGAACAGCAGTGATAATGAGAGACCATAACGTAACTTTTTTCATTGATAAGCTCCTTTCAAAAACACGTGATAAATTCTCGCAAAATAGTTGTATTCAGTGCAGAAAATTACACATTTTAATTATATATAAGGAGATACAAAAGTCAATAAATAAAAGAACACACGGTTTTAATTATGCAAAGCTCTTTTACAGTGCGATATACCATACGCCATCGATCTGGACAAAAACAAAATTAAACGGTACAACAGCCTTATCTCCGTCAACAGGGTGGACAAAACAAGCCTCACAATCAATTTTGCCGTAGCCGTTGGCATTGTCATAGCCAAGCATAATGGCTTCACTGTTGTTTTCAGGGTGCGCTTCATAGGAAAATGAGGAGTTGCTAGTTTCGAGATACTCAAGTTTGTAACCCTTGTAAGTTACAAATACAGCATCTTTCTTTGAAACAGCTTCAGCATAATTCTTAGTGTCAGAATATAAATCACTGTTATATTTTTCAGAATATAAAGAAGCAAATCCTTCGGCATTTTCGGTTTCAATATATTCAAAATACAAGTTTACCAATTTTTCAGGGGTTGCCGATAATCGAGGGTCTGAGTCTGCTTCGTTGACAGTAACCTTCTGTTTCTGCGAGCACCCACAGAAGGTCAGTAACAGGACGGACAATATTATGCATAAAAACTTTTTCATAATAAATCCCACCTTACGTTTTTATAATTATGGTAGGAAAATTATGTTAATAAATCAATCATATGGTATTAATTGGGTGTAAAATTTTATTCTACTGTAAATGAATTGTGCTTTTTAAGCACCTCACACAGTGCCTGTACAGGCAGACCCACAACATTAGTATAATCACCGTTTATACCCTTTACAAACTGTGCACCGAGCCCCTGAATAGCATAACTTCCGGCCTTTCCGAATGGCTCGCCAGAAGCAATATAGCCCCTGATTTCCTCATCGGACATAGATGCAAAGGTTACTTTTGTGCCGACGGAGAAGCACTCCTTTTCTCCGTCAGGGAAAAGAACACAGACACCTGTGAAAACCTCGTGAGTGTTTCCGGAAAGTTCAGAGAGCATACGAAAAGCATCTTCCTCATCAGAGGGCTTGCCGTAAATAACTCCGTCCTTTGCAACTACAGTATCTGCGGCGATAAGCACACGCCCTCTTGCTGATTTTTTTGCTGCTTCTGCCTTTCTCTCGCTCAAAAGCTCAACTGCTTTGTCGGGGGAGATACCCTCAGGCAAGGTCTCATCCGCATCGGGAGAAACGATCTCAAATTTAAGCCCCACCTGATGGAGAAGCTCGCGTCTTCTTGGGCTTGATGATGCAAGAACATAGGGCGCGTTGTAATAGACTTTGTCGTTCCAGTAGTTTTTCATACGGAATCCTGTCTGATAAGTCATTTCTTCGCCTAAAAAATCAGGAGCAACAAAGGCGTTTGCGCTTTCCTCGTCGGGAAATTCAACCTCTGCATACATAAACGAAGTAGGCTCACCGCCGTCAACGAGGCTAACCTCAAGCAAAAGACCTTCTCCAAGATCATAACCTTTCCATTCCTTATGGACGAGAGGCTTTTTAAGCATACCGCAGAGAGAATCGAAATCCTCCTTGCTTATATACGGCTCGACTTCTTCGCGGCTCAGAGTCCCGTTGCCCTTTACCGCAAGGCGATAGCTCTCGCCTTTTTTGCTTAATGTGCGTCTTATTCTGACCTCAGGATCAAGGGAGAGATAACCTTGCCAGATCTCAGCCCATCTTGAGACAGGAAGATCGGGAAATCTTTCAATTTTCCATTTTCTTTCAATTTCCATATAAACATCCCTTTTCAGAAATAATGGGAATGACAAAAGAAGTCATTCCCATCTAGTTGTTTTCCTGTTTGCCTTCGGCATATCCGTCGCGCTTGAAAACGACGGCAATAGTTTTAAAAATTATCTTCAGGTCGAAGCCGAGAGAAAGGTTGTCCGAATACTCTCTGTCATAGGCAGCCTTTTCTTCGTCGGGAACGTTATCACGACCGTTGACCTGAGCCCAGCCTGTCATACCGGGACGAACAGTATATACACCGGCATCCATACGCAGACGGTGTATGTTTCCACCCTCATTTTCGATAAGGGGACGAGGACCTACAAGGCTCATATCTCCCTTAAAAACATTAAAAAGCTGAGGGAGTTCATCGAGGCTGGTTTTGCGGAGAAAATTACCGGATCTGGTGATATAGCTGTAGGGATTTTCAAGATCTTTTGTAGCCATTTCGCGTGGTGCGTCTGTTCGCATAGTACGAAATTTATAAATCTTAAAAAGCTTGCCGTGCATACCCACGCGGCTCTGATTAAAAATCACAGGACCTTTTGAATCAGCTGCGACCCATATGGCAAGGACCAGCATAAAAGGCCAAATAATAAGAAGCGCGATAAATGAAAGAAGAATATCAAAAAGACGTTTGAAAAAACGATAAATGCCGTGCTTCAAAAATCCGACCTCCTTTGCCAATGTAATATCACGACGGATATTGTAACAATTATTTTCTTATATGTCAATATTTATTCTTAAACAATACGAATTTATTATTTATCGATAAATGAATACTTTAATCTTAATTAAAAACCTCTTTTTCTGAAGAGGATACTGTGATAGAATAATAATTGAACAATAATCTTTGGGAGATGAAAGCGTGAACACGCAGAAAATATTAGTCGTAGATGACGATACCGCCATTGCTCAGCTTGTGGCTGATGCACTGGAGGATGAAGGATATGAGGTAAAAACACTTAATGACGGGGAAGCTGCATATGAGCTTATAACTCGCGAAAATGATTTTGCACTTATTATTCTCGATATTATGATGCCGAAGATGGACGGGCTTGAGCTGTGTATGAAGATACGCAATACGGTCAATTGTCCTATTATTTTTGTTACAGCGAAAAACCGCACTGTAGATACTCTTGTAGGACTTGAAATGGGCGGAGACGATTATATATACAAACCCTTTGTAGTAGAGGAGCTTGTGGCGAGAGTCAGAGCTCACATAAGACGCGACTCAAGAATCGGAGCAAAGAAAAAGAGCAGTGTCATAAAGATCGGAGATATTGAACTTCATCCCTCCAGCTACGAAGTTCGCAGAAAGGGAGAACTCATACCTCTTTCCACCAGAGAATTTCAGCTTCTCGAATATCTGATGACAAACAGTGAGCGTGTGCTGACAAGGGAGCAGATATTCAACGCGGTTTGGGGTATAAATTACGGCGATATCGGTACTGTTGCCGTAAACATCAAGAATCTTCGCGGCAAGCTTGATCCGGATAATGAATACATTAAAACTGTATGGGGTGTCGGATATAAATTTGCCCACGAATAAGGAGCGGTAAGAGTGACCATAAAATACAAGTTTCTGGCTATAGCGCTCCTGATAATAATCCTGAATGCAGTAACGCTGAGTGCGTGGTACGGAATGTTTTTGTCCGGCCCCGTAGCAGACGACTATACAGTATCACAGAACCAGCTTGACACAGATACCCGAGAAATAGCCAGACAGATCACCTCGGAAACGGACCTTCGCAACCATATAGAAAACAAGGCAAATGAGCTTGAACTCAACCTGACACTGGAAAACTCAGAGGGAAAAGTGCTGTTTTCTTCTCTCCACAGTGAGGAAACAAATATATGGATACGCTCGGCTGTCGCCGTAGATATCGGAGAAGAGGTTTATATTCTGCGCTCGAGCAGAATAGTAAGATCAGTATTGGCTGAAAACGACGATGCAATAACACTTATTTGGGCAGAAATCTGTATTCTGATCGTAATTTTACTTTCCACATCGAGCCTTATATATATGAAATATATAAAGCCGCTGGAAGCTCTTGAAAAGAATATGAGAAATTACAAGGCAGGTTCAAGAGCAGAACCCACTGACAGAGCAGATGAAATCGGCAGACTGCAGAATTCCTTTGTCGGGCTTTCCGAAATGATAGACGACGAAAAGGAAAAGCAGAGCAGGATAATAGCAAGTATTTCCCACGATATAAAAACACCTTTGACAAGCGTTATGGGCTATGCGGAACGAATGAAGAGCGGAAATCTTTCTGAGGAACGCACAGCGCGGTATGTAGATACTATATATAAGAAGGCTGTAGCCATAAGAGATCTTGTAAATGAATTCGACGATTATATAAGCAGCAACCAGCGGTTGCATTACAATCCGTCCGATGTCGGAGCAGAAGACCTTATAAACAGTCTCAGAGAAGAATATACAGACGAGCTTTCTGCGGCTGGTATTGATTTTACGGCTATGTGCACCTGCGGCAATGCACCCCTGATACTTGATAAGAATCAGATTCGCAGAGTATTCGGAAACCTCATTGCAAACGCGGTTAAGCATATGAACGGAGAAATAAAGCGGATAAGTGTGCTTTGCGAAGAGCTTGATGACGGTCAGTTTGAATTTGTAAAAATAAGCGTAACAGATACCGGAAGCGGCGTAAGAGAAGATATGCTCACAACGATTTTCGAGCCGCTGTTCACGACGGATCCCGGAAGAAGCGTTGCAGGACTGGGACTTGCCATATGTAAGGAAGTCATCGAATGTCATGGCGGTGAAATAAAAGCCGAAAACAGCAGAAGCGGTGGCCTCGTGGTATCATTTACGCTGCCGATCAAGCAGATTGATGAATAAAAATCGAGCGGTACAGACTGCTTTGGGTCTGTACCGCAAATTTTTTTTGAAAATAATTGTAATATTTTTCATTGGGGATTGTCTTATAAGTGAAAGGTGGTGAGAGTGTGATACAGCTTGAGCAGATATACAAAGCGTATTTCAATGACGTGTACAGATATGTACTTAGGCTTTCAAAAAATGAGAGCATAGCGGAGGACATAACATGCGATACATTTTTCAAAGCGATGAAGAGTCTTGACAGCTTTCGCGGAGACTGCGACATACGGGTGTGGCTGTGCCAGATTGCCAAGAACTCATATTTTTCTTATATCAAGAAAGAAAAAAGAAATACAACTCTTGATGATGAGGTCGTAACACGGCTTGAGGATACGGAAGAAAGCGCGGAAGAAAAGGCGATCAGCAATAACGATGCAGAGCGCATACGCGGACTTCTGCACGAGCTCAAAGAACCTTACAAAGAGGTTTTTATGTGGAGAGTGTACGGAGAATTAAGTTTTAAGCAGATAGGCGAAATTTTTGAAAAAACAGAAAACTGGGCATGTGTCACCTATCATCGTGCAAAGGGCATGATAGGAAAGAGAATGGAGGAAAACGAATGAAAAATATTTGCAGTATAGTAAAAGATCTGATCCCCCTTTATGCGGAGGACCTGACAAGTGAAGAGACCGCAGAATTTGTGCGTGAGCATATTGACGAATGTGAGAACTGCAGAAAAGAGCTTGATACGGTAAACAAGCCTGCAAAGATCGTCGAAAACACGAATGTAAAGCCGATGAAAAAGATCAAAAGAACACTGGCGCTGAAGAGACTTCAGGCAGCAGTTCTCACGGCAATTTTTGTGCTCACAGCAGCGGTAGCAGTATTTGCGTTTATCAGTGCCCCGGAATATCTGCCGTATTCCGAAGAGACTATATCCGTAACAGACAATGAAAACGGATCGGTAACAGTAATATTTCCCGAAAATGCGGCAAACTACAGCTGCAGCCGGACAGAATATGAAGAATACGTAGAATACAGCCTTGAGTCCTGGACATCGATATTGGAAAGAAGATTTTCGTCCTGCGGAATTCGCTCAGTGACAGTAAGTCCTCAGCAGGAGAAACCAATGATTATCAGGTATGTTCAGAATAACGGGCAGGAAGATGTGCTGCTTTATTCCGATTCAGAACAGAGCTCAGGAGGAGTCATAACGCTGCCGAGACTGGTTTTGAATTACTATATTGTAATAGCAGTGCTTGTATTTATTATCCTGATGATAATGCGCCTGATAGTCAGAAAAAAAGGAACCGTCAGAAGCGTTATAGGAAAACTTATGCTTATTCCCATTTCATACGTGGCAGGACATTTCCTTGTAATGGGGCTTGGAGGCATAACATATTCGGCGCAAAGAGATTTTGCACTCATAATGATAATAGCAATACTCATATATTGCGGTCTGCTGTTAGGAAAAAGCATTCTCGACAAGAAAAAAGAAAACCGCATAACATCAGAATAAAAATAGGGAGGCGAAGTTTTGCTTTGCCTCCCTATTGACATTCAAAGCGATGCAATTATAATGATATTGATAATCATTATCAATAAGAAGGTGAAGCAATGCCTGTGCAGAGGAATACCAGACAGCGGCAGGTTATTCTTGACTGCCTGAAGAATCTGGCGGACAGACATATAACAGCAGACGAACTGACGGAGCAGGTGCATAAAAAGGCTCCCAATATAGGTCGTGCAACGATTTACAGATATCTCAACCAGCTTCACGAGGAGGGTGCGGTGAAGAAATACGCACTGCCTGACGGAGCAGGCTTCTGCTGGCAGTATATAGGAGAGCATTCACAGTGTCATTCTCATTATCATCTGAAATGTAACTTATGCGGAACGGTTACTCACCTTGAAAGTGAGATATTAGATAATCTGAGTGCGGCATTGAAGAAAACCGATGGATTTGAGATAGATGAAGGAGATACGGTTTTCTACGGAAAATGTGCTAATTGTCAAAACAAATAGGAGAATGATATGAGAAAAATACTATGTGTAATAATTGCTGCTTTTGTATTGTGCAGTTGTTTTTCTTTTTCGGGCTGCACTGCAGAAGGCGAAGGAAGAGTAATTGCAACACTTTTTCCGCAGTACAGCTTTGCAAAAGAAATTGCAGGAGAAAACTTCGAAATTGAACTTCTTCTGCCTCCGGGAACAGAAAGTCACACATATGACCCCTCAACATCGGACAGTTATACAATAGCAAAAGCTTCGCTGTTTCTTTATACAGGGGACGAAATGGAGCCCTGGGCAGACAGGCTGCTGGATTCTTTGGGCAGCGATGCACCAAAAACAGTCAACTGCTCTGAGGGAGTAGAGCTTCATACAAACGAGCATCACGGTCACGATCACGAGGAACATTCTCACGGAGCAGACCCACACATATGGCTTGATATGAGATATGCCTGCAAAATGGCAGACAATATCTGTGAGGGTTTTTGCGATATCGATCCTGAAAATGCAGAGACCTACAAGGCAAATACAGCCGAACTTAAAACAAGACTTATGGAGATTGACAGTGATTATGAGTCAATGATCGAAAATGCCGAAACAAAAACTGTTGTGTTCGGCGGAAGATTTTCACATATCTATTTTATCGAGCGGTACGGATTGTCATATGTCAGCGCTTATAAAAGCTGTGATACTGCAGCAGATCCAAGCCTTTCCGATATTTCTGAGGTAATAAATTATGTAAAGAATAACAATGTAAAGGTTATTTATCACGAAGAGCTTACCGATCCGAAGGTAGCACGTTCCATTGCTGAGGAAACAGGTATAGAAATGCGTGAATTTTCAACGGCTCACAATGTCACTGCGCAGCAGCTGGCAGAGGGAGTGTCTTTTACAGACATAATGAAACAGAATCTTGAAAATCTCAGAGAGGGGCTTTGCGGTTGAAGCTTTTGACTATAGAAAACCTGAAGCTTGAATATGGCGGACTGACTGCCATAGAAAATGTGAACTTGGAAATTTCAGACAATGAGTATATATGTGTTGTAGGAAGCAACGGGTCGGGAAAATCAACTCTTATGAAGGGCATACTGGGTCTTCATAAGCCTTCTGAAGGATCGATAATCCGACACATAGAAGATAGAGAAATAGCCTATCTTCCGCAGACAAGCCTTGCTGAAAGGGATTTCCCCGCAACTGTGCAGGAGGTTGTCAGCACAGGGAGACAGTGGAAGGGCCACGCTTTTTCAAGATACAGCAAGGAAGATAAAGAAGCTATCGAGGAAGCTATGGAGCTGTTGGGAATAACAGATCTTCGCAGCAGACGTATCGGCAGACTGTCGGGAGGACAGCAGCAGAGAGCATATCTTGCCAGAGCGCTTTGCAGAAAGCCACGTCTTCTGCTCCTTGACGAACCTTGTGCAGGGCTTGATCCTCAGATAACAGCTCATTTTTACGACTTGCTCGGCGAGCTTTGCGAAAAACAGAACATAACCATAATGATGAACAGCCACGACCTTGATGAGGTTTCGAGATGTGCAAACCGAGTTATTGTTATGAACAGAACGGTTGAATTTGACGGAAGCAAGTGTAAGTGGCTGAATAAATATGATCCTGGCTGTACGATTCATTCGTCAAATTGCGATGAGAACGGCATTTGCGGATGTGTAAGGGAGGGCAAAAGATGAACCTGAATGTTTTGCTTGGAATCTTCTCCCTTGCCTCTGTGCAGAGAGCTCTTGTGTGCGGAGTATTGCTGAGCCTTTGCGCCGCATTGCTGGGAGTTATCCTTGTCCAGAAGAAATACGCTCTTATCGGACACGGTTTGTCTGACGTAAGCTTTGCATCCGTTGCGCTGTCTCTTGCACTGGGACTTCCGCCCCTTGGATTGTCGGTGCCTATAGTAATCACTGCAGCTTTTGTAATAATGTATATAAGTCAGAGAAAAGGTGCACAGGGAGACACAGTAATAGGTATGCTGGCGACAGGATCTCTCGCTGTAGGAATAATAATCACCGCAATGTCCACAGGATTCAATACAGATGTGTACAGCTATATGTTCGGAAGCATAGTTGCGGTGAATACCGCAGACCTTATTCTCAGTGCAGTTCTGACAAGTGTCATAGTGGCTGTTTTTATTCTGTTGTATAACCGTCTTTTTGCTATAACATACGACGAGAATTATACTGCAGCCTGCGGAGTAAAAACCGGTAATTATCAGCTTTTGCTGTCGCTTCTGACCGCATTGACAGTGGTGCTGTGTATGAAGCTGATGGGAACGCTTCTAATCTCTGCGCTGATAATCTTCCCCACTGTTTCAGCACGTAAAATTGCTGTAAGCTTCAAATCGCTGACTGTAACTACAGTTGTAATTTCCGTTGTATGCTTTATTGCAGGAATGGTGTGTTCGGCTGCTCTTGACCTTCCGTCGGGAGCAAGCGTTGTAGCGGTAAATCTTATTGTGTGGATAATCTGCAGTATTGTCGGAAAAATCCAAAGCAAATAATTAATAAAAGACCGTCGATTTTATCGGCGGTCTTTTCACAGATTATTCTGTTGACAGAATCAAAGCAATGTGTGAAAATTGATGACGGCAAGGAGGAGATATCCTTATGAAGCGTGACAGACAGCAGCTTCTGCTTTATGAAAATAATCTGTATAAATCATTTATAATTCTTGCATTGCCGCTGTTCGGCGTCAATCTGCTGACATCGCTGAATGAGCTTATTGACACATATTTTGTCGGCAATATGCCCGATTCCGTTGCGGCACAGGCGGGAATGTCAATATCCTGGCCCCTTATTGCAATACTTACATCGTTCAATATGGGACTTGCAGTTGCTGGCGTTGCTGTTATCAGCCAGTTTCTGGGAGCAGGGAAAAAAGAAGAAGCTAAAAAGTATTCAGGTATGCTGGTTATACTCTCGGTGATTCTGGGAGTTGTAATAAATATTGCTCTTTATTTTCTGGCGCCTTCTGTTCTGCGCCTTATGGGAGCAGAAGGGGGAGTATATACAAGCTCTCTTACATATGTCAGGGTCAGATCATTTGAAATGATTTTTACATTTGTATTTGCGGCATTTCAGTCCATACGCCAGTCGAGAGGCGATACGCTCACCCCTGTTATATATTCGTCTGTCGGCATAGTGGTCAATATATGCCTTAATGCGCTGTTTATCGAAAAAATGGGGATGGGAGTATACGGTGCAGCCCTTGCGACGGTTATAAGTCAGGTTGTTAGAGTGCCGTTCTGTCTCTATCATATCTTCATAGAAAATGGTGAAGGAAAGCTTTCGGCAAAGGATCTTCGCCCGGATTTCAAATGTATAGAAAAGCTTGTAAGAATAGCAGTGCCGTCAGCATCGGCACAGGCATTCAGCTCTTTTGGTTTTCTTTTTTTACAGGTTTTCATTCTTTCGTACGGAGAAGCTGTTGCGGCAGCCTTCAGCCTCGGAAATAAAGTCAGCAATCTGCTGCTTATGCCTGTAATGGCATTAGGCAGCGTACTGGCGACTTTCGTAGGACAGAATATCGGAAAGGGAAATAAGGAGAGAGCGCTTAAATCATATAAGGTATGCAGAAACCTTGGAATTGCTGTTTCGGTTATAGGTGCGGCGATCCTTCTGCCTCTGAGAGAATGGTCTATCGGACTTCTTTCAAATGATGCGGAAACAGTTATGATCGGAGCGGAGTATGCAGTATATGTGTATTTGATGCAGCCGCTTATGGCGATGTTTCAGAGCTACCTGAGTTTGTTCAATGGAGCAGGAAAAACACAGTATTCGTTTATAATGACTACAGTAAGATTGTGGGGGCTTCGTCTTCCGATGATATGGGTCTTTCAGAACTATACCGATTTCGGCAGAAGCGGTATCTGGTGGGCGATGCTGATAAGCAATTTTCTGATTGTACTGCTGGGAGCACTGCTGTTTCGGCGTGTGGATTTCAGCGCGTCGATATCCAAGGGAAAACAGAATAATAAAAAAGAGCTCGCTTCATAAGAAGCGAGCTCTTTAATGTGTTAAGCAACAATGCTCTTTATGGAAGAATAACTGCTGTAATAGGTCTTTTTTGAACCGTAATGTATGCCGCGAATCTTGAAATAATAAGTTTTTCCGTCGGTGGGAGTGGGAGCAACAAAGATATTTAAGTCGGATTCTTCATCATAATACCAGTCGCACTGGCTTGTTACATTTGTGTATGTTCCGCTTTTTGATGTTGCTCTGTAAACAGCGTAATCATGTGCGGCAGTAGCATCAAGGAATGCAATTGCACTTGTTCCGTCGTTAAAGCTTTCCATATATTTAATGGAAGGAGTCTGAACAACGGTTTTTGCAGCTTTGTAAGCACAATATGAGCTGTAATAAGAGCTTGTTCCTGCAGAGCGGAATGCGCGAACCTTATAATAATAGGTCTTTGATGCAGATACGTTTGTAAAGTAGATAAATCTGGTGCTGCCGAATTTATAAGGGGTATTGAGCTCGATTTTATCTCCATTTTTGTATTCGACAAAGGAACTGTCGGCGTAGCTGCACTGTTTTGTGTATCCGGATGTCTTTTTGGTAGAGCGGTATACCTGATATCCGGTTGCTTCGCTGTCAGCAGTCCAGAAAACGCCCACATATTCGGGAGAGTAATCAAACTTCATATTAGTGGGAGCCTTGAGCTGAGTTTTTGCCGATTTGTAAGTTGAAGCTGAACTGTATACAGCGCCGGAGGTGTTATTATGAAGAGCCTTAACCTTGTAATAATAGTATTTATTAGTAGAAAGTCCGGAATCGGTGTAAGAAAGAGTACTGCCGTTGACTCTTGCGATTTCTTTGTAGGTACCATTTTTGCTAGTGGACCTGTATATTACATATCCCTCAGATCCTGATATCGCAGACCAGGATACCTTTATGCTGTTGTAACCTGCATTGGAAGCCTTTATAGAGGGTGTGCCAAGGGTAGTTTTTGCCGATGCATATGAAGAGTTAAGACTGTATCCGGTAAATCCGCTGAGAGTACGGACTGAGCGAACTTTATAGTAGAAAGTTTTTCCGGTGTCGAGTCCTGTATCTGTATATGCAACAGTTCCGTTGCCGGAGACAGAGCCAACAACTGTGTAAGTGCCATTTTTAGATGTGGAGCGAAGGATATCGTAACCGGTAGCGCCGGATGCCTTCTTCCAGGTGATTTTTATGCTTTCGTAACTTGCACGTGAAGCCTTGACGCTTGTAGGTGCAGAAATTGTGGGAGAACTACTCTTTACAGAGGAGATTTTTCCTTCCTTGCCGTTTCTTACAGCAGCGATTTTGTAAGAATAGGGGAGACCCTTTACAACGGAAGTATCTGACCACGCTACAGTAGAACCTGAGGTGATGTTCTTAATAAGAGTAAAGTTTTCTCCGTCAAGAGAACGGTATATGTTATATCCTGCAGCACCGCTGACCTTTTTCCAGGAAAGCTTGAGATAATAGCTGTAACTTGAAACTGTCAGAGACGGTGCGGAAAGGGTCGGAACAGCAGAGACAGTATCTGATGCCTTTCCTGTCATACTGGAGGTGTAAGGAATCACGTAGTAATAATAGGTAGTTCCGCCGGAAAGACCTGCATTAGTCCAGGATAAGGTAGAGCCGGATGTGATGGTTTTTACAAGGGAGAAAGACTTTCCATCGGTGGAACGATATACCTTATATCCTGCGGCACCGGTTACCTTATGCCAGGAAACCTTTATGCTCGAATATGAAGCGGAAGATGCAAACGCGGTGGGTTTGCCGAGGTTTGTTGTAGCAGTGACTGCAGCTGAGAAATCACTGTATGCAGTGCCATAGTCAGTTCCGCGATATGCGCGCACTTTATAGTAACGGTTGGCAGCAGTTGCAACATCCTTCCATTTTACGGTTGTGCCTGAAGTGATAGTTGCAATTTGTGTATATGTACCGTCATAAGTATTGCTTCTCCATATTTCATAGCCCTGTGCGCCGGTAACCTTTGCCCAGGAAAGTGTGGGTATGGAGGAAGAAACAGAAACCGAGACAGAGGACGGTTTCGGGGGAACTACCTGAACGCTTACAATGCTGTCAATACCCTTTACTTTTGTCTTGCCTGACTTCCTGTACGGAACAACCTTGTAGAGATATGTGCGTCCGGGAGTAAGTGATGAATTCTTCCAGGAGACTGTGGAATTTTTAGTAATAGTTTTGACCAGAGACCAGGTAGAGCCGTCGTTGGTTGAACGGTATACATAATATCCGTTGGCAGTGGAAAGTTTTGTCCAAGAAACGGTCACGCTGTTATATGTGGTGTTTTTGGCAGTAAGACCGGAGAGAACGGGAAGAGGCTTAGCACTGACAATTTTACTCCAACTGCCGTAGGAACGGGTACCGTTAGAGTTAATTTTATACCCTCTTACTCGATAATTGTATGTTCGATTAAATGTAAGATTTATATTTCTGTTTGAAAGTGTGCTGGAGGAGCTCACATCAGCAAGTTTGTACCATTTGCTGTCTGCGGAGCTGGAACGTTCAAGCTCATAGCCTGCACAGTTTTCAGCGGCAGTCCAGTTTACCTTAAGTGTTGCAATGCCAAGGACCTCGACGCTTACGTCCGGTACGCCGGGAGCGTGTGCCGGGTTCGTATTTACTGTAACAGTACATTTTGCACTGTAATTACCGCAGACGGCGGTAACTGTATATGTTCCGGTTTTGGCGGCAGAAAATACAGCCTGATTTCCGCTTGATGAAACAAGTTTAAGAGCAGAAGTGTTTGAACTGCTCCAGGAAATGGAATCAGAAGTATTCGAGGGGGTTACATTTGCAGTAAGAGTTATCTTTTCCCCGTTAAGAAGAGTAGCGGAGGAAGAAGACAGTGAAATGCCTGTGCAGGGATTTACAACATTAACGGTGATTGAGGCACTGCAGTTACGGGAGGCCGCGGTAATAACGGCGCTTCCGCAGGCTTTTGCTGTGATTTTGCCGTTGCTTACGCTGACAACAGAACTGTTTGAAGAAGTCCAGTTTATGGTTTCACGCCAGTTGGCGGGAGTTATTGCATAACCGGGAGTAACAGACAGATCGGCAGTGCTGTTGAGATTTAATGTAACAGATGATTTTGAAAATTTAAATGATTCTATGTAAATTACGGGAGTGTAGGCTGTGACGGTGCAGGAATCGGAAGCTCCGTCAATAGAAGCGGTGATAACTGCCTCGCCGTCGGAGAGAGCAGTTACGGTGCCGTCTACATCAACTACGGCAACATCTTCATTTGAAGATGTCCAGGTTACAGCAGCTTCACTTCCGTCGGGGGTAAATGAGCAGGTGAGCTTTTCCTTTTCGCCCTTTATTATGGATGTGCTGTTAACGCTGAGAGTGATGCCTGTAGCAGTGACAGCAGGTTCATAAACTGTGACTGTGCACTGAGCGGTGATTCCGTCAGCAGAGATGGAAACTGCTGTTTCGCCTGCAGATATGGCGGTAACAACGCCGTCCTGATCCACAGTTGCTACAGAAGGATCAGAAGATGCCCAGACAGGCACAGAATCGGTGTCTGCAGGAGTGATATTTGCAGAAAGTCTTGTTTTTCCGCCTTTTATTACCGAAGCAGCAGAGGGGATCTCAATAGCGGTAACAGGATTGTGTATCGTTACCGTGACAGAATCGGAATATTCACCGCAGGATACGGTAAGCACAGCAGTGCCGGTTGTGTTCGGTGTAACCTTGCAGGAAGAACCGTTAGCTGCTATTGAAACAACATTACTGTTGTCAACGGACCAAGTAATTTTATCGGTGCAATCGGAAGGAGCAGCTTGTGAAGTAACAGTAAATGAACCGTCAGCAAGATTGCGTACGGTATCGCCGTTGTTTATGGCAATGCCTGTGCAGGGAGCGGTGACATTAACAGCAACAGTGTCTGTTTTGCCGCTGTCTGTAGTAGCAGTGATAACTGCAGAACCTGCGCCTGCTGCTGTGACCTTTCCTGTGTTATCGACAGAGGCAACAGAAGAATCAGAGCTTTTCCAGGTTGTTTTATCGGTTGAATTGGAAGGAGTGAGTGCAGCTGAAAGCTGGTAGGTGCCGCCTTTTTCGAGATCGATGGAGGCAGGGGTAACGTCAATAGCTGTTGCAGGGGAAAGCACAGTGACCTTGCAGGTTGCGCTGGCGTATGAGCCTGCACTTGCAGTGATTGTACAGGTGCCTATGCCGTTGGCAGTGACATAACCGTCAGAACTGACCTGAGCAACAGATGTATCGGAAGAAGCCCAGGTGATGCCGATGCCTGTGCCGTCGGGAACAACGGTGGCAGAAAGCTGGTCGACCTTACCTATATTGATGGACATTGCGGTTTTGCTGATATTTACAGCAGTGGGTCTGACAGGTACGTTGACATTAAAAGAAATGCTCTTTGAACCGACAGAGGCTGTGATGACTGCAGAACCGGGAGCTACAGCAGTTACAGTGCCGTTGCTTACTGTTGCCACAGAAGTATTGCTGCTTGACCAGACTGCATTTGTGATCGGAACTTTCATATAGGTAAATTCCGGATTGGTGATTCTGACAGTTCTGGATATTGTTTCGCCGGCATCTAATGTGACAGCGGTGGAAGAGTTGAGGGAAAGGGTAATAGGACATACAGACTCATTTATTTCGATGCTGTATGTGGAGGTTTTGTTGCCGGGCTGGGAGAAAGTGGTAGCAGAGCCTGCACCGAAAACCTGAACCCAGCCGCCTTCAAAGTAACCTATACCGATCGTGGTATACTTACTGTTAAGAATATTTGCCTTATGTCCCGATGAATTCATCCAGGAGTTCATAACAGCAGAAGGACTTGACTGGTTGATAGCAATATTTTCACCTGCGGAAGAGCCGAAGGCAGAAGGATATTCTTTCATTAGAGCTGTGAGTGTATCTGTTCCGGATCCGCCGGTGGGACGTCCGTGATCAAAATACACAGTGACCTGAGCGGCTCGTTCCATAGCCTGCTCAGTCATATTTTTATCTAATGTAAGAGGGGAAAGTCCCTCTGCAGCGCGCTCTTCATTTACAAGGGCGAGAACTTGAAATGCATAGGAATAGTTTTTGGTTCCGCTGATTTTTATGACAGTATTCTCTGCTGATGCAAGAGCTGTTTTACCCGTCATAAATGATCCTGCAAGAATAACATTGACAAGCAGGAGAATTGAGAAAAGCGAGATCAGTACGCGGCGAACGATCGACTTGGACCTTGTTTTCAAAATCATCATTCCTTCCAAAAATGATATAAAATTACAAGATAATAAATTTACCCAAAGATACTGTAATATCATACCATATATAATATAAAAATCTCAACTGTCATAATTAACGAAACTATTCGCTGCTTTTGTGCAATACATACTCGAGAAATTAACACAGAATAAGGTGTAACGTTTAAGGCCTCAAAGCTAAAATATATGAATCATTTCAAGTGAAATGAGAATACTTTATTTAACCATAAAACACGTTGAAAGGAAGCGGCTGAAATGAGAAAGAATATGTCATATTTCCCTTTTGATGAAGAAACAGACAGACTTTTTTATGATGATGAGATGCCGGGATGTGAACGTCCAAGTTTTAATCCAAACCCTCATATGGATGAAGAGGAAGCCCACACCTACAACTCAGTATATGATATTCCTTTAACTTACAGGCATAAGAAATACGGATCGAAGCAGTAATGCTTCGATCCGTAGATTTAATTTTCGTTTTTTTCTGTTGTTTTGGTATTTTCACCTGTGGGGTTTGCCTCGATGGAGAGAACGGTGTCCTTATCCTGTCCCTGAAGATTAACGATCTTTTCAGTCATCAGCTTGGAGAAGCCTGCAAGAACCGCAGTGAGCATGACTATACGGGAAACGGCACCTGAAGATGTCTCAGTTTCCTCGGAGGAAAGAATGTCTCGCGAATTTGCACGAACCTGCTTGATGAAATACATAGCAGCGTCACGATGCTGTTTGACATAGTCGCTGTAAACTATCCTTACTTCGTCCTCGGTCAGTCCCATAGGGATCATTTTCTGGACATAAGCAATGCTGACGCTTTGCTTGAGAGTACATATCATAATGAGGTATGCAATGTGAATACGCGAATACTTCTTTTTGTTTGGAGCAGGCATAATTTTAAGCCTTACATAATTGTTTATGGCAGTAGGAGTGACAACTTCACCCTGATTATCCTCAGCGGGGAGAAAATACAGCCACTGAGAGAGCAGTGCAATTACCTGTTCCATATATAATTCTATAGTAGGAAGCTCTTCCCAGACAGGCAGGTGGTAATTTTTCAATGAACGTTCCCAGCGTCTGAGTTTATGAGCGATAAGACTTCGATCGTAAAACATCATATACCCTCCAATTTTTTTATATATCATAGCATATTTGGAAAAAAATCTCAACACATTTTAATATTCTATAATAAATTAGTTACAAAATAGTATTGACTTTTTAATATATAATATTATATATTAGATGTATAAATTCTGCACACAAGGAGACACAAAATGAGTAATTACATTATACTTACAGATTCCGGAGCCGATCTGAGCGCAGATATGGTTGCAAAGCTTGACATTCAGGTAATTCCGCTGACAGCAATAATCAACGGAAAAGAATATATGAACTACCCTGATGAGAGAGAAATAACAAACAAGGAATTTTATGAAATACTCCGCAAGGGCGCGGTGTGCAAAACCGCTGCTATAAATTCGGAGATCTTTGTTGAGGCATTTGAGCCTTACGTAAAGGACGGCAAGGATGTACTTTATCTTGCATTCTCTTCCGGACTTAGCAGCACCTGTGAAAGTGCTGTCAATGCAGCTGCACAGCTTAACGAAAAATATCCGGAACGCAAGGTCCTGGTAGTAGATACACTTTGTGCATCACTTGGTCAGGGACTGTTTGTATATCATTGCTGCCAGCAGAGAGATGAAGGAAAGAGCATTGAGGAAGTACGTGATTATGCAGAGAGTATCAAGCTTAATCTGTGTCATTGGTTTACCGTTGATGACCTCAACCATCTCAAGAGAGGCGGCAGACTTTCCGCAACCTCCGCACTTCTTGGCACAATGCTTCACATAAAGCCCGTTCTCCACGTTGATGATGAAGGTCATCTCATAAATATGGAAAAGGCAAGAGGCAGAAAGGCTGCAATACGCAGAATGGCGGAAATAATTGTCGACAGCGGTATTGACCTGGAAGATCAGCAGATATTCATCAGTCACGGTGACTGTATTGAAGATGCAAACGAGCTTGTCAAAGAAATAAAGAATAGAGTTAAGCTCGAAAAGGAAATTTATATTAATATGATAGGACCTGTTATAGGTGCACATTCAGGCGCCGGTACCCTGGCACTTTTCTTCCTTGGTAAAAAGAGATAAATCATCAGCGGCAGACAAAGCGTTTTATCTGCCGCTGATTTCGTGTAAGAAGTAAGCCATATTGCAGAAATAAAACAATTATGATATCATAATGAAAAGATTGTGAGGAAGGTATGATGTTATGCTGAGACGATTTTTTCCATTGGCAATTATTTTATCATTCGTATTTAGATTGATATTCTTTTTGACGGAAGCATACCTTTATGTGCCTGAATGGTGTACTTTTATTTTTGCCCAGAGAAGAGTATTGAGCATAATACTGGCTCTTGTTATAGCTGCTATAGACGCGGCAATATACAGTGCAGGTCAGAAACTTACTGAGATGCAGATGAAATATCCACGCATATTGGATGGAGCATTTATAAAAAGGGATCAGGAAAAAGAACGAAAGAAGATACTGAAAGCAGCATACACATACGATAGAAGAGAATATGAGGAAGCGATTTCACGGCTTGACAGCCTGCTTGGAAAATGCTCACGGAGCAGGGACTATTATGCAGTATATTGTCTGAAGGGGCTTTCCAATGCGAAGCAGAAGCAATTTGCTGAAGCGGCTGAGTGCTGGAAAAAGGCGATAGAGAATGAAAAGGAAAAGGCATACGGATATGCAGGACTGGCATACGCTCAGCTGAAGCTCAAAATGTATAACGAAGCCATAGAAAACGGTAAAACTGCAATCAGACTGGACAAAGACACACACGAGGCATACGATGTACTTTGTATAGCCTTTAAGGCTGTAAACGATGAAGAGAATTTCGAAGTATTCTACAAGGCAGTCAAAGCATTGGGAAGAGATACCAAGTATTTCAATGAGGATCTGAAGACTGTAATGGGCACTGACGCTCCGCAGTCTTGACATTAAATTTAAACAGTATATAATACCTGCGGACTGATTTTTCAGTCCGCAATAATTTTTATTTACGGAGAAATATTATGAGCAGATTAATAGGCGACCGCAGCTTTTATAAAAGAACGCTGGCGCTCGCGATACCTGTAGTCATACAAAACGGAATAACAAACTTTGTAAGCCTTCTCGATAACCTTATGGTAGGCAGTATCGGAGAAGAGCAGATGAGCGGCGTTGCAATATCGAATCAGCTGCTTTTTGTGTTCAATCTTTGTATTTTCGGGGCTATATCCGGTGCAGGAATATTCACAGCACAGTTTTTTGGCAGCGGAGATATAAAGGGTGTACGAGAGACTTTCCGATTCAAGATGATGACAGTTTTTGTTATGTCAGTGCTGAGTATCGGGCTGTTCGCGTGGAAAGGACGCGAACTTATTTCGCTGTTCCTGACCCCTGATACAATGGGTGACGTAACGAGGACGTTGGATTTCGGAGAACAGTATTTGTTTATAATGCTTATCGGAATACTGCCATTTGCAGTGGTGCAGGCGTATTCGGGAACGCTGAGAGAAACGGGAGAAACAAAACTGCCGATGATAGCAGGCTGTATAGCGGTATTTGTGAATCTGTTTTTTAACTACGTTCTTATCTTCGGAAACTTCGGCGCACCGAAGCTGGGTGTGGAAGGCGCCGCAATAGCAACAGTTATATCCCGTGTTGTTGAGCTTCTGATAGTGGTTATTGCCACAGCGATAAGCCACAAGAAATTTACCTTTATTGAAGGTGCATTCAAAAGCTTGTATGTCAAGAAAAGCACAGTTTTCGGCATTATAAAAAAAGGCACGCCTCTGATGGTAAATGAAGCTTTATGGTCAACAGGTGTTACTGTTATGGTTCAGAGCTATTCTACAAGAGGTCTTACAGTAATCGCAGCATACAATATTACAAGCACAGTGGTGAACCTGTTCAGCATAGTTTTCTTTGCACTGGGTAATGTTGTGGCAATAATGGTCGGACATCATCTGGGCTGCGGTAATTTTGAAAAGGCAAAGGATGAAGCACCGAAGCTCATTGCTTTTTCTACGGTAATAGCAATGATTATGGCAGTGATAATGGCTGTATGCTCACCTTTTATTCCTATGATGTACAATGTAAGTGACAGCGTGCGTTCCCTTGCAACAGAGCTTCTTCTCTGCGCATCTATTGTAATGCCGTTTTCCGCACTCTGCCACGCATCTTATTTTACCCTTCGCTCAGGAGGAAGAACAGGACTAACTTTCTTTTTCGACAATGGATTTATGTGGCTGCTGAATGTGCCGCTGGCATATGTGCTGTCGAGATTTACAGGACTCCCGATAGTTCCGCTTTATCTCATATGTCAGATGCTTGAGGCGGTAAAGAGCGTTGTCGCGATAATTCTTGTGAAAAAAGGTATCTGGATACGAAATATAATTGCTGAGCCGAATAAAACCGCTCAGGCATAAAAAATAACCGTGCTCCTAAAAAGAGCACGGTTATTTTTTATTGTCGTAAATCAGCCCACGGATTCCTCAAGTTCAGCCAGCAGAATATAGCCGCTGTCGCCTTCATAGAGCATAGTGGAGCCGTTGATGATAAATACCTGAAAAGAGGGATCAGCACTGTCGCCGTCGTAAATGTCAACCCTTACTATCTCGCCTTCGCCCACAAGCTGACGGAGGGTGTCGTCCACCTGAATTCCGTAATTGCTGAGAGAGCCGAGATCAGCAGATACCTTTTTGAAAACCGCATTATCGGTATAGAAGAGAGGAGAGTCAAATTCGTTTGCACTGATCTGAACAGGCATACCCTGTGCATACAGGAGAGCTTCTTCATCAGAAGCATACTCATTATCGGTTGCACGGGGAACCTGATAAATGGAAGTAGCGCACCAGAAACCGATAATATCCTGAATGTTCATAAGCTCTTCGTCGACATCTCCTTCGCCGAAATCGCCTTCATCAAAAGTACTGTCGGAGAAACCGGAATTATCGGAAAAATCTATATCATCATTGGAAACTTCTTTTTCTCCGCAGGCAGCGAGAGAAAGAACCATAAGTGCGCAAAGAAGGAATAACAAAGCTTTTTTCATAATAAACACTCCTATTTCTTGACTGAGGTTATACAGCGCCAGTCATTCTGACTGCGCTGTGAAACTATCTCAAAGCCGGCATTTCTGAGGGCATCGAGAACTTCATCAGCGCGTGCGGAGATTATGCCGGAGGTTACAAACATTGCACCCTTGCGCATAAATGAATAAGCAGCACCGCATATGCTTATTATAACATCTGCAACGATATTGGCAACTACCAAATCATAGTCTGAACCGATTTTTTTGTGAAGTTCGGGGTCGCTTGTCACATCGCCTACAAAAACCTCGCATCTATTCCTGCATTGAGGATTGAGGGTAAGGTTTTCGCCAACAGTTTCGGGAGCAGCAGGATCGATATCCACAGCAACAGCCTTGTCAGCGCCGAGAAGAAGAGCGAGAACGGAGAGAATACCGCTTCCGCAGCCGAGATCAAGAACCTTTTCGCCGCCGGAAACAAGTCTCTCGAGCTCAAGCATACACATCTGTGTGGTGTCGTGAGTTCCCGTTCCAAATAGATGACCGGGGTTCATAGTAAGAGCAACGCGGTTATCGGGTGTATCACACTCAACCCACTGAGGGCGGATAAAAACTCGCTCTCCTATATTGAAGGGCTTATAATATTGTTTCCAGTTATTTGCCCAATCCTCATCACATACACCTTCAGTCTCTATATCAAGACGTCCGAACTGACCGTTTTCGTTGAGCTTGGCGAGAGCTGCAACAGTTTCGCGAATCATCATAAGAAGTTCGCGACCGGGAGCATCATCTGTAACATAAAGAGTAACGCTTGTCTCAGCTGTTTTAAGAGGCTCAAGACTTTCGTCGATATAATCCCAGTACTGCTGTTCGTTTTCAATAAAGTCGTTGAAGTCGGCACTGTCTTCTATTTGCACACCATTCAGACCGAGAGAATAAAGTCTGCCGCAAAGAGGCTCGATGCCCTCAGTGGAAGTGAAAATTTTTGTCTTCAGCCAGTTCAAATGAAATACCTCCATTGGAATTTTTTTGATCTTTATTTGTAAAAAATGTAAAAAAACAAATAATTGAATAAATTTTGTTGCAAATGCACTGTTTTAACACCTATTTTTCTACGTGGTATGATATAATATCAATAGCAAACCAAAGTCCACCTGAAAAAGGTAGACTTTTAGAGGAGAGTTCGTAAATGAAACTTTCGGAGATGAACAGCAAAAATCTGATCGCAGCGCGAGTCAGAGAAACGAGAAAATCCAAGCATATGACTCAGAAAGATCTTGCGGGAGCAATACAGCTTTTAGGAGTAATGCTTGACAGAATGTCTATCAACAGAATTGAATCCGGTCACAGATGTGTATCAGACTACGAACTGGTCGCTTTTTCGGAGGTCTTAGGTGTATCTGTAGAATGGCTTCTGTACGGAGATCAGGGGTTACAGAGATAACAGCCTTCGTGCATTATCGCCAAGAATAGCAGAAACATCATTCTGAGAAAGCCCCATAAAACGTATGCAGTCCATATAGAGTTTCTGACGGCTCCAGGGTGAATCGGAGCCGAAAAGAACCCGATTGGGAGTGAACGCATCTATTACAGATTTGATTGCATCACTTGGGAAGATATCACAGACAGCGGCGGTATCGATAAAGACATCAGTATCTGCAAGAAATCTGATTGATTGTTCAAAATAACCAAATCCGCCCATATGAGCAAAGATAATAACAGCATCACCGAGAAGAGGCAAAATTCTTTTAAGCTTCTCGGGGGTGCTTTTATTTATTTCCGGATAAGAAATATCAAGACCACCGTGAATCATAGCAATGAGACCGTATTTGCCGCAGAGCCTCAGTGTTTCGATAACAGCGGGATCGTCGATATACACCTGCTGAAAATCGGGGTGAAGCTTTATTCCCTTTATTCCTGCAGCAGCGAGTCTTTGAAATTCGGTCTCCTTGTCGGGATACAGTGGGTGAATAGCACCAAAACTGATTATCCCGTCAATTTTATTGTTTTCAATAGCGGCGTCATTAAGCTTCGGCACCTGATGAGGTGCAGTAGCTATAGGCTGAAGAACAGATATATCAACACCGTCCTCAAGCATAGCCATATGCAGAGAGGGGAGAGTGCCGTCGAGAGCAGGAGTAAGGAAACTTGTGGAGGCAAGCCCTGCGATAGCTCTCGACGCTATTTTTTCGGGAAAAGTATGAGTGTGAATATCAATTACCATAAATTTATTCCTCTGTAAGCAGTTCAATAAGCTCATCACGTGTGATGTCGCCGATAGTCGAGCCGCCGCGCGAGATGACGCTGTCAGCAAGTTCGCGCTTGCTTTCCTGCAGGGCCACTATTTTTTCTTCTATGGTGTTCTGTGCAATAAGCTTGAGGACAGTTACAACATTGCGCTGACCGATACGATGAGCGCGGTCGGTTGCCTGATCCTGAGCAGCTACATTCCACCAGGGATCGTAGTGTATAACGATATCGGCAGAGGTCAGGTTAAGACCTGTACCGCCTGCTTTGAGAGAGATTAGGAATACAGAAGTGTCGTCTCTGTTGAAGGCATTTACAAGAGAAAGTCGCTGCTCTTTACCTGTAGAGCCCGTGATAAGATAATACGAAATGCCTTCGGCGGTCAAACGCTGGGCTATTATCGAAAGCATAGAAGTAAACTGTGAGAAAAGCAGGATCTTGTGGCCGCCGGCAACAGCATTGTTGACCTTTTCCATACAGGTCTCAAGCTTGGCGGAGCCGCCCTTGTAATCGTCAAAGAAAAGAGTAGGATCACAGCATATCTGACGCAGCTTTGTAAGCTCGGAAAGCACCTGAAGCTTTCCTGCGCCGAAGCTTTCGTTGGTCTGTTCACGGAGGCTCTGAATAAGCTGTGCAGCATGTGCACGGTACAGCTTGCTCTGTTCATCGCCCATACGTGAATAAATGCACTGCTCAAGCTTGTCGGGAAGCTCGCGGAGAACGTCCTTCTTGAGCCTTCGCAGAATAAAGGGCGCGATCATACGGTGCAGACGCTCTGTAACGGCCTGATCGCCTTCCTTGACGATAGGCGTTTCTATCTTTTCGCGGAAACGGTTGTAATTATATAGGAAACCTGGCATAAGGAAATCGAAAATACTCCACAGTTCGCTGAGTCGGTTTTCGATAGGTGTGCCGGTAAGTGCAAATCGGGTTGCCGCACGTATGGTCTTTACGCTCTTGGCGCTGAGTGTATCGTGGTTCTTGATGTACTGAGCTTCATCGATGATGCAGTAACGGAAGGTTGACTGTCCGTAATGCTCAACATCTCGTCTGAGCAGATCGTAAGAGGTAATGAGGACATCGTAATCAGTGTAATCTGCAATCAGTGCAGCACGTTCCTCGGCAGTGCCTGCGACGACAGCACATTTCATAGATGGTGCGAATTTCTTGAATTCGCTGAGCCAGTTATAAACGAGAGAAGCGGGGCAGACGATAAGCGAGCTGCGTCCGTTGGTCTGAGCTTCCGAAAGAAGCAGAGCTATGACCTGTACAGTTTTGCCGAGACCCATTTCGTCGGCGAGTATGCCGCCGAAGCCGTAATGCTCGATTGTCTTGAGCCAGCGGAAACCGACAGTCTGATAAGTTCTGAGAGTTTTTGCCATACTTTCAGGAGCCTCGAACTCTGCCTCTGCGGCGGAGTTCATATTTTTTATCAGGTCTCTGAAAAGGTGATCGCGGCGAAGTGTAATGCCCTGACCCTCTTTAAGAACAGAGTCAACATACAGTGCGCGGTTTGCAGGTGCCTCGATAGTACCTGTCATAAGCTGAGCACCGGTCATCTGCAGACCTTCGGCAAGCTCGGAAACAGTGGCAAAGCTGCTTGCCTCCAAAGTTACAAACCTGCCGTTCTTCAGACGGTGGAAGCGCATTTTCTTGCGGTAACTGCTGAGAAGTGCGCGGAGCTCATCGCGAGGTATATCTTCGCAGTCGACTTCCAGCTTGAGAAGATCGCTGTCGACTTTAACTCCGACAGTGACATTGGGCTTGGAAAGTATTTTTGCCTTCTTGAAGCTTTCAGAGGCATATACCTCACCGAGACTCATAATTTCTGAGACGCCGGTTTCGAGGAAATTATATATAAGCTCGTCGTCAGATACTATGCGGAGAGTTTCCGCTGGCTCTGACGGAATATCGAAATAGCGCGCAAGAAGAGTGCGCACACGGGATTCAGAGTTGAGATTTCTGTTTATCTGAGCGTTCTGGTTGTCCTCAAGGAGATTGACCTCTATATCACCGTAGCGAACAGCAGGTCTGCAGGTGAGCTCCGAGGATTTCGGCATATCGAGATAAAAGCGGAAAAGCTCGGGGAGAGGAGAGAAGTCCTCAAGGTTGATGTTTTTCTCTTTGAGAAAAGCCCATTTTGAAATAGAGGGAAGAACACTTGCGCAGAAAGCGGGAAGATCCTTTTTGCTGACGGTCATTTCCCATTCGCAGGATGCACCGGTAAGTTTAAGGAAGCTTTCCATATCGGCGGAAAAGTCCTCGCTGCAGCGGTAGAGCATGCCGTTGCGTATCGCATAGCAGCAGGAAACGCCGGAAAAGACGCGGTACTTATCCGTAGCGATGGATGCGCCTTCATCGCCCTTACCCTCAATGACAACCGTAAGAGCAGGGTTTCTTCTGATAAGAGTAAGAGACATATTGGTGGGAAGCCACGCTGTGATGGTCTCACCCTCCATAACATCGAAGAAACTGTCAAGGTCACGGGGAGTAATGATGAGCTGGCGCATATCAAACAACATAGAGTGCCCCGGCATACTGTTTATCATTTCGTTGTCGGCGGCGATTTTTTCCTTGAGGAAGCCAAGGAGCTTTCTTGATCTTGGCGTAAACATCTCCTCAACGTGCACAAATCCAAAATCCTTGCCGTACTGAATATATTCACCGCGTCTGACCTGTCCGATGAATTCGGCAATATCCTTGATGATATAAGTTCTTCCTGCGCCGACCTTGATCTCAAGTCTCAGACCTGCGGATTCAAGACGGAGTATGGGATCTATGCGGACCTTTCCCCTGTACTGCTGAGAGGGAAGCGCCTGCTGCTCACGCACAGTATAGGTCTCTATAAGGCTTCGCACGGTGCTGGTGGTTCTGCCTTCTATCTGCTCAGCCTCAACAGGAGCAGGCTTTATATATTCAAGAGTCATTGCAACCATATGCTTGCAGACAGCCCTGCCTGCAGCATGATCGGGGCAGGTGCAGTGACCGTTCTGGATGCCGTTTGCATCGTGAACGAGGACAGAAACGGCATAATCCGTACCGCTGCTTCCGATAACCTTACCGTAAAGCCAGTACAGACCGTTTTCAAGCACCTTTTTTTCCACGTTGCCGACCATATGACGCTTGTACATTGCGCGGCCGCGTGCAAAGACAGCAGGATTTCTGCACCAGTTATGAATATCCATATCTGTCATAAATGTCACCCCCAGGGAGTATTGATTTACATATAAATAATTAACTGAAAACAGACTTGTTTATGCATAAGTTATTTTAATGCATCTAAAGTAGTATACATCTAATTATAGCACGGTATAGCGTGTTTTGTAAATCGAGGAAATAGATAATTTATCTATATAATTAATAAGGTTTTTGCATACAAATTAACGAAAGGAAAGGTGAACGAAATGAGCATTGATGAAAGTATCATAGAGAAATATCTCAGAGAAATGA
This sequence comes from Acutalibacteraceae bacterium, assembly GCA_045604965.1. Classification (GTDB taxonomy): domain Bacteria; phylum Bacillota; class Clostridia; order Oscillospirales; family Acutalibacteraceae; genus JAISGQ01. The sequence continues at coordinate 189,418 of JAZUPB010000023.1, forward strand.
CAGAAATGCATAAAAGAGCAAAAACGGAAGAACAGCTGCCTGATTGGAGTGATTCCGACCTTGAGGAAACGGAAGAACCAATACCTGATTTTACAATAGAGACGGAAGAAAATATGGGAAATGACGCGGACGCAGAGGAAGAACCGCCTTGTGAACCTGAAGAAAAAGAAGATACTGTACAGCAGTTATGTTCGGAAGACGAAGAAAAAGAGCAGACTGACGAGAGTGTATCAGTCTGCCCGATATGCGGCGGAAAAATTGCGATGTGTGAATTTTACGTGGAGGATGCAGAAAACGGTGGGCCGATAGAATATGCCCAGATAATGCTTTACAGAGATGACGGCTATTTTATACGCACACTGACGGACAAGGAAGGAAAAACCTGTGAAATACCGGTGTTTGCAGATGATGAGTGGCGCGTTAGCATAACTGCACAGGGATATATTTCTGTTAGCAAAGCTCCTGTTTCACCGGTTGAGGGGGAAAAACTGACTGTTCCTGTCAGACTTGATGAAAGCCTGTCATTGGACGGTGTTTTCGCCGAACGCAGTGAGGACAGATTCGTCGGAGCGCAGCAGAACAACTCTTCTGCAGTCATATGAAAGTATTTCGGCAATAAGGCGTGTCTGGTTGTCTGCACCGCAGTCGATTATGTATACTCTTCCGCTGCTGTGAAGCAGAGCGCTTCTGATGATATGCTCGGCATTTTCCATATGTCCGTGCAGCTCGATTATGCCGCAGTTCTTTTCAGTAGGCGCGAGAAAAAGAAAGCTGACAGCTACGAAGAGGAGCTCATAAAATCCCATTACAGCAAACAACCATATTACAACACAAGAAAGAGCACTCATAAAAAATCACCTCGCCACAGAATATGCTGCGGCGAGGTGATTTGTCATATGTTTTTTGGTAAAAATTAGTTGTCCTGAGCAAGCTTGAGAAGGGCGCTGCTGTCGAGATCGACGCCCACTGCATCACAAAGCTCCTGAACCTTGTCGGTTTTTTCCCAGGGGAGGGAAGCATCTGTTCTGCCGAAATGACCGTAAGCAGCGGTCTGACGGTAGATGGGGGAACGAAGACCGAGAGTGTCAATGATAGCAGCAGGACGCAGATCGAAGACCTTGCTTACTGCCTCTGCCAGTTCATCGTCAGCCACTGCGCCTGTCTCAAATGTGTCAATAAGAACAGATATGGGCTTGGCCATACCGATAGCATAGGAAAGCTGAATTTCACACTTCCAGGCAAGACCTGCAGCTACAATGTTCTTTGCGATATAGCGAGCCATATAAGCTGCGCTGCGGTCAACCTTTGTGGGGTCCTTGCCGGAGAATGCACCGCCGCCGTGCTTGGCGTATCCGCCGTAGGTATCAACGATGATCTTTCTGCCGGTAAGTCCGCTGTCACCGTGAGGTCCGCCGATAACAAAGCGGCCTGTGGGATTGATGTGGATCTTCATATTTACTGTGATAAGCTCCTTGGGAATAACAGGGAGTATCACGTGCTTTGCAAGGTCCTTGCGTATCTGATCGAGAGTAACATTCTCATTGTGCTGAGTGGAGATAACAACGGTGTCAACACAGATGGGAGAACCGTCATCATCGTACTCAACGGTAACCTGAGTTTTTCCGTCAGGTCTGAGATAAGGAAGAGTACCGTTTTTACGTACCTCGGTGAGCTTGAGAGCAAGCTTGTGAGCAAGCGCAATGGGAAGAGGCATAAGCTCCTCGGTCTCATTGCAGGCGAAGCCGAACATCATTCCCTGATCGCCTGCGCCGATCTGATCGTATTTGTCCGAGCTGCCTTCCTTGATCTCGCTGGCGTTATCAACGCCCAGTGCGATATCAGCAGACTGAGTGTGAAGATTGTTGGAAACAGCACAGGTATCAGCATTGAATCCGATATCATCGCTGGTGTATCCGATCTCACGGATGGTGCGGCGTGCAATTTCTTCAGCGTTGTATTCGCAATTTGCGGAAATCTCGCCTGCCATAAAAAGCTTGTCGGTGGTTACCATACACTCGCAGGCAACGCGCGCGTTAGGGTCTTTGCTGAGAATTTCATCGAGAACCGCATCAGAAATGCAGTCGCAAACTTTATCGGGATGTCCTTCGGTTACAGATTCCGATGTAAAAAATCTTGACATAATTTATCCTCCATAAGAAATAAAAAAGTTCAGTCCGCAAGGTCGGGCTGAACGCATACTGCTCATCTTCCGGCACTTGCCGCAGGATTTGGCACCTTACATAGGCAGGTTGCCGGACATCATAGGGCCTGTTCCCTCCGTCGCTCTTGATAAGTTTTTATCGAATTGTCGAAGGATATTATAACCTAATTATGATAAACTGTCAACAGTTTTATGGCTTGAGGCAGATTGTGCTTGACTTTTTTCAGCTTAAGGTGTTATTCTTAGTCGAAAAAATAAATAAAAACATAACGACACAAGTAGTGTGAAAGCACGTAAATCTGATTACGGTAATATGTTGTAATTGTGGTTTGCATGCAGGTCTCTGCTTGTGTTTTTTATGTTGAAAAGGAGAAAAATAATATGCCAAACAGCAGATTTCAGAAAATGCTATATGCATTTTTGACCGTACTTGTTACAGTTCACGCCTATGTGTTTTACAGCCTCTACGTGGTGGAAGGAGACTATTTCCGATCCATAGAAGGTGCATCGAATGTTCTGGAGGGAATTCGTCTCAACGGCGGTGTTATGATGTTTGGAGGGCTGGTGCCGATTTGGGCTGTGGTGCTTATTGAATTTGCCTGTGCATTCACGCTGGAGTGCGTTATGGGAAGCCCCTGTTCCTTTAAGCTTGCCTGCAAGGTTTTTGATCCTAAAACCACGCATCCGGTGCTTTTTGAAACAGCACTTATTTGTGCTACGGTGGGTCTTATGTGCCCTGCGATGAGTTTCCTTGCTGCATTTATGTACTATCCATATTATCAAGGCTTCGATTTGTTTACGCTCATTGCAAACTGGCTGAAGCTCATATGCGTTAACTTCCCGTTCGCATTTTTTTCTCAGCTGTTTTTTATACAGCCGTTTATCAGAACTGCATTTAAGTTCATAATGAAGACTGCGCCCAAGATTGAAAATGGTTCACTTCTCTTAGAACGGCAAAAAACTGAATATAAAACAAAAAGCGACAAAAGTTGTCATTTTCCTTGACATAACACAATTTCGAATTTATCATTAATATACAAAACAAGAAAGAAGGAAGAAAAAATGACAGCAATTACAATTATAGCATCGCTCCTGGCAATTGGAGCTACCGTATGCGCATTTATTTTTGTTGTTCCCGTAAAGGACAGAAAAGCAAAAATTATGCAGATACTGCACGATCTTGTTAATTTCAAGACACTTATAATCGAGAAGGTTCTTCAGGCAACCTACATTCTTTCCACAGCATTCTGCATCACATACGGCTTCTTTATGCTCTTCTATGTTGAATCCTACGGAAGATACTACAGTCACTGGTACGGTCTTGAAGGTCTCCTTACAATGATCCTCGGACCTATTGCAGTACGTATTGCTTACGAGATTCTTCTTCTTGCAATCATCGCAGTAAAGAATATTATCCAGATCAACGGCAAGCTCAAGAACCAGAATGAGGGTGAAGTTGCAGATGCATTTGCAATGCCCAAGTTCGAAAAAACTCCCAAGGCAGCAGTTGCTCCTCAGCCTGGAAATAACTTCTGCTCAAACTGCGGAAGCAAACTTGATGAAAACGGAAACTGCCCCAACTGCAAGTAATAACAAAAAATGACAAAAACTCCCATCGCAAACTGCGGTGGGAGTTTATTTTGTTACCGTTTTTTAATGGCATTTTACAATGTTATGTAATATAATATTAGAGGTATGAGTTTGATATAAGTTTAATGAAACAGAGAGTGAACAAATGAAAAACAAAAAGCTGAATGTCCCGCGTGTGAAAAAGGTAATGATCATTGCAGATCTGTTTGCATTTTTGGTGGCGATCGTAATGATATCTGCGTGCCATATGGAGGCACCGTCTATGGTTACGATTACGGAGCCGGAATTTGAGAGAACGGACAGGCTCGTTTATAAGGATGATATTCTTGAGGCAAAAATACTCAATGCAGAGAATTGTTCCGTGGTGTGGGAGTCAAAGGACGAAAGCGTTGCAGAAATTCTTTCGGACGGTAAGATAAAAGGTGCCGGACTTGGAAAAACAGAAGTCACGGCTCTTGTGATAAACCAGGAGACTGCAGAGAGAAAGATGCTGACAATGACAGTGGAGGTTTTTCGTAAGGAAGTGCCTTCAGACAGCGATCTGCCATACTGGTACGAGGATGAAATATTTTTGATAAACAATGACAATCCGGTGTCATCTGATTTTGAACCGAAGCTTGTAAATGTGAGAAAGAGCATACCCACAGCACATAAGGAGACAAAACTAACACCGGACTGTGAAGAGGCGCTTGCAGAGATGTACAGCGACTATCTTGATCAGAATCTCGGGACGCTCAGGCTTATAAGCACATATCGCAGCTATGCAAAGCAGGAGCAGCTTTTGAAAAATGCCATAAAACAGAGAATGGCAGATTACGGAATGACGGAAGAGCAGGCGAGAGCTCATGCTCTGAAAACGAGAACGCTTCCGGGTTGTTCCGAGCACCACAGCGGTCTTGCAATAGATTTTTCCACAGTATATACCACACAGAATAAATTCCATCAGACAAAGCAGGGAAAATGGCTGACAGAAAATGCCCACAAATACGGTTTTGTGCTCAGATATCCAAAGGATAAGGTTGACATAACACAAATTAATTACGAGCCCTGGCACTTCCGTTTCATTGAGGCAGATCATTCATTGGAGCACGCCAAATATATTTATGAGCATGGAATTTGTCTCGAAGAATATGTGGAGCTTCAAAAAAAGGCAAAGGAAGCTGCCGAAAAATATGCGAAAGAGCATCCGCTGGAGGCATAACAATAATAAAAAGCCGCTCTGGCAAAGGAGCGGCTTTTGAATAAGATGAAAGGAGGGGACGGCGTGAAGTTTCTGAAAGGCGTACTTATAGCCCTGTGCCTTGTAATTTTTGTGCTGATACTGATGCTTATAGACAAGTTCGGGAAAATAGAGACTGCGCCGAAAGAAAAGACAGAAGAGCCTGTGATAAATGTTATCGAAGAAGTTGAGACTCCCGTTTTTTCTGAAAGCGATGATAATCGTGAAGAAATCCCTTCCGAAACATCGGGTATGACTCCGGAAGAGCTGAGAGTGTATTCAGAAGGAATGTTGGACTTACTGGCATATTCCGCAGGTGATGAGGGTACGATGGGTAAAGCTGAAAACCTTCTGACAGAGCTTGAACGAAACAACGAGGAGGATTTATACAAATTGTTATCCGCAGTGCTGGCATTCGGAAAAGGTGAGGGCGATTCCGAAAAGCTTGCCGAAGTGTACAAAACTGCAAACAAAAAAACGGTAAAACAGGCGGCAGTATCCTGCTGGGCTGCATCGCAGAACACAGAAGAAACGGCAGTGTTTTCTTTTGTTGGAGACTGTACCTTTGCGCGATTCAATGAGCAGAAACGCCCCGGCGGATTTCCTGCGCTTTATGATAAATCGGGCAGTGTAACCTATCCCTTTGACAATGTAAGAGGAGTGTTTGCTGCAGATGATATATCGGCAGTGAATTTTGAAGGGGTTCTTACAGATTCCGCCAAACACGAAGAAAAACAGTATTATTTCCGAGGTGACGCAGATTACGCAAAGATTCTTTCTTTTTCTTCCGTAGAGGCTGCAAATCTTGCCAATAATCACACCCTAGATTATTTTGAGACGGGCTTTGAGGACACAGTCAAAGCTCTTGAGGACCAAAAAATTGGTCTTTTCTGGGCAAGCGAGCCCTATGTGAGAAGTCTGCGCACTGACAGCGGAACGGTGTCAGTGGTAATGCTTTCTACCAGCAGTATTGATATAAAAAACCACGCAAAATTCGCAGCGCTGAAAAAGCAGATCGAGCGTTACGACTCGCCGGGAACGATAGTGATAGTAAATCTCCATTGGGGCACGGAGCGAGCGGTAAAACCGTCTCAGTGGCAGGTGGAAACGGCGTATGAGCTGGTTGATGCAGGTGCAGACCTCATAGTCGGTCATCATCCCCACGTACTTCAGGGAATAGAAAAATATAAGGGTGTTTACATAGCTTACAGTCTGGGGAACTTCGCCTTCGGGGGGAATTCGATGGCAAACAGACCCGAGACTATGATACTGCGCGCCGTGTTTGACATTGATTCGGGCGAAGTCGGAAAATGCAGGATCAGTGCGGTGCCTTGTCTGAGCACATCCAGCGGAACAGCAGTTAACGATTATAAGCCTTCGCTTTGTTTTGGCAAAAAGGGACAGGACGTAATAGACCTGATACTCAGCCGAAGTGCAATGCTTGAAAACGGCATAACGGAGCTTGAGTGGCACGGAATAGACGATTGACGCTGTCGAAACATTAATTCATATTTATTATGAGGTGATATTATGAAAAGATGTTTTGGAATAATTACAGTTATTGCTTTGTTTGTGTCGCTTCTTTCAGGCTGTACATTGCTTAAGGATACGGCGCTCTGTTACGACGAAACTGTACAGGTCGACGGACTGTGGATAGAGATAAACAGGGTGGGCAATTGCTGTTTTGCAGGTCAGTATGACTGCGCACAAATCAAGGAAGATATGGTTATAACAATACCTGACAGCTATGATGGCATCCCTCTGACAAAGCTCGGCGGGTATGTGGGAACAGGTGCGCAAAGCCCGTTTATGGTTAATTTTGATTACTTTGTTAATGATAAGAGTGCAATGAATTTTTCTGTTATTTCTGACAGTGATGCCGAGTGCTATGAAAAGTGGCTTGAAGAATGGGTTGATGCAGAGGAAGAGTATACTGTGGAAGATGTGAAAATTACTCTTAACATCGGAAAAAATATAACCGGACTTGACTATGTTGTTATGAATGATTCTTGTCCTTGTATAAACGAAGACGGCAGTATAACCGTTTATCATCCTGTCTTTTATGTGATGTGTTCCGAAGAAAATAAGTATTTTTACTCGAAGGACGGAAAGCTGTATGAACGAAGCACCGACAGACTTATAACAGATTTTTATTATGAGTAAAATTATATGAAGCAGAATATGGTTTACAACCTCCTTGTTTTGTATGACGGGTGTTTAAAAGCTTATGAACCGACCGCAGATGCGGTCGGTTTTTTGTTCTCAAAATTAATATTTTATCTACCAAACATAGAAAAATAATGATATAATAAATCAGATATACGAAAAACAAAGGAGGTACGGCAGGTGAGAGACAACAGCGAGAGAGAACTGGAGCTGCTTGAAGGAACAGTGGAAAACGTAACAGTCAGAAAAGAAGACACCTGCTTTACCGTCCTTGAGCTTTCGTCGAATGGGTATCTTTATACGGTAGTCGGTATTATGCCCGAGGTGTTTGAGGGCGAGCGGCTTATGCTGGCAGGAACCTGGCAGAGCCACGCTACTTACGGAGAGCAGTTTCGTGCAGAGACCTGCGAAAGGTATCTGCCTGCAACAGCATCAGCAATACACCGTTATCTTTCATCAGGTGCAGTCAAGGGAATAGGACCTGTAACAGCATCCAAAATAGTTGAAATGTTTGGCGATGCAACCCTCGACGTAATTGAAAACGAACCTGACAGACTGGCGCAGATAAAGGGAATAAGCAAAAATAAAGCCCACGATATAAGTACATCCTTTGCGTCCCAGAGAGGTCTGCGTGAGGCTATGATAGAACTTACAAGGCTGGGACTTATGCCTACCGAAGCTATAGCCGTGTGGAAAAAATGGGGGGCATCCTCTCTTGATCTTATAAAAGCAACACCGTATCTTCTTTGCTCATCGGATCTTGGGATAGACTTTCCCCGTGTAGACTATATGGCGCGTCAGATGGACTACCCGCAGACAGATGAGTTCCGAATTCTGGCAGGAGTGAACTATGTGCTTCTGCACAATACATATAACGGACATACCTGTCTGCCTTATGACCGCCTTTGTCCTGTGGCTGCAAAGCTTCTTGGCGTTGAACAGGAGCTTGTGGAAGAAAAGATCGAGACAGCGGTGGAAGAACGGGAACTTGCTTCCGATACCCTTGACGACAGAAGATTTATCTTCCTGCCTGATATGTACGCAGCGGAAATATATTGCGCATCACACCTTATGCATCTTTCGAAATATCCGCCTCCTCCGATACGCGGATACCAGCAGCAGGTGGCGCTGTGCGAAGCGCTTTCGGGCATAACCTATAACGACCAGCAGAAAGCGGCAATAGATGCAGCAATGGAACGCGGTGCCCTTGTTCTTACAGGCGGCCCGGGAACGGGCAAGACCACAGTACTCAATGCCATAATCGAGACATTGGAAGCATCTGGGCAGATAGTGTCCATAGCTGCGCCTACAGGCAGAGCGGCAAAGAGGATAACCGAAATTACAGGCAGAGAAGCAAAGACCATACACAGACTGCTTGAGGTGGAGTGGAGCGAAAATGACCGCCCCGTATTCAAGCGCAACGAGAAAAATCACCTCGACTGTGATGCACTTGTAATTGATGAAGTGTCTATGCTGGATGTCCAGCTTTTTGAAAGTCTGCTGAGAGCGCTGAATATAAAATGCCGCCTTATTCTTGTGGGCGACAGTGATCAGCTTCCAAGTGTCGGTGCAGGCAGTGTAATGGCAGATCTTATCGATTCGGGATGTCTGCCGGTTTCACAGCTGACAGAGGTTTTTCGTCAGGCGCAGGAGAGCGCGATTGTCCGCTCGGCACATAAAATAGTTCACGGTGAGATGCCGGAACTTGGCTTGAAGGACAGCGACTTCTTCTTTATCGAATCGGGCAATGAAAACGCAGTAAATGCGACAGTGGTCGATCTCTGTTATCGCAGACTGCCTTCGGCATACGGTTTTGACCCGTTAAAGGATATACAGGTTCTGTGTCCCGGCAAAAAAGGCGTCTGTGGAGTGTATGAACTCAACAGATGCCTCCACGAACGGTTCAATCCGAAGCACGAAAAACGCCGTGAAATAAAGATAAATTCCATCACCTACCGCGAAGGCGACAAGGTGATGCAGATAAAGAATAACTATGATGTGGAATGGTACCGTGCTGATGCCAGCGAAGGCAAAGGCGTATTCAACGGAGATGTGGGAATGATAGAGGAAATAAACCGCGCCGACGAATATATCCGCATCCGATTTGACGACAGAATCGCAACTTACAATCTGGAAATGGCGCAGGACATAGAGCACGCCTATGCAATGACTGTCCACAAAAGTCAGGGCAGTGAGTTTGAGGCAGTGATACTGCCTGTTATGCCCGGACCGAAGCAGCTTTATTACAGAAATCTTCTTTATACAGCAGTAACCAGAGCGAAGAAGATACTCATTCTTGTGGGCGAGCGGTACGTCATAGAGCAAATGGTAAAAAGTGTGCGTGAAAGCGGCAGATTTACAGCTCTGCGTGTGTTCCTCGAAGATAAGAAAATAACGCAGGAATTTGACCTCACATAACGGAGGGGAAAATATGGGAATATTTGACAATCTGAAAAATGCAGTGATGCAGTCGGTGCTGCCGAGGAAATGCCCTCTTTGCGGCAAAATAATAGCAGCAAATGAGAGAATATGCGGCAACTGTGCCGACACTCTTGTTACAGTACGTACGCCTGTGTGCAGAGTGTGCGGAAGAGAGATGTTTCAGTGCATCTGTGAATACGATGATTTCTGGTTTGATCGCTGTGTATCGCCTTTTGTATATACAAGAGCGGCCAGAACGGGAGTAAAACGCCTGAAATACAAAAACTCAGCAGAGACAGCCGAATTTTTCGGAAGAAGAATGGCGCTCGTTGTTCAGCAGGAATACAAGCATATTGATATCGATGTTGTTGCAGGTGTTCCGATGCACGCTTCCGACCTCCGTGAGAGAGGATATAACCACGCTGCGCTCTTAGGCAGATGCGTTGCAAAAACTCTTGGACTGAACTATTCGTCAAATCTGCTGGGCAAGCCCCGTGCAACAAAAAAGCAGCACACCCTTAACCGTATAGACAGAAGAACCAACGTAAGCGGTGCATATAAAGTCAGCAGACCTGAAGCAGTGGAAGGTATGACGGTTCTGCTGTGCGATGATGTTACCACAACAGGGTGTACCCTCAGCGAATGTGCGAAGGCTCTCAAGGAAGCAGGCGCGAAGAGGGTTCTGTGCGTGACAGCCGCAGCGGTCCACAATTCCTATATGACGGCGGCAAAACAGGCTATGCTTTCGTGAAAAAAGGATAAAAAGAGATTCAGACAAATATATACATTCAGTGGTTTATTCATTGAATTGCGACCATATCTATGATATAATACATATAATTTGCAAAAAACATATTACCGCAAGAAAGGGACTGGTAAAAAATGTACAAGGACATGATGGACTCTATCGGCTTTATCTCCGCATATGACGCAGAGGTAGCAGAGGGAATGCAGCAGGAGCTTGCACGTCAGAGAAGAAATCTCGAGCTTATTGCTTCCGAGAATATCGTTACCCCTGCTGTTATGGCAGCAATGGGCAGCGTTCTGACCAACAAGTATGCAGAGGGCTATCCCGGCAAGCGCTACTACGGCGGCTGCCAGTGTGTTGACATCGTCGAGGAAATCGCAAGAAAGAGAGCATGTGAGCTGTTCGGTGCAGAGCACGCTAACGTACAGCCTCACTCCGGAGCACAGGCAAACCTTGGTGTTTACTTTGCACTTCTTCAGCCGGGCGATACAGTTCTCGGTATGAGTCTTGCAGAGGGCGGACATCTTACTCACGGTTCTCCCGTAAATATGTCAGGTAAGTATTATAACTTCGTACCCTACGGCGTAAACGCAGAGACAGGTACAATCGATTACGAAGAACTCGAAAAGCTGGCTGCAGAGCACAAGCCTAAGCTCATCGTAGCAGGTGCATCCGCATACCCCAGAGCTATCGATTTTGAGCGCATCGCCGCTATCGCAAAGAAGTATGATGCGATCTTTATGGTAGATATGGCTCACATCGCAGGTCTTGTCGCAGCAGGTGTACATCAGAATCCTGTTCCTTATGCTGATATCGTTACAACAACCACTCATAAGACTCTTCGCGGTCCCAGAGGCGGTATGATCCTCTGCCGTGAGCAGTATGCAAAGGCAATCGATAAGGCAATGTTCCCCGGCACTCAGGGCGGCCCTCTTATGCACATCATCGCTGCAAAGGCTGTCTGCCTCGGCGAAGCACTCAAGCCTGAGTTCAAGGCATACGGCGAGCAGATCGTAAAGAATGCAGCTGCAATGGCAAAGGCATTTGAGAAAAACGGCATCAAGATGGTTTCCGGCGGTACCGACAACCACCTCATCCTTCTCGACCTTAGAGAAGAGGGCATCACCGGTAAGCAGCTTGAGCATAACCTCGACGAGGTATATATCACTGTCAATAAGAACGCAATCCCCAATGAGCCTCTCAGCCCGTTCATCACCAGCGGTATCCGTATCGGTACTCCCGCTGTCACCACAAGAGGACTCAAGGAAGAAGATATGGAAGTCATCGCAGACTGCATCACAATGGCTATCCGCGACTTCGACAACAAGGCAGACGAGATCCGTGCAAAGGTATCCGCACTGCTTGAGAAGTATCCCCTTTATCAGTAATTTCTAACCTACGGAGTGTGATTTTATGTCAGTAATCAGCGGAAGCGTACTGTCGGCGTCTCTCGGCAGACACGTGTCCTTCACCGCGATACTGCCCCACGACCAGAAAAAGGCACCGGAATACGGATTCCCCACCCTTTATCTGCTTCACGGCAAAACCGACGATGCGCACACTTGGCTTTACAGGAGCAATATAGAACGCTACGCCCTGACCCGCGGCTTGGCAGTAGTTATGCCGGATGCAGGCCTCAGCAATTACATCAATATGGCAAACGGCAAGAATTACTTCGATTTCATATCGGACGAGCTGCCCAAGCTTATGAATGAGATGTTCCGTCTTTCTTTCAGACGTGAGGATACCTTTGTCGGCGGTGTTTCAATGGGCGGCTACGGAGCACTGCGCTGTGCACTGCTGCGCAGCGAACGCTATGCAGGATGTATTGCTATCGGTGCAATGTGCGATATCGAGCAGCAGATACTCTCTGATTGTCAGAAGGGTGATGAGCCGCTGTGGAGAGGAATCCTCGGCGAAAAGCTCACAGTGCCGAAATCTCTCGATATTTATCGCCTGGTTGCTGACAACCGCAACTTCGTAAATATATGTCCCAAGTTTTATATAGCCTGCGGCAAGAATGACCGTTATTTCGATCAGAATCTGCGTCTCAAGGACGTGTTCGACCAGAACAGAGTTGATTACACCTTTGAGCAGGCAGGCGCAGGACACGACTGGAGCTTCTGGGATATAGCCATTCAGCGAGGTATCGACCGCGTTATGGGGAGGAACTCATAATGGCAGCGCCTCTTGCTGATCGGCTTCGCCCGAAAAATGTAGATGACGTTGTAGGACAGCGTCATCTGCTTGGCGAAAACGGAGTTCTTCGCGCGATAATCGAAAGCGGAGAAATACCCAATATGGTTTTTTACGGACCTCCCGGAATCGGAAAGACCACACTTGCATCCATAATTGCGGAAAAGACAAACCGCAGACTTCACAAGCTCAACGGCACAACAGCTTCGACAAAGGACATCAAGGCTGTGTTTGACGAGCTTGATACTCTTATGACCCCAAATGGAATTTTGCTGTATCTTGATGAGATACAGTATTTCAATAAAAAACAGCAACAAACCCTGCTTGAGTTTATTGAAAACGGAAGCATAACCCTTATTGCATCTACCACCGAAAATCCGTATTTTTATATCTACGGGGCACTTCTTTCCCGCTCGGTAGTGTTTGAATTCAAGCCCCTTACAGCTGAAGATATACTGCCCGTAATTGACAGGGCGGTGGATTTTCTTAATAATGAAAATCAGACCGATATTGAAATAGAGGATGAGGCAAAAAGAATAATTGCACAAAGCTGCGGCGGTGATGTAAGAAAGGCTATAAATACCCTCGAGCTTTGCTCAATCACCCT
>JAZUPB010000024.1:0-129574 GCA_045604965.1 Acutalibacteraceae bacterium
CCCCAGAGATGCAAAGCTTGCCGTGATGCGAGAAAGAACGGCGGCAGACCCGAGCGCGAGACCTTCATCGCAACCTGCGCAGCTTGCGGCGGCGAGGCTAAGGTTCCCTTTAAGCCCCGTGAGGATCGTCCTGTATACTGCTGCGCTTGCTTTGCAAAGATGAGAGAAGAAGAGAACATCGACTAATATCATCTTTTACATTAACAAATCCCGTCTTTATCGGACGGGATTTGTTTTTATTTTATCATTTTGCCCCGTATTGTACCTTGCTTGACTTTGTACTTTTGCTATGATAAAATTTTAAAAACTTAATTGTGATGTGGAGGTACATAATATGAATGAAAAGAACAAAAAAATTCTTAAAATATGTCTTGCTTCATTGGGAATTTTGATTATTGTCGTGATTATTGTTGCTATTAGTGCTATTTGGTCTGTAATGGATAATATAACATATCTGAAAGGTGATGACCTTGCTATTCCTGATAACCTGGACAGCATAGTTATCGATGAAGAATCGGAGACCGATATAGTTAGCGGAGCTGATCAGATAGATGATGAGCTTATGCAGGAGATAGACAATGAGGTTGAGGGAGTCAAAGTTGATGAAAATAACCTCAGATATGAAAAGAATGTTAAGAATATTCTTATTCTCGGTATTGACAGCAGAAAAATAAACAGCACAAAATCGCGTTCTGATGTTATGATTATATTAACTGTTAATCAGAATACAAATAAGATCGTAATGTCATCAATAATGCGTGATACATATGTGCATATTCCTGGAAAATCCAGCAATACCAAAATTAATGCCGCCTGCGCTTACGGCGGAGGTTCCCTTGCTGTAAAAACAGTAGAAAGTTCTTTCGGTATTAAGATAGATAATTTCATTATTTTTAATTTTTATTCATTTATGGATATCGTTGATGCGCTTGGAGGAGTAGATGTAGATATTACCAAAGCAGAAAAAAAGTACGTTAATATGTATATATCCAGCATTAATAAAAGAATGGGTTTAAGCAAAAACCACGGTTTATTAAATAAGACAGGCTCCAATGTTCATCTTACAGGAAAACAAGCTATGGGATATGTACGTGTAAGATATGCAGGAAATGCAGATTATGAACGTACAGAGCGTCAGAGAGAAGTAATGGAGCAAATGATAAAAAAAGCACGAACTGCCGATTACGGAAAGCTGATGAATATACTTGACAGTGTATCTGAAAATATCGCAACAGATATGTCTTCAATGGAACTTCTTGGATATGCTGCAAATGCAACTAAGTATCTCAATTATGATATTGAGCAGCTTAGAATTCCCATCAACGGATCTTATAAAGGCGGCGTATATAAAGGTGCCTGGGTTTTGAGGATCGACTTTGAAAAAAATAGAAAAGCACTTTATAATGCTGTTTTTGGTTCTACGGAAATAACTGAATAATTTCACCAGTAAAGGAACAATTTATTCTTATGTATAGTATTGATTTTCATTCGCATATTCTTCCCGGAATTGACGACGGATCAAAATCTCCTCTTATGTCAATGCAGATGATTGAAAAGCTGATTTCTCAGGGGGTTGAACTTATTTTTGCCACGTCGCATTTTCGAAGTCATAAAGATAATGTGGCTGATTTTTGCAGAAGGCGCGAACGTTCATTTAAAATGCTGAAAACAGTATTGGATAGTGATACTCTTGATAGAATTCATCTGGGTGCTGAAGTTGCGCTGGAACGTAATATAAGCGAGATCGAAGATCTTTATATGCTTGCATATGAAAATACGAATTGCATTCTGCTTGAGCTTCCATACCGTCCGTATGCTTCTTGGATGACAGAAGAAATTACAAATATTTCCTTCGAACACGGACTGATTCCGGTAATAGCCCATGTTGACAGATATGCTGAAATGTTTTCAATGGATGATTACAATGAGATATTCTCGATAGACAAAGCGATTTTTCAGGTGAATAACGAAGGCTTTCTGCAGAGAAAGTCAAAGGCGTTAATTAAGAGCATGATCTCTGATGATATTCCCTTTGTCCTTGGAAGCGATTCACATAACACAGAAAACAGGGCACCGAATTTTGATATTCCTCAGAAGTATCTTAAAAATTATAGAATGAATGACTATGCTGCGGCATTGAAAGAATATCTTATGAACTGAATAAAAAAAGCAGACCGTGAAATGCATTTTTCACGGTCTGCTTGCGTAATGATTAAATGGTTATTTTATACTAATAAATATAAAGAATATGACCAGAAGTGTCTGCGCTATAATTATAGCCGGAATACCGATCATAAAGCTTTTGTGCTTTGTTTTATGTCTTATTTTTTTCATTGTGATAAGCATTGTAACAGCTCCACCGAGAGCAGCGGTTAAGAAAAGTGTGCGTTCACGTATACGCCATTTACCTTTCTGCGCCTTGTTTTTATCTGCAACAGTAATAGAAAATGCAAATATGTTAATGAATACAAGATAAATTATGATTAGCCAATAATACCAGGGCATAAAAACATCTCCATATATTGTAGTTGTAAATATAGTATATTTTTTGATATAATTTGTCAAGGAAAGGAGCAATTTGAAATGAAAAAAGAAATTTGGCTGCCTTTATGTGCGGTGATCCTGGTTGCAGTAATTATTGCTGCTTTTGTAATAATACCTTACGACTATACAGCATCTTCGCCTGTGATATCTGTACTGTCATCGTCGGATATCAGTACAGATATCAATACAAAGAACGAGTTGACGAAAAACGGTGAGGAAATGCGAGCTGTTTGGGTTCCGTATATGTCATTGACAAATGTAACCAAAGAAAAAATAGAAAATATTGTAGATAATTCGGAAAAACACGGATACAATACGATAATTTTTCACGTAAGACCCTTTGCAGATGCTTTGTATAAGTCTGAACTGTTTCCGTCCTCACATCTATTTGATGATAAGCAGGGTGGGGAAGTGGCCTTTGATCCTCTTGAATATGTTATTTCTGTTGCTCATTCGAAAAATATAGAAGTTCACGCATGGATCAATCCGCTGCGAATCCAACATCATAATGGCAAAATGCCTCCTGAAATTTCGGAAGATAATCCGTACAACATATTCAGAAATGATGAAACAGACAGCAATGATTATTATGTAATTGATTATAAAAAAGGTAAATTTTTTAATCCTGGAGAAGCAGGAGCAAGAAAATATATTATCGATGGCATATGTGAGATCGTAGAAAACTATGATGTTGACGGCATTCATTGGGATGATTATTTTTATCCTGCAGATGACGAAAGCTTTGATGACAGTCAGACCTATCAGAGATACACATCAGCAGGCGGTGAACTCAGTCTTCTTGAATGGAGAACTGAAAACATAAATATGCTTGTGTGGGATACATATATTGCTGTCAAGAAAATAAATAAGAACGTTGTTTTTGGAATTAGCCCTCAGGGCAATGTTGGTAATTGTCTGAATATGGGAGCAGATGTATATGAATGGTGCTCGCAGAAAGGTTACATAGATTATATCTGTCCCCAGATATACTGGTCATTTGATCATAAAACAGCTCCATTTGACAAGATATGTGACAAGTGGAGAGATATTGTAACCGAACCGTCTGTAAAGTTTTATATAGGTCTTGCGCTCTATAAAGCAGGAACTGACAGCGATAGCGGGACCTGGGAAGGGTCAGACGATATATTGGCAAAAGAAGTGCGGTATGCCAGAAACAGTAAAATAAATTCTGATGGTTTTATGGTATACTCATACGAATATCTTGATAAAGAGAATACAAAAGAAGAAGTTAAAAACCTTGAGAAAGAGTTTTTAGTTGGATAATTAACTTTCGTAATATAATTTTATTATTTTTTTGTTGCATTTTTTGAATATTTGTTGTATAGTTAATTAAAAAGAAATGATATAGAAAATCTTTTTGTAATGTTTTTATAATTTTCTCGGAGGTGAGAAAATGTCTGGCGAACATAGCGGTGACTTATGTGTAACTGCGATAAATGAGCTTGACACAATGACAGGGTTTTACACCCACGATGAGACCTTCAGAAAGATTAAGGAATATATAAAAGGGCAGGGTGCGAACGGCACTCATGCCCTTTTAGTCGTTGATATTAATGACCTCAAGTCTGTAAACGATTTCAACGGGTTTGAGTTTGGAGATAAGGTTATTAAAGAATGTTCTAAAAGAATTACTGAACATATAAAAAATGATGATATATGCGGCCGAATCGGTGGAGATGAGTTCCTTGTTTTTATAAAAAACTGCGACAGCAAAGTTGTGGCAGATGAATCGGCCTGCGCTCTTGTAGATAGTCTTAATTTTGAGTATTCGGCTGATAGTTCTTCTTATGCAGTATCTTCTGCCATCGGTGTAAGTATTTACGGCGTTGATGATACTGATATAGGAAATCTATATTTAAAGGCAGAAGCAGCACTTTATTATGCCAAAAAAAATAGTAATACCAATTATGCTCTTTACGGAAATGAAATTAAACCCGAACAGATAAGAGCAGAAGAGAAGGAAAGTCTTATCAGACTTCGCACCTTGCTTGAGTATATGGACGGTGGAGTTATTCTCGTTGATGTTGGAGAGGACATCAATGTTTATTACGCAAGCCCCAGCTTTTATAAGATGTCACACAGAACAACGGAGGAAATCGGCGAAAACGGAGAACTTCTTTTCTCGGTTGTTGTTCCTGAAGACAAGGGCAGACTTGCTGAAGTTGCACATAGGATAGCAAAAACCGGTGAGACTTTGGATTGTGTTTATCGAGTGTATGAAATTAACGGCGAGATTGGCTGGAGACAGATTCGCGCAGCACGCCTGCCGGGTCTTAACAAGAATGGAAACCGATCTATAATATGTGTCATTACAGATGTCAGCGAGCTTAAGGAATCAAATGCTACGCTTGAAACTGTTGTTGAAAATTCGCCGGCCGGAATTGGTATTTTTGAAATTGACCGTGAAGGTGTTAAGCCAACATTCTATAACCAGATGATGAAGGAACTGGTTGGGGCAGGTTCCGAACAGCTTAACAGTATTATAGATTTTATATCATCAGGTGATCGGGAGGATATTGTCAGCGAAATAATTCGGTGTGCTTATGAAGGCTGTCCCTGTGAGATAGAATTTGAAATTATTGATGTATCGGGGAAGAAAAGGTTTATAAGTGCACGCGGAGTAAATCTATACGAGCATAACAATAAAATATATTCTCTTGCTATTTTCTCTGATATCACAAAGGAATATGTTCTGAGAAAACAGCTTGATTTCGAACAGAAGCGATATAGAACTGCAGTTGATTTGACAAAGGCAGTTTTATGGGAAGTTGATATAAAGAAAAAAACGACATATCATTACGATGTTGATCCTGTTGATGGTTCGGATGCTGAAGTTGCAGTATATGAAAATTCACCTGACAGTGTTATAGCTTCGGGTATAATTCATCCTGATTTTGTTGATGAATATAAGCGGATGTATGATAACCTGTACAATGGTGACGATTCAGGTGAATATTTTTACAAACGACGTGATAATGGAAATGGCTATATATGGGTGAAATCCAGATTCAGAGTACTTAAAGACGAGAACGGTGACAGATATTATTCTGTGGGTGTTGCTGAGAAGGTGCTCAACATTGATTCTCAGATGCGCCGTTTTGAGCAGGAGCAGTATTTCTGCGATCAGGTTTCCAACAGCGTACTTGGCTCAATAAAGGTCAACATAAGCAAGAATTTAATAGAACGGCATTTTATTGCATCCACAACAAAAAAAATCCAGAGTAATCAGCATAGTTATGATGACCTCCTGGTTCGTTCTGTAAATATGATCTCGGTTGAAGAGGATCAGAACAACCTTATGCAGAAGCTTTCGAGAGAAAATCTGTTTGAGGTTTTCAGAAATGGACAGGACTGGATCAATGTAGAATTCCGCAGAAAAGACAAGTCTGATAAAATACGCTGGACAAGTCTTGCTATGAGTCTGCACAGACATCCTGTAAGCGGAGATCTTTATGGTTTTGCTTATGTGCGCGATGTTGATAAGCGCCGCAAATGGGAGTTATCTCTCCATTCAAAGGTAGAACGTGACTCCATAAGTATGGTGTACAGTCGTGCCACAGCCTTTGATATGGTCAACCTTATGCTCTCTACAGTAAAAAACAAGCAGTCCTACTGTGCTATGTGCATTATCGAGATTGCCGGATTGGATAGCGTACAGGCAGATAAAGGCGAATATATGGTCCATAACATACTGTTTGCTATGGGTCGTGTTCTCAGAATTATTGTTGACGGTGCTGCGATAGTAGGACAGATTGACCACAACAGAGTTATGATTTTCAGAGTGGGCATAGGTTCACCTGAGGAGCAATTCTTAAGAGCTGAATATTCGGCGGACAGATTGGCTACAATGCTGCGAATAACATTCCCTAATGAGAATATCGATATTTACAGCAGCGTGGTTACAGCGTGTGCACAGAATGCAAATCTTCATAACATCTATGAAAGGGCATATAGTTCTTGTGCGGAGGCTGTTAAGCGAAATTCCAAGGTTGTACGAATTGAGCTTGAGGAAAATACTCCTGCTTCCAAATCCTTTGAGAATCAAAACTCTGACACAGATAAAAACTATGACCTTCAAACAGGCTTGCTGACACGTCAGCATTATTATGATGCATTCAGAAAGCTCAGACCGGAAACACTTTCGTCTTTGGGTGTTCTTATCGCTGACATAAACGGCCTGAGAACAATAAACCATCGCTATGGGATGGAGTACGGAGATCAGATAATCAAGCAGGTTGCAGAAAGTATCCGTACACAATTTGGCGAAGAAGAAGTGTTCCGTGTGTCAGGTGATGAATTCCTTGTTCTTTGCAAGGACTCGACGCAGGAAAGCTTTATAAATCGATGTGATGCTGTTGTTGAACTGATTGGTACATCTCATCAGGATATAATTAGTGTCGGTGTTACGTGGGACAGTCACGTTTCTGATATACAGGCGCTTATCGATCATGCTGATGAATTGATGAAATCAGCAAAGCAGGAGTATTACAGATTAAACAATACCATTCCAAATGGCAGTGACTTCAAGGCCTATATGTGGGTAACAGGTGCAATAAACGACGGGAAATTTTATGTGTATCTGCAGCCTAAGGCAGAGCTTTCTTCAGGAAAAATTACAGGCTGTGAAGCGCTTGTCAGGTATTATGATACAGAGAGTGGTCTGATAAATCCGTCAAAGTTCATTGCAGTGCTTGAACGTGAAAATGTTATCAAACAGCTGGATTTTTATGTTCTCAGAAAATCACTTGATATTATTCAGAGTTGGATTAATTCGGGTAAAACACCGATCCCTGTTTCGGTCAATTTCTCGAGAAAAACTATTCTTGCTCCCAATGCTCTTGAAGATGTTATTGAACTCGTAAAGGGAAGAGAGCATCTGCTCGAGTATATTTGCATAGAGATTACCGAGACGATAGGTTCTATGGAGAGAGCAATGATTACCCGAGTGTGTGAAATGTTCCAGAAAGCCGGATTTAGACTTGCACTGGATGATTTCGGCAGTGAGTATTCAAATCTGTATATAATTTCTGCACTTCGTTTTGATGAGATCAAGATAGATAAGAGTGTTATAGACGATATAGTCACAAATGATCTTGCAAGGCTGACAGTTGAAAATACTAAGCGAATCTGTGAGCGAACCGGAGCAATTCTTGTTGCAGAAGGTGTTGAAACCGAAGAACAGATGAATATACTTAAGAGTATTGGCTGTCATATGGTTCAGGGCTATCATATCAATAAGCCTCTGCCGCTTGATGAATTTTCTGAAAAATATATTGAGAAGAACACGATGCAGTGATGCATCGTGTTCTTTTTGCTGAAAAAATGCTTGCCACAAAAAATAAATTATTTTTCATAATAAAATTAAAAATATTGAAAATATATAATAATGGGGGTATAATAACTTGAACGTGACAGAATATCCATAATTCTGTCAAAAAATATGTTTGGAGGAAGTAAAATGAAAAATACTGACGCCCCGATTCGCGATGCCAGAACTCTTGGTGTCCCCAAAATGCTGATTCTTGGAATTCAGCATATGTTTGCAATGTTTGGTGCAACTGTTCTTGTTCCGCTGCTCACAGGTCTTGATATTTCGACCACTTTGCTTTGGGCAGGCTTGGGTACACTTCTTTTCCATCTTGTAACCGGTTTTAAGGTTCCTGCATTTCTTGGTTCATCCTTTGCATTTCTTGGCGGATACGCATATATAACCAGCCTTACTTCCGTTTATAATATGACCGAGGCTGAGCTGCTTCCTTATGCTTGTCTTGGCGTTGCAGCTGCCGGTGTCGTATATCTCGTTTTCGCACTCCT
This sequence comes from Acutalibacteraceae bacterium, assembly GCA_045604965.1. GTDB lineage: Bacteria > Bacillota > Clostridia > Oscillospirales > Acutalibacteraceae > JAISGQ01. The sequence goes on from JAZUPB010000024.1 coordinate 8,380, forward strand.
TATTAAGATTGTCGGTGTTAAGCGCATTATGAAGTTCTTCCCTCCGGTTGTTACCGGTCCTATCATTATTGCAATCGGTCTTTGCCTTGCATACAGCGCTATAAACAACTATATGACAAACTGGGTAGTTGCTACCATAGCACTGCTTGTAGTTATCATTTTCAACATCTGGGGCAAGGGTATGGCAAAGATCATTCCTATCGTGCTCGGTGTTGTAATTGCTTATGTAGTAGGTGTTCTTCTCGATGTTTCTGCAGGAATCTGGCCTGAGCTTGCAACCGATGTTCCTGTTCTTTTCAGCGGAAACATTATAGATTTCCAGCCTGTTATTGACGTTTGCAAGAATATAGCAAACGGTGAGATAATCGGTAATCTTGTTGACATTCCTATTAAGAAGGAAGCAACTGTCTTCGCTATTGACTGGAGCAATACTTCGCTTATAGTTACATCTATCGTAGCAATTGTTCCTATTTCTCTTGCAACTATGATGGAGCATATAGGCGATATTTCTGCCATCAGCTCTACCTGCGGCGAGAACTTCATCAAAAAGCCCGGACTTCATAGATCTCTTGTTGGTGACGGTCTTGCAACTTCACTTGCATCAATCTGTGGTGCTCCTGCGAATACTACTTACGGAGAAAATACCGGTGTTCTTGCTCTTACCAAGGTTTATGATCCTAAAGTTGTTCGTATTGCAGCATTCTTTGCTGTAGGAATTTCTTTCTTCCCCATTGTTGCTGCATGCATAGAGACAATTCCCGCTTCTATAATCGGTGGTATTTCATTCGTTCTTTACGGTATGATCTCTGCTGTTGGCGTACGTAACGTAGTAGAAAGCAAGGTCGACTTTACAAAGAGCCGTAATCTTATTATTGCAGCTGTAATTCTTGTTTCTGCTGTTGGTTTAAATATCTACGGTCAGAACAAGGAACTCTCCGGTATTTCATTCAATATTGCAGGCGTACAGATCACCCTTACCGGTCTTGCTGTTGCTGCAATCGCAGGTATTCTTCTTAATGCAATCCTTCCCGATAAGGATTATGTCTTCACAGAAGATGAGCCTAAAGATACAGGCGTAAACTTTGCTATGGGCCAGAATGCCGAAAGCATTCCTGAGGTCAAGGCTGCTGAAGAGGCAGCTGTTACTGAAGAAACCGTTATTGAAGAGACTGTCGCTGAGGAAAAAGTTGCTGAAGAAGTTGTTGTCGAAGAGACTGTTGAAGAAGAGACTGTTGAAGAAGCAACAGAAGAAACTCCTGCTGAAGAGGTAACTGAAGAATAATGTGTTTTTTCAGAAAAAATAAGAAGGACAAGAATAAAAATATGGAAAATGTCGTAATTTTAAATCATCCGCTTATAAAGCATAAGATTTCTCTTTTGAGAGATAAAAACACAGGAACAAATGAATTCCGCAAGCTTGTTGAGGAAATTGCAATGCTTGAGGGATACGAAGCACTCAGTGATCTTCCTACAGAAGAGGTAGAGATTGAGACTCCTATTGAGAAGTGTATGACTCCAATGATCGCAGGTCGTAAGCTTGCGGTTGTACCGATTCTTAGAGCTGGTCTTGGTATGGTATCGGGTGTGCTTGCTCTTGTTCCCACTGCTAAGGTTGGTCATATTGGTATGTACCGCGATGAGGAGACCCACGAGCCTCATGAATACTACTGCAAACTGCCAACTCCGATTAACGAGAGAACAGTAGTTGTAGTTGATCCTATGCTTGCAACAGGCGGTTCAGCTGTTGATGCTATCACAATGATAAAACAACGAGGTGGCGTTGATATTAAATTTATGTGCATTATCGCTGCTCCTGAAGGTGTGAAAAAGCTTCACGAAGCTCATCCCGATGTTAAGATTTATGTAGGTAATCTTGATAGAGAGCTTAATGAAAATGCATATATTTGTCCCGGACTTGGTGATGCCGGAGACCGTATATTCGGAACCAAATAAAAAGTTCAGAGGCAAAACGAATTTCGTTTTGCCTCTGTTTTTTAATCTACAGATTTTAAACTTTCAACCATATCTATGGATTTCATTTTGGGAGACATTATAATCTCCACAATAATCGAGAACAGCACAGTCAGCATAGCGCTGTAAATGTAACTTTCTATTGATATGGTTCTTCCGAACATTACCATATCGACTTCTATAGTTTGAATTACAAGCTGATGCATAAATACTCCGAGAATAAGCCCCAGAATACATCCAAGAACAGTCAGAATAATAGTTTCGCGGAAAATGTATGATGAAACTTCTCTGTTGTAGAATCCCAAAACTTTTATAGTGGCTAGTTCTTTTCTGCGTTCTGTTATATTTATGTTTGTTAGATTGTAAAGAACAATAAATGCAAGAAGAGCGGCAAGAATAATAAGTACTATTGTAACAAGATTAAGAGTATCAATCATACCATTGAAAGTTTCGCTAAATTCCCTTGTAAATACGACTGTTCCAATATTATGGCATTTAAGCAGATTATCAGAAAATTCATTTTCCAATTCTTCCGTCATGTTAGGACAAATACACAATACAGAATTCATTTCTGCAGTGGATTTGCTGACTTTATGATATATTTCCGGGGCAGCGTAGATGTAGTGATAGATGTAGTTTTCGGTGATTCCTGTGACAGTGAATTTAAGATAACTGTCGGAATCATCCTTGACCATTATTTCATCACCTACAGATACACTGAGTTCTTTCGCGGTTTTTTCGCTGATAATCACACTGTTTTTGTCGAATGTGATCGGAGCTTTACTTGTTCTATCGCGAAATAAAATAAAATCAGTGAATTTGTCTGAAGATTCCGGAATCATAATATATCCGGTAACAGTTGTCTCATCAGAAGAAATTTCAGTGCCTTTTTGTGATACAAACTGATATGATGAAATATATTTGCTGTTATTTAAAATATCAAGCGCATCTGAATATAAAGTTCCTTCAGTTGTGATCTGAGTATTATACTTGTAAATGATATTAAACTGATTGCTTACTATATCTGAGACAGAGTCTTTTACGCCGAAGCCTGTAAGAACAAGTGATGTGCAGCCTGCAATACCGATAAGAGTCATAAGCATACGTTTTTTATATCGGAATATGTTTCGTGCAGTGACTTTGCTGTTAAAGCTTAATTTATTCCATATAAAACCGATTCTCTCAAGAAAGATTCTTTTTCCGGGTTTTGGGGCGCGGGGAAGAAGGAGAGAGCTCGGTTGTTCTGACAGGGCATTTTTACAGGCAAAAAATGTTGATAGCAATGTGCAGAACGTGGCAGATCCTGCAGATAATAACACCAAGGTAGGATCGTACTTTGTAATCATTTCAGGTGCTATATAGAGCATTTTGTAAGCTGCCCAGATTACCTGCGGAAGAACTTTTGATAAAATAAGAATACCGAACATACTTCCGCACAGGCTTGCAAACAACGCATAAAGAATATATCTGACCATTATTTTTATGTTGCTGTATCCAAGCGCCTTGTATGTTCCTATTATCAGGCGTTCCTCGTCTACCATTCTTGTCATTGTAGTGAGAGCAACAAGGGCGGCTACAAGGAAGAATATAAACGGAAAAACAGTAGCAAGAGATTTCATTCTGTCAGCATCGGCCTCAAAGCTTACAAAGCCTGAATTGGTATTTCGATCTAGTATGTACCATTCAGGCTTCTCAATTTCAGCAATATCTGCTTCCGCATCGCTTATCTTGTTTTTAGCATCAGTAAGCTCTTTTTCGGCATCAGACTTTTTTTGATAATATTCTGTCCAGGCATCAGATAATTCTTCTTTTGCTTCAGAGAGTTTGACTTTGCCGTCTTCTATTTCGGCTTTGCCGTCTCGAAGCTCTTTTTTTCCTTTTTTAAGTTCTTTTTGGCCCATACTTATCTGATATTTTGCTTTATCAAGAAGAACTTTGTTTTTATCAAGCTCAGATTTGTATTGATCAAGCAGCAGACGGGTAGAGGAGAGCTGATTTTCAAAAACAGCTAAAGCAGAAGCGGCGGTGTCAAGCTGACTTTTTAATGCTGTAATTTCAGCATGAAGTATATCAAGATCTTCCGGTGAAGCTCCATTAATGACAGCATTTTCATATTCCTGAAGCTTAAAAAGATAAAACGCGTTTGCTGAGTCATAGTCACTTTTTTGCTGTGCAAATAATTCTACAGCACTGTTATATTCAGAAAGTCCTGATTGATACTCGCTGAGAGCTTTATTATATTTACTGATTCCGGATTGATATTCTTTTTCGGCCTTATTTATCTGGTCTTCAGCAGATTCCAGAGCTTTTTCAGCATCAATGATTTCCTTTTCGGCATCGATAAGTTCCTGCTCTTTGTCGCTTAATTCCTTTTCGGCATCGGTAAGTGAAACAAAGGCTTTACTGAGTTGATCATCGGCCTCTTTTTCTGCTTCATTATACTCTTCTTTTGCATTATTTAGAGCATCAGTTGCGGAAGATATAAAATCATTATATCTGATATTTATTCTTTCTTCGGATAATACTTCCAATTTATTGATGGAATCATCTACTTCGTCTTCATATTCTTTGCTGAAGCAATTTAATTCCTGCGCTCCGGAAATACGTGCATAAACATCTGTATAATAATCAGAGCAGAAGCTGCTCTCAGGAATATACATAAAATAAGAAAGACTTCCGTTTCCGATAGAACTGTTTCCGTATACAAAAGAGATATAATAAGATGAGTTTACAATGCCGACAACAGTATATGTACGGTTATCAAGTATTCCGTCAAGGGTGTCATCGTTGCTCAGAGTAATTGTATCGCCAAGTTTGATTGTAGAAAATTCTGTTTCGTGTGTACTTAATAGACATTCATCGTCTTTTTGGGGCATTCGACCATCCACGAGAACAGGCCTGTTTATATAATTTGCATCTGAATCTGAACAATTCAACGGTATGCTGTGAAGCCTTACAACGTAATTTGAGTCATTGAGTGTAATGATAGCATCAGTGGAATATCCGGGCATAATGCTTTCTATATAATTCTGCTGAGAAATTATATCTATATCATCATCAGTGAAACCGTATGTTGAAAGAAGACGAATATCCATAAAATACGTATCGTCGTAGTATTTGTCGGCGGTACGCTTCATATCAATTGATGTTTCGTTAAGTCCTGAAAAAACTCCTGCACCCATTGCAACCATACAAAAAATAGCAAAAAATCTGCCCTTTGAATTTTTTATGGTTCGCCAAAAGTCTTTTATAAATGCTCTTTTTCTCACGCTTTAGGTCACCTCACCACTCAATTGACTGTGCGGAAACGGGATGTTCATTGATATGCATATCGGTAACCGCTCCATTTTTTACTTTTATAACCCTATCTGCCATAGCCGTAATAGCCTGATTATGAGTGATGACAATAACAGTTTTACCTGTGCGCTTACAAGTATCCTGAAGCAGTGTCAATATAGATTTGCCCGTTACGTAGTCAAGAGCACCTGTAGGTTCATCGCAAAGCAAGAGTTTGGGGTTTTTTGCAATTGCACGTGCAATCGCTACGCGCTGCTGTTCACCGCCGGAAAGCTGAGCGGGAAAGTTATTCATACGTTCACTAAGCCCAACCTGAGCCAAGACTTCTTCTGCGTCAAGTGGTTTTTTGCATATCTGAGATGCCAGTTCAACATTTTCTTTTGCAGTGAGATTTTGAACCAGATTATAAAACTGAAATACAAATCCGACGTCGTGTCTTCTGTAAGAAGTGAGTTTCTTAGAATTGAATGTACTTATATCAATTCCGTCAAGAATTACTTCTCCGGATGTACAGCTGTCCATTCCGCCGAGAATGTTTAAAAGAGTGGTTTTTCCTGCGCCGCTTGGTCCTACAATAACAACAAATTCGCCCTCTTCGGCTGTGAAGCTTAAGTTCTTTACAGCGTCGATTATTATTTCGCCGGTTTTGTATTGTTTCAGTACGTTTTTAAACTCTATAAATGCCACAATTACACCTCCAAAATACGACAGGATTATATCATATAACAAATAGAATTAACAATATACATTTATCGACATTTGTTTATCAAAAGAAAAGAGCGGCTCAAATGAGCCGCTCTTAAATTTATGATTACATTACAGCCTTGACGTAATGTACGCCGCCGTCGTTGATGGGAGGAATGATGTTGCCGTCAACAGCATTGCCGTCAACAGTCATAGACTTGATACCCTTCTGAGAACCTGCGGTGTTGTCAACTTCGATTACGTAAGTTGAGCCACGGAACTTTCTGGTAACAGTGAAGCCCTTCATATCGTGGGGGATACAGGGATCGACCATAAGTCCTGCATAGTCAGCACGGATACCGAGAATGTACTCGGAAACGTTGAGGAATGTCCAGGAAGCGGTACCGGTAAGCCAGCTGTTCTTAGCCTCGCCGTGATTCTTAGCGTCGCGGCCTGCGATCATCTGAGAATATACATAAGGCTCGGTGCGGTGAACATCACTGATATCTTCAAGATATGCGGGGCAGATCTTGGAGTAAACCTCGAATGCTCTGTCGCCGCGGCCGATAACGGTCTCAGCAATGGAGATCCAGGGGTTGTTGTGGCAGAAGATACCTGCATTTTCCTTGTATCCGGGAGGATAGGAGGAGATTTCACCAAGGTTGAGGTGATAGGTCTGATAGGGAGGCTGCTGGAGAACGATACCATACTTGGTGTCGAGTCTCTCCTTGACGGAATCAAGAGCCTTCTGAGCGTGACCTTCCTCTACGCCGATACCTGCAAGTACGCAGAAGCCCTGGGGCTCGATGAAGATCTGGCCTTCCTCACATTCGGAGGAGCCGACCTTGTTGCCGAATGCATCGTATGCACGGAGGAACCAATCGCCGTCCCAGCCATATTCGAGAACAGCCTTGTACATCTTGTCGATCTCAGCCTGAGCTCTTGCAGCCTCTTCGTCAAGACCCTTAAGCTTGCACATCTCAACATAGTCCTTACCTACAGCAACAAACTGACCTGCGATAAATACAGACTCAGCCATGCCGCTCTCATAGCAAGCAGTGGTCTGGAAGGACTCACCGGGAGTCTTGGAGAAGCAGTTGAGGTTGAGGCAGTCGTTCCAGTCAGCACGACCGATGAGGGGGAGACCGTGAGGTCCGAGGTGATTGATAACGTGATCAAAGGAAGCCTTCAGGTGGTCGATGAGGGGTTTTGCAGTGGAAGGATCGGAATTAAACGGAGTCATATGATCGAGAATGTCGATATCACCGGATTCCTTGACATAAGCAGCAACACCGAAGGTGAGCCACATGGGGTCATCGTTAAAGCCGTTGCCTGCATCACTGTTGCCCTTCTTGGTGAGGGGCTGATACTGATGATATGCAGAACCGTCTTCAAGCTGAACGGAAGCAATATCAATAATTCTCTCGCGTGCATTTTCGGGGATGAGGTGGACGAAGCCTGTGAGATCCTGACAGGAGTCACGGAAGCCCATACCACGGCCGATGCCGCTTTCGAAATAGGAAGCAGAACGGGACATATTGAATGTGACCATGCACTGATACTGGTTCCATATGTTGACCATACGTGCAAGCTTCTCGTCCTCACACTCTACCTGATAGCCGGAGAGGAGGTTGATCCAGTATTCCTTGAGCTCTGCAAGGGCAGCATCAAACTTCTCAGCGGTATCAAACTTAGCCAGCATTTCGTTTGCAGGCTTCTTGTTGATGACGTGGAGAGCTTCCCACTTGTCATCTTCGTCGTTTTCACAATAACCGAGACAGAAGACATATTCCTTGGTTTCGCCGGGCTCAAGCTCAACTGCAAGGCAGTGAGATCCGATAGGTGCCCAGCCGCTTGCAACGGAGTTGCGAGACTTGCCTTCAAATACAGCGTTAGGCTCACCGAAGCCGTTGTAGAGACCGAGAAAGGTCTCGCGATCAGTATCAAAGCCTTCGATAGGAGCGTTAACGGAGAAGATTGCATAGTGGTTTCTTCTCTCGCGGTACTCAGTCTTGTGATAGATGGTGCTGCCGATGATCTCAACTTCACCGATAGAGAAGTTTCTCTGGAAGTTGGTCATATCATCGTATGCATTCCAAAGACAGAACTCAACAAAGCTAAAAAGCTTGAAGTTCTTCTTTGCATCAGAAGTATTGGTAAGAGTGATTTTGTGAAGCTCACAGGTGCTGCCCATAGGAACCATAGAGGTCTGGGAAGCCTTGATGCCGCCCTTTTCGGAAGTGATCTTGGAATAACCGAGACCGTGACGGCACTCATAAGAGTCGAGCTTAGCCTTGACAGGCTGCCAAGCGATGCTCCATACATCGTCGTTATCATTTATGTAGAAGTAACGTCCGCCTGCATCGGTGGGAACGTTGTTATAACGATAACGGGTAAGTCTGAGCAGTCTTGCGTCTTTGTAGAAGCAGTAACCGCCGGAAGTGTTGGAGAACAGTCCGAAGAAGTTCTCACATCCGAGATAGTTGATCCACGGGTACGGTGTATCGGGACGAGTTATGCAATACTCACGTGCAGCATCGTCAAAAAAACCGTATTTCATAAGTGCTTTCCTCCTGAAATATTTTGTTTGATAGAGCAATTGTGCATTTGGTGAATATGCAACAAATGCCGAATTCTCACATATTGTAGTTTATAATATTTTCAGCGCAAAATCAATAGTTATTGCGCTAAAAGAGCGTTAATATATTTATTTTGTAGAGTTTGTGAAAAAAAACACGAATAATACGTAAAATTTGATTATAACTCAGATTGTATCTGTCTTATAACATTTATTATTTTTAGAAACTAAATATGCGTGCAAATAAAAAAATCGAGTGTTCACAACATAAATCTGTTATGAACACTCGAAATGGTCGGAGTGGCGGGACTTGAACCCGCGGCCTCTTGGTCCCGAACCAAGCACTCATACCAAACTGAGCTACACCCCGTTAATTAACGAACAAAATATTATCATTAATATATTTTTTTGTCAAGGATTTATTTTGATATAATTTCTTGTCAATTAAAAGTAAAAATACCGAATTTTGAACAATTATTAAAGATAAGTGTTTTTTATATTGTTATTATCAATATGTTGTGGTATTATTAATGAATAAGGGCAATGCATCATAATGCATATAAAAGGAGAGTTTGTATGAACAACGTTATTCGACTGTTTGTTGAAAAAAAGTCAGGGTTTGACGTAGAGGCACAGAACTGTCTTTCTGATCTTAAGGTCAACCTCGGAGTAAAGGGTTTGAAATCTTTAAGATTTCTCAACCGTTATGATATTTCCGGTCTTTACGGTCAGCAGCTGGAAACCGCAAAAGGCACAATTTTTTCTGAGCCGCCGGTCGATATGATCTATACAGAACAATTCCCGACAAATGAAGGGGACATTGTTTTTGCTACCGAATATCTTCCCGGTCAGTATGATCAACGTGCAGATTCTGCTGCGCAGTGTGTTTCCCTGCTTACACAGGGTGAGCGTCCTGAAATCAGAACAGCAAAGGTTTATGTTCTTTCAGGCGATATAGATGAGGAAACCCTCGATAAGATCAAGTCCTATATTATCAACCCTGTTGAATCCAGAGAAGCATCTCCGGAAAAGCCTGAAACACTGACTCAGGAGTATCCCGTACCGGAAAATGTTGAGCATATTATAGGATTTACATCCTGGAAGAAAAAACAGATCGAAGAATATCACGCAAAGCTTGGTTTTGCAATGACAAAGGATGACCTTGTATTTGTACGTGATTATTTCCGTGATACTGAACACCGTGATCCAACCATCACCGAGCTTCGTGTAATAGATACATACTGGAGCGATCACTGCCGTCATACAACCTTCCTTACTGAGCTTACTGATATTGAGATTGATGAAAACGGTCTTGGAGCTGTTATTAAAAAGGCTTTTGATGAATATCTCGAGGCAAGAACAGAAGTATACGGTGAAAATACAGAGCGTCCCATTACTCTTATGGATATGGGTACAATAGGTGCAAAGACTATCAAAAAGCGCGGACTTCTTGCTGACCTTGATGAAAGTGAAGAAATCAATGCATGCTCAATAGAAGTCCCTGCTGTAATAGATGGGGAAGAGCAGCGCTGGCTCGTTCAGTTCAAGAATGAAACTCATAACCATCCTACAGAGATAGAGCCTTTCGGCGGTGCAGCAACCTGTCTCGGCGGTGCAATACGCGATCCGCTGTCCGGCAGAGCATATGTTTATCAGGCTATGCGTGTTACAGGTTCAGGCGATCCTACTGCTGCATTTGAGGATACTATGGACGGCAAGCTGCCCCAGAGAAAGATCACTACCGGTGCAGCTGCAGGATATTCCTCATACGGTAACCAGATAGGACTTGCAACCGGACAGGTAACCGAACTTTACGATGCCGGTTATATGGCAAAGAGAATGGAGATAGGCGCTGTTGTCGGTGCATCTCCCAAGGATAATGTAAAGCGTGAGATACCTCAGCCCGGTGATGTTGTCGTTCTTCTCGGCGGACGGACAGGCCGTGACGGCTGCGGCGGTGCAACAGGCTCATCAAAGGCTCATACCGAGGAATCCCTGGAATCCTGCGGTGCAGAGGTTCAGAAGGGTAATCCTCCCACAGAAAGAAAGATACAGAGACTTTTCAGAAAGCCCGAAGTTGCATCTATGATCAAGCGCTGCAACGACTTTGGTGCTGGCGGCGTTTGTGTTGCAATCGGTGAACTTTCCGATGGCCTTAGCATTCGTCTTGATGATGTCAGAAAGAAATATGACGGTCTTGACGGTACTGAGCTTGCTATTTCAGAGTCTCAGGAGAGAATGGCAGTTGTTCTTGACAGAAATGATGCTGCCAAGTTTATTGAGTATGCTGATGAAGAGAATCTTGAGGCATATGAGGTTGCGTGGATAACTGAAAACCCCAGGCTCAGAATGACCTGGAGAGGTGAAGTTATTGTAAATATATCCCGTGAATTCCTCAACACCAACGGTGTTCGTCAGAAGGCAGAAGCTAAGATTCACGCTCCTAAAAAATCCGAAAATTACAGAAATAACGTTCCTGCTGAGCTTGAGTGCATAACTCTCGCCCAGGCAATGAAGAAGGATCTTTCAAGACTTAATGTCTGCTCTCAGAGAGGTCTCAGCGAGCGTTTTGACGCTTCCATAGGTGCAGCTACTGTTCTTATGCCCTTCGGCGGCAAAAACCAGCTCACACCTGAAGAAGCAATGGTTGCAACTCTTCCCGTTGAGCACGGAAAGACTGATACTGCAACTGCAATGAGCTACGGATTTATTCCCGGCCATATGCGCTGGAGTCCCTTCCACGGTGCTGCATTCTCTGTTGTCGAATCGCTCAGTAAGCTCGCTGCAGTCGGTGCAGATGCACTTTCCGCAAGACTTACCTTCCAGGAGTATTTTGAGCGTCTCGGAGAGAAGGCATCCAGATGGGGCAAACCCACCGCTGCTTTGCTTGGTGCTCTGAAAGCACAGCTTAAGCTTAATGTTCCGTCAATCGGCGGTAAGGACTCGATGTCTGGTTCATTTAATGATCTTGACGTTCCTCCTACACTTGTAAGCTTTGCGCTGGCTATGACCAAAGCATCCAAGACAATTTCCGCAGCATTCAAGAAGGCTTCTTCAAGAGTTGTATTCTTCCCGATTCCTGAAAATGAAGAAACCCACCTGCCGCGATGGAAGAAGCTCAGCACACTCTATAATGAGTTCTTCTGTATGTGCACATCCGGCAATATACTGTCAGCATCTATTGTCAAAGAAGGCGGCGTATTTGCATCTGTTGCAAAGATGTCTTTCGGTAACGATATAGGATTCAGATTTGTGACCGGTGACGACAGAAAGCTTCTGTTTGCACCTCTTTCAGGCGGAATCGTAGCTGAGCTTGACAAGAATGCTGAGATTCCTGAGTCTGTTGAATATATTGAACTTGGATTTACAGTTGAAAATGCTGTTATCAAAATTGATGATACTGAACTTACAATCGATGAGCTTAAGAAGTCATGGAGTGAGCCCCTCGAATCTGTATTCCCCGTAAAGGCTGTATACGAGCCGATGGTCAACTCTATTCCTCTTATGAGCAAGAGGACTGTTCGCAGTGCTTCTGTTCCGAAGATTGCTAAGCCTCGTGTATTTATACCTGCATTCCCCGGAACAAACTGCGAAGTTGATTCTGCTCGTGCATTTGAAAGAGCCGGTGCTGATCCCAGAATTCTTGTTGTTCGAAATCTTACTCCCTCTGCAATTGAGGAGACAATAAGAGAGATGGTCAAGCTTATCGAAGAGTCCCAGATCATTATGTTCCCCGGCGGATTCTCCGGCGGTGATGAACCCGATGGCTCCGGTAAGTTTATCGCTACAACATTCAGAAATCCTCTTGTTGCCGAGGCTGTTACAAAGCTTCTTGAGCAGAGAGACGGTCTTGTTCTCGGTATCTGCAACGGCTTCCAGGCTCTTATCAAGTTAGGTCTTCTGCCTTACGGCAAGATCTGTGATATTACATCTGAAAGCCCCACACTTACATTCAATACCATCGGCCGCCATATTTCCCGTATGGCTTATACCAGAGTTGCATCTGTCAAGTCTCCGTGGCTTGCCGGCTGTGAACTCGGTGATGTTCACGCAATTCCTGTTTCTCACGGTGAGGGTCGTTTTGCTGCAAGCAGTGATGTTGTATCTCAGCTTCTTGCAAACGGTCAGATAGCTACACAGTACACTGACTATAATGGTATTCCTCAGGGTTCCTCTCAGTGGAATCTTAACGGTTCTGTAATGGCTATCGAGGGTATTACATCTCCTGATGGAAGAATCCTCGGTAAGATGGGTCACTCTGAACGCAGAGGCGATAATCTTTATGCAAACGTACCCGGTAATAAGGATCAGAAACTGTTTGAATCCGGTGTTGCATACTTCTCATAATGGAGAATAAAAATGTCTGAAACAAAGAAGACTAAAAAATCAAAAAGAGAAAATTTCTTTAATCTGTACAACCGAACCTGTGACAGAGTATTCTGCTATGCATATGAATGTACATTCAACAGCTTTGATGCTGAATTGATTTCAAGAAATGCATATGTGCATATGTATCAGAATCTGTCGCAGCTTCGGCACAGTACCAGCATTGATGCGTGGCAGCGCGATTGCGTCAGGCAGGCATTCCGTGCATTGGTGCGCTCAAATCGTCTTTCTATGATCCACGAAGGGGAGTCGGGTACAAACCCGCCTCCTCTTACCGATGAAAAGAAAGAGGAACTGTGGCGTGCGATCAATAAATTCGGAAGCATTGATCCCTGGATGCCTGTGCCTATTCCGGGCCAAACTTCTGCAATAACTGTAATGAAAGACAGGTATGTTTCCGATCTGAGCAATAAATCTGTAGCTGATATAGGAAAAACTGTACTTATAGGACTTTTGTCTATTGCAGCTGTTGTCGGTGTTGTGTTTATTGGAATTAAGCTTATTGCAGGCAAATCAACTGTAAATGTTGAGTCGATGCAGGAGATATTTCTGGAGGAAAGAAGCTATACAGTATCATCACAGCCTAAAGTAGAAGTAGACTATGACGCCCTTGAGGAGATGGTGGAATCAGCTGAAAAGGAAGCAAGCTGGCAGGAATATCAGTCAATGCTTGAGAGTAGGGCTAATATGAGCTCGGTCGTTTCCGCTGAATATGTTATCGCTTCCTCAGATCCGCTTCTTTATGTTCAGGGTGTTACCAGTTCCAGACCTCTTGTTTATGCAAGCGCAGAGGAGATAGGAATTACTTCTGGCGCGAAAAAGTTAACCGGTGATGCGGAGATTGATACTGCTATTGCAAAAATGATAGAGGATATAGACCTGAAAGGTGAAAACGATATTGAAATAATTGCAAAGATATATGAATATGTCGGGACTCATATCGTTTACTCTGATGAGGATGTATCAAGCGTCAGCGTAAATGACTATGTAAAATACTATATTCTCAACAAAAAGGGCGACAGCAGACATTATGCTGCAGTTTTGTCAACAGTACTCAATGCCTGCGGTTACAACTGCGAGGTAGTATCCGGTTATTTTGTGCTTAACAGCGGCACAGAGTTTGAGAAAAATGTTGATCACTATTGGAACAGACTCAATCTTAACGGTATGTACTACTATATGGATCTCGAAGCAGACTGCAATGCATCCGGTACACAGGTCAGGTATTATTATTTCCTAGCAACAAGAAACAACAGTCTCTGGGACATATTCCAGAGAGATCATATAATGAATTAAGGAAGTGGTTTTGTGGCAAAGGTGATGCTTTTATCACATACTCCGAATCCCGACAAAACAGTTGCCGCAGCGGCAAAGCTTTGTTATTCTTCTTCTGATATAGAAGGTTTATATAACGGACTTTCGGACGAAAAGGTAAAATCATTCGTTGGAATGCTTGCTGAGATCGGACACGAAAGCCCGATTGAGCATGCCTCATTTACATTTGGCATTGAGGGTGTCTCAAGATCCCTTCTTGCACAGATTACCAGACACAGAATCGCTTCTTATAGTGTTCAGAGTCAGAGATATGTTAAAATCGATGAATTTGAATATGTTACACCGCCTGAGATAGCAGCAGACCTTGAAGCAGCAGAAATATTCAAGAATGCTATGGACAGAGATATGGCTGACTATCTGAGACTGACTGATATTCTAAGCGAAAAGCATAAACGCAGACTTATGGAATCAGGTCTTGATGAAAAAGAAGCTTCTAAAAAATCCGAAAAAATGGCGATTGAAGATGCTCGTTTTGTACTTCCGAACGCCGCAGCAACAAAGATAGTAATGACGATGAACGCAAGAAGCCTTCATAACTTCTTTGCTCATCGCTGCTGCAACCGTGCACAGTGGGAGATAAGAGATGTAGCTTGTCAGATGCTCAAGCTTGTAAGTGAAGTTTCACCGTCACTGTTTGTAAAATGCGGACCGCCTTGTCTTTACGGTGCCTGTCCTGAGGGGAAGATGACCTGCGGAAAAATTCTGGAAGTAAGAGAGTATTTTTCACAAATGCTTAAAGGTTGATGTTATGGGTAAGCTAATTGTTATTGAAGGACTTGACGGAAGCGGAAAAGGTACACATACAGCGGCTGTATATGAAAAGCTCAGAGAAAGCGGTATACCTGTACGCAGGGTAACTTTCCCTGACTACGATCAGCCGTCTTCCACTCTCGTCAAAATGTATCTTGACGGTAAATTCGGCAAAAAGCCTGGAGATGTCAATCCCTACGCAGCGTCAAGCTTTTTTGCAGTGGATCGTTTTGCAAGCTTTAAATCATTCTGGCAGAATGATTATGAAAACGGTACACTGATTCTTTGCGACAGGTATA
Organism: Acutalibacteraceae bacterium; assembly: GCA_045604965.1. Lineage (GTDB taxonomy): Bacteria > Bacillota > Clostridia > Oscillospirales > Acutalibacteraceae > JAISGQ01. Next base: position 23,680 of record JAZUPB010000024.1, read on the forward strand.
CCACCTCAAATATACCTTATCAGATGCCGAAGCTTGAAAAAGAGCAGTGGGATGAATTCCTTGAGTGGCTTTATGATTATGAATACAATAAAATGAATTTACCTAAACCCGATGCTGTTATATATCTCGATGTTCCTCCCGAAATAGCTCAGAAAAAAATGAGCGAAAGATATAACGGCGATGAATCAAAAAAGGATATACACGAAAGTGATCTGGAATTCCAGAAGACTTGTTATAAAGCAGTAAGATACGCGTCAGACAAGCTTGGATGGATAAGAATCGAGCTTACAAAAGACGGAGAAATGCTTACTATTGAAGAAAACCAAAAGAAAGTATTCGATGCATTAAGGAGATGCGGGGTTTTTGATGCTTGAATTCCGTGAGCCTGTTCTGGCAGATAAGAGCAAAATCGATTCAATACTTCGTAATTCAATGTACGAAGGAAGTTTTTATACTTTTGCGGCTATTTATACCTGGGCGCATAGATATAAGACAAAAATTGCTTTTTATGAAGACTCGCTGCTGATTTCAGGATGCTCAGATGCGCTGGGGATGTATTTTCTCTATCCTGTAGGCAACGGAAATTTGCAGGATATGATAAGAATAATGAAAACAGAGGCTCATAACAATAATGCTCTGCTTAAAATTATAGCCGAAAGTTGTCAAGTGAAAGACCTTTATAGATTGTTGTCGAGTGAATATACAACAGAGGACAGCCGAGATGACTGGGATTATGTATATAAAACAGAAGATTTGGCTTTTCTCAAAGGAAACAGATATCATAATAAACGAAATCATATTTCCAGACTTGCGAAAAAGTTCGCAGATTCAGATTTTACTCTTGAACCGATAACTACAGAAAATATCAATGAGTGTAAACAAATTGAGGAAATATGGGTACAGAGCAAAAATGACGATTTTGATCAGGTGAGTGTAATTCGTTCACTTGATAATATGAAGGAACTCGGATTATCGGGAGGACTGCTCAGAATAGATGGCAAGCCGATAGCCTTTACGGTTGGAGAGCCTCTTCTTGATGACACTTTTATTATTCATATTGAAAAAGCACTGCCCGGTTATGACGGTGCATATCAGATGATAAACAAGATGTTTGCAGAAACGCTTGTTGGCAAGTATGAATTTATCAATCGAGAAGAAGATATGGGTATTGATGGACTGAGAACCTCTAAGCTTTCATATTTACCTTGCAAAATGATTGAAAAATGCGTAATCACCGAAAGGAAATGATGGATTGATTACTTTGGCTAAGGACGGAATGCGTCCGGATATAGAACGAATATGGAAACGGTGTTTTCCGGAAGATTCACCGGAAGTTGTCCGTTATTTTTTTGATCACAGATACAATCCCAATTCCTGCATAATTTATATTGATAATATCAGCGGAAGACCTGTCGCTATGGTTCATATACTTGATATTATGATTACAGACGACAGTGAGATAAAGCAGGCGCAGTATTTATATGCAGCAGCTACCCGTCCGGATTTTCAGGGGCAGGGTATAATGACAAAGCTTCTTGCTGCGGCTAATAAATATGCAGAGTCGAGAAAGAACGTATATTCAGTTCTTTTGCCTGGTGAACACAGCCTGTTTAAATTTTACGAAAAACGTGGTTTCTACAGATGTTTTCAGAACAGAGTTATGTCATTTACCAACGGTGATTTTAAATCACTGGCTAAATATCAGGGGAATGAAGGTAAAACGAAAACCGTTGTTCTTGGTGACAATGAGCTTGCTGCTCACAGGAGAGATAATCTTATTGACAGAGAAGGATACGTAACCTGGGGAGATAGAGCGGTTTCCTATGCAATGGGAGCCCACGAAGCCTTGGGAGGAAGAATCATAGCTGTCCAGAAGGGATATACAGCTGCATATGCCTTCTGTTTTGAAAGAAATAAAACAGTAGATATTTCAGAAATCATTGCTCCGAATGAACTGACCGTTTCGTTGTGCAGAGCCATTATTGATGCTTATCCAAATGCAGATGTCTTTTCTCTCAGAGTACCTGTAAGCAACGAATTCTTTGCACCATATGGAGATATATCTGATTCAGGTATGATAAGATCTACAAGCGGAAGAAAACCAACAAATTTACTTACATTAAACGGAAAACACGTACCATATCTTGGTCTTGGACTTGATTGAAGGGAGAAAGAACGATGATATATGTATATCTGGCGGATGGATTTGAGGAAATGGAAGCATTGGCTCCTGCTGATCTTCTTCGCCGTGCAGGAAAAGAAGTTAAGCTTGTGGGTGTAAACGAAAAAAAGGTGAGAGGCTCTCACAATATATATGTTGAATCGGATATTCTCGCATCTGAAGCAGCCATTGAGGATGCAGAGCTTATCATTCTCCCCGGCGGAGGTCCCGGCTATGACAATCTAGATAAGAATAACGATGTGGACAAAGCAGTAAAATACTGCTATAATAACGGCATCCGTATCGCTGCCATTTGCGCTGCTCCTATGGTTCTTGGAAAAAGAGGAGTTCTCAGCGGAAAGAAAGCGACCTGCTTCCCGGGCTTTGAAGAGTATCTTACCGATGCGGAATACACCGGAGAAGGCGTTGTTACAGACGGTCTTGTGACTACAGGAAAAAGCGCCGGCTGGTCTGTGGAATTTGGTCTTGAGCTTGTAAAACTGCTTGTATCAAAGGAAGCATCAAATAAACTCCGTAACTCACTTTATCCGCAATGAGAACTGATATAAGACAAATCAAACATAAAAAACGTGAGGAAATCAAGCAGTGGCGCCGTGATTTATCAAGCGATGAGAAATCTTATCTTGACAAATCGATTTCTGACCGATTTTTTAACAGCTATGTATATAAAAGAACCAGTCAGGTATTTATTTATGTCTCTACATCAATAGAGGTCGATACTCTGGAAATAATCAAAAGAGCTGCATCAGAAGGAAAAAAAGTAGCTTGCCCGAGATGTGTTGACGGAACACGTGAGATGGAATTTTATTATATCCAAAGTGTTGACGATCTTGAACCCGGAACATTTGGGGTACTTGAACCGATTCCTGATAAGAAAAATATTGTTTCAGATTTTTCTGACGGAGTTTGTGTAGTCCCCGGACTATCCTTTGATTACGGTGGTTTCAGACTTGGATACGGAAAGGGATATTACGACAGATTTCTTTCATCATATTACGGATTTACGTGCGGTTTGTGCTACTCAGACAATGTAGTAAAAATGCTTCCTCACGGAAGATTTGACCGTCACGTTGGCTTACTTATTACAGACAGATTCAGCAAAAGATGCAAGTAAACCGGGAAGAATAATATTCCTCCCGGTCTACAGATGATAATTAGTCGTTGCAGCAGCCGATTGCGACGATGACGATAAGAAGGATCCAAATCAGATTCTCACCGCAGAAAATTTTGTTAAGACACATTTTTTTCACCTCACTTAAATTGTGGTCACTACATTCTATGTCATATGCCGGCGGTGTGTTCTTACATTGCGGCGTGGAAAGGATGATGTTTCTTTATGAATAATGGAAATAACAGACAGAATGATGAAGCAAAGAAGGCCTTCAGAGTAACTATTTCTGATGAAGACTATGCCGGAAGCGAACAAAGTTACGGCCAGCGTAATCAGCAGTATTATACTCCGAATCGCCAGCAGAATCCGTACAGACAGCAGAATCAGAATCATGCGTACAGAACGCAGAACGGTCAGCGTACACCTGCCAGGACAAATGCTTATGAGCAGAAAAGCGTAAGATCTGCTGTTCCGGCTCAGCCTGCCAGAAGAGAAAATATGCAGGTACAGCAGTATAATCAGCCTATGCCTTCACAGCTGACCAGAACAAGAACTGTAACCACAAGAACAGGTGAGCGTTTCGAAATTCCGGAGGAAACAGCAATTCCGCCGAGAATTATGCGCAAGAACAGCAAGAATACAAAGAGCAGAGGTTGTGTTATTGCTCTTGTGTATGCTGCTATTGTTTGTTCTATTTCTGCGCTTCTTTCCTTTTACATTATCGTAGGACTCAACGATATGTTTGGACTTGTTAAGGAAGAATCTGAAATAGCGGTGGAAGTTCCGAAGGACTCATCTCTTGACGATGTAACACGCATACTTGACGATAACGGAATTGTTGATTATCCGTTCTTCTTCAAGCTGTATGCAGGCTTTACCAATGACACAAGTTTCAAGGCTGGTACATTTGTTCTTAATACGAAATCTGACTATGACCAGATAATCAGAAAGCTGACAAAGCCTGCAACAGCAGACAACAGTATCGTAAAAGTTACAATTCCTGAAGGATATACTGTTGAGCAGATGGGTGAGCTTCTTGAGGAATACTGTGTATGTGAAAAACAGGCATTTATAAACTCTGTTCAGTATGCGGATTTTTCGAGTTATGATTTCGTAAATTATATTCCTAAAAACGAGAATAAAATTTACAGACTTGAGGGATATCTTTTCCCAAGCACATATGATTTCTACATTTGGGGCGGTTCAAAGCACGCTATCGGAAAGCTACTTGCAGCATTTGAGGACAATGTTCTTGCTGGGTCTGACTATGACTTTGATGCTGTAACAAATGACGGTTCGCTCAAGAAGGATAAAAAGGAAAAGAAGAAAGTCACTCTTGGCCAGAAACTCGACAAAATAATAATTATGGCTTCGGTAGTTGAACGAGAAGTTCCCGATCCTGAAGATATGAAGAAAGTATCATCTGTTTTTAATAACAGACTTAAGAATCCCAAGGTTCAGGGAACAGGCGGAATGCTCCAGTCAGACGCAACAAGATGGTATCCTTTTGCAACAGCAACTGCACTCAAGGAATCCGAAGGTATCACTACTGCGCAAAAGGAAAACTGGATAGAAAACCATAAGGGCAGTTACACTATGACTGCAACAAATCCCATAACTGATATATCCGAGACCAAAACCTTTGATACATCATTGTATGACACCTATGTTGTTGCAGGGCTTCCCGTAGGTCCCATATGCTGTCCGGGAATGAATTCCATAAAGGCGGCATTAAAACCTGCAGACACAAATTATTATTTCTTCTATTCCAAGAGCGACGGCACAACTTTGTTTGCCGAAAATTATGACCAGCATCTTGCCAACATAAGGAGCGGAAGCTGATGATAAAAAAATATAAGCCGGAGCTTTTAGCTCCGGCCGGTGATGTGGACAGTCTTTGCGCGGCTGTTAAATTCGGGGCAGATGCTGTTTATCTTGCAGGCAAGAAATTCGGAATGAGATCTGCTCCGAATAATTTTACTGAGGATGAGCTTGCCTCAGCGGTAAAATATGCCCACGAAAATAATGTAAAGGTTTATCTTACCTGCAATTCAGTTTTGAGAAACGATGAGATTGACGAGCTTCCTTCCTTTCTTAAAACTGCTCAGGACCTGAATATAGATGCGCTGATAATCAGTGATCTGGGTGTAATGAGTATGGCAAAAAAATACGCTCCCGAGGTTGCTATACATATATCAACTCAAGCCGGTGTAGCAAATTATATGTCAGCCAATACACTTTATGAAATGGGCGCTTCACGCGTTGTTTTAGCGAGAGAGCTTTCATTTGATGAAATATCCGCTCTGCATAATAAAGTTCCGGAGGATCTTGAAATAGAGACATTTGTCCACGGCTCTATGTGTGTTTCCTTTTCAGGGAGATGTTTGCTGTCAAATTATATGACTTCACGCGATTCCAACAGAGGAGACTGTTCTCAGCCCTGCAGATGGAAATATGCACTTATGGAAGAAAAACGTCCTGGAGAGTATTTTCCTATATTTGAAGATAAATACGGTGCTCATATATTGAATTCCCGTGATATGTGTATGATTTCATACATACCTCAATTGATTGATGCAGGCGTTACAAGCCTGAAAATCGAGGGAAGAGCAAAGTCTTCTTATTATGTCGCAGTGGTTACTAATGCATACAGAGCGGCTATAGACGGTTATTTAAATTGCAGTGATGAAAAATATGTTCCTGAACAATGGATAATCGAAGAGCTAAATAAGGTAAGCCACAGAGAATATTCTACAGGCTTTTATCTCGGAAATGAACCGGGGCAGGTTTATGACAACGGTGGCTATGTTCGAGAATATGAAGTTGCATCAATGGTCGAATACTGTGAAGGTGGATATATCTACGCTGAACAGAGAAATAAGATTTTCAGTGGAGATATACTTGATGCATTGCCGCCTAAGGGAAAGCCCTGCATAATAAAGGCAGATGAACTCTTTGATGTAGATGGAAATGTTCTTGAAAGTACGCCTCATCCTATGATGAAGTATAAAATCAGATCAGATTTTATTTTGCCTGAAGGAACATATCTGAGAAAGAAAAAATAGGAAAAACCTCTGAACTAAAGTTCAGAGGTTTTTTGCTGTTATTGAAAGCCGAATTTACGAAGCACAGCTTCGCATCCGACAACAAGCTGATCATATGTTGTATCGAAATCGCCGTTATACCAGGGATCTGCGATTGCACCGGGATTATCTGTAAGATCAAGAAGGCGAATAATTTTCCCATCAGGATCGCCGCCGCATATTCGCTTTGCATAATCGATGTGATAGCTCTCCATACAAAGCAGCAGATTGTATTTATCATAATCTGACTGCTTTAGTTTTACAGCCTTTCGGCGCGGAGCATCGATTCCCATCTTCTCAAGCTTTCTCTGTGCGGGAGGGTAGACGGGATTTCCGATTTCTTCTGAGGTTACGGCAGACGACGAAATGTAAAACAAGTCTTCCAGCCCACGCTTTTTTACCATATCTTTCAGTATAAACTCACCCATAGGAGAACGGCAAATATTGCCGTGGCAGACGAACATAATGTTTATCATAATTATCCCTCTCAAATGAATTTAAATCATAAACGGCACTGCTTCAGAGCAAATTTTCTTAAGCAGTACCGTTTATCTTTTTATTTTTCCTTACAGATTGCAGCCATAAGCTTTGCGCACTTGTAAATATCACCGCATCCCATTGTTATAATAAGATCACCGCTTTCGGCGTTATCTGTGACATATTTAGCAATATCATCAAAAGTGGGGAGGAGTACACTATCAGGGATAAGCGCCTGAAGCTGTTCGGAAGATACGCCAAGATCATCGATTTCACGAGCAGCCATAATAGGCGTAAGTACAACTTTATCTGCAATCTTAAGAACATCTGCAAAATACTGAAGGTGTTCTTTAGTTCGCGAATAGGTGAAGGGTTGGAAAACGGCCCATACGCGCTTAAAATTCATTTCCTTACAAGCAGAAAGAATAGCCTCTATTTCAGCAGGATGATGTGCGTAGTCGTCAGCAATAGTGATTCCGTCCTTTTCGAGATGGATCTCATATCTTCTGCAGGCTCCGTGAAATACGTGGAGTCCGTGAGCTATCTGCTCTGGAGAAGCACCAGCATAGATAGAAGCTGCTGTCGCGGCGAGTGCATTAAGGATATTATGATGACCGGGGACGGCAAGAACAGCGTGGAAAAGGAATTCTCTCTTGTTATAAACATCGAATTCCCATTCGCTTCCGTCGTCCATTTTTATATTTTCGGCATAGTAATCATTTTTATCGGATATACCGAATGTGACGATTTTAGCGTCTGAACCCTCTACAGCCTTAATTGAGTTGGGGTCATCGCCATTAACAATAAGAAGCTCACTTGTCTGCTTTGAAAATTTGTTGAAGGAATTGATAACACCGTCGATTGAACCGAAGTATTCAAGGTGATCTGCGTCAACATTGAGTATTACAGCACATGCAGGAGTTATCTGCAGGAAAGTGTCAACAAATTCGCATGCTTCGCAGACCATATAAGGACTTTTTCCTGCTCTTCCGTTTCCTCCGATGAGAGGAAGTTTACCGCCGATAATTATTGAGGGATCTATGCCTGCCTCAACCAAAATGGTGGTTATCATAGATGTGGTTGTTGTCTTTCCGTGAGTGCCTGATACAGCAATTGTATTATTGTATCTGCGGCACAGAGCACCAAGAAGGATAGAACGTTCGATAGTGGGAATTCCGCGTTTTTTTGCTTCCAGCAATTCGGGGTTATCTTTCTGAATTGCAGCGGTGTATACCACAAGATCAAGATCGTCTTTGATGTTTTCAGCCTTCTGACCGATCATTACTTCGATGCCGTATGAACGGATTCTTTTAACGGTATCGGATTCATTATCAACGTCAGAACCGCAGATTATTTTTCCTTCATTATGGAGTATTTCGGCAAGGGGACACATACCTGAACCACCAATACCCATAAAATGAATCTTTTTTGCTTCGTCAAGAATTATATCGTACTCAAGATTTACCATAATTACATCTGCCTTCTATTTAGAATAAATACTCAATAAGCTTTGTCATAAGCTCTGCTATCACACCGCGCTGAGCAAGAATGAAGTAGCATATATAAAGTGCGCCCGAAAGAAATAGCATGGGCATATTCAAACCGCCTCTTTTGGCGAGCCTTGAATTAAATTGTTCGGCGCTGCTTGATGAATGATTGATTTTTTTGATCTTTTTGATACACCGTTTCATATAAAGTTTATTAGCAAATATTCCGGTTAATATTGAGAGAATAAAAGGAATATTTGACATAAACATATATGCGTAATATCCAAGAAGAATCATCGGATCATTGCTTGAGAGAATATTGCTGACTGTAAGATCGAAGCCTGCCGATACAAGATAAGCTTCGAAGAAGTCCATAAAAAGGTAAGAACCGATAGAAAGTAAAGCCGATATCAGACCAAGAAGATAAAATTTTCTTGCAAAAAGCCAAGCATACGAACCGATAAAAGCTGAAAAATTAATTCTGAAAATTCGAAGACCTTTTACCTTGGCATAAAACAAGGGGACATAATATATCCAGGCAGGACCAATGAATTTTTTTAAGTCACCTACAGGAATGTCATCTATTCTTTCATTGTCGGTGATGACGTGTCCGTAAGGTGAATTGAATGTATCGCTTTCGAAAGGATTGGCATTATCCGAAGAATTATCGCCGGATGATTCATAGACGGGTTCTTCTGCACTGTACTGAGATGACTTTTGCGGTTCTTCCGATGCAGCAGGCGCTGTAGAAACAAAGATGAATCCATCGTCATGTTTTGAGTCATTTGCACAGCTGCCTGAATTGATATAGCATTCCCTGTGATGCGGTGTTCCGCAGGTCGGACAAACAACGATATCATCACTGTCTTTGAATATCAGACCGCATACAGGACAATTATCATAAGCATATCTGTTCATAGATTTCTCCTTTAAATGGCATTACAATTATTATACAACTTATTATTAATTATTACAACATTATTTAGTGAACTAAAAATGAGAAAATGAGAGAATATTCCTTTACAGCGTAAAAAAAATATCGTATACTTAAAAAGTATGGTATAAGAAAAAGACGTACCGATATTATAAAGACAGGATTGATAAAATGCTTCAATTTGAAGAGATAATGCTTAAATTGAGAGATATGGAACCAGGCTTAAAAGAACTTAATGAAGCAATGGGAGTAGAGCAAAGCAAAAAAGAGAAGGAACGCCTTGAGGAACTCAGTTCACAGGACGGTTTCTGGGATGATATGGAAAATTCTCAGAAGACACTAAAGAAAATAAGTGCTCTTAAAAATACAATAGAATCATTTGAGTCACTGCACAGTGCATATGAGGATGCTATGGCGCTGACTGAACTTGCAGACGAGGAAGGCGACCTTTCTATGCTCGACGAATGCACCGCTGCTGTTGCTGAAGTTGAGACAAAGATGGAAGAGCTTCGCCTTACAACACTTCTCACAGGCGAGTATGATAAAAATAACGCTATTCTTAATTTCCACGCTGGAGCAGGCGGTACAGAGGCTCAGGACTGGGCTGAGATGCTTTACAGAATGTATACAAGATGGTCGGAACGTCACGGCTTTACGGTTAAAACACTCGATTATCTTGACGGCGATGAAGCAGGACTTAAAAGTGCATGTATCCTTATAGAGGGAGAAAATGCATACGGATATCTTAAGTGCGAATCCGGCGTTCACCGTCTTGTCAGAGTTTCACCCTTTGATTCGTCAGGCAGACGCCATACATCCTTTGCGTCTCTTGAGGTTATGCCTGAAATCAGCGATGATGTGAATATAACGATAAAGCCTGAAGATCTTAAGGTTGATACTTACCGTTCCGGTGGTGCAGGCGGTCAGCATGTCAATACCACTGACTCTGCAGTTCGTATTACCCATTTGCCTACAGGAATCGTTGTTGCCTGCCAGAATGAACGCAGTCAGCATCAGAACAGAGATGTGGCTATGAAGATGCTTGTTTCAAAGCTCGTTGAAATAACTCAGCGTGAGCATCTTGAAAAGATCGAAGATATAAAGGGCGTCCAGAAGGAAATTGCTTGGGGCAGCCAGATCCGTTCCTATGTATTTATGCCTTATACCCTTGCAAAAGATCATAGAACAGGCTATGAAATGGGAAATATTACAGCTGTTATGGATGGCGATCTTGACGGCTTTATAAATGCATATCTTAAGGCTCAGAGTCTTGGAAACTTAGGTAATTTTGAATGAGTGAAATTTTAATGGTTGCGCCCTGCCTTATGGGTTTGGAAGGTCTTGTTTCAAATGAATTGAAGAGAATGGATGCCGAAAGCGTTTTAGCTGAAAATGGCAGAGTTTTCTTTTCGGGCAATGAGAATATACTTGCACGAGCCAATATTAATTCCCGTTATTCGGAGAGAATTGCTATTGTGCTCAGCAGATTCGACGCATTTTCCTTCGATGAGCTTTTCGAAAGAACCAAGGCTCTCGATTGGACAAGATGGATAGATAAGACAGATGCATTTCCTGTAAAGGGAAGCTCCATAAATTCCAAGCTTCACAGTATTCCTGACTGTCAAAAAATAATTAAGAAGGCTGTAGTTGAAAACCTAAAGCAAAAGTATAAGGTCAATTGGCTTGAGGAGTCCGGAGTAAAAAAGCAGATTGCATTTCTTATTTATAAAGATAATGTCTGTCTTATGATAGAAACGTCGGGAGAAGGGCTTCATAAAAGAGGTTACAGGAAAGAGGGCGCATCTGCTCCTATAAAGGAAACTCTTGCTGCGGCGATATCCGATATTTCTTTTGTGCGACGCGACTCATTCGTGATTGATCCCTGCTGTGGTTCGGGCACATTGCTTATCGAATCTGCACTTAAGGCAATGAATATTGCACCGGGAATACAAAGGTCATTTGCGTCTGAAAAATTCAAACAGATAGACACTTCTGTTTGGCGTGAAGAAAGAACAAGAGCTCTTGATCTTGTCAATAAAAACTCCAAGTTTCAGGCTGTTGGATATGATATTGATCCCAATACGCTTTCTATTGCAAAATCCAATGCCGTAAAGGCAGGTGTTGCGGATAGAATTGATTTTTCCGTTCGTGACATTCGTGATTTTAAGCACGAAAGAGATAATGCTGTTGTTTTATGCAATCCACCATACGGTGAAAGGCTTCTTGACACACGTGAAGCTTCAGAGCTTTATAGGGCTATGGGACGTGCTTTCTTCAGAAAAGAAGGCTGGACCTACAGCATAATAAGTCCTGATGAACAATTTGAGAAGTTTTTCGGAAGAAAAGCAGATAAGCGCAGAAAAATGTATAATGGTATGATAAAGTGTCAGCTGTATACTTATTTTAAATAAGGGGTTGAGCTAATGAGATACTGTTTTATAATCAATCCGGTTGCCGGAGATTTTAAAAATCTCGAAAATTATGGAGAAGTTGTAAAAGCTTTTTGCGAGAAAAAAGGCATAGAATATGAAGTGTATGTTACCGAAGGCTGTGAACATGCAACTGAGATTGCGCGGTCCTGTGCGGAAAAAGGCGACCCGGTGCGTATCTTTTCCTGCGGAGGTGACGGTACTCTTTCCGAAGTACTCAATGGTATAGTCGGTTTTGACAATGTTGAGTTAGGCTGTATGCCTTGCGGTTCAGGTAATGACTATGTAAAATGTTTTGGAAAGAAAGAAGAATTCTTCGATCTTGAAAACTATGTTTTTTCCGAAAGCGTAGGAGTTGACCTTATTAAAACAGGCGAGAGATACAGTATAAATATTACCTCGCTCGGCCTTGATGCCATAATATGTGATCAGGCAGATAAATACATTCGCTCAGGAAAGTATTCTGGAAGTAAAGCATATGATAAAGCGATGGTTAAATCGCTTTTTGGAAAGCGTGATAATGATTTAAAAGTTACAATTGATGATAAGGAAGTAATAGAAGGAAGCTTTCTTTTCTCTATTGCTGCAAGCGGAATATGCTATGGCGGCGGTTATCATAGTGCACCTATGGCTGATCCTACAGACGGCGTGCTTGATTTCATACTTATTAAATCCGTTCCTTTTATAAGATTGCCGTTCCTTATCAATCCCTATAAAAAAGGTACATATGTAAATAAAAGAAGCTTTAAGAAGATTATGTATCTTCGAAAGGGCAGTAAGATGCATATCGAATCAAAAAAGCCTGCTGTTGTAAATATTGACGGCGAGTGCTATGTGAAGGATTCAATTACTCTTGAGCTTATGGCAGGTGCTGTTAAATTTATAGTTCCTCCTGGATATATTGCTAAAAGGGCACAAAAGAATTAGGATAATATTACCAAATTGTTAAAAGTATTTAAGGCTTATAAAAAAGACAAAAAAGACTTGATTTTTATAAAAAAACAATTACAATATCAATTAGCACTCGAGGTAAATGAGTGCTAATTGATTTGTTTATTATTTTATATTTATATAGGAGGCATATTATGACACTCAGACCATTGGCTGACAGAGTCGTTCTGAAAATGACAGAGGCCGAAGAAACTACCGCAAGCGGAATTGTTCTCCCCGGCAACGCACAGGAAAAACCGCAGATTGCTGAAATTGTTGCAGTCGGACCCGGCGGTATTGTTGACGGAAATGAAGTAAAAATGATCGTCAATGTAGGCGAAAAGGTTGTTATTAATAAGTATGCAGGTACTCAGATTAAGCTTGACGGTGTGGAGTACACTATCGTCTCGCAGTCTGATATTCTCGCTGTTTGCGAATAAGGAGGAAAATATATGGCTAAGATTTTGAAGCAGGGCGAAGATGCTAGAAAAGCTCTGCAGGCAGGTATTGATCAGCTTGCTGATACCGTTAAAATCACACTTGGTCCCAAGGGAAGAAATGTTGTTCTTGACAAAAAGTTCGGCGCTCCGCTGATCACCAATGACGGTGTAACAATCGCTAAGGAAATCGAGCTTGATGATGCTTTTGAAAATATGGGTGCGCAGCTTGTTAAGGAAGTTGCAACCAAGACAAATGATGTAGCAGGCGACGGTACTACCACCGCAACACTTCTTGCACAGGCACTTGTTCGTGAGGGAATGAAAAATGTTACCGGCGGCGCTAATCCTATGTTTGTCAAAAAGGGTATTTCCATTGCCGTTGATGCTGCTGTTGATGCTGTTAAGGGCAATTCTCAGGCTGTAAGCGGTTCTAAGGATATCGCAAGGGTTGCAGCTGTTTCTTCTGCTGATGAGGTTATCGGTCAGCTTATTGCAGATGCTATGGAGAAGGTAACTGCAGACGGCGTTATCACTGTTGAGGAAAGCAAAACCGCACTTACTGACATCGATATCGTTGACGGTATGATGTTTGATCGCGGCTATATTTCCCCTTATATGGTAACAGATACAGATAAGATGGAAGCTGTAATTGATGATGCTTTTATTCTTATCACCGACAAGAAAATCTCCAATATTCAGGAAATTCTTCCTCTTCTTGAGCAGATTGTCAAGGCAGGTCAGAAGCTCGTTATTATCGCTGAAGATATTGAAGGCGATGCTCTTTCCACTATCCTTGTTAATAAGCTTCGCGGAACATTTACATGTGTCTGCGTAAAGGCTCCCGGCTACGGAGACAGAAGAAAGGAAATGCTTCAGGACATTGCTATCCTCACCGGCGGTACTGTTATCAGCGAAGACATCGGTCTTACACTTAAGGATGCTGATATGTCTCAGCTTGGCAGAGCACGTCAGGTAAAGGTTACCAAGGAAAACACAGTTATCGTTGACGGTGCAGGCGATACCGACAGCATTAAGGCAAGAGTTGGTCAGATCAGAACTCAGATTGAAAGCACTACCTCTGAATTTGATAAAGAAAAACTTCAGGAGCGTCTTGCAAAGCTCGCAGGCGGCGTTGCTGTTATCCGTGTAGGCGCAGCAACCGAGATAGAAATGAAAGAGAAGAAGCTCAGAATCGAAGATGCTCTCGCTGCAACCAAGGCTGCAGTTGAGGAAGGCATAGTAGCAGGCGGCGGCGTTGCTCTTCTTAATGCAATCCCTGCTGTCACTGCAGTAGTTGATTCTCTTGACGGCGATGAGAAGATCGGTGCAAAGATCGTTCTCAAGGCTCTCGAAGCTCCTGTACGTCAGATTGCTGAGAATGCAGGTCTTGAAGGTTCTGTTATTGTTGATACAATAATGAAGAAGAACACCGTCAGCTACGGCTATAACTTTGTAACTGACGAGTATGTAAATCTTATTGAGGAAGGAATTGTTGATCCCACTAAGGTAACACGTTCTGCTCTTCAGAATGCAGCTTCTGTTGCTGCAATGGTTCTTACAACTGAATCCATTGTAACAGATAAGAAGGAGCCCGCACCTGCAATGCCTGCTGATCCTACAGGCGGTATGGGCATGTATTAATAGTTCTTCTGCAGCCCCGGATTATACCGGGGCTGTTTTTCTGAGGTGGATTTTATGGTGATTGCTTCTCCGATCGGAAATATAAAAATTGAGGATAACGGTTTTGCTGTTACAAAGGTATGTATAACCTCTGAGGAAGTGTGCTGTTCAGAAAATTCACATCTTCAGCTTGAGTGTGAAAAACAGCTCAATGAGTATTTCAAAGGAAAACGAATTAATTTTGAATTGCCAATTGAATTAATTGGAACGGAATTTCAGAAAAATGTATGGAATGCTTTACTTGATATACCATATGGTGGTACAATGACATACGGTGAAGTTGCAGGCGAAATAGGCAATGCTTCAGCGTCTCGTGCGGTTGGAGGTGCCTGCAACAAAAATCCAATTATGATAATTGTTCCCTGTCACAGAGTTATAGGGGCAAACGGTAAGCTTACAGGTTTTGCTCATGGGACAGAAATGAAGGAATATCTTCTGAAATTAGAATCAATTAATAAACACGAGGTGTTAGATGTTTAAACTTATTAAAAAGAACGGAAAAGCAAGACGCGGTGAATTTGTCACAGTACACGGTACTGTTCAGACTCCCTGCTTTATGAACGTTGCAACAACGGGAGCGATACGAGGTGCTGTATCCGCTCAGGATCTTAGAGAAATAGGCTGTCAGGTTCAGCTCTGCAACACATATCATCTGCATCTTCGTCCAGGAGATGAAACGGTTAAGGCTCTCGGCGGTGTAAGAGAATTTACAACCTGGGACGGACCTGTTCTTACAGACAGCGGCGGATTTCAGGTGTTTTCTCTCGCACCTTTAAGAAAGATCAGGGAAGAGGGCGTGTATTTTTCTTCTCATATTGACGGACACAAAATATTTATGGGTCCAGAAGAAAGTATGAGAATACAGTCGAATCTTGCGTCTACAATCGCTATGGCGTTTGATGAATGTGTTGAAAATCCCGCAAAGTATGAATATGCACGTCAGAGTTGTGATCGAACAGTGCGTTGGCTGATTAGGTGCAAAGAGGAAATGGCAAGACTTAATTCTCTTGACACAACACTCAATAAAAATCAGCTGCTTTTCGGAATAAATCAGGGCTGTACATTTGATGACCTTCGAATTGAAAATATGCAGAAGATCCGTGAGCTTGACCTTGACGGATATGCAATCGGTGGACTTGCTGTCGGTGAACCTGCGGAGGATATGTACAGGGTAATAGAGGCTGTTGAGCCTGAAATGCCTGAAAATAAGATTAGATATCTTATGGGTGTTGGAACACCTGAAAATATACTTAACGGTGTTAAACGCGGTGTCGATCTGTTTGACTGTGTTATGCCCAGCAGAAATGCACGTCACGGGCACGTTTTCACATCGGCTGGTATTCTGAATTTAAATAACGCAAAATATAAGCTTGATACAAGGCCTATTGATGAAAACTGCACATGTCCTACCTGCCGAAGGTACTCTCGTGCATACATTCACCACCTTATAAAAGCAAAAGAGATGCTTGCAATGCGTCTGACTGTTATGCATAACCTTCATTTTTATAATTCTCTGATGACACAGATTCGCGATGCACTTGATAATGACTGTTTTGATGAGCTTTATAACAGGCTTCTTCCGACTATAGCAACAAGAATATAAATATAAAAACGAACTATCTATGTTTATCAGATAGTTCGTTTTTATTTAATGATTATTGACGAAAAGGCTATGTTGATATAATATAACATTAAATAAAGAAGGAGGAAAATATATGAATATTAAAAGGATAATAAAATATGTTGTTTCTGTTTTGTTCATTGTCCTTCTTTTTGTTTTTCAATTTAATTTTATAAGTTACTTGGAATATAAAGAAATAAGTGAAAGGCTTTTGCGGCAGAAAATATCTTTAAATGTTGGCGATAATGTTGATTATGATGATTTACTTGGTGGAAGTAAATATTCTTCATCTGATCTTGAGTGGAGTTCAGACAGTAAATTAATCAGATTTGAAAATGGTTCTTTTTCGTGTGAATCAGCAGGAAATGCAAAAATATATGCAAAAGATAATGGGAAAACAGTCGTAAATTGCTCTGCAAAAATAATCTCACTTTCTTCCATTTTACTTGAATCGGATTACTCTGAACTTGGAGAGGGGTTGACGCAAAATATACCGGTATCACTTTCTGGCGGATATAATGCAGATATTCAATATTACAGTGAAAATAAAGATGTAGTTTATGTAGACGAAAATGGTTTAGTTACAGCGGTTGGATCCGGTGATACAAGGATAAGGATATCCGCATACGGCTGTGACAGCGTTTATTATGTTGTAAAGGTTTCAAAATCGCCGTCATCCATAATTTTATCCAAACAAAAATTAAATTTAGGTGTTGGAGAAAAAAATATAATTTCAGCATCAATTCCTGAAAATGAATTTAATAAAATGAATCCTGAGTTTTCGTCCAGTGATGAAAATGTGGCTAAAGTTGATAAAAACGGCGAAATTACAGCAGTTGGAATTGGCTCCTGTAAAATTACAGCAAGTGCATATTCCGGAGCATCTGCATCCTGTGATGTTAGCGTTAGTAAATCGCCTTCATCAGTAGCTTTGTCAATCGGAGATGACTTTCTTTATGCAGGAGAAACAGTTAAGGCATTGGCTGCAGTTGATGCAGGGGCTGTGTGCAATGAGTATTCATTCAGTTCAAGTAATCCTTCGGTTGCAGAGATTTCTTCAGATGGTGTTATAAAAGGGAAAGGTAGGGGTACAACAACAATTGAGGTGAAAACATATAACGGGAAAAAGGACAGCTGCAAAGTTTCCGTACAGATATTTGACTATATGACTCCTCCGACATCGCAGGATATATATGATGCAGTAGAATATTTAGCGCAGTATTACCCGGAACTTATTTCTATCGAAACTATCGGAAAGAGTGTAAAGGGTAAAGATATTGTTTTGCTTAAATTGGGAAAAGGCAGCAAAAAAGCGTGTGTAGTCGCCGGGCTTCATTCAAAAGAAAATATTGCGGTTGCATTTACAATGAGATGTATAGAAGAGTATGCGGCGGCTTATTATTCAGGTAGCGGAAAATTCGGTTCGTATAATATGAAAAAGATGCTTGATAACTATACCTTATACATTGTCCCACTTATGAATCCTGATGGTCTGGATATTTGCAATGCAGGAGAAATGCCGCTTTATACAGATAAATTAACTGAAACAACCAGAAAAAAATATAAGAGTAATGCAAATGGTGTGAACCTTAATAGAAATTTTCCGTTTAGGTGGAATGAAATCATATCAAGTCCAACGGCACCCGATGAGGCAAATTACAGGGGGGACAAGGAAAATTCTGAGCCTGAAACACAATCGATTGTTAAACTGGTTGAAGAAAATGACTTTGAATGGCTTTTTTCGATGCATTGTAAAGGATATTTTGTTTATTGGGCTGACAGCTATAATAAAATAACTGATAACGATAAGAAACTTGCAGACAGACTCGAGAAAATATGTGGATTTGGATTGAAGAGTCCGTCTCCGATTAAAAATCTAGGCGGAGGACTTGAAAATTGGTTCAGATACAAGACTGGAAATCCTGGATTTTGTGTTGAACTTGTGGGATCCAAATACAGTACTGATATTAATAAATATTTTGCTGTTAAGACAAACTGGGTACAAACAAAATATACTTTTATTCAAGGAATGCGATAGCTGTAATGAAAAAGCAATGTTTTATCATTTGCTATTGCTTTACGGTCCAAGTTTTGGTATAATAAATTAAGTACAAAATATTTGGAGGTACATCAATGACTACAGAAATTCTTTTAAAGCTCAGCGATGCAACAGTTGCTGCAGCTGAAACAGCAGACGCAGCAGCAGGGGCTGAGGGCGCAGTATCCGCAAGTTGCCTTGGCTCTCTTTGCAGTGGCGGTATGGGCGGAATCCTTATTATTTATGCTCTTTTATTCCTTCTTCTTTATCTCTTTATGATCCGTCCTCAGAAGAAAAAGCGTGAGGCAGAGGAGCAGATGAAGAAGAACATCGAGGTTGGTGATGATATCACTACAATCGGCGGCATTTGCGGTCGTGTTGTAAGCATCAAGGATGACGATGCTCTTGTTATTGAGACCGGCGCAGAAAAGAATAAGATAAAGATTATGCGTTGGGGTGTTCTCCAGAACAACACAATTAAAGAGGTTGCTCAGGAAGAGGGCGCAGCAAAGAAAAAGGGTCTTTTTGGATTCCTTAAGAAGTAACAATTTATAAGCATAAATCCCCTGTTAAAAGAATATTATTTACTACTTGTTACAGTAAATATGTTCTTAACACAGGGGGTTTTTTTATGTCATCAATGCGAATGAACAAATATAAAAACAGTCACGCTGCGATTGTAAAACCGATAGGGGCAGGTGTTGTAATTGCAATTGCGATTACGTTGATCATAATATGTATTATTTCGATTATTTCATCTATTATTGAGAGTATAGCTAAAAATGCAATTGGACCATTATCTTTGGCAGCAATGATTATCGGCTGCTTTGCCGGGGCTTATTTTTGTTCACGGACAAATGGTAAAAAGGGAATTATTATAGGAGCAATAATAGGTGTTTTGTTTTTTTTGATAATTTTTATTTTCTCCTGTTTTAGTTCCGGGATATCATTAGGGGACACCGCTGTAATTAAATTTACTATTCTATTAATTTCAGGATGTTGTGGTGGCTATCTAGGCAGTAACGGAAGATGTGGTAGAAAAAGCAAAAGGTAAAGTTTTACAAACAAGTCGAGGGTGTGTTTGTTGAGATAACACAACGTCAACGCCCTCGACTTGTTTGCGCTAAAACGAGTACAACTTTACATAAATTGTTGTTGACATAAAAGATAAAGTGTATTAAAATACAATCAACGCGAATGAGCACATTGCGTAAACGCAAGAAATAATACAAAAGGTAATAATCACTTAAAAACCATTGATGTTATGCGAAAAAATACAGTTGATTTTTTCACATAAACACAATATATTGTCTAGTGCATTGGGTTATGCACTGTAAATTGTGTAGAGCTGGTTTACAGAAAACTTTTTATTTTAAGGTGATATAATGACATTAGGATTCATTGGATTTGGCAATATGGCAATGGCTATTGCATCAGGAGTTATTAAATCAGATGTTCTCTCTGCAAATAAAATATATGCTTTTGATATTCACCCAAATAACATTAATTCATTTATACAAAAGTATGAAATCAATATGTCTGATTCTGTTGAAAATCTTTTAAATAAATGCGATACAGTTGTTTTATCTGTTAAACCTCAGAATTACAGTGATGTACTTAATCAGATATGCCAGTTTGAGACTAAGCACATTACTTTTGTTTCTATCGCTGCAGGAATATCTATTGATAAGATTAAATCTGTTTTAGGAACAAACGCCAAAGTTGTTCGTTTAATGCCCAATACACCGCTTCTTCTTGGTTACGGTGCAACCGCTGCCTGTAAGTGCAGCAACACTTCCGATGAAGCATTCAAATCAGTTTGTTCTCTGTTTGAATGCAGTGGTGAGCTCGAGGTCATAAGTGAAAGCAAAATGAACGAAATAATAGCAGTAAACGGTTCGTCGCCGGCATTCCTTTTCTTATTCTCAAAAGCTGTATGCGAATATGCTCAGGACTGCGGCATTGATTATGAGATTGCAAAAAAATTATTCGCGCAGACTATGATCGGAAGTGCCAGGATGATACTTGATTCTGGAGATGATCTTCAGACTCTGATCGATAAAGTTACATCAAAAGGCGGCACAACAGCTAAAGCTTTGGAAAAGTTTTATGATTCTGGCTTTACTGACATTATAAAATCTGCAATGGACGCCTGTACAAAAAGAGCTAATGAGCTCGGACAAGAATATTAATTGATCATTATTCATAACATATCTTTGAAAGCAGGTGTGTTATGAATAGTAAATCCAATAAATTATGTATAGCAATATATGTTATTGCATTTGTATCCGGATTTGTTTTTGGTTCTTTAATTCAGAGGAATGACGATGTTCGTCAATTGATAACTCAGTATGCTGTCGTATGTATAAACCATAGACTAAATGCTGATGGTACTTCCTTGTTTTTAAGTTCTTTTTTAGCAAACATTGTTTTTTTGATTCTCATTTTATTTATAAACTCTTTTAGAATAGGTCCTTTTCTGAATTTCTTTCTTGTTTTATTTTACGGACTTGGAAAGGGAGCTCTGATCTCTAATCTTGTCTGTGATTCAGGTGTTTATGGATTATGTCATTCTGCCATAATTTTATTCCCGGGAATGATTCTTGCCTCAGGAACAATATTGTTCTTGTCCGTGTTTTGTTTTAAGGATATAAAATCCCAAAAAGGGATTTTATATAAATTAAAATTGATTGCATCTTTTATATTTATGCTTATTTTTTCTGCGGGTTTGGATGTTACTTCAGCTGAATTATATAAGACTTTTTTGTAAAGTTTTGGAGGGTTCAATATGAATAATTCTATTTTAAACAATTTCAAGACATATCTTGTTGAAAAAAAATCTGTATCCGATAACACTCTTGAATCTTATTCAAGAGACGTAACAAGATATATGGAGTATCTTTCTTCAATAAATATTGAACCGGGACAGGCAGATACTAAAGTCATCTCCGGATTTATCGATGAGCTAAAAGCAGCAAATAAATCCACAGCAACAATCACCAGAACAGTTGCATCCATACGATCTTTTTATCAGTATCTGATTCTTTGCGGCATCGCAGAATCAAACCCTGCAAAGAATATAAAACTTGAAAAAGCCGAAAAGAAGCTTCCTGAAATACTTAATGACAAAGAGATAAGACTGCTTCTTTCAACGCCTAATTCCGAGGAGCCGAAGGGTGCCAGAGATAAGGCAATGCTTGAAGTTCTTTACGCAACGGGCATCAGAGTATCTGAGCTGATCAATCTCAATGTAAATGATGTTAAGTGTACCAAAAACGAACGCGGAGAAATAATATGCCGTGGCGGAAAGATTTTACGTACTGTACCGATGCATCCTGCGGCAGTTGCAGCAATGAGCTATTATATCAATAACGTCAGACCTATGCTTCTCACAGATGATAGCAACGATGCTCTTTTCATTAATTTAAACGGACAGAGACTTACCAGACAGGGCTTCTGGAAGATAGTAAAGAACTATGCTGAGGAAGCAAAAATAGACAAGGAAATAACTCCTCATACACTCAGACATTCTTTTGCAATGCATCTTTATCAAAACGGTGCATCACTTCACGATCTTCAAATCATGCTTGGACATGCCGATATTTCATCAACTCAGCTCTACGCCAACATAGTAAAAAAGAACAGCTTTTCGGATGTATATGACAGATGTCATCCATTCGCCAACAGAGCACAATAATTTCAAGGCAGCGTTTATTTAAACGCTGCCTTTTTTATGAATTTTCTCCGTTGTTAATGGCAATAATTAGATTAACAATTAACGGGGAGTTATGTGGATGCAGTATTATAAAGTAGAAGTTTGCGGAGTTAATACCAGTAAACTTGAACTTTTAAGTGAGGCTCAAAAAAACGACTTACTCAAGAAAGCTTCGCAAGGAGATCTATGTGCACGTGACGAATTGGTTAAAGGTAATTTAAGACTAGTTTTAAGTGTCGTTCAAAGATTTACAAATCGCGGGGAAAACCTTGATGATCTTTTCCAAGTAGGCTGTATTGGATTGATAAAGGCGATAGACAATTTTGATTTAAGTCAGCAAGTACGCTTTTCCACTTATGCGGTACCGATGATAATAGGTGAGATAAGGCGATATTTGAGAGATAATAATTCTGTGCGTGTCAGCCGTTCATTACGCGATACAGCATATAAAGCAATGCAGACAAAAGAAAGACTCACAAGAGAATTAGGACGTGAACCGACGATCGAGGAAATTGCTGCAGATTTACAAACGCCGAGAGAAAATATTGTAATGGCACTTGAGGCTATTGTTGAACCCGTATCTCTTTATGAGTCTGTTTATTCAGACGGTGCGGATTCAGTATCAATAATAGACCAGATAGGCGACAAAAATGATGACAGTAATTGGCTTGATGAAATAGCAATACGCGAGTCGATAAAAAAACTCGGGCAACGAGAAAAAAACATTCTTTCTTTACGTTTTTTGCAAGGGAAAACCCAAATGGAAGTTGCGGAGGAAATAGGTATTTCTCAAGCACAGGTAAGCAGACTAGAAAAAGGCGCGCTGAAGGCGATAAAGGATAAAATATAACCAGCGCCTGTATGAGCGCTGTACATAAAATGTATATTAATTAAAAATTCATTGAAGTTAATAAAATACTATGATAAAATACTTTATAAGTTTATTGGGAAATTCACAGTATGGAGGCTGATGATATATTGATGTGCTTTAAACGTATAATGACAGCGTTTATGATATGTGCAGTCATTTTGGTTTCTTGTGTTTCCGGTTCTGCAGCTGTATATGCAACTGAGGATACATCAGAATCCACAACGACCACCACTGCAACAACCACAACATCTACAACATCTACCACTGCATCGACTAAGGCATCTACAACCACTTCATCAACTACGACGACAACAAAAGCGACAACAACTGCAACACCTCAGAACGGAGTAGCGGTTTCACAGCTGTTTTGCTACGGATCAAATAATAAACTTTATAATCAGCTGATTAAGTTTTCGTCCACATCAGAAAGTTATACAGCAAATGTGTCTATACCGTTGTGGATGAAGAGTATTCAGGTCAATATAAAGAGCGTCAGCGGTGCAAAAATCACTTATGACGGAACTGAATTTTCTGCTGACGGCAGTATGTTTACACATACACTTGAATTTGATGCCGCTACAAAATATAAAACGACTACATATAAATTTATAATAAAGAAAGACGATAAGGAAAGTACACTTACATTAAAACTTTCACAGACTGTTTTTGAAACAAAGCTTGAGTCTGTTTCCGTAGATTCCAAAACAGCCGAAGGCTCAAATGAAGAAGGATATAAATATATTCTTCCTTCGGGAACTTCTTCCTGCAGAATAAAGCTTCGTACAAGAAGCGAAGAGTCTGTAACAATGGGTAAAGCAGGTACTGAGCCAAAA
The DNA here is from genome assembly GCA_045604965.1 of Acutalibacteraceae bacterium. Taxonomy (GTDB): domain Bacteria; phylum Bacillota; class Clostridia; order Oscillospirales; family Acutalibacteraceae; genus JAISGQ01. The sequence goes on from JAZUPB010000024.1 coordinate 47,511, forward strand.
AAATTGGAACTCAATTCCGACAAGGTATTTTTAGAAAAAGTTCAGCTCGAAGAAGGCGAAAATAAGTTTAATATTTCAGTCATTTCTCCGGGAGCTACGATCAATACTACTCTGACAATATATGTCGGAGAGGAACCCGTTTCTTCACAGGTTCAATCTGAACCGATTGAAGAGGAAATATTTGAAACTGATACATCATATACCGATTTACCCAGTGAAATTGTTGGGAGCATCGAGCCTGAAGTATCTTCCGTTGTCAGTGTCCATGATGAATCTGACGGTGCAGCATCACCGCTCATATGGGTACTTATAGGTGTTGTTATAGCAATAGTAATTGGTGCGTGCATATTTATGATTGCAAGTATGGGCGGCGGAAATAAAAAGAATTACTCAGGTGGATACAGTCGTCCGCAATATACAGGCACACCTTACAGAGCTGCACCTCCTCCTGCAAGACGACGTGATCTTGGCAGATTTGTTGAGGATGATTACGGCTACGATGACTATTACGGCGATCAGCCGAATCATTATCCTGAAGACAATTATTATCCCAATGATGATTACTATCAGGAAGATCAATATTCCGATGACGGTTATTATCAGGACGGCGGATACTACGATAACTACAATAATTCTCAGGATCGCTATGACAGACAACCTCCTCAGAGACAGCAGTATCAGAGTCAGCGTAGAGGAAACAGAAATGATTTCGATGACTTCTATGACGATTACTATAATTAATTATTTCTTGACAAAGATTATACTTTGTGATTAAATAATTTTAATAACTGTGAAGGGAAGAAGTATTCTGCATATCATTCCGCAGAGAGCCGTCGGTTGGTGCAAGACGGTGATTGACGCAGAAGAAATACATCTCGGAGTTGGGTCTTTGAAATAAAAGTAGGAGACTTCGTGTGCGCACGTTACAGCGCAGAGTGATGAAAGTCACTCGCCGAGGCCGAGTATCGTGAGATATCGGTAAACTGAGGTGGTAACGCGTAATTTACGCCCTCTGCATTAATTGTGCGGAGGGCGTTTTATATTCCTCCGTAAACCGAAAGGAGAAGAAAAAATGGGAGTTTATGATGAACTCAAAGCAAGAGGTCTGATAGCTCAGACAACACACGAAGAGAAGATAAGAGATCTTCTCAATAACGAAAAGGTCACTTTTTACATTGGATTCGATCCGACAGCTGACAGCCTGCATGTTGGCCATCTTCTTCAGATGATTATTATGAGCCATATGCAGAAGGCAGGTCATAAGCCTATTGCTGTTATAGGCGGCGGAACCGCGATGGTCGGAGATCCTACAGGACGTTCCGATATGCGTTCCATGATGACCAAAGAAACAATTGCCCATAACGGCAGATGTTTTGTTTCCCAGATGGAAAATGTAGTTGATTTTGGAGAAGGTAAGGCTGTTATGCTTAACAACGGCGACTGGCTCTATGATCTTAATTACATTGATTTTCTTCGTGAAATCGGTGTTCATTTCTCTGTAAACAGAATGCTTACCGCTGAATGTTTCAAGTCAAGACTTGAAAAAGGTCTTTCCTTCATTGAGTTTAACTATATGCTTATGCAGAGCTATGATTTCCTTTGCCTCAATCAGAAATACGGCTGTGTTCTTGAACTTGGCGGCGATGATCAGTGGTCAAATATACTTGGCGGTATTGATCTTATCAGACGCGTTGAAAACAAGGAAGCATACGGTATGACATTCCAGCTTCTCACTACCAGTGATGGCAAAAAAATGGGCAAGACAATGGGTGGTGCTGTATGGCTCGATCCCAACAAAACTTCTCCTTACGATTTCTATCAGTACTGGAGAAACACAGAAGACGCAAGTGTTATCAAATGTCTCAAATTCCTCACATTCCTGCCTCTTGAGCAGATCGAGGAGATGGAAAGCTGGACCGATAACAAGCTCAACGATGCAAAAGAGATTCTTGCTTACGAGGTCACAAAGATCGTTCACGGCGAGGAAGAGGCTGAAAAGGCAAGAGCTGCTGCAAGAGCAATTTTCGGCGGCACAGGCGATGTGGAAAACATGCCTGCAACCGTTGTTGCAGACAGTGAATTTGCAGACGGCTCCATCGAAGTAACTCAGCTTATGGTTGTTTGCGGTCTTGCAAAATCAAAGGGCGAAGCAAGACGTCTTGTTGAGCAGGGCGGCGTTGCAATTGACGGTGAAAAAGTCGTTGACGTTAAGGCTGCGGTTAACAAAGATGCCTTCGAAAAAGGATATATTGTTATCAAAAAGGGTAAAAAGGTATTCCATAAGGCAACATTAAATTAACATTTTCGACACAATAAAACACGGCTTTATGTCTCTTAATTGTTGACATAAAGCCTTTTTTTAGTATAATTAATTGTATGTAATGAAATCGGAGGTGAGTGCAGTGCCATCATTGGATATGGGTGTAGATGTAGGTATTGATCTTGGTACATCTGTAGTAAAAATATATACACCTGACCGCGGCATTGTTCTCAAGGAGCCGGCCGTCGTTGCTGTTGATAGAGATACCAATGAAATACTTGCAATCGGTACAGATGCATACAGAATGCTTGGAAGAACCTCTGACAGAATCGCTGTTGTATATCCTTTGAAGGATGGTGTCATTTCCGATTATGATCTTGCGGAAGCTATGCTTACCGCGCTTGTTCGTCTTGTATGCGGAAATAAAATCTTTATGCCTCGTGTTGTTGTCTGTGTTCCTATAGGAATAACAGAGGTTGAGCGCAGAGCTGTTGTTGACGCTTTGCGTGCAGCAGGAGCAAGAAAAGTTTGTCTTATCGACGAAGTAATCGCTGCAGCTCTTGGTGCAGGGCTTGATATTTCGCAGCCATTCGGACAGATAGTCTGTGATGTTGGCGGCGGAACCGCAGATGTTGGTATTATATCTCTTAATAACACTGTCGTATCAACATCGGTCAAACACGCAGGAAATAAAATTGATGATGCCATAATCAAACAGGTACGAAAAGACCATAATCTTATTATCGGACCGAGAACTGCTGAAAATATCAAAAAGGAGATTGGCGGAGTTGTTCCGAGAGATAAACTCCTTACATCTGTAATTAAGGGAAGAGATGCAAGAAGCGGTATGCCAAGGCAGGCTGAAGCAACTTCTGATGAGCTTATCGAAGCAATTGAGGAGCAGTGTATTTATATTTGCAGAGCAATTCAGAGTGTTATTGAGGATGCTCCACCAGAGCTTGTTGCTGATCTGTATGATCACGGTCTTATTCTTACAGGCGGAAGCGCAATGCTTTATGGACTTGATAAGATGATATCAAGAAAAACAAGACTGAATGTCTATGTCGCTCACGATCCGCAAAGCTGTGTTGTTGGCGGAACAGGCAAAGCATTATCGTTTATAGATACAATGGACGAGATAGAAATTGCTACATCTCCGTTAGACATTTATTCATACTAAGTCAAAACCGGCAGATATATATTTGCCGGTTTTTGTGTTGAAAGATCAAGAATATATGCTATAATATAATAAATATATAAATTGGGAGGCTAAAATAATGCCTGAAAAGAAATATATTCTTTCAATGGATCAGGGCACAACCAGTTCCAGAACTATAATATTCGATCTAAATGGAAAAGCATTAGGAAGTCATCAGGAGGAGTTCGAACAGATATTCCCTCAACCGGGATATGTCGAACATAATCCGATGGAAATATTATCTTCACAGATGAATTCTGCACGTATGGCAATAAAAAACGCCGGGATATCTGCTGATGAAATTATCGCTATCGGAATCACAAATCAGAGAGAAACTGTTATTGCTTGGCAGAGATCCACAGGAAGACCCATATACAATGCGATCGTCTGGCAGTGCAGAAGAAGTGCGCCATTTTGCGAAAAATTAAAATCAGATGGAATAGATTCTTATATAAAAGAAAAAACAGGATTAATCATTGATGCTTATTTTTCAGGCACAAAAATGAAATGGATCCTTGACAATGTCCCCGAAGCAAAGAAGCTGAACAATGAAAACGACTTATGCTTTGGAACAATTGATTCGTGGCTTCTCTGGAATTTAACAGGAGGCAAGGTCCACGCAACAGATATTACAAATGCATCCAGAACTATGCTCTTTGATATTCACAGGAAAGACTGGGATGACAGACTTCTCGAAATAATGGGTGTGTCCAGAGCGTCATTGCCGGATGTAAAGGCTAGTGCAGGTTATTTCGGTACATCGGTTGAAGCTATCCTGGGAGCGGAAATTCCTATAACAGGCATAGCAGGAGATCAGCACGCAGCAACCTTCGGTCAATGCTGTTTTGAGCCGGGTATGGCAAAAAATACATATGGTACAGGCTGCTTCATTCTTATGAATACAGGTGAAAATCCTATTGTTTCTGAAAGCGGACTTTTAACGACGGTCTGCTGGCAGATAGGCGATAAGATTACATATGCTCTCGAAGGCAGTGCCTTCAATGCAGGCAGCGCCATTAAATGGCTAAGAGATGACCTGCATATTATCGAATCAGCACAGCAGGCTGACCGTTACGCTGAGGAATTGGATGACAATTACGGAGTAAGCTTTGTACCTGCATTTACCGGACTTGGCGCTCCGTATTGGGATATGTATGCTCGAGGAACTTTGCTCGGCATTACAAGAGGAACATCGAACAAACACATAGCAAGAGCTGTCCTTGAAAGCATCGCACTGCAGTGTCACGACCTGTTCAAAGCAATGGAAAAAGATTCAGGTATTGAACTGACTGAAATAAAAGTAGACGGCGGTGTAAGCAACAGCCGATTTGTTATGCAACTTCAGGCCGATCTGCTTGGCCATAATGTTATCAGGCCATCTTTTGTTGAAACAACTGCACTAGGAGCTGCATATTTTGCAGGCATCGGCGCAGGGGTTTGGACAGATTTTAATGCTCTTAAGGAAATATGGGAGCTTGATAAAGTATTTGAACCGTCCATTTCGCCCACTGATGCAGAAAAACAGATTAATCAGTGGCACAGAGCAGTCGAACGAAGCCGTAACTGGGTAACCGAATAATATATTGACAGAGCGGAACATCTTAAAATAGTTCCGCTCTCAATTATTTGTTGCATAACTACAAAAACCGATTGAAATACAAGCAGCTCTCTGTTATAATTTATCTTGAAATGAGGTGGGTATATTGCATACTTCAAAATCGATCAAAAATACAGCAAAGGCGCAGCTTGCCCAGAATTGGAGCAAGGCATATGCTGCAATGGCAATTATATTAATGGTGACACTTTGCGTATTCTTGGCAGAACAGCTTGTAAATTCGCTTCTTGTCAACGTTGGAATGATCAATGATACTTCCATGCCGGAAGATGCATTTGCAAGTATTGCCAATTTCTCAGATGCCATTGTAAAAAAAGTACTTTCAAGAGATTTTTTTGCAATCCAATTAATTACCATTTTCTTTGTTGTTTTCAGATTTTTGGTTATTTCCCCGTTAAAGCAAGGCAATATCAAATGGTATTATAGTGTAGCCAAAGGCTCAAAGACATATTTGACAAAGCTATTTTTGTATTACCATTCAAACAGTGCATATATAAGTCTTCTGTTATTTAAGATAAGCTTTGCTCTGAGAAAAATCGCTTTCGGAGTAATCTCATTTGCAGCATCAATCGCGTCACTTAGCCTTTCTGTGTATCAATTCTCTGCCTATGTATCAACAAATTCAGCTGATGATAAAAGAAAAGCAATTCTTTATCTGATAATTGCGGCCTTTCTCTTTTTCCTCGGTTTGATTATGTATTTACTTCTTACGTTAAAGTATTTCCTGGCAGACTATCTTTTCGTCAGCCTTAAGGATTTTAACGGTGGATTTAAAATGATCAATTCATGCTTCTCTCTTTCAAAGGAAATGATGAACGGACAGTGGGGAAGAGTTATTTCACTTGGAATCAGCTTTATTCCTTTGATTCTTTCCTGCATCTTCATTTTCCCGATTTTATATGTATATCCTTATATGCAAAGTTCTTTTGCAGCATTGGCACGAAGCATTATTAAAACAGCGAAAAACAAAGAAAGTAAGGTTAAATAAAGGATAATTTATATGAGCAAAATAAAACTTTCCGGAATAGAACCGGAATCAATAGTAGACGGTCCGGGATTTCGGTATGTAATATTCACTCAGGGCTGCAAACACAACTGTAAAGGCTGTCATAACCCTGAAACTCACGATCCAGAAGGCGGATACTGGGAGAATACAGATAATCTGATTAAGGAAATCAAAAGAAATCCACTCTTAAAAGGAATTACTCTTTCCGGAGGAGAACCTTTTGATCAGGCAGAAGCTCTTGTAGATTTCGTTGCTGAGATCAAAAAATGCGGCTATGATATTTTTGCATATACAGGCTATACCTTTGAACAGCTTCTCGCCGGTAAAGAAAAGAGACCTGCTTGGATTGAGTTGCTTGAATTATGTGATGTTCTTGTAGACGGAAAATTTGAGATAGAAAACAAAAGCTTAGAGCTTTTGTTTCGAGGTTCCAGCAACCAGAGACTGATAGATGTGAAAAAATCACTGGCATCAGACACAGTAGTTATTGCTGAGATATAAAACAAGCAGGACTTGAATTGAAGAAATATCAAGTCCTGCTGATTTTTTAAATTATTATTGCCGGAACAAGAACTGAGATCAGCATTGCAAGCAAGCCTAATACGATGGGGAATGTTCCTTTTTTGTTTTTCTTGATCAGCGATGCACCCCAGATTACTGAAACGGCACCGGCAACTATGCCTATAAAGGGCATATATGCGTCAAAGATCTTCCAGGCATCAGAATCTATTTTTACAAGAAGACTAAGGCAGGAAAGAACAAAAGAAACTGCTACAGCTACGCAGCCTGCTGCAATTGCTGCTTTTTCAGTATTAACTGATTTTTTTGCGATCTTTTTTTCAGGTGTTTCTTTCTTAACTTCTATAACGGGTTGTGTGCTCGACTCATTTGTTTTCTTTGTTTCAGTTCTGACTTCTTTTTTAGGCTTTGAAACTTTTTTAGCATTATTTTCCTTTTTGACCGGTTCTTCATCAGGAATAAACTCTTTTTCTATTGATTCATCATCATAAGATTCTTTTCCCTCAAGTCTTGCTCTTGCCTTGGCCAGCTCTTCCAAGAATTTTTCTTCAAAATTTTCCATAATACACCGCCTTATTCCTTTTTACAAATAATATCATAGTAAATTTGAAATATCAATAAAAAATCGAGGGTGATTCTATGAGTATAGATATAAATAAAATATTGTCCGTATGTGATCACACACTTTTAAAACAGGACTGCACCTGGGAACAGATCAAAACAATCTGTGACGAAGGAATCGAATACAGCACAGCATCAGTCTGTATTCCAGCCTCTTTCGTAAAGCGTGCGGCGTCCTATTCTGAAGGACGAGTTCCCATATGCACTGTTATCGGTTTTCCAAATGGATACTCTACCACTGAAGCAAAATGCTTCGAGGCAGCTGATGCCGTTAAAAACGGTGCCGATGAGATAGATATGGTAATCAACATCGGTGACCTGAAAGAAAAAAATTATTCTAAAATCCTTGATGAAATTAATCGCGTAAAAAATGCTTGCGGTGATAAATTGCTCAAAGTTATAATCGAGACCTGCCTGCTTACTGATGACGAAAAGATAAAGATGTGTGAAATAATAAATGAATCGAATGCAGATTATATAAAAACATCTACCGGTTTTTCAACCTCAGGAGCTACACCAGAAGACATCATATTATTTGCGTCGCACATAAATCCTCCGCATAAGATCAAAGCCGCAGGAGGAATATCTACACTTGAGGATGCAGAGCTTTTTATAAAGCTTGGCGCTGACAGACTCGGCACAAGTCGGATAGTAAATCTTGTTCGAAATAAAACCAATACACAGGAGGGAGAAAAATAATGCCTACAGCACACAACAAAGCTAATGTTGGAGATTTTGCAAAAACAGTATTAATGCCCGGAGATCCCCTCAGAGCAAAATACATTGCCGAAACATATTTATCTGATTATAAGCTTGTAAACAATGTAAGAGGAATACAGGGATATACAGGCAAATATAAAGGAACAGATATATCTGTAATGGCAAGCGGAATGGGTATGCCTTCTATGGGTATATACAGCTATGAGCTTTTTGCCTTTTATAATGTTGAAAATATAATCAGAATCGGATCTGCAGGTGCAATGCATACCGATGTGAAAGTTAGAGATATTGTTATCGGTATGGGCGCCTGCACAAATTCAAACTATGCTTCCCAATATAAAATGCCGGGTACTTTTGCGCCCATATGCAGTTATCATCTGCTCGAAAAAGTAATCGAGAACTGTAAAAAACATAATGCAGCTTTTCACGTTGGAAACATTCTTTCATCAGATACTTTTTATAATGATGATGCAACTGTAACAGAACAGTGGGCTCGAATGGGGGTTATGGCTGTTGAAATGGAAGCTGCTGCACTTTATATGAATGCAGCAAAGCTCAAGAAAAATGCTCTTGCAATCTGTACTATTTCAGATCATATCCTCACAGGCGAAGAATTATCTTCTGACGAGCGACAGACATCATTTGGACAAATGATGGAAATTGCACTTGATACGGCAATTTCATTATAGGAGGACTATATTATGCGTATGTATGATATCATCCGCAAGAAAAGAGATGGCGAAGAACTGACCGATTCGGAAATATATGAAATGATAAACGAATATACCTTGGGAAATATTCCGGATTATCAGATGTCTGCATTCTGTATGGCTGTTTACTACAAAGGAATGACCGACAAAGAAACAGCCGTCCTTACCGATGCAATGGCAAAATCAGGTGATACACTTGACCTTTCAGCTTTGGGTGAAAAAACAGCCGACAAACATTCTACAGGTGGAGTAGGGGATAAAACAACACTGATTGTTGCTCCTATTGTGGCATCACTCGGTGGTATTATTGCAAAAATGTCCGGAAGAGGACTGGGACATACAGGTGGAACAATAGATAAATTGGAATCTATCCCAGGATACATAACAGAAATGACTCCCGATGATTTTATGTCAACTATAAAATCAAATGGAATTGCGGTTATAGGACAAAGTAAAAATCTTGCACCTGCAGATAAAAAGTTATACGCTCTGCGTGATGTTACAGCTACTGTAGACAGTCTTCCTCTGATTGCATCCAGCATAATGAGCAAAAAGCTCGCAGCCGGAGCAAAGTCTATTGTTTTGGATGTTAAAGTCGGCAGCGGTGCATTTATGAAAACACCCGAGGATGCACGTGCTCTTGCAGAAAAAATGACCTCAATTGGAAAGCGCAATGGCAGAAATGTACACGCTGTGCTCACAAATATGGATGAGCCCCTTGGTTACGGAATTGGAAACAGTATCGAAGTCAAAGAAGCAATCAGTGTACTGAAGGGAGAAGGCCCGGAAGATCTTAGAGAAGTATGCGTTGCTCTTTCAAGTGAAATTATTTCGCTTGTGCACGGAATAGACAGAGATACAAGCAGAATTAAGGTGCTGGAATCACTGTCAAGTGGTATGGCTTTACAGAAGTTTTCGGAGTGGATAACTGCTCAGGGCGGCGATGCAAATGTTATTGAAGATGAATCGTTGTTTCCTGTATGTGAATTTTCGGAAAAAGTCATATCTGATAAATCAGGTTATATTTCTTTTATTGATGCTGAGTCTATTGGAATATGTTCTGTTATGCTTGGGGCAGGAAGAACAAATAAAGATGATACAATTGACTATGGTGCAGGCATAATTTTAAGAAAAAAAGTTGGCGAATATGTTTCGGAAGGAGAAGTTATTGCAGATATATTTACAAATAATAAAAATGCGACTTCTGATGTATCAAAGAAACTTATAGATTCATATCATTTCTCCGACTTATTAGTTGAAAAGAAGGAACTTATAATAGACATAATAAGTTAACATAATCAATTGCTGGTTTTGTAATTAATTCATAACCTCCCGCATATATTTTACGGACAAGAAATATGCGGGAGGTTTATTATATGCAAAAATTCAAGCCTGAAGGAAGGCTTATAAATACCCCTGAAAACAATGAAGCTTTACAGTCCTATTCATCAATTGCTAAGGCAATGGGAGAGAGAAAAATACTTGAGGCGAAGGTTACACTATGTGATGGCCGTCATAACCTAATCGTCGACCTCGGGTGTATGAAGGGAATCATTAAACGCGAAGAGGGTGCAAGAGGCATTATCGAAGGTAAAGTGCGTGATATTGCGGTTATATCCCGAGTCGGAAAACCCGTTTGTTTTTACATTGAAAGCATACAGTCCGATTCAAACGGAGTCCCTTATGCGTTGCTGTCGCGCAGAGCCGTACAGGAAGACTGTGTACGAAATTATATTAATAAGCTGGTTCCCGGGGATATAATCGATGCATCAGTTACACATCTTGAACCATTTGGAGCATTTGTTGATATTGGTTGCGGTATGCCATCAATGATAAGCATTGATCTTATATCTGTTTCACGTATTTCACACCCAAGAGACCGTTTGTCCGTTGGTATGAATATTCGTGCTATTGTAAAGGAAAACGAAGGGGACGGAAGAATAGTTTTATCTCACAGAGAACTATTGGGTACCTGGAGCGAAAACGCAGCTCTGTTCAACGTAGGAGAAACAGTGACAGGTGTGGTCAGATCTATAGAGGATTACGGCATCTTCGTTGAGATAGCACCGAATCTTGCAGGTCTGGCAGAATGCAGAGACGGTGTATCAATCGGACAATACGCAAGCGTATATATAAAAAGCATTATCCCTGAACGTATGAAGGTTAAGCTTGTGCTTGTTGATACATTTCGCGCTGACACCGTGCCTGAACAACCAAAATATTTTTATGACGGTGAGCATATGGACTATTTTTGCTATTCTCCATCAAACTGCGATCGGTTAATAGAGACTGTTTTCTGATTTTTTGGGAAAGGCTCGTTTGTTATATTTTCTGCGTGTAAATTAATAAGAAGGTGTTCTGCTCTTTTTACCTGAGAACAGAAACCAATATAAGATAAACTGCATTTTATATTTGATGTCTTATCCTTATTCTTCATTATTGGTGTAATTGTCTGCCATGCGCCGACATCTGCAGGGGTCTGAGGTGTAATATTTACACCGTAATTCGATGGCGTAAGATACATAGGCAAATCGCTGTATTTTTCATCAATATAATGATCATTTATTCTGCAGTCTCCGCCGCATTCAGACAAAATCCTTGTTTTTGCATACTCCGCAGCTTCCGCTGTATCGAAAAAACATTTTACTTTTCTCATTGATAACACTCCTTTCTACTTATTATGCGTAAAAGGAGTGTTATTATTTATTTTTTAACAGTGAATATATTGTTTATATATACATTGTGTGGTATAATCTTGCTCGTATATAAAAATAAAAAAACACGTATAAATACGTGTGTACGGAGGATTTTACTGTGAGCCGCAGAAAGAACAGAGAACAGGCATTTTTACTTATTTTTGAAAAATCATTCACTGAATATGAAATTCCTGAGATTATTTCACTGGCGATAGAGAGCCGTGATCTGATTCTTGACGAAGAAGTCAAAGTCAAGGTTGAAAATGTATTTGATAAAATTCGAATTATCGATGAAACCATAAATAACAAAATAAAGGGCCGCAGCAGCAGTCGAGTATCGCATATTGCACGTTCAATTATGAGACTTGCAGTATTTGAAATTATGTTTGAAACCGAAACTGATGCTCCTGTTTCCATCAATGAGGCAGTCGTTCTTGCAAAGAAATATTCATCACCCGAAGAAGCTTCATTTATCAACGGTGTTCTCAGTGCCATTTCCAAAGAGGTCAAATAATGAAAGCATATCTCGGTATTGATACAAGTAATTATACCACCTCAGCTGCACTTTATTACCCTCAGAGCAATAAAATGCATTCTCAGAAAAAACTTCTTCCTGTAAAAGAGGGAGAGCTTGGAGTGCGGCAGAACGATGCTGTATTCCATCACGTAAAACAGATATCTCCACTCCTTGACAATCTATTTGCGAACAGAGAAATTGAGATTGGGGGAATCGGCGTTTCTTCGAGGCCGAGATCTGTTGAAGGATCTTATATGCCTTGCTTTGAGGTCGGTATAGCTTTTGCGCAATCTCTGGCATCTGTTTATAATGTTCCGCTTTACCGCTTTTCACATCAGGAAGGGCATATTGCGGCTGCGTTATATTCTGCAGACTGCTACGACAGCATAGGCGACAGGTTCTATGCTTTTCACGTTTCCGGAGGAACAACCGAAGCGCTTCTTGTAACAAAAAATATATATGGTTTTACTGCAGAAAAGCTTGCAGGCTCCCTTGACTTAAAAGCAGGTCAGGTTATAGACCGCACTGCAAATATGCTTGGATTGCCTTTCCCCGGTGGAATCCATATCGAAAAGCTTGCACTTCAATGTGATGATAAGGTCAAATGCAGACCAACAATTAAAGGAATGGACTGCTGTCTGTCCGGCGTTGAAAACAAATGCCGTACACTATATGAACAGGGCGCAGATCCTGCATTGGTAGCAAAGACCTGTCTTGAATATGTAAGAGTTTCGCTTGAGGCTATTACTGAAAAACTTCTTGAAAAAGAAAAACTTCCGCTTCTTTTTGCAGGCGGTGTAATGTCCAATTCAATTATAAGAGAGTCGTTCACAGAAAAGTTTGGTGCATATTTTGCACTTCCCGAATATTCTGCAGACAATGCCTGCGGAACTGCTCTTCTTGCATTTAAGGCAGGTGAAAAACTTGCAGAAACTGACAGTTTCACAAGTTAATGGTTATCTGAAAACTTTGCTTGACTATGACGAAGTATTAAGCGATGTAATTGTAACCGGTGAAATATCAAATTTTAAGCATCATTCATCGGGACATATGTATTTTTCGCTCAAAGATTCTGATTCAACAATATCTGCCGCTATGTTCAGAGGCAGCAACAGATCTCTCAAGTTTATTCCCGAAAACGGAATGAATGTAGTTGCAAAAGGTCGGATTTCTGTATATCCTACAGCCGGAACATATCAGCTATATGTAGAGCAAATGTCTCCTGACGGCGAAGGAGCACTTTATGCTGCATTTATTAAACTAAAGGAAAAACTTGAAAAAGAGGGACTTTTCGCCAATGAACGCAAAAGAAAATTACCTCAATTTCCTAAAAAAATCGGTGTTATTACATCTCCGACAGGAGCTGCAGTACGAGATATATTAAGTGTTCTGCAAAGGCGTTATCCCTGCGCAGAGATAATTTTTGAGCCCGTTCTTGTTCAGGGCGCTGAAGCTCCGCAGACAATCATAAATGCTATAAATCAGATGAATAATAAAAAAGCGTGTGATGTTATGATTGTTGGACGAGGCGGCGGATCAATAGAAGATCTGTGGTGCTTCAATGATGAAAATCTTGCACGCACCGTAGCTGCATCAAATATACCTGTTATCAGTGCCGTAGGACACGAAACAGATTTTACTCTCTGTGATTTTGCGGCGGATATGAGAGCACCGACACCGTCTGTAGGAGCTGAAATTGCTGTACCCGATAAAGATAAGCTGCTCCAGATAATTAACTCCTATGATTTGAATATAAGACGATTGTTAACTGATAAGCTTGAACGCTGCAAACTTTCGCTTAAAAATATTACTTCTCAGCCTTGTATGAAAAGTCCAATGGCTTCTGTTGAATTATCTTATCAGAAGCTTGACAGTTTAGCATCTTCCGTTGAAAGCAGCTATTCAATGATACTGCAGACAAATAAAGCAAGGCTTGGTTCTGTAAGTGCAGAAATCGAAGCAATGAGTCCCATTGCAGTAATGCTGAGAGGATACAGTCTGGCATATAAATCTGATGCAATCGTAAAATCGGTTAGCCAAATAAAAGTCGGAGACAATATTACTCTTAAACTTCACGATGGAACGGCTTGTTGCCGAATAAATGACATATCGGAGAATAATAATGGATAAAATGACATTTGAAGATGCAATAAAACGTCTTGAGGAGATATCAGGTTTATTGAATGAGGGTGTTGCCCTCGAAAAATCAATTGAGCTTTACGAGGAAGCCACAAGACTTATTGCTTTTTGTACAAGTGCGCTCAATAACGCACAGCTTAAAATAACCAGACTCTCTGAAACAGAGGAGGGGAATATAAATGAATGAAATGATCAAAGCTTATCTTATTGATATTGAACTCTTTTTAGATAAGGTTTCATCGGATGCTCAGGTTCCTGATTCGTTGATTAATGCTATGAGATATAGCTTATTGAATGCAGGCAAAAGAGTCCGCCCGGTGCTCACACTGGAATTTGCAAGATTATGCTCCGGAGAATATAAAATGGCTATCCCGGCAGCCTGTGCTGTTGAGTGTATTCATACTTATTCTCTTATACACGACGATCTTCCCTGTATGGATGATGACGATTTCAGAAGAGGAAAACCCTCCTGTCATAAGGCCTTTGATGAAGCCACCGCATTGCTTGCTGGCGATGCTCTTCTTACGCTGGCGTTTAATATCATTGCTGATGCCGATGGCATTTCTCCTGAAAACAAAGTACCTGCAATATCTGTTCTTGCTAAAAACAGCGGAATGTGCGGTATGATCGGCGGCCAGGTAATTGATATCGAATCCGAAGGAAAAACACCGGATCTTGATAATATGATCAGGATGTTCAAGGGCAAGACCTGTGCTCTCATTCAGGCTGCATGCTCCATAGGCTGTATTGTATCGGGCGGTTCAGAAGAACAGATAAAAGCTGCAGATACATACGGATATGAGCTTGGAATGGCATTCCAGATTATTGATGATGTGCTTGATACTATAGGCGATTTCGATAAGGTCGGCAAGCCGATAGGAAGCGACGCAGAAAAGCAGAAGGCAAACAGTGTTTCGCTTTTAGGCGTTGAAAAAGCTATACTTTTAGCAAAAGAACATACCCAGAAAGCCTGCGACAGCTTAGCATGCTTTGATGATACAGATTTTCTTATTAAATTTGCTAAAGATCTGGAAACAAGAATTGCATAAATGAAAAGAGATTGCATATGTCTTATGAAATCCTTGACGGTATAAATTCACCTATTGACCTAAAAAATACAGAAATAAAAGATATAGATAAACTGTGTGGGGAAATAAGAGATTTTTTAATCCAAACTGTGTCCCATACAGGCGGACATCTTGCGTCTAATTTAGGTGTTGTTGAACTTACTGTTGCAATGCATCGTGTTTTTGAATCACCTAAAGATCAATTTGTTTTTGATGTTGGACATCAATGTTATACCCATAAAATACTAACCGGACGCAAAGACAAGTTTGAGACCCTTCGTAAAGAGGGGGGAATAGCCGGATTTACACGCCCTGATGAAAGCGATCACGATGCAGTCATATCCGGACACAGCAGTACGTCCATATCATCTGCACTCGGTCTTGCGGAAGCTAAGAAGCTTTCGGGTGACAGTGGCTATGTTGTTGCTGTTATTGGTGACGGTGCACTGACCGGAGGGCTTGCTTACGAAGGATTAAACAATGCAGGACGAAGTAAAAACAGACTCATTGTTATTTTGAATGATAACAGAATGTCGATAAATAAAAATGTTGGTGCTGTAGCACGTCATCTTGCTGTTCTGCGCACCAAAAAAGGCTATTTCAAGCTTAAATCGGGTGCTGCAAAGGTTTTTGGATCAATTCCGCTTGTTGGTAAAAAAATCAACAAAATGCTTTTATCTTCTCGAAAAGCAATTAAAAACACTCTTTATAAAAGTTCACTTTTTGAGGATATGGGATTTTCGTATATGGGTCCTGTTGACGGGCACAATGAACAACTCCTTGAAAGAGTTCTCAATACAGCAAAAAACCTTGAACGACCTGTCCTTATCCATATATGTACCCTTAAAGGTAAGGGGTATGCTTACGCTGAAAAAAAGCCTCGAAAGTTTCACGGAATATCAGCTTTTGATACTGATTCAGGAGAACCGACCTTCAGCGGTCCAACTTATTCCTCGGAATTCGGAAAAGCTTTGTGTTCACTGGCCGAGAATGATGAAAAAATATGTGCTGTTACAGCGGCGATGAAATCAAGTACAGGACTTGATGAATTTTCCGAAAAATACAGACACAGATTTTATGATGTAGGCATAGCAGAAGCACATGCTGTTACATTTTCTGCTGCTCTTGCCGTAAACGGAATGAAGCCGTTTTTTGCTGTATATTCAAGTTTTCTTCAGAGAGCATACGATCAGCTTATACACGACGTTGCAATAGGAAATGAAAATATAACGCTGGTAATTGACAGAGCAGGTATTGTCGGCGATGACGGCGAAACACACAACGGTGTATTTGATGCCGCAATGCTTCTGCCTATCCCTAATTTCAAAGTATATTCTCCGGCGTATTTTTCAGAAATTGAGTATTGTCTGAAAATCTGTTCTGAAAGATATGGTCCATGTGCAGTAAGAATCCCCAGAGGCACAGAATCTCCAAAGCCTGTTGATTTTAATTTATCAAATGACGATTTCTTATTTGCAGAATATAATTCAAAAACTCTCGCCGTTTCTTACGGAAGACTTGTAGGAAGTGTTTTTTCTTCACAAAACAAGCTCCATTCAGAAGGCATAGATATTTCTGTTTTAAAGCTTCTTCTTATCAACAATATTTCCGATGAATGTATTGAAAAAGCACTTAAATATGATAATATCATATTTTTCGAGGAAGGAATGAAGCGCGGCGGCGTTGGTGAATATTTTGCTTCTGTTCTTTTGGAAAAAGGGTTTAAGGGCAGATTTATTCACAAAGCCATAGATGATAAATTTATATCTCACAGTGCTGTATCATCAGCTTTGGCAAGACTGGAGCTGGATACAAAATCAATTACTGATATACTCCGAGAGGTAACTGAATGAAAGAAAAATTAAGGTTGGATACAGAGCTTGTATCACGTGGACTTGCTCAGAGCAGAGAGCGTGCAAAGGCACTGATTATGTCCGGAATAGTATATATAAATAACCAGAAAGCTCTTAAGGCCGGTGAGGAAGTCAAGGCAGAAGATAATATTGAGGTGCGCGGAGAAACCCTCAAATATGTCAGTCGCGGAGGTCTTAAGCTAGAAAAGGCTGTGAATAATTTTTCTATTGATCTTAGCGGTAAGATTTGTATGGATGTGGGTGCATCCACAGGAGGCTTTACAGACTGTATGCTTCAGAACGGTGCTGTTAAGGTTTATTCTGTTGATGTGGGATACGGTCAGCTTGCCTGGAAGCTTCGTCAGGATGAAAGAGTAGTCAATCTTGAACGAACAAATATAAGATATGTCACAAATGAGCAGATACCAGATACAATTGATTTTTCCAGTGTAGATGTTTCTTTCATATCTCTCACGCTTGTTTTGCCTGTGGTCAGAAATCTTTTATCAGACAGCGGCTGTGTAATGTGTCTTATTAAGCCGCAGTTTGAGGCGGGAAAGGGTAAAGTAGGTAAAAAAGGCGTTGTTCGCGAGCCTGAAATTCATTATGAGGTTATCGATAAAATCCTTAACTTTATGTATGAGAACGGATTCAACGTACTGAACCTTGATTATTCACCTATCAGAGGCCCTGAGGGAAATATCGAATACCTTGTTTATGCAGAAAAAAGCGATGCTCCTTTGAAATATCCGGAAGAAAACATTTCGATGACCGTTAATAATTCACATTCTGAATTAGACACAGGAAAGCAAGCTGATAAATGATGAAGATACTTATTATTCCAAACATAAATAAAACAGATGCTCTTGAATGTGCTGACAGTATAAAAACCAAACTTATAAAGCTTGGCGCAGATGTCAAAATTCTTGAGTCAAAAATGGAATACTCAAAAACATTTTCTAAAAAAGACCTTGAACAGATTTCTCAAAACGACATAATCATCTCTGTTGGCGGAGACGGAACGATACTCAGAGCTGCAAAAGCAGCAGCGGTGTTCGACAAGCCTATCCTCGGAATTAATGCAGGACGCCTCGGTTTTATGTCGGGTCTTGAAAAGCACGAACTAGATTCTCTTTCAGCACTGACAGAAAATACATACATCACAGAAAACAGAATGATGCTTAATGTTGCATTGTTTGACGCGAATGGCAATAGACAGTGCAGTATGCAGGCACTTAATGATGCCGTTATTTCCCGCGGTGCACAATCGAGAATAATTGATCTTGTAATAGAACTGAATAAAAACAATACAATAAACTGCAGAGCAGACGGTATTATTTTTTCTACACCTACAGGCTCTACAGCGTATTCATTTTCTGCCGGAGGACCGGTGATCGATCCGTTGATCAACTGTATTCAGCTTACTCCTATTTGCTCACATTCATTGCTTTCAAGACCTATGATCTTCTCAAAGCACTCGATTTTAAGAGCAAAAGGTGCAGAAAACGCCAATGCAGATATTTTTTTAACAGTAGATGGGGAAGAGGCAATAAAGATACCCAGGAATGGGTATGTAGAAATTCGCCGTTCTGAATCCTGTGCAAAACTGATACGCATAAAAGATGACTGTTTTTATGACGTACTTAAGACAAAATTTAAGGATTGATATAGATATGAAAACCAAAAGACAGCTTAAAATCGTTGAGTTCGTAAAAAACCAAAGTGTTGAAACTCAGGAAGATTTGCTCAATATGCTTCGTGCAGAAGGTTTTGTTGTAACACAGGCAACAATATCCAGAGACATCAAGGAACTCAGGCTTGTAAAAAGCCTTGGTTCTGACGGAAGATATAAATATGTAGTTGCAGAGCCTAAAACAAAAGATCTTCCTTCAAGATTCCTTTCAATGTTCAATGAAGCGGTTGTATCTATCGACAGTGCAATGAATATAGTATGTCTTCACTGCCATACAGGTATGGCTCAGGCAGTTTGCGCATCTATGGATTCAATGCATTTTGATAATATAGTCGGTACATTGGCAGGCGACGACACAATCTTTGTTCTTTGCCGCGGGATTGATGATGCCATCGCTCTGGTAGCAGAACTGAACAAGTTTTTCGGAAGGTGAACAGATGCTTAGTCGATTATACATCGAAAATATAGCTGTAATAGAGCAGGTTGACTGTGAACTCAATGAAGGCTTCAATGTACTTACAGGTGAAACAGGAGCAGGCAAATCGATAATTATTGACTCTATAAATGCCGTGCTCGGAGGAAGAACAAGCCGTGATCTTATCAGAACAGGCACAGGAAAAGCTTTTGTAAGCGCTCAATTTGATGATGTAAGTGAACCTGCGCTGCTCACTGCACGCGAGATGGGTATCGATTCTGAAGACAACAGCCTGCTTATTTCAAGAGAACTTCGTGAAGACGGTAAAAATCAATGCCGAATAAATGGACGCCCTGTTACGGTTTCTGCCTTAAAAGAAGTCGGAAAATATCTTATAAATATTCACGGACAGCACGAAACGACGGAATTATTAAATCCCGATACACACATCGTATATATCGATGCACTGGCAGAAAATGCGGATTTGCTTGAAAACTACAAGTCCATTTATAATGAGTATAAGCAAATCAGAAAAGAAATAATCAAACTTGATGAAAATGAAAAGGACAAGCAAAACCGAGCAGATATGCTACGTTACAGAGTAGATGAACTAAGTAAGGCCTCACTTCGTGACGGAGAGGCAGCTGAGCTTATCGAAAAAAGAAATGTATACAGAAATTTTGAAAACATCAATCGGTCTCTTTCCGCAGCTTTTGCAGCACTTCACGGTGACGAAGATTCAAGCGGAGCTTGTGAAGCTGTTTCTGCAGCATATGAGGCAGCGGACAGTGTTGTGTCTGTATTTCCCCAGGTAAAGGAACTGTCATCAAGATTGAAAGAAGTAAGCTATGAACTTGATGACATAGCAGATTCGATTCGTTCAGAGCTTTTAGATCTTGAATATGATCCTGAGGAGCTTGATATTGTAGAAAACCGTCTATCTGTGCTTGAAAAAATAATAAAGAGATACGGCTCTGAAAAAGAGGCTGTTGAATATCTTGATGAAGCATCAAGAGAACTTGGCGCTATAGAAAACAGCGATATTATCCGTCAGGAACTGGAAGAAAAACGTATAGATACCCTTAAACGACTTCAGAAAGCTGCAGAAAAGATAACAGATTCAAGAAAAACTGCTGCAGATTCATTTATAAAAAGGGTAGAGGAAGAGCTTTCTTTTCTTGATATGCCATCAGTCAGGCTTTCCGCAAGTTTTACCAAAACCAACCTGACTGAAAACGGATGTGACAATTTTGAATTTTTAATCTGTACAAATGAGGGAGACGCGTATAAATCTCTTGCAAAAATTGCGTCAGGCGGTGAACTTAGCAGAATAATGCTCGCATTTAAAAATGTTCTCGCTGACAAAGATAATGTTGACACCCTCATATTCGATGAGATTGATACCGGCATAAGCGGCAAAGCTGCTCAGAAGGTTGCTATGAAATTAAAAGAAGCTGCATCTTCAAGACAAATTATCTGTGTAACCCATCTCGCACAGATTGCCGCAAGGGCTGATTCTCACTTGTTCATATGCAAGCATACCGAAAACGGAAAAACTTCTACAAAAGTACGTCCTCTCACCGTTAAAGAGCGTGAATATGAAATCGCACGTATTATAAGCGGTGACAGTATAACCGATGCTGTACTGGAAACAGCATCCCAGATGCTTTCTGAGAAGTAATATTATCTATCCCTCCGCTATAAAATTATAGCGGAGGGATAATATGAAAAGAACAATAATTATATCTGCAGCTTTATTCATTCTGCTTTTAACAGCATTTATCATGGTTTTTTCTGCATCGAAAAAAGATGATATCACAGAAGCAAACTCAATAGGAACAACTGTCAGACCTGTCATAATAATTGATCCCGGTCACGGTGGAATAGATGGCGGTGCTGTAGGAGTTTCGGGAACTGTGGAAAAAAATTTAAATTTGCAGATCGCTCTTAAATTACGACGCAAACTGAGCACATTGGGATTTAAGGTTATTATGACAAGGGAAACCGATATTTCAATTCACGATCCGGATGCGGCATCAGTAAGGCAGAAAAAAGCAAGTGATTTAAAAAACAGACTTAGTCTCACCAAACTCTATCCGGAATCCATTTTAATAAGCATTCATCAAAACACAATCAATATGCCTTCGGTACGAGGTGCTCAGGTTTTCTATTCTCCAAATAATGACTCCAGCAAATTACTGGCTGGGCATATGCAGGATACCCTCAATTCGGTTATGGTTTCAGGCAAACCACGAACTGCAGTGAAGGCAGGAAGTAATCTTTATCTGTTTTATAATGCTGAGAATACTGCAATCCTGATAGAGTGCGGTTTCCTATCCAATACTGAAGAAGAAAAATTACTGGGTACAGAAGATTATCAGGATATTATTACTTCATCTATTTGCAAAGGAATATTCAAATACCTTAAGGACGTGTGATTAATGGCAAAAACCAGAAGTGTATACATATGTTCGAACTGTGAATATGAAAACTCAAAATGGCTCGGAAAATGTCCCCACTGCGGTCAATGGAATACATTTGAAGAGGTAGTAAAACAGCCTGATAGCACATCATCAGTTTATCGATCAACTGCTGTATACGGAACTGAACCTCAAAAGATTAATGATATAGAAACAAATTCTGAATTCAGGTACAACACAGGGCTTGGTGAGCTTGACAGAGTCCTTGGAGGCGGAATTGTAAAAGGTTCTATAATCCTTGTTGGCGGAGACCCCGGCATAGGAAAATCTACAATACTGCTTCAGATATGTGAGCATCTCGGAAAAGGACAGAGAGTCCTTTATGTTTCAGGCGAAGAGTCTGCCAAGCAGATAAAACTTCGTGCAATAAGGCTTGGTGTAACATCAGATGCGCTTTATATATTAACAGAAACAAGCGTTGAAATTATTGCCGAACATATAGGTACTATGTCTCCTGATATTGTAATTATAGATTCTATTCAAACTATGGGGCTGTCTTCTGTTGCTTCATCACCGGGAAGCGTTACTCAAATACGTGAATCAACAAATTATCTGACAGCAGTTGCAAAACAGCGTGATATACCTGTTTTTCTCGTAGGTCACGTTAACAAAGACGGTGCTCTTGCAGGTCCTAAAGTCCTTGAGCATATCGTTGACGTTGTTCTCTATTTTGAAGGCGACAGAAATATGTCATACAGAATACTTAGAGCTGTAAAAAACCGTTATGGCTCAACCAACGAAATTGGTGTCTTTGAAATGAGCGACCACGGTCTGATAGAAGTAGAAAACCCGTCTATGATGCTTCTTTCAGGAAGACCTATGGGTGCTTCAGGCTCCTGTGTTGCTTGTGTTATGGAGGGAACACGCCCGATACTTGCAGAAGTGCAGGGACTTGCCTGTGCATCTGCTTATGAGAATCCAAGAAGAATGACTACAGGCTTTGACCATAACAGACTTGCACTTCTTATCGCAGTGCTTGAAAAAAGAGCCGGATATCTTTTCCATAAATCAGATACCTATGTAAATATAGTAGGTGGTCTCAGACTTGATGAGCCTGCAGCAGACCTTGCAGTTGCTGCAGCGCTTATAAGCAGTCTGACTGATACTGTAATCAGTGATGATGTTGTTATTTTCGGCGAGCTTGGTCTTGCAGGCGAAATTCGTTCTGTTTCTCACGCAGAAACAAGAATAAAAGAAGCTGAACGACTTGGCTTCAAACGTTGTATTCTGCCAAAACACAACGCAGACGCGATAAAATTATCGTCCGGCAGTAAAATTAAGCTTATAGGAGCTAACGATATTGCTGATGTTGCTGCAGCCCTTCGCTGAAAAAACTTTGGCTTCTGCCAGGCAATAACAATTCTGCTTCACGTTTTCTGTAAAAGGGACATTGTTCTGAGTTGTCTGTAAACAACGATGTTGTTCCTGCAAGCTCACATCTTCCGTCAAACTGATATCGGCACTCACTTGTACAGGGTATTAAATTCATCTGATCACCTTAGTTTATATTTATTTCGTGTATATTTTGTCCTTATTTTACGCTTTATACTCAAATTCGGAGTTGTATACATATGTCAATAATAAGCACACCGCATTTACCAGACAAAAAAGTAACATCTGTTCTGTGCGGTAAAAATAAAGAATTTGAAAATATAATGAAAAACAGGGGAGTGGCTGTTTATAAATTAAACAGTGATAACAGGCTTCCGCTGCCAATAATTGATCATATGGATATCCAGTGCTGTCATATTGGCAAAGGATTAATTCTGACCACAAACAGCCAATTAAATTATATTACTGAAGAATATGAAGTAAAACAAATTAAAGAAACACCTTCCGACAGTTATCCGAACGATTGTTTGCTTAATTGTTTTACTATAAACGGTGTATTGATAACAGGAAAAAACTGCTCAGAATCAGTTATTGAATTTGCCGAGAGAAAAAATCTGGAAATTAAATTTGTGAACCAAGGCTATGCCAAGTGCTCAACTGCGATTGTATCGGAAGACGCTGTAATTACCGCAGATAAATCTATTGCAGCTGCACTTGAAAACTATTGTAAAGTATTAGTTATTGATTCCGGACATATAATGCTTCCGGGATATAATTATGGATTTATCGGAGGAACCTGCGGAAAGCTATCGTATGATGAGCTTGCATTTATGGGAAATCCGTACAAGCATTGCGATGGTAGACGCATTATTTCATTTACAGAAGAAAATAATTGTGAAGCGGTGTCATTATGTAATGGTGAACTTATTGATTTTGGAGGATTTATTCCGCTTCATGAGAATTAATTTATAAAACAAGGTGTCAGGGGAGGTTTTATAAACAATCCTTGACACCTTGTTTTTTGTGTGATATAATTATACAAAATGAATATTTTGTATAATTGGGGGCATAGGTAAATGAAAATAGAATATATGAGACAGGCTCCGGATATACTCAGAGGCTATTTCGGATATCTGGAAACTGTTAAAGGAAAATCGCCTAAAACTGTCGAAGAATACTTTTTAGATATACGTACATTCCTAAGATATCTTAAAATCTCTCGTGGAATTGTTCCGTATGATTCTGATCTTACTAAAATTGAAATTCTTGATGTTGATGTAAATTTTTTATCCGCTGTCACTCTTACAGAAATTTTTGAATTTATGAACTATACAGCTTCAGAACGTAAAAACGACGGCGCAGCACGTTCAAGAAAATCTTCAGCGTTAAGATCGTTATTCGATTATCTTACAAATCGTACAGGATTGATAAAAGAAAATCCTACATTGAATCTAGATAATCCAAAACTTAAATCAGTTCTTCCAAAATTTTTGAGTCTCGAACAAAGTCAGCGACTTCTGGAAGTTATTGATGGTCCTTATAAAGCACGTGACTACTGTATCGTAACTTTGTTTCTTAACTGCGGTATGCGTCTTTCAGAGCTTGTTGGCATTAATTTAAGCGACTTGCTGGACGATAACAGACTTCGAATCACAGGTAAAGGAAATAAACAGCGTATTGTATATTTGAATGAATCCTGCAATGAAGCTATAAAAAATTATTTGAAAGTTCGTCCTGTTGACTGTGTAAAAGATCGTGATGCATTATTTATAAGCAGACAGCTAAAAAGAATAAGTCCAAAAACAGTGCAGTATCTTGTAAAGAAATACCTTTCTGAAATCGGACTTGATGAAATGAGTGTACATAAGCTCAGACATACTGCAGCAACACTTATGTATCAGCACGGTAATGTTGATATAAGAATTCTTCAGGATATACTCGGACACGAAAATCTTGGCACAACCCAAATATATACACATATTTCAGACGAGCAGATGAAACAGGCAGCTCTCTCCAACCCTCTCTCTTCCTTTGGAAAAAAGTGATTTTTTATAGCAAAACCCACACAAATTACTTGTGTGGGTTTTTACTTATAAATTTCAATTATATCCGAAAAGACTGTCAATAATACTTGCACGTTTTCTTCTGCAGGGTGGCTCATTACAATTTACAAGGATAGTGTCCTTCCCTATCATTTCAATTTCTTCCCAACAGATAACACAGTCATCATCTCTTCCCAGCAGACCAAAACATCTGCTTTTTCCGTATATTATAATGGCACACACACGCGCAGTACAGGTATCTACTTCTACATCACTTACATACCCGAGACAAATGCCGTCCCGTACATTAATCACATCTTTATTTCTCAGATCAGCAATTCTGCAGTTCATTACAGCACCTCCTATGCAAAATAATATGCATAATAAGTGCAAAAAATGACATTTATAATGTACACTCGATTATCTTGGCCTCTTCTGCAAAAAATGTAGAAGCAACCGTACAAATATGATTTTCTATTATGATGGTTTTAATATATATTTTCTTGCCGTCTTTTTCTATTTCATCAAATGGAATTCCGTTGTTATCAACTAAGCTGCAGTTAAAAAACCAATCAGAAAAACCTTCTCCTGTAAGTTTACACACAGCTTCTCTTTTAGTCCATAATTCTGTGGAATTGATATCCTGATCACCAGATGAAATGTAATTTTGCTCAGCATCTGAAAAAAGACGCTTGACAGCATACTCCGAAAACGAACGAGGCATTTCTGTATCGATTCCAATAGGATTATCAGATATACCAATGAATATAGCGTTGTCTGAATGAGATATGCTCACTTGGATCGAAGAATCTGAAATATAAGGTTTACCTCTGTCAGTCTTTTTTATTTCCGGATAAAAATCTAGTATTTCGTAAAGCTTTTCATTAAGAAGCTCATAAGCCTTTTTAGATATTATTTTTGATTTTTCCGATCTTGATTTATTTTTTATCTCGCTGAAACTATCAAGCATAAAAAAATAAAGATTTAACATTCAAAACTCCATTTTATAGCATCATAAAACTTACAGTACTTATCATATAGCCTGCAATAAACTTCTGTATTCGATTCAATCGGAAGCGTCTCACTTTCAGGTACTATGATTTCAGCTGCAGATTCGACGTTTTTCCAGATTTTTGCAGCAACACCCGCAAGAATAGCTGCACCGAAACTTCCGCCTTCTGCGCTTCCATAAACTGTATAAACCGGCAAATTAAATACATCGGCGACTATCTGTCTCCACACATCAGACACTGCACCGCCTCCGGCAAGTACAACTGAATCAGTCTTTATTTCGTCATTTGCACTTATGATCAATTCATATACCTGCTTAAGCGAGTATGCAACTCCCTCCATAACAGCCCGTGCAAAATGACCTTTCTTCTTTGTTGAATCTATTCCCAAAAATGCACCTCGTGCCATAGGATCATTTATAGGTGCACGTTCACCGGATAAATATGGAAGGAATATAAGTCCGTCTGCACCTGCCGAAGTATCTTTAGCAAGATCATCCAGAAGCGCAAAGGCACTCTTCCCTATTTCTGCACCGTGAAAGCTCTCATAATCGCCAAATGTGTTTTTAAACCAGTGATAGCTTCCTGCAGCAGAAAGTGTTACCCCCATTGCGTGCCATACATCAGGTGAATTATTGCAGGAAATTTGCAGTGCACCGCCGTGATTCTTAGCAAACGACGGAAGACTTACAGCCACAACTCCCGATGTACCAAGTGTTACTCCTATTCTGCCTGTTCCGATAAGGCCAAGACCGGTTGTAGATATTACTGCATCTCCGCCGCCGGCGCATACAATACATTCTTCTGATAATCCTGTAAGTGCAGATGCTTCTGCCGTAACATACCCGACAATATCACTCGACTCAGAAACACTCGGGAAAACGCTCTTTTTTATTCCGATTTTTTCAATTAATTCATAAGCCCATTCTTTGTTTTTCACATCAAACAGACCAAAGCCAGACGCATCGGAAACATCAGTTTCCAATGTTCCTGAAAGCCTGAATCTGATATAATCTTTAGGATTTATGATAAGCTTAGTTCTTTCGTAATTCTCAGGCTCATTTTTCTTCATCCAAAGTATTTTTCCTGCTGTAAAACCGGTAAGCATTCGGTTGTTTGTATATTCTATAAGAGCATCTGTACCGCCTGCTGCACTTGTTATTTCATCGCATTCGGCAGATGTTCTCTGATCGTTCCAAAGAATAGCTTTTCTGATAACACTATTACTCTCATCAAGTGCAACCATTCCGTGCATCTGTCCTGAAAAACCTACACTTATTATTTTTTCACTGCAAGATGCAAGGACTCTTTTTATACCTCTTACAACAGCTTGCCACCAATCTTCAGGATCCTGTTCTGTCCAGCCTGCCTGAGGTGTATATATAGGATATTCCTCAATTGCACTTGCACGAATTTTACCAAATTCATCAAGAACAAGAATTTTGCACCCTGATGTCCCAACATCAATTCCCATTACCAAGCGTGCCATAAAATCACCCTATCAAGTTATTTTTCTTCGAATACAGAAAGATGTGCTGATATGATTCTGTCACATTTACCTGTAGCAAAATCTACCGGAGAATGGATATTAAACATAAATCCTTCATCAGTATATTTTTTATCAATTCCTTCCATAAAGGATTCTTCCATAGAAATATTAAGAACTTTGCCTATTATTAATGAATTGATATTTCTTTTTGACAGGTCAACATCGTATTCAAGCTTACATTCAAGACACAGGAAGCTTTCAGCTATCCTAGGCACAGAAATAGTTTTGCAATTTTCCATTTTAAAACCACCTGAAACGATCTCATTTTCTGCCATAGAATTTCTGCGTACAGTTTCCATACAATTCTCATAATAATCGTGAGATAAGAAGTTAATACAGAATTCACCGTCACGAATTATATTTGTATATGTATGGGTATGCCTGCCCAAACAGGAAAGAATTGCATAAAATCCTCCTGCGTCCCCGGAAAAACAGCTCCAGGAGTGGAAACAGGCATTAGGCATACCATTTTCCTTCTTTGTGGTAATCATAAAAAGAGCCTGCGGAATACCGCATACAAATTCAGAATGTGAGAACTCCTCAAACTGATTCTGCCAGCGTTCATATATAAGCCCGTTTTGTTCTGTGCTTATTTCTCGTTTCAAATCAATTACATCCTCTTTTGAAAAATATTATATACAGCATATCAGAAAAATAAAAAAAAGTAAAGCAAAGAGGGCTGTAATTACAGCCCTCTTAATATTATATTCTCGGCAAACCGACCTTTTTATATACTTTACGAATTGTTCTTTCAGCAAGGTATGCTGCTTTCTCCGCACCTTCCTTAGCCTTCTGTTCAAGATAAGCTCTGTCGGTAAGGAATTCCTTATACCTCTTCTGAATAGGTTCAAGAACAGCAATAACGGCCTCTCCAACTGCAACTTTGAAATCACCGTAGCCTTTGCCCTCAAAATCTTTTTCGATCTGTTCAAAGGAAAGTCCTGTGCAGGCAGAATAGATTTCCATAAGATTATTTATACCGCCTTTGCCCTCTCTGTAACATACACAAGCCTCACTGTCAGTAACAGCAGACTTGAATTTTTTCATTATTACATTAGGCTCATCAACCATAAGAACAAAGCTCTTTGTGTTGGGATCCGACTTACTCATCTTTTTTGTAGGATCAGCAAGGCTCATAACACGCGCAGCCTGTTTAGGAATAAAAGGTTCAGGAACAGTAAATGTGTTGCCGTAAACACCGTTAAAACGTTCTGCAACGTCGCGTGTAAGCTCCAGATGCTGTTTCTGATCAGCTCCAACAGGAACCATATCCGCATTGAAAAGCAGAATATCTGACGCCATAAGTACAGGATAAGTAAACAGTCCAGCGTTTACATTATCAGCGTGCTGCTGAGACTTATCCTTAAACTGAGTCATTCGGGAAAGCTCTCCGAACTGAGTGTATGTATTAAGAACCCAAGAGAGTTCTGCGTGAGCAGGAACCATACTCTGATGATAGAATATGCATTTATCAGGATCAACGCCGGCTGCAAGAAGCAGTGCATAAAGCTGCTCGGTATTCTTCTTGAGCACCTTCGGATCCTGACGAACTGTTATAGCGTGAAGGTTAGCAGTTGCATAAATGCATTCAAATTCATCCTGCATTGAAATCCAATTGCGGATAGCACCAAGATAATTGCCTATTGTCATTTCTCCGCTAGGCTGAATAGCGGAGAATATACGTTTTTTCTTTTCAATATTTTCCATTGTAGGTTCCTCCTGTTATCAAAGGTTGGCGATAAGATCAGACAGAATTTCGACACCCTTGACGATCTGATCGTCAGCAGGAGTAGAGAAGTTTGTTCTGAAAGAAATGCAGGGCTCTGTTTCATCTGTAAGGAATGCAGTACCGGGTACAACTGCAACACCCTTTTCTATGCCCTTTTTACAGAAATCAAGCATATCGGAGCCTTCAGGAAGATTACACCATATAAAGAGACCGCCGTCGGGCTTTGTAAATTCAACTCTATCCTTAAATCCGCCTGCCATACAGTCACACATAAGCTTGCACTTGTTTCTGTAGATACCGCGAATCATATTAAGGTGAGCTTCATATTCCTCGCTTGTCATAAACTTATGAACGATAAGCTGGGAAAGAATTGTTGTATGTACATCCTGAACCTGCTTGCACACAATCATCTTTGAAAGAACAGGCTTGGGTGCAATAGCATAGCCGACACGAAGTCCGGGAGAAATAACTTTCGAGAAAGAACCTGCATAAATTACAATGCCGTCTTTATCCATACTCTTGATCGAAGGAAGAGTTTCGCCTGCAAATCTAGTTTCTCCGTAAGGATTATCCTCAAGGATCATTACACCGTACTGCTTTGCAAGGTTATATATTGCTTTTCTCTTTTCAAGAGAAGTTGTAAGGCCTGTAGGATTCTGAAAATCGGGAATTACATAAATAAATTTTGCATTGGGATTTGCCTTAAGAGCACTCTCAAGCATATCAATATTCATTCCATCGTTTTCCATATCAACACCGACAAGTTTTGTGTTGAATGAACGGAATGCATTGAGAGAACCGATAAAGCTCGGCTTTTCGCAAATAATTACATCGCCTTCATTACAGAGACTCATAGTGGTAAGATTCATTACCTGCTGAGCACCTGATGTAATTATTACATCATCTTCTGCACCGAAATACTGAGGATATCGTGCTTTTATAGCGTCCTTTAGGGGCTGATAACCTTCAGTTATCGAATACTGGAGTGCGTTAATAGGCTGCTGCTGAAATATTTCAGCAGAAATTTTTGCTATCTGCTCGGAAGGAAATGCATCGGGAGCAGGATTTCCTGCTGAGAAAGGAATCATACCAGGAACAGATGACATTTTAAGAATCTCACGGATAAGTGAAGGTTTAAGAGATGATACGCGGTCTGAAAGTGAATAATTCAAAGGTAACGCTCCTCGCTGATAATATAATTGACCTGAGCGACCTGTTTTCCGCCGCGCAGATATATTCTGGGAACACGTTTGCCGATAAGACAAACGGTCTCATAATTTATTGTGTCAGTTTTCTTGGAAAGTTCATCAACATAGATGACATTTTCTTTGTCTTCACCGAAAACGGTAACTGTCATTCCTGACGAAACGTTTTCGACATCTGTAACATCAAGCATCAGCTGATCCATACAGATTCTGCCAATGATCGGTGCACGCACTCCGTTGACAAGCATTTCCTGTCGACCGGACAGCGGCCTTGGGTATCCGTCGGCATATCCTATAGGAACTGTTGCTATTTTCATTTCACGCTCTGCAGTAAATGTTCTTCCGTAACTGACCGTTGCACCCTTCTCAACAGTTTTAATCATAGAAATGACAGATTTCAGCTGCATAACAGGTCTGAGATCGTACTTTCCAAAGAAACAATTCGAAGGTGTAAGTCCGTAAAGAATTATACCCGGCCGAACCATATCCATATGAAATTCAGGATATTCAAGCGTAGCGGCACTGTTGCAGCAATGCTTGAATCTGAAGGTTATGCCTCTTTCAGCTAATCTGTCAATAACATATTTAAAATTATTGAACTGCGACATTGTGAATTCTTTGCCGTTCTGATCCTCGTCAGCTACTGCAAAATGTGTAAAGATGCCGTCGCAATCAAGATTGGGCAGTGCACATATATTCTGTACGATATCCACTGAGCGATTTCCCTGCTCTTCATCGTGACAGCCAAAACCCAATCGGCTCATTCCTGTATCAAGCTTAATATGACATTTTACAGGACTTCCGTTTTTTTGTGCATATTCCGAAAGCTCATTTGCATATTCTTCGGAAAAAACCGCCTGAGAAATTCCGAATGCAGAAAGCTCTGCAGCTCTGTCGGGCGGAGTATAGCCCAAAATAAGTATAGGTCTGGTTATACCGTAGTTACGAAGCTGAAGTGCTTCGTGCAGATTTGAAACACCAAACCAGTCAGCACCGATCCTCTGATGCTCCAGTGCCACATTCTGAACACCGTGTCCATAAGCATCAGCCTTGACTATACACATTATTTTAACTGAAGGATCAACCTTTTGGCGGACGATACTGTAATTATGCCTGATCTTTTCAAGATCAATTTCCGCCCAGGTACGTTTAAGAATTTTGCTCAAATAAATCGCTGCCTTTCAGATGAAAGGCTTACTGTCAAAAAATATTGTTCAGTAAGCTTGGAAGATCAAAAATTGAATAAAATGCTAAAACCTCATATATAAACCAGATACATATGAAGGAAAATAACACGATAAATATTTTAGGAAATACTCCCCATTTTGTGAAGAAAAGAAGAAGTATAAGACCTACAGGAAAACATAAAATAAGCGCAAAAAATACAAGTACAGGATGTGCGTGCCATCTTACGGCTTTGAGCTCATCTGCAGGGAAATAGCCTCTGTCGGGCTGAACCGGTGGAATCGGTGTTGCCATCGGTGCAATAGGCGCCTGCATATAAACCGGCTGTGTATAGATAGGCTGAGCAACTACCGGCTGTGTGTAAATAGGCTGCGTAAAAATAGGTTGTCCTGCAATTTGCTGCGTCTGAACATAAACCGGCTGCTGAACCACAGCCCCCTGATAATTATTAAGAGATGACAGGGCAGCATTATCACTGTAATTTTCCGTTACATATTCCGAATCATAATTTTCTAACGCATTTTCATATTCGTTTTCCAATCTGATTCACTCCCTTTAATTGTACTAAAAAAAATATATCACGCACACGTTAATTTGTCAAATAATAACGTATTACTTACCCAAAGAACTGAGCAAGGAAAAGAATGTTGATACTGCTGTAGGAAGGTCATATTTTCCCTTTGAATAATTATCGGCACAGCTGTTAAGAAGAGAAATAATCGCAGCATCAGAGCTTTTAGACAAAGCAGTGTTTTCGATCTTTTCTGCGGATTCTATCAAAACTTTATAATAATTCTGTCCACCCAATACAGAAAGTTCAAATTTATTGTCATTTGAAACAGATAAATTCACCTCTTTATTCGCAGTAAATATTCCACTGTATAAAGAAAGTCCTTTCACAGATACTTCATTTACAGTCAAGATTTCAATCAATTCAGCTGCTTCATTCTTTTTATCTGACTGGCTGCCTACCGCAAGATAAGCTCCACCCCAGGAATAAGGCGAAAACGGTGCAGCAACACTCCAATCACCATAACTTTCATTGCTGACCTCAGAAAGAACGTCATCCACGGCAATTCCCGAAAGGAAATATGAAAATACACTTTTACTGTCGTTGAACCCTCTCACCCATGCTTCTGACCACTGTTCTGCTCCGTAGACAAATTCACCGTCATATAACTTCTTTGAAAGCTCAAAATACTCTTCTACTTTCTGTTCTGATAACTTCGAAAAGTCACCGCTGAAATAAGAACGCGTAATGTCAGCGATACCTGCAACAATAAAGGTTTCTTCGTTTGATGAAACTTTTACAAGCTGTGCTACATCAAGAAAGCTGTCCCAATCATCTAAAATTAATGACAGATTTTCAGGTGTATCTGTTCCAAGATATGCCTTTGACAAGCTTCTTCTATATGCAAAAAGACCCGGAGACGTGTGAAAACACATTGCATACAATTTACAATTGACTTTTCCAGTATCAAAAGCATATTTGTAATACTTTTCTTCATTTGGATAAATTCCTGCTTCTGACAGAGGCATAATATATTTACTGTTTGCCATAGGTTCTATCATTTCGGGCGAAAGCATAATAACATCAGGAAGATTTGTCACTGTTTCTTCGATATTAAGCAAAGAAGAAGAATCAACCACTGTAATATCGGGTACCCAATTCGTATCATTACAATAATTTTTACAAGCCCATTGGATATGTTGCTTATATTCTTCTGACAATACCCATATTGAAACTTTTATTTTATCATTAATTGATCCACTTTTGCAGGATGAAAATGTAACCAATATAACCAGTGACAAAATTATTGAAAGTGTCTTCCTAATCATTGTTATCACCTCTTTATATACTATTATAATCATTATAAATTACATTTCAAGAAAACAAGCACGAACAAAGTGTTCGTGCTTGTAAAAATCAGCTTGTTTTTTTCTTTTGTGTGTTCTTTGCGGGCTTTTTTGCAAGCGCAGAATTTTCTGAAGCGGTTCCGAACATATCGCGAGGTGATCCTTTTACAAAAGTAGGTTCGCCGCCTTCGACACATTCTTTATCAATAATTACCTTATGAACAGTCAGATCTGACGGAACCTCATACATAATCGGGGTCATAATGCCTTCAATTATGCCTCTCAGTCCTCTTGCACCTGTTTTCTGTTCAACAGTCTTTTCCGCGATTGCAGAAAGAGCATCGTCTGTAAATTCCAGTTCAATACCGTCTATCCTGAGCAGTTCAGCGTATTGCTTGATTATTGCATTCTTTGGTTCTGACATAACACGAACCAACGCATCCTTGTCAAGAGCATCAAGAGTTGCAAAAACAGGCAAACGACCAACTATTTCGGGTATAAGACCAAATTTAACAAGATCGTGAGGTATAACCTGCTTCAGAAGCTCGCTGTATTCAGCGTCATCCTTGCTCTTAACATCAGCACCAAAACCAAGTGAAGATGTGGAAACACGTTTTTCGATGATTTTTTCGATACCGTCAAAAGCACCGCCGCATATGAAAAGAATGTTGGATGTGTCAATCTGAATAAATTCCTGCTGAGGATGCTTTCGGCCTCCCTGAGGAGGTACATTTGCAACGGTTCCCTCAAGAATCTTAAGAAGTGCCTGCTGAACCCCTTCACCGCTTACATCGCGAGTAATCGAAGGATTCTCGGACTTACGAGCGATCTTATCTATTTCGTCGATATAAATTATACCGTGCTCAGCTTCTGCAACTTCCCAATCAGCCGCCTGAATCAAACGAAGAAGAATATTTTCAACGTCTTCGCCAACGTATCCCGCCTCTGTCAGTGTTGTTGCGTCTGCTATTGCAAAAGGTACATCAAGAAGCTTAGCCAGGGACTGCGCCAGGAAAGTTTTTCCAACACCGGTAGGTCCTATAAGAAGAATATTACTCTTCTGCAGATCAACTGCAGAATCTGTAGCTGTTATTCTTTTATAGTGATTGTATACCGCAACGGAAAGAGCAATTTTAGCTCGATCCTGACCAATAACAAACTTATCAAGGTGCTCCTTTATGTCTTTTGGACGAAGGACAGCCAGTTCATCAAAGGTTTTTTCCAGGAGTTCTTCCTTGCCATTCATATCGTCATCGAGAATGTCATAGCAAAGTCTGATGCATTCGTCACAAATACACGCACCGATACCGGATATCATACGGTCAACATCCGCATCAGTTTTGTTGCAGAAGGAGCAATGGAACTTTCCACTGCCGGGTTCCTTGTATGCCATTTATACACCAACCTATCGTCTCGAAATTACCTTATCAATAATGCCGTATTCCATTGCTTCCTGAGCAGTCATATAGTTATCACGCTCAGTGTCCTTTTCGATTACCTCGATGGGTTTTCCGGTGTTTTCTGCAAGAATAGTATTCAGTTTCTTCTTGATTTTAAGAATCTGATTTGCCTGAATTGCAATATCGGTTGCCTGACCCTGAGAACCGCCCAGCGGCTGATGGATCATAATTTCGCTGTTCGGGAGAGCAAGTCTCTTTCCCTTTGTACCGGCAGAAAGGAGAAATGCACCCATACTTGCAGCCATTCCGAGGCAAATTGTAGAAACATCACACTTGATGTAATTCATAGTATCATAAATTGCAAATCCTGCTGATACACTTCCGCCAGGGCTGTTGATGTAAAGGCTGATGTCTTTTTTGGGATCCTGACCTTCGAGGTAAAGAAGCTGTGCAACAACAAGGCTTGCAGTTGTATCGTTTACCTCTTCAGAAAGAATTATAATTCTGTCATTGAGAAGTCTGGAATAAATATCATAGGACCTCTCACCTCTGTTAGTCTGTTCAATAACAACAGGCACTAAACTCATAAAAACACCTCCGGATTATAATATATCTGAATATTTTTAGATTATGAATGCAAAAGTATATTAGTCCTTTTATTACTCGTGATTACATTCGTCGCAGTCACAGTTCTCATCGTGAGAATATTTTTCGACCATATTTACCTTTGCGTTGTCGCGAATAATTCCGAGAGCCTTTTCAACAAGAAGATCGTGCTTGATTCCCTCCTCAGGAATAAGGGACTTGATCTCTTCTTCGCTCTTCTGGTATACCTCCGCAAGCTTCTTGTACTCTTCTGCAATTTCATCTTCAGATGCTTCAAGAGCTTCAAGCTCAGCAATCTTTTCAAGAGCAAGACGAATCTTAACCTGAGTAACAGCCTGGGGTCTGAAGTTAGCACGAAGAGCATCAACATCCATACCGGTATACTTCATATAATCCTCAATGCTGAGACCCTGAGAAGAAAGTCTGTATGCCCACTGCTCGAGCTCGCGATCTGCCTCTTCGTCAAACATCTCGTCGGGGATGTCAGCCTCTACAAGGTCAGCAAGAGCGACAAGGAGCTTCTCGTCAAATGCACGGTTGGATTCTGCTTCTGCTCTCTTGGTAAGGTTTTCCTTAATGTCTGCCTTATATTCATCAAGAGTGTCAAAACCGTTATCTGCAGCAAGATCATCATCGATCTCGGGGAGCTCTTCCTTCTTCAGTGCGTGAAGTTTAATCTTAAATACTGCATCCTTGCCCTTAAGCTCTTCAGCGTGATACTCCTCAGGGAATTTTACGTTTACATCAAATTCCTCGCCGATGGAATGACCGACCATCTGCTCCTCGAATCCAGGAATAAACTGGCCGGAACCAAGAACAAGCTCAAAATCTTCTGCAGTGCCGCCGTCAAATGCAACACCGTCAACATAACCTGCAAAATCAAACAGTGCTGTATCGCCGTTTTCAGCAGGTCTGTCATCAACCTCTGTCATTCTTGCGCCGCGCTTTCTTGCGTGCTCAAGCTCGTGATCAACAGCTTCATCAGTGACATTTACAATAAGCTTCTCTGCCTCAATGCCCTTGTAATCAGCAATGCTTACCTCAGGCTTGACAGGAACATTTGCTGTAAAGGTAAAGCCCTCTTCGCCAACGGATTCGATCTCTACAGCGATATTGTCGCTAACAACGTCAAGCTCTGCTTCTTTGATTGCATCAGCAAGTGCCTCTCTGTAAAGAGCATTGACAGCTTCTTCATAGAAAAATCCCTTGCCGTACATTTTCTCAATTATATTGCGGGGTGCCTTGCCCTTGCGGAAGCCGGGAATAGCGATATCCTTCGCATTCTTCTTGTATGCCTTTGCACAAGCATCAGCAAAAACTTCTTTCTCTACCTCTATGGTGAGCTTCACGTGGCTGTTTTCTGTTACTTCTTTGTTTTTGAGTATCATTTGCTTATCCTCCGTTTTTGTGATTTGAACTGCATAATTATAGCACAGTTCTATTTAAAATGCAATCATTTACTATCAGAAGTATCTGATTGCACAAGCTTATTACTTTTATTATATCTATCGCTGTATAATTCGTTGAATGAGTGCGGCGATGAAAAATCACTTTCGCGATAACTTATTATTGTGGACAAATTCACATCAGACATACTATGGAATATATTGGCGTCCACTGAATTGTTTTCTGCTTTCAGCTGTTTAATAAGTGATTTTATGTATCTCCTTTTGGAGTCCTCTTCTCTCTCCTCTGCGTTTTCTGTAAATCTGCAGGCACATCTTAAAAATTCCAGCGAATTATATTTCGACCAGGAGATTATATCTTTTTCCTTGATGTGGTAAAGCGGTCTGATAAGTTCCATCCCATCATAATTAGTGCTTGGAATCTTTGGCATCATTGTCTGAAATGACCCCTGATAAAATATGCTCATAAGCACTGTCTCAATTACATCATCAAAATGATGTCCAAGAGCGATTTTATTGCACCCTAATGACTGCGCTTCCTTGTAAAGATACCCACGTCTCATTCTTGCACACAGATAACACGGCGAACCATTTTCCTGCTTATAGACATAATTAAATATCGGGGCATCGAAAAAGTGGATAGGAATATCAAGCAAATGTGCATTTTCCTTAAGTTTCATTGCATTTTCCTCGTTATACCCTGGGTCCATAGCAAGATATTTTACATCAAAATGAAAATCACTGTATTTCTGGAGTATTTTAAAGCATACAGCCATAATCATTGAATCTTTTCCGCCTGAAATGCACACACCGATGCAATCATTTTCTTTGATCAATTCATATTCCTTTATTGCAGATATAAATTTATTCCATATAGTTTTTCTGTATTTTTTTGTAATGCTTTTTTCCGCTTCCACGCATATATTCATCGAAACACCTTCATTTGTTCCAATAATGTGTACATTATACAGTGGCAAAATATTTATGTCAACACAATCTATAGCTATTGTCCATTGCTATTTAATTACGATAAATGTATAATTACTTCATCAAATCAAGAGCATTTATCAATAATTAAAAATGATTATAAATAATTGATTTTTTATTGACAGAGTGCTATAATTCCTTGGCAAAATCAAATATAAGCTCATTAAGAAAGAAAGTGAATATATGAATATTAAATTCGGCAAAAAAAGAGGTGTGAATAACAGCACAGTGTCTGAAGTTGATATTAACCAGCAGGTCGGCATCAATTCTGATATAAAAGAAGACAATCAGAAGCTTTCTAAATTCTTCCTGTTCAGACTGCTTGAACGAAAGCCTGTTTTTACTACCTGTATTCTTGCTGTTATTATCAATCTTATTGTTGAAGCACTCAGCAGACATTCAATAATTGATGCAGCTGTTTATATGGTCACAAATCCTGTTGTATTTCTTTACAACGCAATGATAATCGCTCTAACATTATCAATTTCGCAGCTATTCAAGCGCAAGACCTTTGTTATCACGCTCATATCTGTTTTATGGCTTGCGCTGGGCATTACAAATTTCTATCTCCTTGGATTAAGAACTACGCCTCTTTCGGCAACGGACTTTTTCCTCATCAGGTCTGTTTATCTGATCATATCTGTTTACCTTACTCCTGTGCAGGTAATTATGATCGTAGCGGCACTCATTCTCGCAATCGTCCTTATCGTCTTCATTTTTATGAAATTCCCCAAGCAAAGCGTAAAAATAAAAAGTTCACTTATTTTTATCGTATCAATGGTCGTAATCGTTGCCCTGAGCACTGTTGGTCTTATGAAAGTTAATGCTATTGCTGACAGGTTCGGAAATATGGTAAATGCATACGATGATTACGGATTTGTATATTGCTTCTCTGTAAGTGTTCTTGATTCCGGTGTTGAAAAACCCGAGGAATATTCATTTGAAAAAGTATATGAAGTAATCAGCGAAAATGATGCAGACGATAAAACTGATTTTACACCAAATATCGTTGTCCTTCAGATGGAATCATTTGTCGACTGTGAATATTTCAAAAACTATACTTATTCCGAAAATCCCAACCCCTATTTTCAGGAGTTGAAAGAAAAGTACAGCAGCGGTTTTCTTCGTGTACCTTCAGTTGGCGCAGGTACTGCAAACGTTGAATTTGAAACCATATCCGGAATGAGTCTGTATCATTTCGGTGCAGGAGAATATCCTTATAAATCGATTCTGAGAAATTCTACCTGTGAATCTTATCCTTTTGTTCTCAAGGAGCTTGGATATAACTCTCAGGCAATGCATAACCACAACGCTACTTTCTACGACAGAAACCTTGTATATCCTATGCTTGGTTTTGACAGATTCATATCTCTTGAGTATATGTACGATGTAGAACATACACCGCTTGAATGGTCAAAGGACTATGTCCTTGAATCAGAGATAATGAAAGCACTGAAAGATACCGATGGACACGATTTCCTTTATACAATAAGTGTACAGACTCACGGCAAATACCCCACTGAACCTATAGAGGAAACAACTATTGACGTTGAAGGTCTTGCAACAGAGGAAGAAACCTTCGGTTTTGAATACTATATTCAGCAGATCAAGGAAAACGACGATCTGCTCAGAAATATTGTAAACAACATTCAGAATTTCGATGAGCCTACAGTTCTTGTCATTTTCGGCGATCATCTTCCCAATTTCCCCATAAATCCCGAAGATTATGCAACAAACGATATCTATCTTTCTGAGTATGTTATTCTTACAAACTTTGATAATCACGGCATTGATGATATCGATGTAATTGATAAGGAACTTACTTCTTACCAGCTTATTTCCGAGACACTGGATCGAATCGGTATTCACAACGGTATAATCAACAAGCTTCATCAGAACCGTGAGAATAACGAAAATTACAATGAAGATCTCGAGCTTATTGAATATGATACTCTGTATGGTGAAAAATACAGCTATGGCGGCGAAGAGAGATATTTCCCCACTGAATTGCAGATGGGATACGGAGAAATCGAGGTTACCGGAGTCAGAATAGACGATGCAGAAGGTATTGCATATATAATCGGCAACGGATTCAATAAATACAGTTATGTATATGTAAACAATATTCTCACAGAAACTACTTATATTGACAGAAATACTCTTTCAATTAATCTCGATGATATTGTTGTGGGGGCCTCAGTTTCCATTGGTCAGATCGGTGATGATCAGGATCTAATTGCAAAATCAGATTCCTATCAATGGAAAGGTAA
Organism: Acutalibacteraceae bacterium; assembly: GCA_045604965.1. Lineage (GTDB taxonomy): Bacteria > Bacillota > Clostridia > Oscillospirales > Acutalibacteraceae > JAISGQ01. Next base: position 87,598 of record JAZUPB010000024.1, read on the forward strand.
TTAAATAAAAAATACAGAGAAGATAAATTACATCTTCTCTGTATTTTTTATTTCATCTGTGACTTTTCTATATTCTTCCTTTGTAGTAATCACATTCAATACATCGATAAGTGCATTTGTTGTCAGTCGTTCCGGAAGGTCAAATCTTTTTTTCAGAGAATTGCGTAATTGTGAGCTGTATTCACAGCCTGTATATCCATCCTCATAAAAATCTGATTTTGTAATAATATCTCCATTTTTTTCGGTGTAGCCTGATGTTACTCCTGCATTATCAAACGCTGCCTTGAGGATTTCGACATCGATTCCCTCAACACCGATTTTCCCCTCTTTTGATGGACTCTCTTTACGTTTTTCTTTACCAAATACATCAGGGATATAAATATGCTTTATCTGTGATGACGGTATACACCCTGTGAGATGATTTCTGATAAGAAAACCTGCCGAATCACTGTCAGTTAAAACTATCAAGCCATTTTTTTCTGCAATGCATCTTAGCATCTGCATTTTTTCTTTATCCTTGAAAATAGAAAAGCCGTTTGTAGTGATAATAAGCGCATCGACAATTGATTCAAGTTTTATTTTATCATATTTTCCTTCAACAACAATTGCTTCCTTAAGTTTTATCACCCTCTGCCCTCCTTTTTCCTGATACAGCAAAGTTCAGCTACAAGTTTTTCAAGAACAAGACTGTCATCAAGTCTGCTTCCGTGAAGTGAACGTTCAGCGTTATAAATAAGTGTAATGTAACTTCTAAGAAGTGAAAACGGATACTTGACACAGTCACGGCGAGCATTTTCCATAAGGAACTGTTTGTTTTTAGGATAATCAGATAGATATAGAGCAATTGTCTGATCCAGACTCAAACCTGCTTCCATTGCTGCTTTTGCTCTGTATAGGTCTATAAACGGACCTTGAAGGATCCTAAGTATGTTCCCGGGCTCTTCTCTCTGAAGAAATAATCTTTCAAGTATCTCATATGCCTTATCGTAATCGCCTGAAAGTATTTTTCCTGCCAGATAAAATATATTAGCCTCAATTCCCGGCTCAATAAGCTTTTCTATAAGCTCAACAGTTATATTTTTTCTTGGTGCAACAGAAATCAGCATATTAAGCTGACTTATAAGTATAGAGTAATCCATTCCTGTTCTGGTGATAAGAAGCGCGGCTTCCTGCTCGCGCATCTTCACACCTTTTTCTTTTGCTTTTTCGCACATAAGGCTGATCATATCTGCCTTCTCCGGCATATCGCATCTTATACAGCATCCATATTTTTTTACAGCATTATATAAAGCCAAACGCTTTTTATTTTTGCTTTCCTCATCGCGTTTTCGTCCAAAAGAGAAATTAACATTTAAAAACCAAAAAATAACCGTGGTTTCCTCATCAAGTTCTTCAATGACAGAAAGAAGCTTATCTATATCACTGTCACTTCGTTCAGAAGCAGAAAAATCACATATCGAAATCAATCTTCTTTCAGCAAGCATCGGTGCCTGTTGCGCACAAGCCTCTATATCACGTACGCTGCATAGCTTTCCGTCAAATTCCATAAAGTTAATTTCTGGGAAATCGGGCATAAGTGTTTTTTTTAATTTGCCTGTACATTCACTTATTAATGTGCTCTGTGTACCGTATATCAGATACACGCTGCAGGGCTTGTATTTCTCAATATGGTTATCTAAAGCAAGAGCATTAATTTCACTCATATGTGATCACCTCCGATATATAGTCTTCCTTCTCTGACAGCGAGTTCGATGTTTCCGTTTACCCCTGTATAATATACATTTCTGAGTCCACGCGCCATTAATTGATTAATAAGCATAACTCCATCTTTATAGTCAGCTGATATAATATAGCTTTTTGCGTTAAGTGCTGAAACACAGGACGGTATTTCTTTTGACATAATAACCGCATCAAAATCATATCCAAAAGGACAGTAAAGTGCATTTCCTCCCTCAGGACAAACTACAGCGGATATACCTCCGCACTGAATTTTATTCCATATTTTTCCTTCTGTATCTTTCAAGGTGTATACCGATACCTCACCCGAAGAAACTGTTAAATTCATCGGATCATATATTTCGATCGACTTACGCTTGGAACAATAATTTATTGTATCACTGTAAAATCCTGTACCGTGAGCATATATCTCAACCGGATTCATAGTATTTATAATAGCCTCAGCTCCTGACGCCGCCGATTCCGACATGTCAGTAAGAATTATTGCTGAAAGCTCAGAAATCCCATTATCCGTCATATCATATTGTGCCAATGAAACATCGTAACTGTTTCCTCCAGCACCTACCATAACAGCACTTTGACGGTCACGAACCAAAATCATATTTGAATTACCGACATTGTATATAGTCACTGTTTTTGAATCAGTAAAAATATATCCGGAAAAGAACCATACGAATACTATTGTGATACAGCAGCAGACAGCCATTGTAAATGAATATTTTCTGTTTCGTGAACGCGCATATATCAACGCCCATAAAACAGCTATCATAATACAGCCTAACACTGGTAACACAGTGTTTTTACCTGTATTGAGAACTTTTCCCGGGATTTTATCAAACATATCAGTCAAACTCAGCATGAGCTTTCCTACTGCCCAGTCTGCAGTCATAAAAGGATATGCAAAAAGCTTCCCAAAGCCTCCAAAAAGTCCTAAAAACGTCGCTATCATACCAATGCCCAGAAACAACTCTGCAATCGGAATCACAATAAGATTAACCAGCGGAGAAATAATGGATACCTTCCCGAAACACAAAACAGATATAGGAAGAATAAATACACTTGCTGTAAATGAGTAAACCAATGAACCTGCAATTTTTCTCAAAACACCTATAAAATTTCCCGATTTATTTTTAAAAATCTTTTTCTGAATATATTGATTAAGATCAGGAGCAGCTGAAATAAGTCCTAATGTGGATGAAAAAGACATCAGCAGCCCCACATCAATAGATGCATAAGGATTTGCAATACAAATGATCAATACAGCAATACCAAGAGAATTAAGAGGCGAATGAAGTCTGTCAGCCATAATTCCCAACAGCATCACAGTTATCATTATAGCCGAGCGAACAGATGACATAGGAAATCCTGCAATAGCAACATAGAACCAGGAAATAATACATACGATAAATGCTATTATTTTTCGGTTTATAAGAAATCTGCGAAGCAGCCAGGTTACTGCAAATGCAAGCAATGAAAGATGAAGACCCGATACTGCAAGAATATGTGAAATCCCTGTATTTCTGAATGCTGAAACAACTTCGTAATCCAAATTTCCTTCGTCGCCTGTGATCATTGCAATCAGAATATCCGCGGTATCATCAGGATATAAATCATATATTACTCGTTTGAGCTGTTTTCTAACCGAAATCGCTAAACTATATATTCCGTTTTTACCTTCTGCCAAATTATAAAAATTATCTTCAGGCAAATATGCAGATGCTATTATCCCTTTTGATAACATACGCTTCTTTGAGAAATAACTGTTTTCATCACCAATATTCGTAAAACAGATCTCACCCTCAAAATTATCCGCATACTCAGCTTCTATAGAAGCCGAAGACGATAATCTGATTTTGATATTTTGAGGAACACCGTCAATATCAATTATGTCAGTTTTAATTATGTAGTAATAACGGCCATACTGTTCTGACGGTTCTTCAACAATCTGCCCTTTGATATACGCTGTTTCCCCTTCAACAGGAACTGATTTTTCAATATAGAATTTTGAGTAGGCAAATGACGTCAGCATAGCAATAAATGCTGATATTAATACAGTAAAAACAATTACATTTCTATTTTCAAAAAATGCCCTGTAAAAAAATGCTGTCAATAATAACAGGATAGCGGCTACAAGAGCAAATGCAGAGCCCAAATAAGCAGCGACCGCTTGAGCAATCAGGTAAGTTATTCCTATTACAGCAAACGGTCGCTTCATTTTAGATTCTCCTAGTCCTTAAAGAATAAAGGAAGTTTTTCAAGGAATATAATATCGTCTCTGTCAGCAGCATCGCCCTCTGCCAACACGGCGCATTTTCCGACAATATCTGCACCTGCTGCAGAAACAAGCTGTTCTATAGCAGTCAATGACTCACCGGTACTGATAACATCGTCAACAATAAGAACTTTTTTTCCTCTGATTCTCTCTGCTTCATAATCTGCGATATGAAGAGTCTGAACCTTCTCGGTCGTTATTGATTTAACCTCCACAGAGATGGGATTGGTCGTGTAAACCTTTATGCCTTTACGTGCAACAAGATAATCGGTTCCAGCCTGTCTTGCCATCTCATATGCAAGAGGAATCCCTTTTGCTTCAGCAGTAACAATAAAATCAAATTCCGGAGCTTTTTTTAAAAGCTCTTCTGCAGATTTTACAGTTATTTCAACATCTCCGAACATAATAAATGCAGCAATATCGAGCTTATCGCTTACCGAACATATGGGTAACCGTCTTTTACATCCGGCAATCAACATTTCATAATACTTGGACATAGCAAAAACCTCTTTTTTACAAATTAGCCCGGAGGCCAGGCAAGTAATCTGCCTCCAAGAACGTGGAAGTGAAGATGACCTACAGTCTGTCCGCCGTCCTCGCCGCAGTTATTTACTATTCTGTAGCCCTTTGTAAGTCCTTTTTCCTTGCATATCTTCGCAGCAACAGCATAAATATGACCTATAAATCCGCTGTTTTCGTCGGTAAGCTCATCTGCAGATGCAATATGAACTTTGGGAACAATCAGAAAATGTACAGGAGCCTGGGGACTTATGTCCTCAAATGCATATACAAGCTCATCTTCATAGAGCATAGTAGATGGAATTTCTCCTGCAATAATTTTACAGAACAAGCAATCCATTATAACACCCTTTCTTACTTAACAATAGAAAGAACTATTTCCTTCGCCTGACTAAGTGCTTCATCAAGCTTGCTGAGATCCTTTGCTCCTGCCATAGCAGCATCCGGCTTTCCGCCGCCATTTCCGCCTGTGATCTGGGCAATAGCCTTGACAATATTTCCTGCGTGAGCACCCTTTGCCTGAGCATCCTTACCTACAGAAACAAACAGTGTTGCTTTTTCTCCGTTGACAGATGCAAAAACAGCAATTGCAGAGGGATTTGCATTTCTTATTACATCGCCCATCTTACGAAGTTCGCCTGCGTCAACAGCACCAAGCTTATTAACGATAAGAGATACTCCGTTAAGCTCCTGAGCATTTGCAGCCATAGAACCTACTTCGATTTCGGCGATCTTTGCAGAGAGCTTTTCAATTTCTCTATCCTTTTCCTTAAGTTCAGATACGAGCTGAGTGCTTCTGCGAACAAGGTCAGCAGAATTGGTAAGCTTCATTGCTGCACTGGCCTGATAAATAGTGTTGAGAGAATCGGAAAGCATATTGAGAACGCCTAAGCCTGTAGTACCCTCAATTCTGCGTATACCTGATGCAACAGAAGATTCACTCTTTATCTTAAACAGACCAAGTTTGGCAGTGTTATCACAGTGAGTGCCTCCGCAGAGCTCAATAGAAAAATCTCCTGCCTTGACAACTCTTACTTTGTCACCATATTTTTCGCCGAACAGAGCCATCGCACCCATTGCCTTTGCTTCGTCAATAGGCATTTCGCGGTTCTCTACCTTTTCTGCCTTGAGAATCTCTTCATTTACATACTGCTCTACAAGAGCAATTTCCTCGGAAGTCATAGCAGAGAAATGAGTAAAGTCAAAACGTACCACCTTGTCGCTGACCATAGAACCTGCCTGCTCAACATGAGTTCCGAGAACCTTTCTCAGTGCTGCCTGAAGAAGATGTGCAGCAGTATGGTTTCTGCGAATTGCATCACGGCGTGTGACATCGATCTTAGCAGCAACGGTATCGCCCTCGTTTATTTCTCCGCTTATTACAACAGCTTTATGGATGAAGATACCGTTGTGATTCTTGGTAGTATCCTTGACTTCAACAGATGCACCTGCAGTCTCAAGAACACCGGTATCACCAATCTGTCCGCCGCTTTCAGCGTAAAAAGGAGTCTTTGCAAGTGCAATAAGAACTTCTTCTCCTTCACCTGCGCTTTTCACCCTCTGACCACCTGCAACAACTGCGAGAACCTTAGCATCACACTCGTTATTCTTATAACCAACAAACTTAGTGGCCTTAACGCCGAAGAAAGGATCGGCTTCACCTTCCCAAGCTTCTTCACCTGCGTTCTTTCTCTTGGAACGGGTGTCTGCACGGTATTTGTTATATATTTCTCTGAAACCCTCAACATCAACCTCTACGCCCTTGTCTGCAAGAATTTCGACAGTCAGGTCAATGGGGAATCCATATGTATCCTGAAGCTTGAATGCGTCCTCACCGGAAAGCGCCTTGCCTTCATTACCTTCAATGAAGCTTTCGAGTATCTGCATACCCTGATCTATAGTTTTTGCAAAGCTCTCTTCCTCGTTCTTGATGACCTTTTTGATGAAGTCACGCTTTTCGTTTAGTTCAGGATAAGCAGTCAGGTTTTCGTTAATAACGGTATCAGCAACCTCGGAAAGGAATGTGCGTGTAACACCAAGAAGTCTGCCGTGACGTGCAGCTCTTCTGAGCAGTCTGCGGAGAACATATCCGCGCCCGTTATTTGCAGGCATTACACCGTCACCGATCATAAATGTGGTGGAACGTACGTGGTCAGTAATAACACGAAGGGAAATATCCTTCTTCTCGTCCTTGCCGTATTCAACACCTGCTATGCTGATTATGTGCTTCATTATGTTCTGAACGGTATCAACAAGGAAAAGATTGTCAACACCCTGCATAACACATGCAAGACGCTCAAGTCCCATACCTGTATCGATATTAGGGTTGGGCAGCGGAGAATATGTTCCCTTGCCATCGGAATCAAACTGGGTAAATACGTTATTCCAAACCTCAACATATCTGTCACAGTCGCACCCTACCTTACAGTCAGGCTTGCCGCAGCCATACTTCTCACCGCGATCAAAATAAATCTCAGAACAAGGACCGCAGGGACCGGAACCGTGCTCCCAGAAGTTGTCTTCCTTACCCATACGAACCATATGAGAGGGATCTACCCCAACTTCCTTTGTCCAGATATCGTAAGCCTCATCATCCTGCTCATAGACAGAGATATGAAGAAGCTCCTTGGGGATTTCAAGGGTAACGGTAAAAAATTCCCATGCCCAGTTAATTGCTTCTCTCTTGAAATAATCTCCAAAGGAGAAATTACCGAGCATCTCGAAATATGTACCGTGACGAGCGGTTATACCTACACGCTCGATATCGGGAGTTCTTATACATTTCTGACAGGTTGTTACTCTCTTTCTCGGAGGAGTGATCTCACCTGTAAAATACTTTTTCATAGGTGCCATACCTGCATTGATAAGCAGGAGGCTGTTGTCATTCTGAGGAACCAGCGAAAAGCTTGGAAGCCTGAGATGACCTTTGCTCTCAAAAAATGCAAGATACTTCTCGCGCAGTTCATTAAGACCTGTCCATTCCATTGTTAACATATCCTTTCAGATAAAAGTAAAAAAGGTTCTTCTGTCCCCTTAGCATGGGACGGAAGAACCGCGGTACCACCCAAATTGCACAAAATTGTGCCAACTTTTAATTCTTTAACGCAGAATATACGCCCAACTCATCGCCGGGGCATTGACCTTGTCGGTCCACTGAATTGGCTGTCAATAAAGTTATGTACGCATTTTACAGCTAATAATGCGCTCTCTGAAACATTCTTTTATCGACTCGGTTCAGTATATGCTCGTTTTTATTAATTATATTCTCTGACAGATAATTTGTCAACTGTTTAAATGGCGAAATGCAGGGTCAAAGGTCAAATAAAAATGACCCTTGCCCTGCATTTATTTACTTGCAGAATCTGTGTTTGTCAGAGCACAGATCGCCTGCCTTAGGAGGGAAAAATTCGTTTGTCGGGAAGCTCATTCTTCCAAACATTTCACAGGGCTTATCATCGCCGGAATCGACACACACTTTCTCCGGCATGCAGAAATCATAAACAGGAATAAGCATCTGTACCTCACGCTCAAGCTGAATGATCATAAAGAGTCCGATTGTGGCTTCTATTACCTTACTGCAGCAGGTTGAAAAACTTCCGCCAAATCTTCTGCTTACACACTTGGGAATACAGCAGGGACAGCAGCAGGTATCACAAGCTGTTGTTACTCTTGCACCGAGCGCAACAGGCTCTGCTATGCTTACTGTAGCCTTCGGAAGGTTTCCTGCCGGCAAGCTCTGTACGTCGTCATCATCATAAACATAATCGGAGCTGAACACCTTTACGCTTCCTTCGCTTCCAAACAGTACGGCTTTCTTGTTATAGACACACATACCTTTTATCTCACAAGGCGGACTGATAGGAGAAACTGTTACTTCTACCGTAACACAAAGGTAAATGCTCAAGTTTACGCAGTAATATCCGCGATTGAACTGAACAGGCTCTGTGTCGATAACCACATTTATCACTTCGGCACTTTTAAGTCTTGCTCCGAGAGCATTGTCAACGATCTCCTGATCGCGCTCACAGAACCAGACTCTTACATTCTCAATACATTCGCGGTCTCTGCAGGAATCATATATTCTTCCTGCATTTATACAAACCGCTTCCTTGAAGCAATCGCTTCTGATTGCCTCAGCAGCATTATGCTTGCATTCGCCCATGATAAAGCCTCCTGTATATACCGAATATTGCGGCATTGTTATAATCGATAAATACTGTTCCGTCCTGCGGAATTTGTATTTACGATTCAATACAATTATATGATTTATATATGGGGAATGTGCAGAATAAAGCAAAAAAGAAAATCAGCAGCAGAATAATCTGCTGCGGATTAAAATTAAAATCTTCGTCCGCTGTGACCACCAAAGGATCCCCCGCCGGAACGACCTGAGCTGCCGGAAGAGGTTTCCTTGGGTCTTGCTGTACGTGTAACACGTCTGTACAGGAAAACATCACTTGAATTTGTAATATTCATACTGCCAGGCTTTGTATAACCCGCTGCATCAGGTTTGGAGCGAACAGTTTTAAGATCGCCCTTCATTTTTCCAACAGAGAAAAATGAAGCAATAGCGCCGATTGCAGGTCCGATAAAAAACCATATTCCGTCAAAATGCTTGTAATCATAGATATCATCACCTGCGTCCGATACAAATGATTTAACTGCATTATAATACTTATGGTCAGCCAGATAACCATAGAAATTATCTTCTATGAAAATAAAATCATCCTCGGTAAACATCTTGATACATTCACCTGATGTTGTCATATGTGTACCGTTGCCATTACCTGCGAAAAAGACCATAAGAAGAATACCGTCCTGCGATAATCCGCTTAATTTATAATGTTCTTCTGCATAACACTTTGCTTCATAATCGCTGATGCTCGCCGAACCGAAATCAACAGAATAGAAAGCCACATCAGCCTGATTTACTTCTTTAATTTCAAGTATCTCTGCCTTGAGCTTTTCTTCCTGTTCATCAGTCAAAATATCGGCATCATCTTTTATGTACAGGGGTTCAGCAATATCAAAATCCATATTGTGACGCTGATATTCCTTTTCACAGTCATTTACAAAGGATTCTGCCGCTGCATAGTAACTGCCATCAGACAGATACTTCTCATAATTATTGGAAATAACATAAAGATCAAGGTCAGAAACAATACCGGAAGCATCGCCTGAGGTCTTTACATATGTTCCTAACTCATCACCTATAAAATATACCATAAGAAGAATTCCGTCATTTGTAAAGCCTGCAGCATTATAATGCTCATCAACACAGTCGAAAACGAGCATATCGCTATAGCTTACATCGCCCATATCAACTGTATATACACCGATATCGCAGCCATATTTTTCTTTTGCAGCAAGAACACTGTCTTTTAACACCAATTCTTCCTCTTCAGAAAGAATATTCGCTTTGTCAACGATATATTCAATGACAATGTCTGTCTCGGAAATTGTATCGGCATATACCGGCAGGACAGGCAGAATACAGATAATAAGAGCAACTATTAAAGCAAATAATCTCTTCATATCCGGCCCTCCTACATAAAGAAAATAAGTAATGCGATAAGCACAATTGCCGCCGCACAACCCGCTGCTATAAGCGCAAAGTAAAGCCAGTATTTCTTTTTATCATACGGAAGATCTCCGACAAACTTTCCTGTCTGACCATTCATAGCAAAGATATAATTTTTATCCTCCCATTTAGTGTTCAGAAGCCAAACCGGATAAAGTGCATATTTGCACTGGGAATTTGAAAGATTGATCGAGCTGCTTTCCGGTGTAACACTAACGTATCCGTCGACGGTAGAGCGGAAAGCCTCTTCTGTACTTGTCTTGATACGTTCGTTGGCGCGGTTGATGCTTTCTTCAGAATCAACATCATAACGATCTGCAAGATAGCCTGCAAGGTATGCAGTCTGGAAATCTACAGCTTCACTAAAATCGTAAGGCTCAAGAGACTCCATTATATCGTCCGCAAATTTGCTTGATCCGTCAACGGGTACGTTTGCATAACCTATCTTTCCTGCTCTGGTAACAGAAAAATAACTTGTTTCTGTATAATTATAATTCGCATCAGACCACATATGTGTTCTTGTTGCAAGATATTTGATGTTAGCATCAACGTCGGCATCAAAAAGCCATACAGGAACATAGATACCCTTGATCTCTTCAATATGATTTTCATCCTTGAATATCTTTGGTACAAGCTTTTTTCCTTCAACATGGCCTTTAAGACCTGCAATGGCATCATCCTTTGTCAATTTAAACGGAATGACGTAATCAGGACGCAAGTCACCTTTAAACTGATTTACCATTACAACATTATTATCACAATACGGGCACTGTGTTGCTGCAAGAGTCTCATCGCCGATAACCTCACCGCCACAGGACTGACATACGAAAACACGCATATTATCTGTTTCAGATGAATCCCATTCCGAAGATGGAACGGTTTCCCATTCCATCTCCGAATTATTGTCGTTAAGGATATTATCGTGCTCTTTCAATGCCGCAACATCGAGCTCCGAGTCACAGAACGGACATTTCATTGTCTGTTCCTGACTGTTAAATTCTATTGCACCGCCGCAGGCGGGACATTTATATTGCAGTAACTGAGACAAAATATCATCCTCCTAAAGAATATGTAAGGATAAATTATTTTGCATCATTGGAATCAAAAGGATCTCCGCATTCAGGGCAGAACTTTGGAGGATTCTTAGGATCTGCAGGCTCCCAGCCGCACTTGTCACATCTGTAGAGAGGTGCACCAGCGGGCTTTGCATTACCGCATTCCATACAGAATTTACCTTTGTTTACTGTTCCGCAGGAGCAAGTCCAGCCTTCTGCCTTTGCTTTTCCGCATTCAAGGCAGAACTTACCTGTATTGCTTGTTCCGCAGGAGCAAACCCAGGAATCAGCACTCTTAGCTGCAGGAGCAGGCTGTGCAGCAGCCTGCTGAGCCTGCTGCTGTGCACCCATCTGATAAAGATTCTGAGCATTGATTCCGCCTGCCTGCTGTGCAAAGCCCATACCCATAAATCCGGTCATAGCGCCTGCTTCATTTCCGGCTGCAGTTTTCATTGCATCAGCCTGTGCACCTGCAAGTGTTGCTGCTGCCATAGTAGGATCTTTGAGCATTGCAGCACGCTGTGCCTGCTTGATGAGTTCTGCATCTTCCTCGGGCAGGGTGATTGGGTTCATAGCAATGGATACAACTGCAAGACCGCGAAGCTCTCCCCACTTCTTTGTAAGAGCTTCGTTCATTGCCTGAGAAAGCTCCTCTGCGTGTGCAGGAAGTGCATTGGGACGGATTTCCAGTTCAGAAATCTTTGCAAATGCAGGCTGGAGAGCACTGATAAACTCAGTCTTGAGCTGGTTGTCTATTTCTTCTCTTGAATAATTCTGGGTAACATTTCCGCATACATTGGTATAGAAAAGAATCGGGTCAACAATCTTATAGGAATAAAGACCGTTGCAGCGAACGGAAACATCGATATCGAGATTGATATTTCTGTCAACAACGCGGAAAGGAATCGGATTTGCAGTGCCGAATTTATTATCAATAATTTCTTTGATATTGAAATAATAAACACGCTGATCTACACCAGTGTCGCCGCCGTAGGTGAAACGCTTGCCTATCTGCTTGAATGTATCAATGATACCCTTTCCAAGCTTACCTGTAAAAATACTGGGAGCAATTGTATTGTCATATGTAAATTCGCCGGGTTCAGCGCAAACCTCAACAACCTTGCCCTGCTCAACAATGATCATACACTGTCCATCAGCAACAGCAATGCCTGATCCGTTAGAAATTACATTGTCGTGACCCTTGGTATTGGACGAACGGCCGGATATCTGCTTCTGGCCTCTGCAAACAAGTATATCCTTCGGAATTGAATCACAATAGAAAAATTCTTTCCACTGATCTGCTAAAGTTCCTCCAAGTGCACCAAGTGCTGCTTTAATTAATCCCATAAAAATCCCTCTCTTTTTTATAATTTGCATATACATTGATATGCTTATTGTATTTAATATATCACATTAATTACACACAAACAATAATTTTTTGTAAATTTATTGGTTTAACACGATAAAAATAAGCACCGCATTCTGCGGTGCTTATAAACTATGCTTTATATGCTTTACCGATATCAGTTCTATAATGCGCACCCTCAAAAGAAATACGTTTTACAGCTGCGTAAGCCTTATCAAGAGCTTCGTCGAGAGTATCGGCATTTGCAGTAACACCCAGAACACGACCGCCATTAGTAACAAAGCTGTTTTCCTTTATTGCTGATCCTGCGTGATAGACAACAGCACCGTCTACCTGACCGTCAGCATCCAGTCCATTTATTACAATGCCCTTAGGATAAGACTGAGGATAGCCCCCTGATGCCATTATTACACAGGCACAGGCACCGTCTTTCCATTTGATATCCAATTCAGAAAGACGCTCATCGATAACTGCATCGATAATGTCAGCAAGGTCTGTATCAAGCATTGGAAGAACAACCTGTGTTTCGGGATCGCCGAAACGGCAGTTATATTCGATTACTTTCGGGCCGTTAGGAGTAAGCATAAGACCAAAATAAAGACAACCTTTAAATGCTCTTCCCTCTTTTTTCATATTCTGAACAGTAGGGATAAAGATTTCTTCCATGCATCGTTTTGCTGACTCTTCAGAATACCAGGGATTAGGTGAAATGGTTCCCATACCGCCTGTATTCAATCCTTTGTTTCCGTCAAACACACGCTTGTGGTCCATAGATGAAATCATAGGACAAACTGTTTCTCCATCGGTAAATGCAAGAACAGAAACCTCCGGACCTGTCAGAAACTCTTCTATAACAATACTGTTGCCTGAAGCACCGAAAACCTTGTCTTCCATAATGGATGAAACAGCATTCATAGCCTGCTCTTCATTTTCCGCGATAATAACGCCTTTTCCGAGTGCCAAGCCATCCGCCTTTACAACAATCGGATATGTGTTTTTCTCTTTTATGTATGAAACTGCCTCATCTGCATTGGAGAAGACTTCGTATTCTGCACTGGGAATACCGTTTCTTTTCATAAAATCTTTTGAGAAAACCTTGCTTCCCTCAATTATTGCAGCTGCCTTATTTGGTCCGAATGCACGAATACCGTTATCGTTAAGTGCATCGACCATACCCATTACAAGCGGATCGTCAGGAGCTACAAAAACACAGTCAACACAAAGTTCCTTAGCAAGAGCCACTACGCCTTCAATATCAGTTGCACCGACTTTGAAGCATTCGGCATCTTTGCTTATACCGCCGTTGCCCGGTGTACAATAAATCTTATCTATTCTCGGGCTTTCCTTAAGCTTACGAATTATCGCATGCTCTCTTCCGCCCGCACCAACAACAAGTATATTCATCAAATTACCTCTTAGTGCTTGAAATGACGCATACCGGTAAATACCATTGCAATACCGTACTTGTCACAAGCTTCAATGGACTCCTGATCTTTTACGGAACCGCCCGGCTGAATGATTGCGGTAATACCTGCCTTTGCAGCAGCCTCTACGCAGTCAGGGAACGGGAAGAATGCATCACTGCCCATAACAGAACCGTTTGCTCTGTCACCTGCATACTTGATTGCGAGTTCAAGTGCAGTAATTCTGTTTGTCTGTCCGGGACCAACGCCGACTGTACCATTGTTTGCAACAAGGCAGATGCCGTTGGATTTTACGTGCTTGACGACCTTCCAAGCAAAGCGGAGCTGCTCCATTTCATCAGCAGTAGGCTGACGCTTGGTAACAACCTTAAGATCCTCTTCATTCATAAGCTCTGTATCAAGCTGCTGAACAAGAAGACCTCCTGCAACCTTTTTCATATCGAGCATAGTGCTGTCATTTGCCTTTGCAACATCAGGAAGCTCAAGAAGACGAATGTTCTTCTTTACGGTAAGAATTTCAAGTGCCTTCTCAGTAAAGGAAGGAGCTATTATTATTTCAAGGAAAATCTTAGCAAGCTCAGTTGCTGTATCCTCATCGACCTCACGGTTAAGAGCAACGATACCACCGAAAATAGAAACAGGATCGCTGTTGTATGCGTTCATATATGCCTCATAAAGAGTCTTGCCTGTACCGACACCGCAGGGATTAGCGTGCTTTACTGCAACTGCACAGGGAATTTCTGTTCCAAATTCCTTAAGAACATCCAGTGCACCGTTTGCATCGTTTATATTGTTGTAGGAAAGCTCCTTGCCGTGAAGCTGCTTTGCTGCATCGAGACAGTTGGTACGGTTACCGATTTCACGATAAAATGCAGCAGCCTGATGAGGATTCTCACCGTAACGCATTTCCTGAACCTTTTCATAGGTTCTTGTAAATGTCTGGGTAAAGGGAGATTCTCCTCTTGCTTCTCTGAGATAATTGTTAATAAGAGCATCGTACTGTGCGGTATGCTCAAATACTTTACCTGCAAGACGGAATTTGGTATCTCTGCCTACTTCGCCCTTTGCCTCAAGTTCAGAAGCAACCGTCTCGTAATCAGCAGGGTCAACAACAACAGCTACATCCTGCCAGTTCTTTGCAGCAGCTCTGATCATTGTGGGACCGCCGATGTCAATGTTTTCAATAGCTTCTTCAAGAGATACAGCGGGCTGCTTGAGAATAGTAGCCTTAAAGGGATAAAGGTTAATTGCAACGACATCAATGGGAGTAACACCGAGTTCTTCGATCTGCTTCATATGCTCGGGATTGGAACGCATTGCAAGAACTCCTGCGTGAATCATAGGATGGAGAGTCTTAACTCTGCCGTCCAAACATTCGGGGAATCCTGTTATATCGGAAACCTCAGTTACAGGAATGCCTTCTGCAGCGATTGCCTTTGCAGTTCCGCCTGTTGAAACTACTTCATAACCGAGTGCTGCAAGTCTTTTTGCAAAATCAACGCAGCCGGTCTTATCAGAAACACTGATCAATGCTCTCTTCTTCATTTTCTGTATCTCCTTTTAAATTATTGTGACAATATTATTTTCAACTTTTAACTTTCCTTCGCAAAACATTCTTACAGCTTTTGGGAGTAAAATCCACTCGGCCTGTTCCATTACACGTTTCTGCAGAGTTTCCGGTGTGTCATCAGGTTCAATATCAACTGCTTTTTGGAAAATAATTGCTCCTCCATCCGGAATTTCATTTACAAAATGAACAGTAGCACCTGTCACCTTTACTCCGTATGATAATGCCGCTTCATGAACTTTCAGACCGTAAAAACCTTTTCCGCAGAACGAAGGAATAAGCGCAGGATGTACATTTATTATCTTATTGCTGTATTTATCCGTTATACGCTGACCGAGAATACTTAAAAATCCTGCAAGAACAATGAGATCAGGATTATAACTTTCAAGTGTTTCAAGAAGAATATCTTCGTAACGTTCTTTTAATTCTTTTCTTGAAACAACAGCAGTGGAAATAGAGTTTATGTTTGCTCTTTCAAGTGCATACACATCCGGCTTGCTGGAAACAACTGCAACAATCTCTCCGCAACCCAATTCGCCGCGCTTCTGTGCGTCAATAAGAGCTTGGAGATTTGTTCCACCGCCTGATACAAGAACAACTATTCTCATAACATCTCTACCCTGCGTTCGCCTTCTGCTACCTCACCGATAACATACGCATTTTCGCCGTTTTCCTTAAGTACTGCAATGGTTTTATCTGCATCCTCAGGAGCAACTGCAACAACAAGTCCAACACCCATATTAAATGTATTGAACATATCGTGATCATCAACTCTGCCAATGCTCTGAAGGATCTTGAATATCGGCAGAACATCTACACTGCTCTGCTGCACCTTTGCACACTGACCCTCAGAAAGCATTCTGGGAATGTTCTCATAGAATCCGCCGCCGGTTATATTTGATATGCCGTGAACATTGACCTTTGAAATAAGATCAAGAACAGGCTTAACATACATTCTTGTAGGCTCAAGGAGTTCCTCTCCGAGAGGTCTGCCAATGTCATCAATAACAAGTCTCAGCTTTTCTTCATTTACACGAAGAATATGTCTTACAAGAGAATAGCCGTTACTGTGAAGACCCGATGATGCTACACCAATAAGTACATCTCCGTGAGCAATTTTACTCGAGTCAATAAGTTTTTCCTTATCACCAAGACCTACACAGAAACCCGCAAGATCATACTCATCAACGGGGTAAAAACCGGGCATCTCTGCAGTTTCACCGCCGATAAGAGCACAACCTGCTCTTACACATCCTTCTGCAACACCGCCAACGATTTCTGCTACACGTTCGGGATAATTCTTACCCACTGCAAGGTAATCAAGGAAAAATAACGGCTGCGCACCGCTGCACGCAACATCATTAGCGCACATTGCAACACAATCGATTCCTATTGTATCGTGCTTGTTCATAAGAAATGCAATTTTTAGCTTTGTGCCGACACCATCTGTACCGGAAACAAGAACGGGCTCTTTCATGCCTGTGAAATCTGGTGCAAAAAGACCGCCGAAGCCGCCTATTCCGGAAAGAACACCGGGAGTTCTGGTTCTTTCAACGTGACGCTTCATAAGCTCTACCGCTTTATAACCGGCAGTTACGTCAACGCCTGCATCCTTATAGCTGTTGCTGAAACTATCCATAGCTTTTGACCTCCAAATATTGTTACGCTAATGCGTTTTTCTACTAAAGTTCTGCAATTTTTAACTGGAGCTGTGCGTCCTTCTTTTCGACACCTGCTGCCATATCTACTTTCATCTGTGCAAGCTTTTCCTCAAGAGATGAATCTGCTATTGCAAGCATCTGTATCGCAAGGAGAGCAGCATTTCCTGCGCCGTCAATAGCAACTGTTGCGACAGGGATTCCCTGAGGCATCTGAACAGTAGCGAGAAGTGCATCAAGACCGTCAAGTGTTGAAGACTTGACAGGAATACCGATTACAGGAAGGGTTGTATTTGCAGCAATTGCTCCTGCAAGATGAGCTGCCTTGCCTGCAGCTGCAATTATTACGCCAAAACCGTTTTCTCTTGCCTTTGAGGCAAATTCTGCAGCTGCCTCAGGAGTTCTGTGAGCAGACATAACACGTGCTTCAACCTCGATTCCAAACTGACGAAGAGTTGTAATCGCAGGCGCAACAACCGGCAGATCACTGTCGCTGCCCATAATAACCGCAACCTTATACTGAGACATTAACACACACTCCTAATAATTGTTTAATATTTATTTATATTTTAAATGTATATGTAAATAAATGCAAGCGAACAAAAGAAATTCGTGCATATTTAGATAACTGCCAGCATCAAAATACAATATTTTGTATATATACACAAAGATAAGCGGAAACTAACCTACAGTTTCCGCTTATCTGATTTATTTAGATACAACTTTTGATATTTTAAGGAGATCAAGATCAAGAGTTTTCTTCATTGCAAGAGCTTCTTCAATATCGTAATCAACAACTTTATTATTTTTAATTGCAACAACCTTGCTCTTACAGCCTTCTGCAATAAGTTCAACTGCTCTATATCCGAGCTGAGATGCAGTTACTCTATCGTGTACAGTGGGAGAACCACCGCGCTGAACGTGACCAAGTATTGTTGCGCGAGCCTCAATGTTTGTTCTTTCCTCAATGTATTTTGCTATATTCTCAACGCCGCCAAGTTCAGGATGATCGAAGCAGACACCTTCGGCAACAATAATGATAAAATGCTGCTTACCGGTTGCACGAGTTTCATTTATAGGCTTAATAACATCTCTTTCAAGATCAATATCAGCCTCAGGGACAAGAACTGCTGTTGCACCGCAGGCAATACCTGTATAAACAGCAATATAACCTGCATGTCTGCCCATAACCTCGACAACACTGCATCTGTCGTGTGATTCAGCTGTGTCTCTGAGGTTGTCGATCATTCTCATTGCGGTGTTGCAGGAAGTATCAAATCCGATTGTATATTCGCTGCAAGCTATATCATTATCTATTGTTCCGGGGATACCAACGCAGGAAATACCTTTTCTGGAAAGATCAAGAGCACCTCTGAAGGAACCGTCGCCGCCAATTACAACAAGACCTTTGATGCCAAGCTTTTCACAGTTTGCAGCAGCTTTTTCAACGCCTTCAGGAGTATTGTACTCAGGGCTTCTTGCAGTGCAGAGCATAGTACCGCCGTGCTGAATAATATCGGAAACACTTCTCAGATCCATCAGCTTATAGTCAACGCCTTCTACACAATTAAGAAGACCGTTATAACCTCTGTAAAAACCAATTACTTCAAATCCAGCATTGATGCCTGAACGAACAACAGCTCTTACTGCTGCATTCATTCCGGGTGCGTCACCGCCGCTGGTAAGAATAGCAATTCTGTCTTTTTTTACATTTTCCACCTTTTTCTCCTCCGCTTCTGCATTTATATCCTTTACCTCAATATCTTTTACCTGAGCCGCAGTTTCTGCCTTTTTCTTTCTTCCAAACACAGTAAACTACTCTCCCTTCGTTTAGTTTATCACGATTTAAAGTGATTATATATCTTTTTAATTTATTTTACAAGAATCTGTTGTTTATAATTTGTCAAAAATTATATTTTTAATATTTTATAACAACATTTTCCTCGCCAAGAATATTTTTTAGTTCTTTTAGCATAACATCATTAACTGAAACATTAAGATCTTTCGGTGCTGCACGAAGAGTTTTATCCTCGGTAGTGTATACATAAACCGAAGTCGGACCATCAAATATGCGAATTACTTTTTTTGCTTTTGAAAAAGAATCACTATCGAGACTTGAAATCTTCAGATAAAGCCCAGGATTTTTTGACCCTTTTTTATTCTCGTTGCTTTTTACGCCTCCTGAAACCTCATTTGATGTGTTTAACTTTTTCTCAGCAGCTTCAATAGTTCTTATCTGCTCACATATAAGTTTAGGTTCTTCTCCGGGGCCTTGATCATCTTCGTCATCTCTGACACTGAGTCTTCCCGATATGTAAACAACCGTACCTTCATTGAGCAATGTTCTGTACTCGGTCAAAATTCTCGGAAAAACAAGCATTTCCATTCCGCCAGTCATATCCTCAAGCTGCACAAAAGCCATTGTATCATTACTTTTTGTGATCTTTGTTTTGACCTGACTTATAAGAGCAAGGACATTAACTCTTTTTCCATCTGCACTGCCAAGCAAACGATCTTCGCACATAGAAAAAATATCAGATATACGTTCTGATGAGAGTCTGACTGCAACCTCATTGAACTGTGTCATAGGATGACCTGACAGGTACATTTCAGTAACTTCCTTTTCCATTGCAAGAAGCTCTTCAACGGAAAACTCATCGACATTCGGCAATTCAACTTTGGGCCTGTTTTCCTCATCGGTAATAAGATCAAATATTCCAAGCTGCCCCTCGATAAATCCATTGTTTTTTTTATCAAGGTCAGCCATAACAACATCTATCGCAGAAAGCATCTGCCTCCTGTTTGCACCCAAACCGTCCATAGCACCGCTTTTAATTAGACTTTCGATGGATCTTCTGTTTGTATCTTTGCCGTAAAGACGTTCACAAAAGCTGTAGAAATCTTTATATTCACCGTTTTTGTTCCTTTCAGCAATCAGAGTATCAACAAAGCCTGCACCGATATTCTTTATGGCAAGCAAGCCGAATCTGATATCTTCGCCGTGAACAGCAAATTTCTGTTCGGAATAATTTACGTGCGGCGGCAGTACTTTTATGCCTATTCTCTGACATTCCGAAATATATCTTGCGACCATACCTCTTTCACCAAGAACACTTGTAAGAAGTGCTGACATATACTCTCTCGGATAATGATATTTCAAATATGCAGTTTCATATGACACCAAAGCATATGCGGCTGCGTGACTTTTGTTGAACGCATACTCGGAGAAAACCTGTATTTCCGAGAAAATCTGCTCTGCAGCTTCTCTTGATACTCCTCTTCTCAAAGCGCCGTCAACAAGAATATTTCCATCTTCATCAACGCTGCCTTCTATAAACACCACGCGCTCTTTTTCCATTTCGGCACGTTTTTTCTTTGACATTGCACGTCTGACAAGATCAGCGCGGCCAAGAGAATATCCTGCAAGTTCGCGGCATATCTGCATAACCTGCTCCTGATAAACGATACATCCGTTTGTAACATCCAGAATGTTTTCAAGTAAATCAGTAGCATAAGATATTTTTTCAGGATGATGACGGTTATCTATGTACTTGGGTATAGATGCCATAGGCCCAGGTCGGTAAAGAGAAATAACCGCAATAAGGTCTTCTATGCTTTCAGGTATAAGCTGCGTAAGAACTCTGCGCATACCGGCAGATTCAAACTGGAAAACACCCTCAGTGTGTCCCTGTGAAAGCATCGCAAATACTTCTTCGTCTCTATCATCAATATCATCAAGATCGAAATCCGTTTCCTTTTTTCGGATCATTTTTACGGTATCATCGATGACTGTAAGATTTCGAAGTCCAAGAAAATCCATTTTAAGCAAACCAAGATTTTCAAGGGTCGTCATAGGATATTGAGTGATTACCGCACCTTCATTTTTTGCTAGCGGCACATAGTAATCAACAGGATTGTCTGTTATAACCACTCCTGCCGCGTGCTTTGAAATATTACCTGGCATCCCCTCTACTTTTCTGGCCATTTCATACAGCTCATTAATCTGAGGATCTTCCTCACACATAGCTCTGATATCTGATGATATCTCGTAAGCCTTGTCAAGGGTCATACGAAGTTCCTGAGGGACCAGCTTTGCAAGCTTATCACGTAAATTAAGAGGAACACCTAACGCTCTGCCCACGTCACGTATTGCACGTCTTGCTTTCATAGTACCAAATGTGACTATCTGAGCCACGTGATCCTCTCCGTACTTATCAATAACATAATCAATAACTTTCTGACGCTTTTCATCAGAAAAGTCAATATCAAAGTCAGGCATACTGACTCTTTCAGGATTAAGAAATCTTTCAAAAAGTAGATTGTATCTTATTGGATCGATAGAAGTTATTCCGATGCAATATGCTGCTATACTGCCTGCACCTGATCCTCTGCCGTGTCCCGTTGGGACATCGTGTGTTCTCGCATAATGAACAAAATCGTGAACTATAAGGTAATAATCAACATACCCCATTCGTTCGATAGTTGTAAGTTCATATTCCAGTCTTTCCACAATCTCCTGTGACGGGTCATCTCCGTAGTTTTTATATAATCCATCGTAGCAAAGATTTCTGAAATATTCGTAATGTGTCTGTCCTTCGGGTACATCAAAATTCGGAAGCTTAGTGACTCCAAACTCAAACTCCACATTACACATTTCTGCGATTATTCCTGTATTTACAACAGCCTCAGGATAATCCTGCACCAGAAGAGACATTTCTTCTTCACTTTTGACATAGAACTCTTGTGTGGGAAATCTGAATGCATTGGGATTGCTTATTACATCTTTCGTCTGAATGCAAAGCAGCACTTCGTGCATTTTTGCATCGTCCTTTGAAATATAGTGGCAGTCATTCGTAACTACCATAGGAATTCCTGTCTCTCTGGAAATACGCACCAGACCGTCGTTTACTCGAATCTGTTCCTCGATTCCGTGATCTTGAAGCTCCAGATAATATTTTCCTCTGCCAAATACACTGTCGTACCAGATGGAAGCTTCCATAGCACCTTCATAATCGCCATCATCTATCTTTCTTGACGGCTCACCTGCAAGACAGGCAGAAAGCGCAATCAGACCCTCATGATGTTTTTCCAAAACCTCTCTGTCAACTCTCGGTTTATTATAAAATCCTTCTGTCCAGGCAATCGAAACAAGTTTACATAAATTTTCGTAACCTTTATAATTTTCACAAAGAAGAACAAGATGATAAGATTCATTATCCATCCCGTGCACCTTATCGTGCCGTGTGCGTCTGGACACATAAACCTCACATCCGACGATAGGTTTTATACCCTGATTTTTACATTCCTTGTAAAAATCGATCACTCCGTACATAACTCCGTGATCAGTTATTGCAAGAGCCTTCTGTCCGAGCCGCTTCGCTTCCGCAACAAGCTGAGGAATTCGACACGCTCCATCAAGAAGGCTGTATTCAGTATGTACGTGCAAATGTACGAAGCCGCTCATTAAATCAATCCTCCTTGCACCATTCGATGAGACGTTTCAGTCTATGATTCACTCCGCTTCTTGAGAGCGGAGGATCAAGCATATCACCTAAATCGCGAAGAGATGTTCCCGGATTTTCAAGCCTGAGCATTGCAATTTCACGCAAATCTTCGGGCAAGCTGTAAAGGTCATTCTCTTCACAGTATTTTTTAATTATATATATTTGCTTTGCCGCTGCATCAGATACTTTTTTAAGGTTGGCGTTATCGCAGTTTGTCTGCCGCTGAGCACGATTCCTCATATCACGCAGTGAGCGCTCTTCAAAAATCTGAAACGATGAATTCTGTGCGCCGATCTCAAGCAATATCTGTTCTATTATTTCACTGTCCTTAAAGTATACAAGGTAATTGCCTTTACGCTCAGATAACCCTGCATTGACAATTCCGTTGAGATTGAGGATTTTTATTAGCGTTTCTGCAAGAGATTTTCGCTGAATATCAAATTCAAGATGATAATCTTTCTTGGGATCTGTTACTGACCCGCATGCAAGAAATGCACCTCTCAAAAAAGATGAAAAACAGCACGGCTTATTCAACAGTGAAATACGTACAGAACTGTCATCTCCAAATAATTCAACCAGTTCCTCCCTGTCTGATTTATAAGGAATTGAAATTACATATATCGGCTTTTCATCAAATTTTTTCGTGTGTGTTATGTCAACTGCTATATTGCAAATTTCTGCAGCACATTCTGCAATCTTTTTTGCAATATATTCGTATTTTGTTCTGAATGAAGACTTGTAATCATTATTCAATAAACCCGAAAAGAGCAGCAGCGAATACGCCTCTGCTCTTAAACAACATTTACTATTAATCAAAAGATCACAAAGTGCTATTTTTGTTTCGGATGAAAATGACATTGTTTTTCCGCCTATTTAACCTTTTATATCTTTATCTCTGTGAGTAACTACAGGATTATAACCCTTTGAACAAAGATAATTTTTCAGTGCTTCAGCTATTGCCACAGAGCGATGGTTTCCTCCTGTGCATCCAATGCCTATAATCAACTGGCTTCTTCCCTCAGATACATACAAAGGAATCATATACTCCATCATATCGCAAAGTCTATGCAAAAAGCCCTGAGTCTGATCACTTGCAAGGACATAATCGCGTACCGGTTCATCTACTCCGGTCATATTTCTGAGTTCAGGAATATAGAATGGGTTCGGGAAACATCTTACATCAAAGACCATATCTGCGCCAATCAGCTGTCCGCGTTTAAATCCAAATGATACAATCTCTATTTTCATTGGAGAAAATGCTTCTCCCTCGAACATCTGAATTATCCGTTCACGAAGCTGTTTCGGCGTCAAATTTGATGTATCAATTACATAATCAGCCTGTTTTCTAATTGATGAAAGCATCTCATTTTCACTGTCAATTGCTTCATTTATGGAATATCCGCATTTATCGTACATCGGGTGTGTACGGCGTGTCTCCTTAAATCTGTTGATCAAAACATCAGATTTACAATCGACATACACCAACTTAAATGAATCTCCGTTTGATCTGAGCTTCTCAAGAGAATTGTTTATATTTGAAAACAGTTCGAGACCTCTGCAATCAATTACAACTGCCGCTTTTTTTATATTGTCGACCTGAAGACAAAGATCATAAAATCTATGAAGCAGCTGTGGAGGAATATTATCAACACAATAATACCCAATATCTTCAAGTGCATTATGGATAACCGTTTTTCCGGCACCCGAAAGTCCTGTTATAACTAAAAATTCCATTTCTATTACACGCCTTCACCAATAGCCCTGATTTCGCTTTCCAAATCAACGCCGGTTTCATTTTTAACAGTATTCTGTATGTGGCGAACAAGATTAAGAACATCTTCGCAGGTAGCATCACCTATATTTACAATAAAACCTGCATGTTTTTCGCTGACCTGAGCACCACCTACTGAATATCCCTTAAGTCCGCACTGTTCTATAAGCGCACCTGCAAAATATCCGACCGGACGCTTGAATGCGCTGCCTGCACTGGGAAGCTCAAGAGGCTGCTTATCGCTTCTTTTTCCCATAAGCTCACGCATTGTTCCCTTTATTCTTTCTTTATCGCCTTTTTCAAGAACAAATGTTGCAGAAATGATAATATAATTTTTTCCTGTAAAAAAGCTCTTTCTGTAGTCAAGCTCCATTTCATCAATGGTAAGAGAGTGAATCTCTCCGTCCATATCGATATATTCACAGGCAACTGCAACATCCTTCATTTCTCCGCCGTATGCACCTGCGTTCATATAGATCGCACCGCCTACCGATCCGGGAATGCCATATGCAAACTCAAGACCTGTAAGACTGTTTCCGTGTGCAAACTGACAAAGATGAGAAAGCATAGTTCCTGCGCCTGCAACTATTTTGTTGCTGCCAATACATTGCAGTGAACAAAAATCACCATCTAAAGAAATAACTACGCCGCGTATACCTTTATCAGAAACCAACAGATTTGATCCGTTTCCGACAACAGTCAGCGGAATATTCTGTTCTTTTGTCAACTTTATGACTATGCTTAACTCTTCGCGAGTCTGAGCACTTACAAAAATATCTGCAGGTCCGCCAATTTTGAACGAAGTACGTTTACTCATCGGCTCATCAAGTTTATATTTTATTGATTTTTCAGCAAGCTGCTGAGCAAATTCAATATAGTTATTCATATAATTCTCCAATCAGTTTGCTTTATAAAGGTTGGCAGCACCAATGAGACCTGCATCGTTCTCAAGAGTCGCCATAACAACCTTTGTCTGCTTGTCGCTGACCTTTGTAAATCTTTCTTTTTCTACTATCTCGTTAAGTGCCTTGAGAATATAATCGCCCTCTTTGCTTATTGCACCGCCTATGCAAATTACATCGGGCTGGAATATATTTACCATATTTGTAACACCGCAGGCAATATATTCAATGTATTTCTTAACGACTGCAATACCTGTCTCATCACCTGCACGCATAGCGTCAAATGCAGTCTTGCCATTTACGTTATCAATGCTGCCTTCTGCAATTTTCCAAAGAGCAGACTCCTTGTTTTCTTCCATTGCAGCCTTTGTCTGCTCAATAAGTGCAGTTACGGAAGCATATCTTTCCCAGCAGCCCTTTCTGCCGCAGTTACAGGGAATTCCGTCAAATGCAATAACAGTATGTCCAAGTTCTCCGCCTGCATAATTTGCACCGCTGAAAAGCTTTCCTCCAATAATAAGTCCGCCGCCTACGCCGGTTCCAAGTGTAACACAAACAGCGTCCTTTGCACCTTTTGCAGCACCTGCAACGAATTCGCCCAAAGCAGCTGCATTAGCATCGTTTTCAATGTAAACCTTGCGGTTGATTTTTTCTTCAAGCTTTGCAGCAAGAGGGAAGTTTTCAAACTTCATGTTTTCTGCACGTTCAACAATGCCTGTATCGCTGTTTACTGCTCCGGGAGTTCCGATACCGATATTCGAAACATCGTTAAGAGTAATTCCTGCCTCGTGCAGAACAATTGAACATGCCTTAATTATATTGTCAACAACAGCATCATTTCCGTCTGCTACGCCTGTAGGCACGGAGCTTTTAAACTTTACAACATCATTTTCGTCAACAAGTCCAGCCTTAACATTTGTTCCGCCAAGATCAATTCCAAGATTATACATTTTATTCTCTCCTATTTTTAATTAATTGAATGAATCCCATTCTGTTTTTGTTTCATTTGGAACAGTTTCAACGACCATTCCCAGATTATGCAGAAGCTCGTGAGCTGCATTATAACCCATTTTCTTCTGTCTGTTATTCATTGCCGCTACCTCAATTATAATTGCGAGATTTCGTCCGGGTTTTACCGGAATTGTAAGGGACGGCACTTTATTGCCAAGGATTTCAGTATATTCATCGTCCATTCCCATTCGGTCATATACCTTACTGCTGTCCCATATTTCCATATTGATAACCAGATCTATCTTTTCGGTTATTTTAACAGCACCCATACCGAATATTCTTCGTGCATTAATTATACCTATTCCGCGAAGCTCTATGAAATGCCTGATATTTGGAGGCGCTGATCCAACAAGAGTTTTATTGGAAACACGTCTTATTTCAACAGCGTCGTCCGCGATAAGTCGATGTCCGCGTTTAACAAGTTCAATAGCAGTTTCCGATTTACCTACGCCGCTGTCACCTGTAAGCAAAATACCTTCACCGTATACCTCAACAAGGACACCGTGACGTGTAACTCTAGGCGCAAGCTCAACATTCAGAAAAGCAACAAGCGCAGAAATGAATCCACTGGTCTGCTCTCCTGTAGTCAAAATAGGCATTGAGTATTTTTTTGCTGCCTCAAGCATTTCGGGTAGCGGTTCCAAGTTTCTGCAAAGAATAAGTCCCGGAGCTCCCTGAGAAAAAAGCTTAGAAAGACAGTTTGCTCTGGTTTCCTTGTCAAATTGTTTTAAAAATGAAATTTCCGTAATACCGCACACTAGAAGTCTTGACTTATCATAATAATCCATAAATCCGGTGAGTTCAACACCCGGACGGTTGACTTCAGCTGATTCAATCATAATGGTATCCGGATCACGCGGCATCAAAATCTTTTCAAGAGAAAGCTCTTTTATGATTTTGGACATTGACACCGAAAAGTTTTGCGCCATATAAGCACCGCCTTGTATATCATTAATTCTGAATACTCAGACTAATTAATTATACATTATTACAAACATTTTTTAAAGTCTATTTAATTAATTTTACATCTATTTGTATATTTATTTTTTCCAAGTCAAAAATCTACGTACATATATTTCGAATAACGGTGGTTGAATGTTTTCTAAGTTTATAAATTGGCTTACTGATTCTGACGAATACAAGTTTGAAAACAACGCAGTTTTTGATATTTCACCCGATTATAATCAGGATTTATTTACAGGAAAGAATAATTTTCAAAACAACTGCGACTATATAAAAAAGCTTATTGGAAAAAGCAAAGATATACTGCTGCGTCAGTTTACCCTTGCTTCAGGCAAGCGTGCAGCTATTGTTTTTGTTGATGGAATGAGCAATAAGGCACTCATAGAATCGAGTGTTATTCTTGCATCAAGACGTTATGCCGATTATTCATATGAAAATAAGTTTTCTCCTCTTGATGAGATAACTCAGCTTTTTGGATCAAGCGAAATATCTTCTCAGAAAAGCCTGTCGAATGCATACCTTTCCGCCTTGTCCGGGGATGCAGCAATAATTATAGAAAACGAATCGGAATGCTATATTGCCGGAGTCAGGGCAATTCAATCAAGAAGCGTCACCGAAAGCTTAAATGAAGGTTCAATCAGAGGTCCTCACGAAGCATTTACTGAAACGCTTCGAATAAATACCGCTTTGATCAGACGGCGTCTTCCCGACCCCAATCTTATAATTGAACCGTTAAAAGTGGGACTTCGCTCTCATACAGATATCTGCCTATGTTATATCAGGGGGCTTACAAACACTTCATTAGTAAATCAAGTACGCAAAAAAATCGAAAATATAAATACTGATATTATCGGAGACTCCGGTAAGCTTGAGCAATTTTTTGAGGGAGAACGTCTTAGTATTTTTCCTCAGTGCGGAGGAACAGAACAGACAGACCTTGCCGCATCTGCAATTACCGGTGGACAACTTGTCATACTTGTCAACGGAAGTCCTCAAGCTCTTATTCTTCCCATTACCGTTTCCCAGCTTATGACTGTAAGCGAAGATAATTACGGAAAATGGTTTTTTTCAGGCTGTATAAGGCTTCTTCGCTGGATATGTACTTTAATTGCAATAACTGCACCTGCATTATACGTTGCAATAATATCTTATCATCCTGAAATAATTCCGACAAAGCTATTGCTTTTAACTGCATTAAACAGAGTTAATGTCCCCTTTCCTGCAATCGTTGAGGTTCTGCTTATTGAACTTGTATTTGAAATAATACGTGAAGCCAGCACGCGGATGCCTCAAAAAATAAGTTCGGCACTATCGATCGTAGGCGGTCTGATAATCGGCGACGCAACAATAAATGCTGGTCTTCTGAGTCCCCTGATAATTATTATTGCAGGCATTTCTACATTGTCGTCTTTCGCAGTTCCTTCATATTCCCTCAAATCCACAATAAGATTCTATAAATATTTTTTGATATTCTGTGCCTCCGTTCTTGGAATCTTCGGCACCACCGCAGGAATTGTAATTATGATTTCAAGATTCGTTTCCCAGCAGAATTACGGTGTGCCTTTTTCAACTCCATTTTCACCTTTAAATATGCGTCAAATGATTCTGTCTGTATTTCAGGCACCTGCAAAGCTGCACCGAATAAGAAATTCAATTTTTAAGACTGAAGATAAATTTTCTGGTAAATGGAGTGATCAATCAAATGAATAAAATCGAAACAGTATCTTCTTTTCAACTTTTTTCCATCACTCTGTTTTCAATGCTGTTCGGACTCAATCTATATCCGCTGATCTGCGGATATAGATTGGATTATGAGTTTTTTATTGCACAGATTATTTCTTTTTTGCTGGTTATCCCCATTATTTTTGCAATAACGTCAATTAAGAATTCGTTCAATATGTGCTCAGTTGATTCCATACTTCGAAGTTTGCTTGGAAATGTGCCCTCAAGAATATTGGGGCTGGTGTTTTTTTCTTATTTTATTTTACATTCATTTCGCATAATTACACTGGAAGCAGAAGACATTCAACTATTTTTGTTTGATAAAACTCCCGTAACAGTTATTGCATTGGTTTTATTACTTGTTGGCTTTATCATATCAATAAACGGAAGTGCTTCTCTTCTAAGAACAGCTGAAGTACTTTCAATTCCTATCCTACTGACGGTAATACTAATGCTTACATTTTTTCTTTGCTCAAGTGATTTTGGCGAGATCAAAACCCTGTTACAGCCTAGAGCAAACAAAATATTATCTCAAATCATTAATTCCGTATCTTGCTTTGTATGTATAGAATCCACCCTGTTTTTTGTCTGCCGTACAGAAAAAAAGTCACATAAGGCTTTATATGCAGGTTTTCTTGTTTGTGCCATTGTCTCTCTGTTTATTACGATTTGCATAACAGGAATATTTACGCTTAAAGCCGGTGCCGTTATGCACTATCCTGTTACTGAATTATCACGAACTGTACAGCTGAAGTATTTAAGAGTAATCGAAAGATTCGATTCAATTTCACTTTCTGTAAAAATCATATCAACTTGTATTTTCACTTCTATAATGTGTTACTGTGCCTCATCTTCCTTAGCCCTTGTATTTAAGCCTATGAAATTTCGATATTCTATACCGGTTTATTTAATATTAATTATTCTTATATTTTTAAAATTAAACAAAAAAATAATATTTAATATTTCCCAGCTCCTTACCTACTGGGAAATATTAAACTTATTTTTAATCATTCCACTTATATTTATTATCTCAAGAAAAAAGGTGAGCCAGTGCATAAGTTCAAAATAATCGTGTTGTTCGCTATTATATTTTGCTTTATTTTTCCGACCGGTTGCTGGGATCTGACTGACATAAATGATCATATATTTATACTCGGCCTGGGAATTGATTCAAGCAATGAGGAAGGATTATACCGTTTTACCTTTCACTATGCCAATCCCCGCGGTGAACAATCAGATCAGTCTTCCGATAAAATGACTTATATCAACTCTACCATTGAATCTTATTCTCTGCCTCTTGCAATGCGCGAACTGATAAGAAACTCCGACAGTGAAGCAAACTTTGAACATTTGCAGTCATTGGTTTTAGGATCTGATTATCTTGAACAACTTTCTTTTGATGATATCGATATGCTTTTCAGAATAGCATCTGTAAGGAGAAAATGTGTTGTTGTAACTACGGACATCAAGGCTTCCGATATTTTATCAATGAAGTTTTCCAGTGCATCAACCGCCGTGATGATAAACAGGCTTTCAAATCATTATTCATCATCTGATAATAATGTATTAAGCGGATATTCACTTACATCTCTTTATACTAAAAAAATCGACGATCTTAGTTTTTGTTTGTTTTCTATTGACGCAGTTGATAATAAAAATTATACCGTAATCAGCCCTGCTGATGCTGCAGATAATAAGAATCTTTCACTTGCCGTTACAGGTCTAAGCGTTTTTCGCAACTGTAAATATGTTGGAAGCCTGGGGTATACAGAGCTTGAAACCATACGTCTTTTAACTAACAATCAGACAGAAGGTCTTCTTAATGTAATCAACGAAGACTCGACAAACTCTTACTATCAGGTACTATCATCAGATTGTAGTAAAAGCTGTAAAATAATGAACAACACCCCTGTTTTTACAATAAATTTATCCCTTGATTGTCTTCTTATAAGTACTGAAGCAAACGCCTCAACAAGCAGAAAAATTGAAAAAAGTCTTCTGGATGAAATAGAACATTTGGTTACGCTCGGAAAATACAAGTATGGCGGTGAAATTTTAGGTCTTGAAACAGCATTAAGACAAGACTGCAGAGATTGGTATGATAACAACACAGGTTATATGGAAAATTCTTTTGCGGACGCTGATATCAATATTTATGTCAACTGTAAAATCGCATCTTCGGGAATAATAGAATAAAACAGTATATTTTGTGCTATTTCATTTAAAAACCTCTTGATTAACATAATATGTTGTAGTATAATTATTTCAATACAGATGTTGACTGGAGTGTTTTTATGAGATGCCCATTTTGCGGTTACCCGGAAAGTAAAGTTATTGACTCCCGACCCACTGATGAGGGCGAAAAAATACGACGCAGACGTGAGTGTCTCAGTTGCGCCAAACGCTTTACTACCTATGAAATAATTGAAACTGTTCCTATTGTTGTTGTTAAGCGCGATAAAAGTCGTGAGCCTTTTGACAGAAACAAGCTTCTCAACGGTATGTTAAGAGCCTGCGACAAGAGAAATGTTTCTATCGATACATTGGAAAAAGCTGTTTCCGATATTGAGGCTAAACTGCAGAACTCACTTGATCGTGAAGTAACCTCTCTTACTGTAGGCGAGCTTGCTATGGATCAGCTTAGAAACATCGACGAAGTCGCTTATATCCGTTTTGCTTCTGTTTACAGACAGTTTGCGGATATTAACACATTTATGGATGTTATTAATAAACTTATGACAGACAAATAAATATTAAACCCCTTTTCAAAAGGGGTTTAATTATTTCTCACTTTAGATATAATATTATTTAAGGGAGGAATTCTATGAAAAAGCCTCGCAAAGCACTAATAGCCATCCCCGTTGCTCTTGCTGTATTTTTTGTTGCAAACGGTATGGCATCAAATCTTATATTCAAACATATCGCCTTCTCAATGTTCGATAATGTTGAAAAAATATCGGCTACAGATTCCTCTATAGTTCAGCTTAACATCGGACAGCTTGTCGGATATGCACGCAGCACAGATTTTACTGCTCCAAAAAAAGCAATCATTTATTTTGGGGGTGCAGGCGAAATATCCTACAACAGTATGATAAAGCATCTCGGCAACTTTGATGATTTCGTTTTTATAAGTGTCGATTATCCCGGCACACAGGACAGCGGCGGAGAAATGACCCTTGAAGAAATGCAGCTTGCCACAATGCAAATATATGATTACTCAAAAATGCTTGATTACGTAAAGTCTGATGAAATATATATAGTTGGATACAGCTATGGAACCGGAATGGCAACATATCTGGCATCAAAACGGGATTGCTCGGGGCTTGTTCTTATTTCACCGTACAGAGATCTCCTTGATTTATACGATTCAAGAGTCCCTCTGTACAGTAAAATATTTAAGGATTTTGTTACCGATAATATCGATACCAAAACTTATGCTCCGGATGTTTTATCAAAAACACTTATAATAACATCTGAGGATGATGAAACATTTTCTCCTCAGATTGCAAATTCACTTGCTGAAAGATTTAATGATAATGCTGAAGTTTTTTCTTATGATGATATAAATCACGCAGAATATCTTATGGATCAGCGAGTAATACTGCAAATAAACGAATTTTGTAAATAATAAAAAGGTCTGCCTTTGCAGACCTTTTTATTATTTACGAGAACAAATTCTTCTGTTTATTTAAGTTAAGATTTTTATTATTTGCTGTCAATTCTTCATCTATTGAAAGAGTTCCGTCATCTAGAATTTTCAGGCAGGTACCTTCCTTGGCTCCATTGGGTATCTCCTGTGTAGGAATTGCAAACTTCGCACCGTCTTTATCTTCGCAAATTGCATATATACCTTCAAATCGATCTATAGATAAAATTCTCAAAATATTTCCTCCTGTTCAATTTTCTATAAATGTACTGCCATCAGTGTAATACACAAAAGAACCTTCCAAATCGGTTCTTCTGTATTTTACTTCGCAGTCTTTGAGAATATTTAGTACAGATGCATACGGATGTCCGTAGTCATTGTCTTTGCCGCAGCATATATATCCGTAATCCGGATCCAACATCTTGATAAATCCCTTTAAATTCGATTTGTTACTTCCGTGGTGAGAAACTTTGATCAGATCGGCTTTTATGTCAGGATAATGCTCCATAAGCTGATACTCAACTGTATGTGTTATATCTCCTGCCGAGAAAAAAGAAACATCACGGCACGTTATCAATACAGCAACGGAATAGTCGTTAAGATCAGTATAATCATTATACAACGGAGACAGTATCTCCATTTTTGCATAATCTGAAAGCTCGTAAACTTTTCCTTCCTCTGCGCTCTCAACATTCATACCATTTTCCTTCTGCATAATCGCAGCATCAAGAAAATCAGTATAGGTTCTGCCCGACGGAATAAGTGATTCATCAACCTGAGGAATAATAAGCGTACCTACCTCAAGCTCATTCAAAACAGTATCAAGTCCGCCGATATGATCCGAATGTGGATGAGTACCTATTAAATAATCCAGTTTTTTAATTCCCAAATCATCGATATAATCAAGCACATCCTGTCCCTTACCGTTTTCTCCGCCATCTATAAGAATAGTTTTTTCGCCTATTCTTACTAACGTGCAGTCCCCCTGTCCAACATCAATTGCGTGAACAGACATAATAATGTCTCCGCTAAGTTCATCGGCATATTCTTCCGGTTCGGGCTTCGGATCATTGCTGATCTGCTGAAACATCTCAGACCAGCTTGGAAAATCTGTACTTGGCCAAAGTTCTCCTATTGTAAGTACTATCGCACAGACAACAGCCAAAATATAGTAAATCGACTGACGAAGGCGTTTATTAAATCTTTTTTGTTCTGCTACCGTTGCGGCCTTTGTTTTTTTGTGAATAACCTCGTTTTCTGTTATCTCCTGTTTTTTTAGAGACACCGTTTGATTTCACTCCCTGTCCGCCGCGAGGCTTGATAAGACACTCAGATGAATAACCTATGAGATCACTGCGACCGCATTTACGAAGCGCTCGTTCTACAATGTCCCTGTTTTCCGGCTTGAAATACTGAAGAAGTGCACGCTGTTCCTTTTTCTGTTCAGAAGTTCTCGGAACATATACCTCTTTCAGTGTATAAGGATCAAGACCGGTATAAAACATACAAGTTGAAATAGTTCCCGGGGTAGGATAAAAATCTTGAACCTGTTCAGGATGGATTCCCTCTTTCTTCAGGAACAGTGCAAGCTCAACAGCATCCTTAAGCGTGCTTCCAGGGTGACTGCTCATCAAATATGGAACAAGGAACTGCTTTTTGCCTGCCTGTGCAGAGAACTCATAAAATTTCTTCCTAAATTTTACATATGTTTCAATATGCGGCTTCCCCATTTTATCGAGTACAGCTGCGCTGCAATGCTCAGGAGCAACTTTGAGCTGACCGCTGACGTGATGGGTCACAAGTTCTCTGAAAAATTCATCATTTTCATCCTGCATAAGATAATCGAATCTGATGCCTGATCTGATAAATATTTTCTTAATCTTAGGAATAGCACGAAGTTTTCTCAGTATTTTAAGATACTCAGAGTGATCTGCAACAAGATTTTTACAGGGTTCAGGTGCAAGACACCGTTTGCCCTTACATAATCCGTTTTTATTCTGAATATTGCAGGAACCTCTTCTGAAATTAGCTGTCGGACCTCCAACATCGTGTATATACCCCTTAAAGTCGGGCATATGAGTTATTGCTGTTACCTCGCGAATTAAAGAAGCTTCGCTTCTTGTCGTTATCTGCCTACCCTGATGGAATGCGAGCGAGCAAAATGCACATGCGCCGAAACAACCTCTGTTATGAACTACAGAAAACTTGACTTCTTCGATTGCAGGAACTCCGCCGAGAGGTTTATATGATGGATGATAATCCCTTTCATAAGGAAGCTCATACACTCTGTCAAATTCTTCTGTTGATAAAGGCGGCTGCGGCGGATTCTGTACAAGTATTACATCGCCATGACGCTGAATAACAGTTTTTCCTCTGACTGAATCGTGTTCGTCCTGCTGAATCCTGCAAGATACTGCGTATTCTTTTTTTGATTCACACACAGCCTCAAAACTCGGGCACTGTGCAACAGATCTGGGTTTATACTCAGACGCAGGAATGATCACACACGTGCCTCTAACATCGTTTATGGCCTTTATAGGTTCATAATCTGCCAGACGGTGGGCTATTTCAAGTGTCTGATATTCGCCCATACCATAGCTTAATATATCTGCTCCGGATTCAATAAGAATGGAAGGTCTTATTCTGTCATCCCAGTAGTCGTAATGAGCAAAACGGCGCAGAGATGCTTCCAATCCACCAATAATTACAGGCACATCAGGATATGCTTTTTTAGCAAGACGCGAATATACAATCGTTGGTCTGTCAGGTCTCTTTCCCGCTTTTCCTCCAGGGGAATAGTAATCATCACTGCGCTTTCTTTTTGCTGCTGTGTAATGAGCAACCATAGAATCAATGTTGCCGCCGTTGATCATAAATCCAAGCCTTGGCTCTCCGAATCGTTTAAAGTCTAATTCATCTGACCAATTCGGCTGTGCCAGAATAGCCACGCGGAATCCGTCCGCTTCGAGTATTCTGCTTATAATTGCCGTGCCGAAGCTTGGATGGTCAACATAAGCATCAGCAGTAACCAATACGAAGTCAACCTGCTCCCATTGAAGCAGGTCGACTTCCTTTTTTGTAATAGGTAAAAAAGCCATATTATTCCTCTGTATCGTCAATGTCGAAAGGCAAACCGCTTTCCTCAAAACTGCCGTCTATTGCAATTGGACTTGATGAAGACATATTCATTTCAAGCCACTGTGTTTTGGTCATAAGAACTTTTCTCGGCTTTGAACCTTCATAAGGTCCAACTATTCCTCTCTCCTCAAGCTGATCTATCAGCTTACCTGCGCGTGCATAACCGACTCCGAGCTTTCTCTGGAGCAAAGAAACAGATGCCTGTCCTGCCTGAATAACCGCTTCAATAGCTTTGGACATTGTCGGATCTTCATCAAGGAAACCGCCTCCGTCCTTGCCTGATACATCGTTTTTGCCTTTTTCATTTTCTGCAGCTTTGCGCTCAATTTCCTCAGTGATACTTTCATCATATTCCGCATCACCGTTTCTCTTAAGGAATCCAATAACATCTCCTACCTCTTCGTCACTTACGAAACAGCCCTGTACACGCTTCGGAGTACTTGCACCCATAGGATTATAAAGCATATCACCATATCCTATAAGTGTTTCCGCACCGCCTGCACCAAGAATTGTTGTTGAGTCTATTCTTGATGAAACAGTAAGAGCTATACGGCTCGGAATGTTATTTTTAATTGTACCGGTGATAACATCAACGGAAGGACGCTGTGTTGCAAGAATAATATGCATACCTGCTGCACGCGCCATTGCAGCCAGACGGGCAATCGAGTCTTCCACTTCTTTGGGGGTGGTCTGCATAAGATCCGCCATTTCATCGATAACAATTATTATCTTGGACATCTTTTCAAATTCGCCTGTTTTTTCCGCAAGATCGTTATATGAATTAATGCTTCTGACATTTTTTCCCTGAAGCATTTCATAACGTTTTTCCATCTCTACAACAGCCCACTGGAGCACGCCTGCTGCCTTTTTGGGATTGCTGACGACAGGAACAAGCAAGTGCGGTATTCCGTTATAAATTTCAAATTCAACTTTCTTAGGATCAACAAGCACCATTTTAAGCTCGTCCGGTGTATATTTGTACATCAAGCTGATAAGCATTGAGTTTACACATACCGATTTACCTGAACCTGTAGATCCTGCAATAAGCAGGTGAGGCATTTTCGCCAGATCACAGGTTATAATATTTCCTTCGATATCTTTTCCGAGCACACAGGCAAGCGAACCTTTTGCATCTCTGAATACATCTGAATCGATCAATTCTCGAATAGAAACCGTATTGCGTTTTGTGTTAGGTATCTCTATTCCTACTGCAGCTTTCCCCGGTATAGGAGCCTCAATACGAACAGATTTTGCCGCAAGACGAAGCTTGATATCATTTGCAAGTGTTGTTATCTTGCTTATTTTCACACCGGGAGCCGGAACGATCTCAAATCTTGTAACTGTGGGACCTCTGCTTATATCTGAAACAGAAGCTTTTACTCCGTATTCATCCAAGGTTGCTATCAGACGCTTTGCATTCTCACGAAGCTCATCGGTCATATCTACGCTTTCGTTTTTAGCTTCCTTAAGAAGATCGATTGGCGGAAATACATATGCTTCTTTCTCAGCTTCTTTTTCTTTCTCCTGCACAATCTCCTCTTCAATTACCTTTGCCTGCTGTGCATCATCTTCTTTTTTTATTAAATTATCAGATTTATTATGATCCGGAGCTCCGACCTTTTTTATTATCTCATCAAGATCACTGTTTACAGGTTCCTTTTCCTCGGTAACAATATTTTCACTAACGATTTTTTTCTTTTCCTGTTTTATCGTTCTTCTGGGCTTTGTATCAAGTATGTCGGGCGATGAGCCAAAAGACTTAACAGTTTCTTTTTTTGATTTTTTATTTTCTGTCACTGACTCATCTTCACCATTGTATGCCGAATAAAGGATTCTGAATTTTTCGTTAAGTTCTTCATCAAACTCTTCGTCACCAACGTATTCAGATGTTTTTCTTCCATTTGAACGAGATGGTCTTTTTCTATCTGTATTTACAGCCTCTGTTTCTTCATCAACAAGCATATTGACGCTGTTTTCTTCTTCGATAAGTCTGTAGCGTCCTCTTCTTCTTGATTCGGCGTTTGTATCGCTGCGTTCACGTAATGATTCTTCACGATAAGCTTTTTCTTCCTGTACTCTTGATTTATGATCATCAAGTTTTACTTTTGCTTTATCAAAAGGCTGAATAAGAAAAGCAACAAGCTGTGCGACAGATGTCTTTGTAGATATCATAATAAATGCAAAAACAGAAAGCACCCATATTACTATTGAGCCTACTTTTCCGATATATTTAAGTGCCATACCTCCGGTTATAGCACCAAATACACCTGCGCCCTTGTATTCTTTACCAGCTTCTTTGCAATTATCAATTATTTCCTTTGCAGTGTATAACTCTGCATTTTTCACCGAAAAAACAGTTAAACCAACCGAAATAATCAATAGCACAGCGAAAAGCCAGGCAGCTCTTATTGCAATATATTTTGTAGGTTTTTCCTGTGCAAGAAACACTGTCAAAACAAGCAATGAAATAACCCAAAGCACCGTTGGCAATCCAAAAATACCGTATATTGTTGTATGTACCGAAAGCCAGATACCCGATCCTTTTATAACTGCTACAAAGAAAAACAATACAGCCATTGTAAAAAGGATCACCATAATTACTTGCCTGCTGAAAGTATTATCAATACTAGGCGCCGGAGCACTTTTTGCTTTTTTAGGTACCGTTTTTTTCGCAGGCGAAGATTTGGACGGCATTTTTTTATTGTTCAGCTGAGATTTTGGGGTATTCTTTGCTCTTGCCGGAGTCGTTCGTTTTTCCGCCATTAAATAACCACCTTATTTATCCGATAGATGCGGCACTGATTATATCAGATAAAGAGATAATATCCGAATATGAAGCATCCGTAGCAGAGATATCGCTCAATGAAATCAAATCTGAATTTGAAGCGGAGATAACATCATTTATATTTTTCATAGATTCGCCTGTGAAAATGTTATGTCCGACAGAATATTCAATAATAGCTACGACAATAACAACCAGACCCATAGCAAGGCAATACCAGCCAAAGTAATTGAGTTTATTGTTATTTACTATCCATTTAAGTCCAACAATTGCCAGAATACCGACAACAGCAGATACTATAACACCAACTACAACATCAAATCCTGTAAAATTGGTTATTCTCTCTGATGCAGGAGTATCAATGAACTCGTTCTTAATATCCAGAAGTGTTGCCGCAAGAACAGCAGGTATACTCATAATGAAGGACATACTGAGTGCAGTGTTCTTTTCAAGACCTGTAATCATGCCTGCGGTTGTTGTTGCGCCGGAACGGCTTATACCGGGCATTGCAGCGAAGCACTGTGCAACACCCATAGCGCAGGCGTTTTTAAGTCTGATTTTTACGCTTCCTTCTCTGGTCTTGGAAAGGTATGTTGCATAGAGAAGAAGAAAACCGGTAACAAGAAGGAAAAGACCTTCAGCGAGAATATCCTTATCCTCGGAAAAATATGTAGACAAATCTGCGATATTTTCGACTCTTTCGCCATCAGCCATATTAAGACCAAGTCCGCTGAATATGGGCAGGAAAAGCAATATTGCCCACGCAGATGCAACTATGACCATAACGACCATGCGGCGAACATCATTCATTTCAGGCATTTTACGAACTGCTCTTTTTGCTTCATCAAAAGGTTTTTTAGTTATTTTAAGCCATAAAACCTTAATCTGATCTACAGTAAACTTAAAAAGGTCACCGCACATTTTAAAGAATTCAATAATAAGTTCTGCAATAAGTTTTCTATAAGCAACAAAAACAGCAATCAGTGTGCCGACATGCAAGAACAATGTAAATGTCTGCGCACCATCTCCGCTGTTCCCCGAAAGATGCTGATACAGTGACACATGACCACTGCTTGAAACTGGCAGGAATTCTGTCAACCCCTGAATAATCGCCTGAAAAATTACATCAATAAATTTCATTATGTACTCTCCTCGATTTATTTTTACTTTTAATAATATAACCCATATATCGTGGTTTTTCAAGGAAATTATGTAAAACAATAATGTACGGAACCATAAATATGGTTCCACACATTATCAATCATCGGTTTTTTCGCTTGAAATACAAGTTTTAAAATATCTGTCAAGATATTTTTGCGACATCAATCCCTGTGCATTCTCCTTCATTATTCTCCCATCACGATATACATAATTATACCCTATTTGTTCTGTTTCGGAATTATTTTCGAAAGACTCTGGCTTATCATAGGGATCAATATACCAGAATATTGCACTAAACATTTTCTTTCTCCTGCTGCTTCCGCTCTATTTCACCATAAAGCCATTCTATCGCATTTGAAAGTGATCCCAGTTCATCAATAAGACCTTCCGCAACCGCCTGTTCACCGTCAAGCACAGTACCAACATCCATTACCAGTTCACCGACTGTACGCGATAATTCAAGAAATCTTTCAGGAGAAATATTGGAATTGTCTGAAACAAAGCGGGTTATCCGCTCCTGCATTTTATCAAAGTAGGAGAGTGTCTGCGGTACACCAAGTACAAGTCCACTCATTCTGACAGGATGAATAGTCATCGTGGCCGAAGGCACAATAAACGAGCGTTTGGCAGAAACTGCAAGCGGCACGCCGATTGAATGACCGCCCCCAAGCACAAGTGAAACAGTGGGTTTTTTCATACCTGCAACAAGCTCTGCAATTGCAAGTCCTGCCTCAACATCTCCTCCGACTGTATTGAGGAGAATTATAAGACCTTCTATCTCTTCTGCCTCTTCAACCGCAACAAGCTGCGGAAGTATATGCTCATATTTTGTGGATTTATTCTGCGAGGGAAGCACCTGATGTCCTTCTATCTGCCCCACAATTGATATACAGTGAAGAATATGTCTGCCATTTGTAGTGGCCGCACTGATATCTTTTATTCGCTCAATATCATCAGGACTCATTACTTCGTCTTCGTTGTCGTGTTTTTCACGTTCTTCACTCAAAAGTATCACCTCAGAAATATCATTCCCTGTTTGCTGATACTAATTCGTGAAGCATTTCTAAATTACTATATCACAATTTAACAATATCTGCAACAGATAAAGCACAATATTTAGTGGACACTTAAGTGTTAAAGGATTGACAATGCACGAATTTTATAAGATAATAAATGATATAGATTTTTCATATGAGGTGATATCAATGGGCTATACTATCGCGCAGAAAATTATCAAAAACCATTTGCTCTCCGGTGAAATGAACGTCGGCGAGGAAATTGGTCTGCGTATTGACCAGACTCTCACTCAGGATGCTACCGGTACAATGGCTTACCTCGAATTCGAGGCTATTGGAGTACCCAGAGTCAAGACCGAGCGTTCTGTTGCTTACATCGACCATAACACTCTTCAGACCGGATTTGAAAATGCTGATGACCACAGATATATTCAGAGTGTTGCCAAAAAGCACGGCATCTGGTATTCACGTCCAGGAAACGGAATATGCCATCAGGTTCATCTTGAACGTTTTGGTGCACCCGGCAAAACACTTATTGGTTCTGACAGCCACACTCCCACCGGCGGCGGAATAGGTATGCTTGCAATGGGTGCCGGCGGTCTCGATGTTGCTGTTTCCATGGGCGGCGGCGCTTATTATATCACAATGCCAAAAATGGTCAGAATTAATCTTACAGGATCCCTTTCCCCTTGGGTCAGCGCAAAGGATGTTATTCTCGAAGTCCTTAAGCTTCTTACCGTCAAAGGCGGTGTAGGAAAGATAATTGAGTATGGCGGCGAAGGAGTTTCCACTCTTTCCGTTCCCGAAAGAGCAACCATCACCAATATGGGTGCAGAGCTCGGTGCTACCACCTCCATCTTCCCTTCTGACGATATCACCCGTTCTTTCCTTCGTGCTCAGGACAGAGAAGATGTATGGACAGAGCTGAAGGCTGATGAAGATGCTGTTTACGATGAGACATATGAGATCAATCTCTCTTCTCTCCAGCCTCTTGCAGCTGCACCTCACAGCCCTGACAACATCATCTCGATCGAAGAGCTTGAAGGGAAAAAAATCGATCAGGTTCTTATCGGATCCTGCACAAATTCCAGCTATCTTGATCTTATGAGATTTGCTGCAATTCTCAAAGGCAAAACTGTACAGCCTGATGTCAGCCTTGGTATCGCACCCGGTTCAAAGCAG
>JAZUPB010000025.1:0-76091 GCA_045604965.1 Acutalibacteraceae bacterium
GCTCTCGGTCCCGTTGTTGTTGTATA
This sequence comes from Acutalibacteraceae bacterium, assembly GCA_045604965.1. Taxonomy (GTDB): domain Bacteria; phylum Bacillota; class Clostridia; order Oscillospirales; family Acutalibacteraceae; genus JAISGQ01. The sequence goes on from JAZUPB010000025.1 coordinate 27, forward strand.
CCCCGAAGGCGTATTCTACAGCAATGTTACCGTTGAAGACGTTGAGACAATCGTTAAGGAGCATCTCCTTAAGGGTCGTATCGTAGAGCGTCTTGTTTATGCTGACGTTCCCGCTGAGGTTAAGGAGAAGGCTGAGGCTGCAGGCAGACACACCTCTCTTAACGACACCAATTTCTACCGCTCCCAGAAGAGAGTTGCTCTTCGTAACTGCGGTCTTATCAACCCTGAAGTAATCGATGAGTACATCGCTATGGACGGTTATCAGGCTCTCGGTAAGGTTCTTACCGAAATGACTCCTGAGGAAGTTATCCAGGTAGTCAAGGATTCCGGACTTCGCGGTCGTGGCGGCGGCGGATTCCCCACCGGTCTTAAGTGGAGCTTCGCAGCAGCTAACCAGGCAGACCAGAAGTATGTCTGCTGTAACGCTGACGAAGGCGACCCCGGTGCATTTATGGACCGTTCCATCCTCGAAGGTGACCCCCACGCTGTTATCGAAGCAATGGCTATCGCAGGCTATGCTATCGGCGCAACCCAGGGTTACATCTACGTTCGTGCTGAGTACCCCATCGCTATCCACAGACTCGAAGTTGCTATCGGTCAGGCTCGTGAGTACGGCCTCCTCGGCGAAGATATCTTCGGTACCGGCTTCAACTTCAACCTCGAGCTCCGCTTCGGTGCAGGCGCATTCGTATGCGGTGAGGAGACCTCTCTTATGACCTCCATCGAGGGTAACCGCGGTGAGCCCAGACCTCGTCCTCCGTTCCCTGCTGTTAAGGGTCTCTTCGGTAAGCCCACCGTTCTCAACAACGTTGAGTCCTATGCTAATATCCCCCAGATCATCCTCAAGGGCGGCAAGTGGTTTGCTTCTCTTGGAAGCGAGAAGGCTGCAGGTACCAAGGTATTCGCTCTTGGCGGTAAGATCAACAACACCGGTCTCGTTGAGATCCCCATGGGTACTCCCCTTTCCACCGTTATCAATGAAATCGGCGGCGGCGTAGCAAACGGCAAGAAGTTCAAGGCTGCACAGCTCGGCGGACCTTCCGGCGCTTGCGTACCTGCTGAATATATCGACATTCCCCTTGATTACGATTCTCTCGCATCTATCGGCGCTATGATCGGCTCCGGCGGTCTTATCGTCATGGACGAGGACAACTGTATGGTTGATATCGCTAAGTTCTTCCTCGACTTCACTGTTGATGAGTCCTGCGGTAAGTGTACTCCCTGCCGTATCGGTACCAGAAGAATGTACGAGATCCTCGACAGAATCACCAAGGGTAAGGGTGAGATCGAAGATATCGAGAAGCTCGAAGAGCTCTGTATGTTCATCAAGACCAACTCCCTCTGCGGTCTCGGTCAGACTGCTCCCAACCCCGTTCTTTCTACTCTCCGTTTCTTCCGTGATGAGTATGTAGCTCACATTGTTGATAAGAAATGCCCTGCAGGCATCTGTAAGGATCTCCTTTCCTTCGTTGTTGATCAGGACAAGTGCATCGGCTGCGGACTCTGCGCTAAGAACTGCCCCGCTTCTGCTATCACCAGAACCGACTATATCGCACCGGGTCATAAGCTTGCTTCCTTTGCAATCGACACCGCTAAGTGCGTAAAGTGCGGTGTATGTATCGACAACTGTAAGTTCAAGGCAATCAGCAAGAACTAAGAAAGGAGTGTGCCTATAATGGAAAATATGATCAATGTAAAAATCAACGGTATTGATGTACAGGCTCCTGCCGGTTCTACCATTCTTGAGGCTGCACGTCTTGCCGGTATAGAGATTCCTACTCTCTGCTATCTTAAGGACATCAACGAGATCGGCGCTTGCCGTATGTGCGTTGTAGAAGTAAAGGGCGGCCGCGCTCCTGTTGCCGCTTGCGTATATCCCATCAACGAAGGTCTTGAGGTTTACACCAACACCGAGCTCATCAGAAAGAGCCGTAAGACCAACCTCGAGCTCATCCTTTCTGTACATAACAAGGCTTGCCTCTCCTGCGTACGCAGCACTGACTGCGAGCTCCAGAAGCTCTGCCGCGAGTACGGTGTTGAGGATGCTAACCGCTTTGCAGGTTCCGTTCCTCAGACTGAGATCGACAACTCCACCTCTTATCTTGTAAGAGATAACTCCAAGTGCATCCTTTGCCGTCGTTGCGTAGGTGCATGTAATAACCAGTTTGTATCCGTCATCGGTGCTAACAACCGTGGTTTCGACACCGAGATCGGTTCTCCGTTCGAGGCTAAGCTCAATGATGTCGCTTGCGTAGCTTGCGGTCAGTGTATCGTAGCTTGCCCCACCGGTGCTCTCACCGAGAAGGACGATACCGACAAGGTCTTCGCTGCAATCAGCGATCCCTCCAAGCACGTTGTTGTTCACACCGCTCCCTCCATCCGTGCAACTCTCGGCGAGTGCTTCGGCATGGAGCCCGGTACTCTTGTCACCGGTAAGATGGCAGCTGCTCTTCGCAGACTTGGCTTTGACAAGGTATTTGATACCGACTTCGGCGCAGACCTCACCATCATGGAAGAAGGCACCGAGCTTCTCGGCAGAGTAAAGAACGGCGGCACTCTCCCCATGATCACCTCCTGCTCCCCCGGATGGATCAACTTCTGCGAGCACTACTATCCTGAGTTTATTCCCAACCTCTCTACCTGTAAGAGCCCCCAGCAGATGCAGGGTGCTATGATAAAGACCTGGTATGCAGAGAAGAACGGCATTGATCCCAAGGATATCGTTTCCGTTGCTATCATGCCCTGTACCGCTAAGAAGTTCGAGTGCGGCAGAGACGAAATGGCAGCAGCTGGTTATGCTGATGTTGATTACGCTCTTACCACCCGTGAGCTTGCTCGTATGATCGAGCGCGCAGGCATTAAGTTCAACACCCTCCCCGATGAGGACTTCGATCCTATCCTCGGCGAGTCCACCGGTGCTGCAGTTATCTTCGGTACCACCGGCGGTGTTATGGAAGCAGCTCTCCGTACCGCAGTTGAAGTTCTCGAGAACAAGACTGTCGAGCCTATCGAGTACACCGAGGTTCGTGGTATGGAAGGCATCAAGTTTGCCGCATACGATGCAGGCGGAATCACCGTTAAGACTGCTGTCTGCTCCGGTCTTTCCAACGCTGCTAAGCTCCTTGATATGGTCAAGGCAGGCGAAGTTGAGCTTCACTTCATTGAGGTTATGTGCTGCCCCGGCGGCTGCATCAACGGCGGCGGTCAGCCCATCCAGCCCGCTTCTGTACGCAACACTGTAGACCTCAAGGCTCTCCGTGCTGCTGCACTTTATCGCGAGGATGAGGGTAAGGCTCTCCGTAAGTCTCACGAGAACCCTGCAATCAAGAAGGCATACGCTGAGTACCTCGGCGAGCCCAACGGTCACAAGGCTCATGAGATCCTCCACACTCACTACACCGCAAAGACCAGATATTAATTGATCTGACTGAGGGGAGAATATTGCAACGGCAATATTCTCCCCCTGTTTTGATTATACAGGACGGTGAACGAAAATGTATGTGCAGACAGGAACAGTCGAGAAAAAAGTCAGGCAGATATGGGCAGGGAGACATACATGCGGAAGGTGCGAGTGCGAAACGGAAAAGCACCTGTATAAAAGCGTGATAACGGCGTATGCCTTTGTGCCGATATTTGAATACACAGGCGGTTATCTGATTGTGTGTGACAGATGCGGTACAGTAAAAGCCATAAGCAAAAAGAGCTATAAGGCTATTGAAAAGAGACAGAAAGAGCTGATGAAAAACCGTAAGTTTCCGCACAGGGTACTTGAAAGGGATTACAGCGCACAGGCGCTGGGGCTGAAAAAGAAGACTGTGGGGCTTATAGCCGCTCTGATATGGATAGCAGTGGTTGCAGTGTTTTTTTACTTTGCTGCAGGCGATTTTTCTGCGCTGAGCGGTGCGGCTATCGGCGTTATGTCGGTATGGTTCGTAATATTTATGATTCCTGCAGCCGTTGCAGCGGTGAAATTTACAAAGGCTTACAGACTGTATGCAATGGCGAAAAATCTGCTTAAATATCCTGATGTGACCGCAGACTGATAAATGCTCGCAGGGGTATGTGATAAAAGGAGTGAGGGAATGGAAAGACAGGAGAAAAAGCTGAAAATCGAACGATTTCTCATAAACTTATCGTTGAATCTATCTGCGTTATTACCTGCTGTATTATTTGTGGCGGCGGCTTATCTGGGCTTGGACCATCACATCGCTTTTATTCTTACACTGGTTTACTTTGCCGCAGCAGCCACAGTGCCGATGGTTATAAACATAATTTACTGTCATAAAAACTCGGTACACTGCTTTGTCCATTGGTGGGCGATAATGACAGCCGTTTCCATTGTGGGCTTTTTTGTAATTTTCATGACTGCGTCAGAAAAATTAGGGCTGGAGCCAACAGGCGCAGCCGCCATGGCTGTTCTGGCGATTTTTACCGCAGGATTTATATTTCTCGAATCACTGATATATCAGACCGTACTTATAATCAGATTTCTTAAAAGAAAATCACAGCCCCAAAAAGCGCCCTCTGATGAGGTGTAAATATTCAGGAATCAAACCGATCTTTCCGCACATACTATCAAAAAACCGAAAGAAGGAAAATTCATGGCGACACACAGAATCACAGACAACGTATACTCCGTAGGCGTGGGAGACCCCAACCGCCGAACCTTTGATATAGTGATGAAGTCGCCCTACGGCACGACTTATAATTCCTACCTTATAACAAGCGGAAAAACGGTGCTGGTGGACACCGCACCCGAAGAGTTCTGGGACGATTACCGCTATAATGTGGGCTGTCTGTGCGATTTTTCCGATATAGACTATATAGTTATAAATCACACCGAGCCTGACCATTCGGGCTGTATTAAAAAGATTCTCGATTACGCACCCGATGCGGTCATTGTCTGCACAGCAATCGGAAAGAAATTCCTCCGTCAGCAGATCAATCGTGATTTCAAGTGTATTACAGTAAAGGACGGGGATACCCTCGACATCGGCAGAGACACCCTGCATTTTGTTGTGACCCCCATGCTTCACTGGCCCGACTCCATGATGGTGCGCCTTGAAAAGGAAGGCGTGCTTTGTTCCTGTGATATGTTCGGTGCTCATTATTGCGAAATGACTATGTTTGACGAGCATATCCCCGAAAAAATGAAAGAAAAATACCGTACCCAGACGGTGCGGTATTATGAAGATATATTCTCGCCCTTCTCCTTCTTTGTCCGTCAGGCACTGGACAAAATAAAGCCCTTTGCAGGAAAGCTTCAGGCAATCTGCCCCAGCCACGGACCTGTGATAGTCGAAGGGGTAAAGGAAATTATAAAGGACTACAAAAAGCTCAGCGCACAGCCGAAGCAGAGCGACAATACGGAGATCGCTGTTGTATATGCATCTGCTCACGGATGCACCGAGCGTATGGCAAAAGCGGCGGCAGAGGAAGTTGAAAAGCTGGGTGCTGTGGCAACACTTTATGACCTTTCCGACACAGAGCAGGAGCAGAACTGCGCGGCAGGCATAGGACGCGCAGACGGTTTGCTGTTCGGTACAACAACAATAAACTGCAATGCGCCGGCGCCTGTCTGGCGAGTAATTTCTCAGATCGATGTATACTCGATCAGTGCAAAGCCGGCAGGAGTGTTCGGCTCATACGGCTGGAGCGGAGAGGGAGTGTCAGCACTTTCCGATGTGCTCGGCAGTATGAGATTCAAGCTGGTGAGAAAAGAGCCGGTCAAGAGCGTTTTTGAGGCTGATAAAGAGACTCTGAGCGCTGTTTGTGAGCTTGCAAAAGAAGTATTCGAAATAGCAAAAGAGACAGAGCATATATAGTATATGAGATAAAACACCGCAGTGAAAATCGCTGCGGTGTTTCTGTATACAATATCAACCTGTGGTTGACTTTGCGTTTCTTTCAGATTAAAATATAAGGAGATGATCTTTACAGCAAAAAACATAATCGAGGTGCCGGAAATGGAAGAAAACAGAGTTGCGGAAAGACTTATACAGCTTCGCAAAGCAGCAGGAATGTCACAGGATAAGCTAGGAGAGCAGCTTGGCATCAGTAACAGAGCGGTATCAAAATGGGAAAAGGGACTGACAATGCCGTCTGTACAGAATTTCATAAGGCTTTCCAAGATTTTCAACGTTCCGATTGAACACTTTTTTGCAGAGCAGACAGCATCAAAAGCTGATATAGCACCTCAGGGAATGGAATCTCTCAATGAGCTTTACAAGATCGGCAGAGGACCGTCCAGCTCACACACGATGGGACCTGAGCGCGCGTGCCTGATTTTCAAGGATAGAAATCCCAATGCTGATAAATTCAAGGTTATCCTCTATGGCTCTCTTGCAAAAACAGGAAAAGGTCACGGAACGGACACCGTAATAGAAAAAACACTTGCTCCGACTCCCTGTGAAATCGAATTTGATCTTGTTGAGGTCACTGTCACGCACCCGAATACGTTGGAGATATTCGCCTACGAGAACGGAAAGCAGACAGACTATGCAAAGGTGTACAGTGTCGGAGGCGGACGCATAGTTTTTGCAGGGGATGATGCGGTAAAAGCTCCTGTTGTTTATGAAAAGACAAAGTTTTCTGACATTGCGGAATATTGCACAGATAATAATATAAGACTGTATGAATACGCAGAAGAGGTGGAGGGCAGAGATGCTCTTCGCGAGTATATGCATACGATATGGGACGCAATGAAAACCTCCGTAAAGGAAGGATTGAAAGCATCAGGAGTACTTCCCGGCGGACTTGAGCTGCAGAAAAAGGCAAAGTACCTTTACAATATGCAGCATATAGACGAAAAGCCGGAGACAAAAGAGGGCCGGTTGGTCTGCTCATATGCATTTGCCGTCAGTGAGCAGAACGCCTCAGGCGAGCGAATAGTCACCGCCCCCACCTGCGGTGCGGCAGGCGTACTTCCTGCGGTAATGTATTACCAGCAGAAAAAGAACGGCTTTTCCGATGATGAGATAATAAATGCACTTATAACAGGCGGCATTATAGGCAACCTCGTCAAGACGAATGCGTCCATTTCGGGCGCAGAGTGCGGATGTCAGGCAGAAGTTGGAACAGCCTGCGCTATGGCGGCAGCAGCGCTGGCAGAGCTTTTCGGCTTGAATTTTGACAAGATAGAGTACGCAGCTGAGATAGCGATTGAGCATCATCTGGGACTTACCTGCGATCCGATATGCGGTCTAGTGCAGATACCCTGTATCGAGCGCAATGCTGTAGCCGCAATGAGAGCGATAAATGCAGTAAACCTTGCAAGTTTCCTCAGTGACACCCGAAAGATATCTCTTGACAGAGTTATAATTACTATGAAAGAAACAGGACAGGACCTTGCCGCTCAGTACAGAGAAACCAGTGAAGGCGGTCTTGCAAACATAAAGCTTTAACCAATCTGCAAAGGGGGCAGAAAAATGAAATACAGACTTGTTGCCAGCGATATGGACGGCACACTTCTGACAACAGATAAGAAAATATCCGCAAGAAATTTTGAGGCAATACGCCGAGCATCGGAAATGGGTTGCTTATTCTGCCTGTGCACAGGCAGAACACTGGTGGGAATATCCTCCTATGTAAAGGAGCTGGGTATCGATTCGCCTATCATTTCCGCAAACGGAGCGGTAGTCGCAATGCCCGACGGTGAAATTCTGTATGAGTTTGAAATGTCGTCAGAATCAGCAAGAACGCTGTATGGATATGCAAAGAAGCTGGATGTTACAGTGTGTTTGTGGTCAAAGAATCTGCTTTATGCAAACCGTATAGATAGATATGTGGAACATTATGAAAAGGTAATGGGTGTGAAAGCGGAGCTTTTTGACAATATAGAGCCGATCGTTGAAAAGGGAGTTCTAAAAATGATATGGTATGCAGAGCCTGAGCGTATGCCTGAGCTGCACGCCTTTTTGCAGGAGAACTGTCCGAAAGACAACAACTGGGCAAATTCCACTCCGAGAATGATAGAATTCAATGATGTGCGCACCTCAAAAGCCACAGCGATGGCATATATCGGCGAAAAGTACGGCATAAAGCAGGAAGAAATGATTGCGATCGGCGACAATTACAATGACCTGCCTATGCTTGAATACGCAGGGCTTTCCGTAGCGATGGGAAACGCGCCTGACGAAATCAAAGAAAAGAGCGATTTTGTAACTGACACAAATGACAATGACGGTGTCGGAAAAGCACTTGAGCGCTTTGTTGTTTCTCCTTTGGGAACATACATTGCAGAAAGAATAGAAAAAGGCGAGACGGATATCGTACTTCCCGAAGGAGTTTTCAGTGAAAAGCTGCACATAGAAGCAGAAAGTCTGAAGATTACGGGCAGCAAAACTGTGATCTCCTACGGTGACTATGCCAAAAAGCCGCATAACGAAGACGAGCTTTACGGAACTTTCCGCAGCTATTCTGCTTTTTTTAGGGCAGATTTTTTAAGGCTTGAAAATCTGACAATTGAAAACACCGCAGGAGTGGGTGAAGAAGCAGGGCAGGCGATAGCTGCGTATTTTGACTGCCGTAAGGCACATATCAAAAACTGTACTTTCCGAGGCTATCAGGACACTGTATTTACTGCGCCGCTGCCCGAAAAGCCCGTTATTCCCAATTCGTTCAAAGGGCCAAATGACGGACTGGCTCGAAATCCCTCCCTTATGTACTTTGAAAACTGCGTTATTGAGGGAGATGTGGACTTTATTTTCGGTGGGGCCTGCGCAGTGTTTGAAAACTGCGAGATAAGATCGCTGAGAAAAGGATATGTATCAGCACCATCTACGCCAAAAGAGCAGAAATACGGCTTCATATTCAAAAACTGCCGCTTTACGGGGCAGGGAGATACATATATAGCTCGTCCCTGGCGAAAAGACGGAGCCTGTCTTATAATGGAATGCGAAACAAGTGAGCATATTTTGCCTGAGCTCTGGCACGACTGGGATAATGAAGAAAAAAGGGAAAACTGCCGCTTTTATTCGGATATTCCTTCTTCTGTACCTTTCGGAAAACTTCTTGCAGACGATGCAAAGGCAGAAGCGGAAGAGTTTATTTCTCAGGTAAAAGCAATGCTAAAGGCTTGAAATTTATAGCTGCAGTTTTATAATTTAATAAAAGCCCAATATGATAGGAGATATAGATATGTGCGAAACTTTTTCGATATTTTCACTTGCCGCCTCGATCATATTTATTACAGCGGTCCTCATAGTGATAATAATGATACGCAGATTTTCGATGCGAGCTTTCGGAACTCCCAGACTTTCTGAGGCGATAGAGCAGCAGGAAACTCTTGAGGAGACCACTCCGAAGTCCCTGAGCGGGATGGATTCGGTGTTCCTGCCGAAAATACTGGCAGACTTCCCCGATTTCAATCCGGATATTGCAAAGACCAATGTAAAAAACAAGCTTCTCGAAGTGCTCAAAGGTAAGCAGGAGATAAAGATACACGGTGTTGTAATAAATAATTACATCAAAACAAGCGTGGAAAGAGTCATATATTATCAGGCGGCACTTCAGTACAGAGAGAACGGCAGACTTACCCAGCGCCGCTACTGCCTGCATTATGCTTTCCTGCTCGATACTGACAGCGGCGATACAATTGCGGCAAACTGCCCAAACTGCGGCGGAGCTGTCAATAATACCAATCAGAAGGTGTGCGAGTTCTGCGGTTCACGGCTTGTGAATGTTCTCAGCAACACCTGGGAATTTACTGAAGTATACGAAGGATAAATAAAAAGACAGCCGATGTCTCAGGACATCGGCTTGTCTTTTTGATGGAGGCGGAGGAAAGATTTTTCAGTCAAAATTTAAAAACAGAAATATGACTTGGCGTTGTTATAGGAGATGTCACGCACAATAGAACCGAGAGTTTCCATATCGGCAGGATACATACCTTTTTCGACCCAGTCACCTAGCAGATCGCAAAGAATGCGTCTGAAATACTCGTGACGGGGATAGGAGAGGAAGCTTCTCGAGTCGGTGAGCATACCCACGAAGCCTGCAAGATAACCGAGGTTAGCAAGGGAGATCATCTGATCGCGCATGCCGGTGATGTGGTCGTTGAACCACCATGCGGAACCTTGCTGTATTTTTGCTACGCAGGGGGCGCTCTGGAAACAGCCTATAACAGTGCCGATAACTGCATTGTCGTTGGGGTTGAGACTATAGATGATAGTCTTGGGCATATTGCTTGAAATTGAGCCGAGGAAACCGGTAAGCTGAGCTGCAGGAGCATAATTGTTTATGCAGTCAAAGCCGGTATCGGGACCAAGCTTCTGGAACATAGCGGAGTTGTTGTCGCGCAGGCAGCCGTAGTGAAGCTGCATAACCCAACCGCGCTCAAAATATTCGCCTGCACAGAAGACCATAAATGCGGTCTTGTATTTCTGAACCTGGTCTCTTGAAAGTTCTTTGCCAGACAGTTTTGCGGCGAAGATCTCTTCGAGTTCTTCGTCAGAGCAGGGCTCATACATAACATATTCAAGAGCGTGATCAGAAATGCGGCATCCGTGAGATGCGAAGTGATCCATACGCAGGGAAAGTGCCTTTTTAAGACTTGCAAAGGTAGCGCAGTCTTCGTCTGTGAGAGCAGAGAGCTGTGCGATATAATCACAGAAATCAGGCTTTTCGATGTTCATCGCCTTGTCGGGACGCCAGGCAGGAAGAACCTGTACGTCAAAAGTCTCGTCTGCAGCGATAGCTTCGTGCCATTCAAGAGAATCGACAGGATCATCAGTGGTGCAGATGATGTCAACATTGGAAGCCTTTATAATACCGCGTGCGCCCATATTTTCTTCAGCGAGCTTTGCGGTAGTCAGATTCCAAACTTCTTCAGCGGTTTCGCCGTTGAGAGTGCCGTAATATCCGAAATATCTCTGCAGTTCGAGATGACTCCAGTGATAGAGGGGATTTCCAACAGCACGGGAAATTGTTTCGGCCCATTTCTGGAACTTCTCTCTGTCGGGAGCATTGCCTGTGATATAATACTCGTCAACACCTGCAGAACGCATAAGTCTCCACTTGTAATGGTCGCCGCCAAGCCAGACCTCGGTGATATTCTTGAAGCGTCTGTTTTCAGCGATTTCACGGGGATTTATATGGCAGTGATAGTCGATTATCGGCATCTTTGCGGCATGCTCGTGGAAAAGCACCTTAGCAGTTTCGGTAGAAAGAAGAAAATCCTTGTCCATAAATGCTTTCATTGTACTGTATTCTCCAATCGATTAAAATGATGTTGAACCGCGTTTTACGATTTCATAGGAAAAGACGGTTCTGGTAGGAACGTCCTTACCTGCGAGAACATTCATAAGAGATGTTACGCAGTGATTGCAGACAGATTCGAGTTTTGTATCAACAGAAGTGAGCTCAGGCTCACAGTAGGTTGCAATGCTCAGGTTATTGAATCCTGTTATCTGGAATTCGGATGGGACTTTCAGCCCCATTTTCTTTGCGTATTTAAGAGCTCCGATGGCGAGCTTGTCGTCAGCGCACACCACAGAGGAAAAGGAGATACCCTTGGCACGCTCAGCACACAGAAAATCGCATATCTCGCCAACCGATTTGTCACGGGAATTGATATATTTCATCATTTCCTTGTGTAGGACCTTGTCGGCTTGTTTGAAAGCTTCCTTGAAACCTGCCAGCTTGTTGCGTCCGCTGTAGGAGAAGGAGTTGTATAAATAAAGTATATCCTCTGTGCCACTCTTTAAAAACAAGCTTGCAACTTTACACATAGCTGTGAAATCGTCGCACAGAGTAGAGTATACATTAGGAGCATCGAGAGCACCGTTAACGAGCATAACGGGAACTTTCTCGGCTGCATCTCTTATATACTGATTACTGCGGTCATCTTCTTCTATATAGTTTGAACCTACAAGAATAACCGCGTCAACGCGCTTTGAAAGAAGGACGTCCATATACTTCTGCTTGGAAGCAAGCTCATAGCCTGTGCAGCAGAGAATTACATCATAACCGTTTTTTCTGAGATCCTGTTCAATATAGTATACAGCCTCGGCGAGAAAAGGATCGGAGGAGTCGGCGCAGAGAATACCGACAGCATTCATTGTATTGAGACCGAGACCTCTGGCAAAAATATTAGGTGAATAGCCGGATTCCTCAATAATTTTCATAACCTTATCCTTTGTGGACTGGCTTACCTTGGTACTGCCGTTTATGACACGGGAAACAGTAGCAATTGATACACCGGCTTTTTTTGAGATGTCATAGATCGTCATTTGTTTTCACCTTCTTAATGGGAGCGCTTACATTTTCTTTACTCCATAATACAATAACACTAGTGAAAATGCAAGAGGGAATTTTATTATAAATACAAACAAATTGTTAATTTATAGGCTATACACCCCAAAATTAGCGAAAAAATAGAGAAACTATTGACTTAAACGTGCAAAAATTGTAAAATCAAAAATGTGTAAGGGGTTACAAATTACACGCTTGGGAGATGGAAAAACATATGAAAAAGCAAATAAAAATAGCGTATATTGGCGGCGGATCAAAACTGTGGGCACGTTCGCTCATGAGTGACCTTGCCCTTGCGGAAGGTCTCAGCGGAGAGGTTGCTCTTTACGATATAGATTACGATGCCGCAGAGAGCAACCGTAAGATAGGCGACAGAATAAGCAATGACGAACGATCAAAAAGTTTCTGGAAATACACTAATCACAGGGAAATCGATACAGCATTGGAAGATGCCGATTTTGTAGTGATCTCAATATTGCCTGCCACCTTTGCGGAAATGAGCTGTGATGTTCATCTTCCTGAAAAGTACGGCATATACCAGTCGGTGGGAGATACGGCAGGTCCCGGCGGAGTGCTTCGCGCAATGCGAACTCTTCCGACCTATTATGAATTTGCAAAGAAGATACGCGAAATATGCCCCGATGCATGGGTTATCAACTTTACAAATCCTATGAGTGCCTGCGTAAAGGCGCTCTACGATGAATTCCCGGAGATAAAAGCCTTCGGCTGCTGTCACGAGGTATTCCATACCCAGGATTTCCTGTGTCTCGTGGCAGAAAAGGAGCTTGAGACAGAGCGTCCCCGAAGGCAGGATATATTTACAGATGTGTGCGGTGTAAATCATTTCACCTGGATAACCAAAGCGACATACGAAGACCACGATCTGCTGGCACTTCTGCCTTCGTTTATGAATAAATATTTTGAAGAAGGCTATGCAAGCGCTTTGGGTAAGGATCGCTTTGCATTCCGCGATGAAGGGGATTATTTCACAGGCTCGAACAAGGTAAAAATGGATATGTACCGCCGATTTGGGATTCTCGGTGCGGCCGGTGACAGACATCTTGCAGAATTTATGGACGGCACAGATTATCTGAAAGACCCCGATACAGTAAGAGACTGGGGCTTTTCACTGACCCCCGTAAGCTTCAGGATCGAAGATCAGAACAAAAAAATAGAAGATGCCATGGCAATGGCAGAAGGCTCGATGGAAATAAATATTGCACCGTCGGGAGAAGAAGCTGTAGACCTTATAAAGGCTCTGTGCGGATTCGGAACAGTTATCTCAAACGTAAACCTGCCGAATAGGGGACAGTCACGGGTACTGCCCGAAGGCTCGATAGTCGAAAGCAACTGCCTGTTCACCGCAGATTCTCTTTCTCCTGTTGTTTCTGCAGATCCCACCGATGGAGCTTACAAGCTTATCAGACGAGCAAGCGATAATATCGATAACCTCTGTCGTGGTATAAGAGAAAAGGATATGGAGCTTATATTCAGAACATTCTGTGCACAGGGGCTCTGCAAATCTCTCAGCGAAAATGACGCCCGTGCGCTTTTCAGAGAAATGATAGATGGTACAAGGGAATACCTGGTCGATTACTTTGGAGAAGAAAGGCTGGCGTTCTGAGAATGGATGCTTTTATATTTGCCGCCAATGCGGTAGTCCCAATACTTCTGATGGTTGTGCTGGGTTATTTCCTGAAACGAATCAATTTTTGCTCCGAAAGCTTTGCAAAAGCACTCAATAAGCTGTGTTTTCGTGTTTTTCTGCCTGTGATGCTCGCCTACAACCTGTATTCGGGAGGCGGAGTCAAGGCTTCCGATCTTGAAATTGTGGGATTTGTTTTCGGCGCCTGTATTATTATGTTCGCACTGGGACTGCTGATAGTCACCGTGTTTATAAAGGATCCCGCAAAAAAAGGCGTAGTACTGCAGTGTGCGTTCCGTTCAAATTTCGCAATAATCGGTCTGCCGCTGGCGCAGAGCATAGCGGGCGACGAAGGCGCACGTCTTGCGGCAGTTGCATCGGCAGTTTCTATTCCTATATTCAATGTTTTTGCAGTGATTTCTCTGAGCGTATTTAGAAAAAAGGACGACGGAGGAAAAAGGGTAAGTGCAGGAGAAATAATAAAGGGAATAATAGCAAACCCGCTTATTATCGGAATAGCCTGTGGATTAGTGATAATAGGTGCAGAAGCGCTTATTCGCTCCTTTGGTGCTGATTTCAGATTAAGTGAAATCACTCCTGTATATTCCGTTATGAAATCGCTTGCCGCAGTTACAACCCCCACAGCACTGATAGCACTGGGAGCCCAGTTTGAATTCAAAGCGGCTAAGCGGCTGTTTGCACCGATTACAGTGGGTACAGTTTCAAGGCTTATTGTTATGCCGTCGCTGGTAATGGGAGCGGCGTATTTGTTCTTTCCAAGCTTCACTGCGGCACATTTTGCTATGCTGCTTGCCCTCTCGGGATCGCCTGTCGCGCTTTCAAGTGCGATTATGGCAGGAGAAATGAATGCCGACAGCGAGCTTGCAGGACAGCTTGTAATATGGACGACCCTGTTCTCGATGCTTACGGTATTTGGCTTTGTAACCGCTTTCCGTGCAATCGGAATTTTTTGATGAGGTGATTCTATGATATTGAAAACAGTTGATCTGTATGAATATTTCGGACTGAAAAAGAATGAATACACCGACGGTGTGCTGACCTGCTATATACAGGAGTGCACCGATGCGGTAAATACAGAGCGCCGCTTTCCGTCTGTGGTGATATTCCCGGGCGGAGCATACAGATATCTTTCCCCCAGAGAAGCAGAGCCTCTTGCAATGCGTTATTACGCAGTAGGATTCTCAGGGTTTGTGCTTTCCTATTCCATTGCGCCGCTTTCATTTCCTACAGCATTAAGGGAAGCCGCAATGGCGATACGGTATTTAAGGGAAAATGCAGATGAGCTCTCCCTTGCCCCTAATAAGATTGCGGCACTCGGCTGTTCTGCAGGAGGACATCTTCTGGGAACACTTTCCACGCTTTACAACAGCGAATTTGTCCCGGAAAGCCTGCACAGCGCACGGCCCGATGCATCGATATACTGTTACCCTGTAGTTACCACCGGAGAAAAGTCCAATATTGAAAGCGTATATAATATAAGCGGAGGAAACGAACAGATAGCCAGTATGCTGTCTGTTGAGAAGCTTGTTCACAAGGACTGCCCGATGGCGTTTATATGGCATACATATGAAGATACCAGTGTACCTGTAAAAAACAGCCTGCTTCTGGCAGGAGCCTATGAGGACGCAGGAGTGCCCTTTGAAATGCACATTTTCAGCCAGGGCGGTCACGGGATGAGTACTTGTGACGAGGTTTCCAACAGATCCGACAACGTTCCGAAATGCAGTACCCTTACGCCGAAATGGATAGAGCTGAGCATAAAATGGCTTGCCGATAACGGAATAAAAATCGAAGACTGAAATAAAAAAGCCGCGCGATAAAATCGCGCGGCTTAAGTTATATATAAGATTTATCTCTGAACACGACCGGAAGCATTACCGCCTGCAAGCTTCTCAACTTCGGAAACAGATACGAAGTTGTAGTCACCCTCTATGGAGTGCTTGAGAGCAGAAGCTGCAACTGCATACTCAACAGCGTCCTGAGTGGACTTGCCGGAGAGCAGGCTGTAGATAAGGCCGCCGCCGAAGCTGTCGCCGCCGCCTACACGGTCGATGATGTGGAGCTTGTACTTCTTGGAGAAGCAGTACTCATCGGAAGCAACATCGAAAAGCATAGCGCTCCAGTTGTTGTCGAAAGCAGAGATGCTCTCACGGAGAGTGATAGCGACCTTCTCGAAACCGAACTTGTCGGCCAGCTGACGGGCAACGCTCTTGTAGCCCTCGAAGTCCAGCTTACCGGAGTTGATGTCGGTGTTTTCAGCCTCGATACCGAATACGTCCTTAGCGTCTTCCTCGTTGGAAATGCAGACGTCAACATACTGGCAGAGATTTGTCATAGCTTCTCTTGCTTCTGCACGGGTCCAGAGCTTGCCTCTGTAGTTAAGGTCGCAGGAGATCTTTACGCCCTTAGCCTTAGCAGCCTTGCAGGCATCCTCACAGATAGCAACCATATTGGGGCAGAGAGCCGGAGTAATACCGGTGAAATGGAACCAGTCAACGCCTTCGAAAATTGCGTCCCAGTCAAAATCAGCTCTTGCAGCCTCAGAAATAGCAGAGTGAGCGCGGTCATAGATGCAGACGCTGCCTCTCTGGGAAGCGCCCTTCTCAAGGTAATAAATACCAACTCTGTCGCCGCCACGTACGATCTTGCCGGTGCCGACACCGTACTTACGCAGAGAATTTACGGCCATCTGACCGATGGAATGCTCGGGGAGCTTTGTGACGAAATCTACGTCGATACCGTAGTTAGCGAGAGAAACAGCAACGTTAGCCTCACCGCCGCCGAAGGTAGCCTCAAAGCTGTCTGCCTGAACGAAGCGCAGATAATCATAGGGCTGCAGACGCAGCATCAATTCACCGAATGTAACAACTTTACTCATTATGCTCTTGCCTCCTTGATAATTTCAACACTCTTTTTGCAAAGCTCGGTAATTTCATCCCACTTGCCGTTCTCGATAAGATCAGCAGTGACCATATAGCTGCCGCCGCAGGCTGCGATAACAGGGCAGGATGCGTATGCAGCGAGATTCTTAAGGCCGATGCCGCCGGTGGGCATTACCTTGAACATAGGGAAGGGAGCTGCCATAGCCTTGATCTTGTCAAGACCGCCGGACTGCTCTGCAGGGAAGAATTTAAGCACCTCAAGACCGAGTTTGAAGGCTGCGTGGTAGTCGGTGGGAGTGGTGCAGCCGGGGAAGATGGTGACACCCTTTTCCTGACAATACTTTACGATATCAACGTCAAGACCGGGGGTGACGATAAAGGTTGCTCCTGCAGCAACAGCTTCATCAACCTGAGCAGTAGTCATTACAGTACCTGCGCCGACCATCATTTCGGGATAGGTTTCCTTCATAATGCGAATAGCGGTTGCAGCGCCTGCCGCACGGAATGTGACTTCAGCAACAGGTACGCCGCCCTCGATGAGAGCCTTGGCAAGGGGAGCTGCGTCACGCTCGGGATTAGTCAGCTTGATAACAGGAACAATACCGATCTCACTGACCTTCTTCTGTAATTCGTTCATTGGTTATTCCTCCTGTGGGCGTATCGCCCTTATTTCATAATTTATTGCTCAGGCACAAGCCCAAGCTGTCCCACGGAAACAGCAAACTCACGGGGAGTGATGCCGTATTCCGATTTAAAGGCACGGTAAAAACCTGTATAGTCGCCGAATCCGCACTCTGAGCTCACCTTGTTGGGCTTCTGCCCCTGAGAGAGCAGCTGACGAGCTATCTGCAGGCGTTTTTTCTGGATATATCTATAAACGCTCGTGCCGATATGTCTGTTGAATTCGTGACTTAAATGATATTTGCTGACGAAAAATCTTTCTGCAAGACTGTCGAGAGAAAGTGGTTCACCGTAGTGGAGATTTACATAGCTGATAACGTCGGTGACAACACGGCTCGAATAAGTGATGTCGTCACGCTGAGTGCCGCCCTGCGCAGCTATGCGGTTAACCAGCACCATAAGGTGGGTGAGCATAGAGCTTTGCATAAGATCAACGCCATAGCCGGAAGCCTCGGTTTCGGTGAGGATCTCCTCCATAAGAGAGCGCACCGCGCTGCGCTGACCGGACTGAAGATGCAGGAGATTGCTGTAGTCCGGGCTGCCTATATTAAAGCACTGTGCAAGATTCGTGTCATCGGTGGAAAGCTGCTCGAGGAGCTTTGGATCTATCCAGAGAACGTACCTTTCATAAGGTGCCATATCGGGCTTGATATATACCTGATGCAGTTCTCTCGGGCTGATTATCATCATATCGCCGGGCATAACTCGGTAGGTGCGTCCCTCAATGGCATATGTAACATCGCCGGACACGAGAAAATAGACCTCGTAGAAATCGTGATGATGAAGCTCAACGTCCTTTAAATAGGTATCGCGTTTATGAGCGATCTCATAATCCGAACGGTACATCACCTGACGCGGATCGTAGGATTGTATCTTTCCGCTCATTTGCATCATCCTCCTTTTCTATCCTATAACATAAACTGTGATATGTCAACAAATTTATCCGCAACAATTGCAATGTATTATCGCAAACAACGCTATTTTGCAACAAAAACTTTGCATATATAATATTTGTAGTAAAATACGGGGGATGCCGTGTTGAATCAGGAAAGTTAAATCCTTACAACGGAGGTAATTATAATGGAAAAGCTCAGCTACTCTGTTCTTGAAAAAACAGGCTACGAGGGATATATTCTCAAGGAGGCGCCTGAGAAGGTGCTCCAGTTCGGCGAAGGAAATTTCCTTCGCGCATTTGTAAATTACTGGTTTGACGTTTCCAATGAAAAAGCAGGCTGGAACGGAAAATGTGTCCTTGTCCAGCCAATAGAATTCGGTCTTTCAGATATGATAAACGAGCAGGAAGGACTTTACACTCTCTATCTTCGCGGAATGGAGAACGGACAGCAGGTAGACAGCAAAAGAGTAATATCTTCTGTTTCCAGATGTCTTAATCCTTATAATAAGGCAGACTTTGATGAAATGATGAAGGTGGCAGTATCGGAAGACCTTGAGTATGTGGTTTCCAACACCACCGAGGCAGGCATTGTCTACGACCCTGCCTGCAGTCTTTCCGACACACCCGCATCGTCCTTCCCCGGCAAGCTGACTCAGGTACTTTACGAGCGATTCAAGGCAGGCAAGGACGGACTTGTTATTCTTTCCTGCGAGCTTATTGACAATAATGGCAAGGAATTGCTCAGATGTGTTGAAAAATACATTGAGCAGTGGGAACTTCCCGAAGAATTCCTCACCTACTGCAGAGAAAAATGCACCTTCTGCTCAACTCTTGTAGATCGCATCGTTCCGGGCAGAATACGTGATGCCGAGGAAGTTGCGAAGATAGAAGAAATAAACGGCTATCACGATGATCTTATCGATGTTGGCGAGGTCTTCGGCGTGTGGAACATCGAAGGTCCTCAGTGGCTGGAGGAAAAGCTTCCCTTCAAGAGAGCAGGGGTAAACTGCCCTATAGTTCCCGATGTAACTCCCTATAAAAAGCGCAAGGTTCGAATTCTCAACGGCGCACATACGGGCTTTGTCCTCGGCGCATACCTCGGAGGCTTCGATATAGTCCGTGACTGTATGCACAGCGATGCCGTGCGCGGCTTTATGAATAAGATGCTTTACGATGAAGTCATTCCCACACTGCCTCTTGATAAAAAGGATCTGGAGTCCTTTGCATCCGCAGTGCAGGATCGGTTCAATAACCCCTTTGTAAATCACGAGCTTATGAGCATTTCTCTCAACTCAACATCCAAGTGGAGAGCGAGAAATCTGCCCAGCTTCCTCGATTATATCGAGATAAACGGAAAACTTCCTATGTGCCTTACCGCGAGCTTTGCGGCGTATATAGCATTCTACTCCAATGATGTTCAGCGCCTTGAGGATGCAGGTCTTGTGTGCCGCCGACCCAAGGGAGACGAGTACACTTGCTCCGATGACCGCTGGGTGCTGGAATTCTACTGGGAGCACAGAAACGACAGAATTGAGGATCTTGTTCACGCTGTTATGACAAATGAGCAAATGTGGGGGCAGGATCTCACGAAGATAGAGGGCTTTGAGGATGCGACAGTGGAGATTCTCAACCTTATAAGAGAAGAAGGATCAATTTCGGTTTACGCGAGATGCATATATCAGCGTTACTGGCCGACTTTTATGTAACGACGGAATTCCGAGATTTTAATACGACTTTATATAATAATGCAGGAGTGCTTGATATGCCTGATTTTATAAAGATAAATCCTATAGATAATGCAGCAGTGGCGCTTAAAGCCATAGAAAAGGGAACGGTCTGTGCAGTTGACGGTGTCCAGATAACTGCGCTTTCAGATATACCCCAGGGACATAAAATAGCCCTTAAACCCATAGCAAGCGGTGAAAACGTAATAAAATACGGATTTCCGATAGGTCACGCCACAGAGGACATAGCCGCAGGTCAGTGGGTACACACCCACAATATGACCACAAATCTTTCGGGCGAGGTGGAATATACCTATGAACCGGATGTAAATCCTCTGCCAAAGTCCGAACCGGAAACATTCAGAGGCTACCGCAGAAAAAACGGTCAGGTGGGAGTTCGCAACGAGATATGGATAATTCCGACTGTAGGCTGTGTAAATGATATAGCCAAAGCAATGGTCAAGGAAAATCAGCACCTTGTAAAGGGCAGTATTGACGGACTTTACACCTTTACCCATCCCTTCGGTTGTTCTCAGACAGGCGAGGATCACGCACAGACGAGAAAGCTTCTTGCAGCACTTACAAGACACCCGAATGCAGGTGCAGTGCTTGTGCTGAGCCTCGGATGTGAAAATCTTACGCACGACCAGTTTGTACAGGAGCTTGGCGAATACGACGCAGACAGAGTAAAATTCCTCACCTGTCAGGAGGTCGAGGATGAATTTGAAGCAGGCGCAGCATTTCTCAGGGAGTGCGCTGAATTCGCCGCACAGTTTGAGCGGGAGGATATTCCCTGCAGTGAGCTTATAGTAGGTATGAAATGCGGCGGCTCTGACGGCTTGTCGGGAATAACCGCAAACCCAACCGTAGGACGCTTTTCCGATCTGCTGGTCTCCAAAGGCGGTTCAACAGTGCTGACCGAGGTTCCTGAAATGTTCGGAGCAGAGGGTTTCCTTATGAATCGCTGTATCAATGAAAGTGTTTTCAATAAAGCTGCTGATATGATAAACGGATTCAAAGCATATTTCATCCGTCACGGTGAGGCGGTGTACGATAACCCCAGCCCGGGCAACAAGCAGGGCGGAATCACCACCCTTGAGGACAAATCCTGCGGATGTGTTCAGAAGGGCGGATCTGCGCCTATATCCGATGTTATAGGGTACGGCGATCAGGTGAAAGTAAAGGGTCTTAACATGCTTTACGGACCGGGCAACGATCTTGTATCTGCCACAGCTCTTACCGCCGCAGGTGCGCATATTATATTGTTTACCACAGGCAGAGGAACGCCCTTCGGAGCACCTGCACCTACACTGAAAATTGCGACCAATACACCTCTTGCAACCAAAAAGGCTTCCTGGATAGATTTCAATGCAGGTATTGCCGCAGACGGAACTGCCACCATAGATGAAGCAGGCAGAGCGTTGTTTGAGCTCGTACTGGAAACAGCATCAGGAAAGAAAACAAGAACAGAAGAACGAGGCTTCCGTGAAATTTCTATTTTCAAAGACGGCGTAATGCTGTAAAATATAAGTATGCCTCCCTCAGTGAGGGAGGCATAAAAAACATATGAGGTGAAAATATGCTTCAGATAGGAATCAGACTTCACGATGTAAATACAAACTGCCCTGAAGAGCTTCAGACAATAGAGGCAAGAGCCGCAAAAGCAAGGGAAGAGGGCTTTTGCTGTGTCCATCTTGCACCTCAGAAGGTAATAAAGGGCGTTGCTTTTGACGATGCCACAATGACAGAGGGAATGGCTATGTATTTCAAGCGTGTTTTTGCAAAGCACGACCTGGATATAGCAGTCCTTGGCTGTTACCTGAATCTTGCACACCCCGACAGTGTAAAGCTTGAGGAAATAAAAAGCCGTTATTATGCCAATATACGCGTGGCGGCACTTTCGGGTGCTTGTCTGGTGGGAACTGAGACAGGTGCGCCCAATGCGGAATATAAATACGACAGCAACACTCATTCAAAAGAAGCACTGAACACGTTTATGCACAATCTGGCAGACGTTGTGGAATGTGCGGAGAAATACGGCGTCACAGTGGCGATAGAACCTGTGTGGAACCATATTGTATATAATGCAGACCGTGCTCTGGAGGTAATAAACGGCATCGGAAGCCGTAATTTGCGGATAATTCTCGACCCTGTAAATCTTTTGGGTATGGAGAATGTGGACGGTCGTGAAAAGGTAATAGGAGATGCAATGGAAAAGCTCTGCGACCGTATCGCAATGGTGCATATAAAGGATTTTGTTCGTCAGGACGGGAAACTCATAAGTGTTGCGGCAGGTACAGGCGAAATGGAATATACAGAGATACTCCGATTCCTGAAAGCGAGAAAACCGTATATTCAAGCCACTTTGGAAAATACCGTCAACGATAATGCAGTATCTTCCAGAGAACTCATACAGGGGATTTATGAGAGAATCTGATGCTTTTTAATATGTAAAATATTGGAAGCACTTTCGACCATGAAAGTGCTTCCAATATTTTCTTTTTCGTCAAAAGTGTAATTTTTCACAGCGATAATACAGCAACTTGAACAAAATGTATAAATTTTTCGCACCAAAAGAACTTTTTTGTACATATAGAAGATTGTTTTTGGTATGTACAGAACCGAAATTGAAAACTAAAATAAAATTAAGATGGATGCTTGCCCGAAAATAATCCTTGATTTTTCAGATGATCAGGCGATATGCACACAATAATGTGAGCGCTTACAGAAGGCAAACATCAAAATAGAATTTAAAATGTAAGTAAAGTGATTGTATGAACCGTCAACTTTCATATTCACAATACCGGGCGATAGATCTCAGCCTTATGGCAGTTATGCTTCTGGTGTTTGAATTCATAGTCGTTAAGGCGGCAACGAGCTGGTTCCCCCAGCAGCCATTTACAGTGTCGGTTGTGGCATCGGTCACTGCCATCGCGATGATGCGATGGGGACCCTTTGCGGCGATACACGCTGTGTGGGGCGGTGTGGTGTTCTGCTTCTGCTCTGGTGCTGAACCGAAGCATTACCTTATATATTGCCTCGGCAACCTGCTGGCAATGCTTGCACTGCTGCTGATACGATTTATAGGATCAGAAAAGATAAGAACCGATGTGTTTTTCTCACTGCTTTATGCGTTCAGTGTTCAGAGTCTGATGCTTGTGGGACGTGCGGCAGTGGCAATGGCAATGGGTCACACCTTCGGAAACGGACTGGGATTTATTACCACCGATGCACTGTCAATAATCTTCACTATGGTAATAATCTGGATTGTAAGAAATCTGGACGGAATGTTTGAAAACCAAAAATCATATCTCCTTCGCCTGCAAAAGGAGCGCGAAAAAGAAAGGGGAGAGGATCTTGAGTAAATCAAGAGCAATAAAAAAATCAAAGGCGGCAGACTATCTCATATTCGATGAGGCAGCAAATGTTTATAAGGAGGACCCCGAACAGGCGGTGCGAGACGACGTTGAAAAGCATTATTGGCTGCACGTCGGACGAACCATTCTCAAGGACTGGCGACTGTATGTGATGCTTATCCCGATGATTCTTGTGTTCCTGTTCTGGAGATACTTCCCGATGTACGAACTGCTCGGCTGCTTCAAGATAGAAGACGAGGTCAAGCCGGTAGCAGATCAGTTCTTCCTCGGATTCTCCAATTTCAAGCAGCTGCTGGTCGGAAGCGCAACCAACAATCTCTCACCCGAATTCTGGAGAGCATTGAGAAACACTTTCCTCTTAAGCTTCTACGGACTGTGCTTCGGCTTCCCGATGCCCATCATCCTGGCACTGTTCTTTAACGAGATCAAGTCGAACATCGTTCGAAGCGTATATCAGGTATTTACATATCTGCCGAAGTTCATTTCCACCGTTGTTATGACTTCACTTATCGCACTTCTCGTAAAGCAGGAATCACTGACCACCAATATGGGTATCATCTCCCAGTTCCTTTCCTCCATAGGACTTGTATCCCAGGAGGCTGCAGCGGGCGGTTTGCTCAATGATGCAAGCTACTTCAGAGCGATCTATCAGATAAGCGGTATCTGGGAAGGCGCAGGATACGACAGTATCGTGTTCTTTGCAGCGATAATCGCAATATCGCCCACCAGCTACGAAGCCGCACAGATAGATGGTGCAGGAAAGATGGCTCAGATGAAGTACGTTGTACTTCCCAGTATCCTGTCCACCATAGTCATTATGCTGATAACACGTATCGGTTCACTGCTCAACATCGGCTATGAAAAGGTACTTCTTCTTTACAATACAAACACCTATGAGACCGCAGATGTTGTTTCCACCTTCGCAAACAGATACGGTATGGAAGCCTCGCTTACAGGTCTTGCAGCGGCAGCTGAAATGATGAACAATGTCATCGGAATGCTGTTGGTCATAGGTGCAAACACCATAGCGCGTAAGGCGTCCAACGTTTCGCTGTATTAAGGAGGACGCAGTATGAAAAGAAAACTTGAAATATCCGAGCTTATATTTAAGATCATAAGCTACACACTACTTACAATTTTCGCAATATGCTGTCTGTATCCTTTTGTATATGCCATTTCGGCATCCATAAGCGGCAGACACGCAGTGGAATACGGTGAAGTGGTTCTGTTCCCCAAGGATGTACAGTTTGAGGCATTCTCAGAAATGTTCAACAACAATATGTTCTGGAACTCCTATTCAAACACCCTGTTCCTTACATTCTACGGTACAATATGGGCACTTGGCGTTGCAATACTCGGCGCATATGCTCTTTCAAAGAAGAGACTGCTCTTCAGAAAATTCTTCAATTTCTTCCTGGTTTTTACAATGTGGTTCTCTGCAGGTATCGTACCGCAGTACCTCAACTACCTCGATACAAAGGATGTATTCAATTCAGTGGGTATAACCGATGATAAGTGGCTGGTAGTTATTGCAATGGGTATGGCGGCTATGAACATCATTCTCCTGAGAAACGCATTTGAGGGTGTTCCATCAGAGATCGAAGAGGCAGCAATTGTTGACGGCGCAACGGAATTCCAGGTTCTAACCAAAGTGTACATTCCTATGAGCAAGTCAACTATCGCGACAGTTGCACTGTTCTTCGCAATTTCCCGTTGGAACGGATACTTCTGGGCACGCCAGATGATCTCCAACAAGAACGAACATCCCCTGCAGGTATTCATCCGACTTAAGCTGGAGGAATACACAGACCCCGATCAGATGGCAGGCTGGGACAGAATATACGCATCTGACTCCGTCATCTATGCACTTATCGTTTGTTCCATCGTTCCCATTCTCGTAATTTATCCCTTCATCCAGAAATACTTCGCAAAGGGCGTAAACGTCGGCGGCGTAAAGGAATAAAAGGGAAAACAAAAATCTGTATGTTATGGGTAGGGTTAGCCCATTAAAACATAAAAAATTTATAGGAGGATATTATGAAAAACTTCAAATCTATTCTGGCAATGCTCCTCGTTATCGCTATGATGGCAACCGTTTTCGTAGGTTGCGGCGATAAGCTCGGCACCACCGACGAACCGGTCGTTACTGCAACTGATGTAGTATCCGAGACCGATCCCCTTGCTTTTGCAGAAGGCACTGTCCTTCGTATGGCAACAGGTTACAACAACGCAAAGACCGGCCTTAGCTTTGACGCTGAGGTTGCAGGCGAGGGAGTTACCCTTGCTGACGGCAAGACCTATAACGCTGGCGACCTTAAGCCCACCTGGGTTGAGGTTCAGAACGTTCTTGGCTTCGTAATCGAAGACAAGTATCAGGGCAACTCCGCTGCAAAAGAGTTTGAGTACTGGAAAGAAAGACTCAACGAAGTTGACATCGTAAGCGGTCCCGCTTCCAAGCTCACCGAGTACGGCGAGGCAGGCAGCATCGTAAACCTTGCTGAGTACCTTGACGTAATGCCCAACTTCGCAGCATACCTCGAGGCTAACCCCATTGTTCGCCTCTCCATCACCGGTAACACCGACAACGGTGCTATCTACTTCTCTCCGTACTTCGACGGTGTTAACGATATCGAACGTATGCCCCTTATGAGAACTGACTGGGTTCAGAAGCTCCTCGACGGCAGCGGCGAGTTCACCGCTGAGGCTTCCAACCTTCTCGCAGCAGCAGCTTACGAGCCCTATATGCCCGCTTACGGCAAGGTAGAGGTCGAGGTTGTTAAGGCTGACGGTTCTGCAACCGAAAAGATCGCTAAGGACTATGATGCAGCAGGCAACATCATCGTTAAGATGAACAACGCACTCGCAGCAGGCGAGGTTGACGGTGTTGCAGCAGTAAATATGCTCCGCGAGTACATCGACAAGGCTTACAACGGCTACTACGGCACCGCTCGTTCCAACCTCTTCGTTGGTCAGAACGCTGCTTGGGATGCTGACGAGCTCGTCGCCCTTCTCCGCTGCGTAGTTGCAAACCCCCAGACTCTCAACGGCACTGACAATGTTGAAGGCCTCCACAGCCGTGAGGACGACAACAACCAGAGACGTGTTGATATGTTCAGATTCGCAGGTACTCTCTTTGGCGTACGTGGCCTCGAGTCCCGCCAGGATTACCTCTACATCGGCGCTGACGGTCTCCTCCACGATGCACGTCAGGAAGCTGACACCTATGTCGCACTTGAGAAGATGAACGCAATGGTTAAGGAAGGCCTTATCTCTGAGGCATTTGTAAATATGTCCACCGAGAAGACCGACACCTATCTTGAGAACGACCTCGGCTTTATGCACTACGACTACAACCAGACTCAGACCGTTTACAACAAGACCAAGCTCCAGGAAGGCGAGAAGTACATGGCAGCTATGGTTCCTGTTGCACGCTGGTTCGACGGCACCAACAAGGATGGCGTCTATATGAGATTTACCGAGTCCTGGAGATCCGTTAAGACTGATGCTTGGGGTCTCTCCGTTGAGGGTATCGCTGACAACACCGATAAGCTCCACGCAGCTCTCGCACTCATCGACTACGCTTACAGCTACAAGGGCCAGATCCTTATGTCCTACGGTCCTGACGCATTCATCAAGACCAACGCTGACGGTTCTTATGTAACCTTCAACTTCAACGGCACCGAAATGCCCGTTATCGCTGATACTACCTACGCTGAGCTTTGGGAAAAGGCATCCGGTAACTACACCAACTATGCACGTCAGTATCTCGGATCCACCCTTTCCTTCGCAAAGAGCCAGGCATTCGAGTATCAGTGCACTCACGAAGTAGGTAAGGAAGGCGCAGGCTACATCTCCAACGCTATCGGCCTCGGCACCATCAAGCATCCTGAGCTTGCTATTACCGAGAACCCCTGGTATATGTCTGTTCCCACCGTTCTTCCCACCACTAAGATCGAGAACGATTCCATCAACGCATACGCAGATCTTACCTCCAAGTTCAACCAGGCTAAGGGCGGCGAGAACATCCTCGTTAACGTTATAGTCAATGGTTACACCGAGGAAGGCATGGGCTCTGCAGAGGAAACTGCAAAGACCGTTAACGAAGTAATGGGCGGCGCACAGTACCTCACCCTCAAGCAGCGCGCTTGGAACCGTCTTGACAACTACTACGGCGCAATCAACTAATAGTTTAATCTATTATCCAACGGCACTAAGGGCAAACCAATGCGGCACCGGGATAGACGGTGCAAATACACCGAACCGGTAGTTACGCAGTTGATTTGTTAGCTATCGTACTCGGGGAGAATCCGCAAGGGTTCTCCCCGGGAAACGGGGCTTGCAAGGTCAGCAGGGAGGTCAATACAATGTACAAAAAGCAACTGGCTTTTCAGAAAATAGTCTGTCTTCTGGCAATATTCGCCGGAGCAGCGACCTTTATATACTCTCTCGGCATAATGACAGACTTATATGACTGTCTTTATCAGACGATGTATAATCCAAATGACTTTACACAGACAGATGTCACAGGCTCTATCGTGTTTTACGATATGCAGCCGTTCAATAAGGCATTTACTTCCTGCAGCATCGTGCTGATTCTGCTCAATTGCCTTCTTTTTATTACAAATACTCATTCAAGAAGAAAGTACTATGTGGGAAATTATGCAGCAGTAGGACTCAACCTGCTTGCATCCGCAGGAATCGCGGTATGGGCTCATTTTGAGATCGAAAAATTCAAGGCACAGTTTCTGCAGATCAATTTTGAAGAGCTCAAGGCCTTCTCTGAGATGTGGAAAACTCATTATACAGAATCGACCTTCTGGTTCGATCTGCACTATATCATCTTCGGTGCAGTACTGTTTGTCTGCGTACTGCATATAATCAACTTACTTTGGAAACTCGCACTGATGAAAGTGGAAAACAAACTGATTGCTAAAGGAAAGGGTGTTGAAGCATGACGAAAGAAGAGCGGATTATCCGCAAGGATCGTATGCGTTACACAAAGAATACGCTCGGTTCCAGCCTTGCAATAGCAGCAATCCTGTTTAACGTTTTTTACTTTGTCAGCATATATAA
This sequence comes from Acutalibacteraceae bacterium, assembly GCA_045604965.1. Lineage (GTDB taxonomy): Bacteria > Bacillota > Clostridia > Oscillospirales > Acutalibacteraceae > JAISGQ01. Next base: position 28,577 of record JAZUPB010000025.1, read on the forward strand.
ATCAGATGTAGGCAACTTTTACTATCAGATGTTGGTAGGAGCCTCCATCGTATACAATCTTCTCTTTATGCTTATCGTGTTCCTTGCATCCGAGGGTGTAAAGAACTATAAAATAGGTTATTCCTTTGTCCTTCTTATAATAGGAGTATTACAGGTCGGACGAATATTCATACTGCCTATGAAGGCACACGAAGCAACCATTGTTCTGTCCAATGAAACAATTCAGGTAATGAGCGACAAGCAGTTTATGTGGATTATAGTATGGCTGTCTCTTTCCGCACTCTGCTGCGTAGCCTCGGCATTTGTAAGCTTCTGCCGCAGCTGCTCGCTCAAAGCACATATGAAATCCCTTGAAAAGAACGCTGCATAAGGAGGGAAAAGGATCTTATGGCACAACTTAGCTTACAGCACATTGAAAAAGTGTATGACAATAAAGTCAAAGCGGTACACGATTTTGACCTTGAGGTCAAGGACGGTGAACTGATAGTTCTTGTCGGACCCTCCGGCTGCGGTAAATCCACAACCCTTCGAATGGTTGCAGGTCTTGAGGATATAACCAACGGCAAGCTGCTGCTTGACGGCAAGGACATAACTGCGACGCCTGCAAAGGACCGCGATATGGCAATGGTTTTCCAGAACTATGCACTTTACGGTCATATGACAGTTTATGAAAATATGGCTTTTTCCCTTACACTGCGCAAAGAGAACCCCAATGTAATACATAAGAAGGTTCTTGCTGCAGCGGAGATTCTTGATCTTACAAGCCAGCTTAACAAAAAGCCTGCACAGCTTTCCGGCGGACAGCGTCAGAGAGTTGCTATGGGACGAGCCATCGTACGCAACCCCAAGGTGTTCCTGTTTGACGAGCCCCTTTCAAACCTTGACGCAAAGCTTCGCGGTGCTACCCGCCGTGAGATACTGCTTCTCCATAAGAGACTCAAGGCAACAATGCTTTACGTAACCCACGATCAGACCGAGGCTCTGACACTTGCAGACCGCATCGTGTGTATGTCAATGGGTCACGTTCAGCAGGTAGGAACTCCTCTTGAGCTTTACGACACACCCGCAAATCTTTTCGTAGCAAGCTTTATCGGACTTCCCCCGATGAACTTCTATGACGTAAAAGTATCCGGCGGCGAGCTTTGCGGCAACGGCTTCAAAGTTCCCCTCGGCGAAAGTGAAAAAGCACTGCTCTCTGATTATGAGGGCAAGGAGATAGTCCTCGGCATTCGCCCCGAAAATATTGTTGAGGGCGATGAGATAGAGGTAAGAGTAACCACCAATGAAAACCTTGGAATGAATACTCTTGTTCACGGACATATCGGAGAAGAAGACAAGGCATCGACGAAGATATCCTGCAAGCTCAAGGGCTGGTGTGATTACAAGCAGGGCGATAAGGTAAAGGTATCATTTAACAGAATGCACTTCTTTGATAAAGAGACCACCAACGCCATCAGGGAGGTTGAAAGATAATGAGCGAGAAAAAAGTTAAAACCTCCAAATCTCCCTCAAAGGTGAAGGAATTTTTCCGTAAGCTTATTGTTTCGCTGAAGCGCAAGCCCCATATTATTCCGGGCTTGGTTATTGCAGCAGCATTCCTGCTGTACTCTCTTAATCTTACCGATGTATCAGATACAACGGCAAAGATACAGGGATCAGGAATGGGCCTCTGCGGCTTCTGCACAATGCTTTTCTCAATTCTCGGTTTTGTATGCTTTCTTAACGCATTTCCTCACCGCAAAAAGGTAAATATCCCGATGCTGCTTCTTATGTTTGCAATGTTCGGTGTAATCATTTACTGTGATATCCATTATAAAAATGCAATTCTGTACGCTATGAACAGAGCGGACAATGCAATAAAGATCACTAATAACACCGCATATATCGCAGATGCATACAATATGCTCGGCACACACATCATACTGATTGCGGTTGCAGCAGGTCTTGTTGTTCTGCTTCCCATTTACAGATGGCTGCTCAGAAAGATCAATACATCTGTAGAAGTAGAGGATAACGGTTCAATGGCTGAGATTGAGCTGTCCGAAGAGGAATAATGTCAAAGAAAAAATGGGAGGCTCGGCAATGACCTCCCATTTTTCAAAAACGATTCTGACAAGGAGCCCGAAATGTCACTTAAAAAGAAGAAAAACGTTGGGATAGAGCCTGAGGAAAAAGGCTCATCCGAATATTATGAGCTTAAGACAAAAGCTATTGACGATCTGGTCAATGCCAATGAGGAAAACTCCCCGGAACTTACTCCGGAGGAGCTTAAAAAGTACAGCAGTAAGCCGAAATTCTCCCTTACAGAATGGATGAAAGCGGTACTTATCAAGATATGGTTTGCCGGAGCAGTCTGCTTCTTTATCTTCTGGGGACTCGGCACGTACATAAGAGCTGAACTTGATATGCTCTTTGTGTTCGCAGTTGCGCTGGGTATAGTGACAGATCTCCTGGTAAACAATATTTTCCGCTTTTATGAAAAAACACCTCACGCTAATGATCGCTGGATGATGTTCCCGAAAAAGAATTTCATAAATTTCTTTTTCAATATAATATATGCCTTTGTGCTTCTTGCGGCGGTTTATATGATTTACAACATAATAAACCTCGTTATAGTTTCATTGACAGGAGCACCTAAGGACAGCGTTCCCGTAGGTGTTGAGCCGATTCTTTTCGGAGTGCTTTATATGGCGGTGGATATGCTTTTTATAGGTATGAAGAGAACTTTCGGGAAAATAGTTGATGACGCCAAGAAAAGCGTAAAAAAATAAACTGCACCGGCGCCGGGTTAGTAAACGCCAATGCAGTTTAAGGTAAGATCATTCGCCGATCGAATTTAAAGAATGATCTTCATACTGTCTGATGTCTGGTTCGGATCAGGAACATCGTTCTGAGCCGAATTTATATAATAGCTTGGAGCCACGCCATACTTTTTCTTAAACATTCTGGAGAAGTATAGCGGCTCACGGAAACCGCAGGTCTGAGCGATTTCAGCAATACTTCCGCTGTCGCTGTAATTTGAGCGAAGCATATCCGCAGCGGTTTTGAGACGCTTGTCCTGAAGGTACTTATGAGGAGTAACACCAAGCTCCTTCTTAAACAGCTTTCTCAGGTAATCGTAGCTGAAATGAAGAGAAAGCAGATATTCATCAAGCATATAGTTGCAGTCAGGATAATTCTGAATGATATTGCTTTCAATTTCCTCTACGATGGGACTGAGCCTGTTGACCTTGCGATAGGCGCTGAGGTAGCAGGCAATAAGATCACCGTAAGCGGAAAGAAGCATAGGTTTGCGGTCGGGGTCGCCGTAAAAATGGAAAAACGCCGCAGAGAATGCGTTATAGATAAACTGATTGCTGTCGTCCATAATGCTGAAGGGTGCCTTGAAATTCATAGTGGTGTTGGACATATTAAGGTGAATATTGGTAAAACCTTCAGAGCTTCCGTTGGAGTGGGGAGTGTTTGGCGGGATGATGACGATGGTTCCCTTTTCATAGGGTATGGTCAGATCGTTATCAAAGTCAAAATGCCCCTGTCCGCCGGTACAGTAGATAAGTTCCCAGGTGTTATGAGCGTGGCGGGAAACAGAAAGCGTAACAGAATGCTTTCCTGCATAAACGATGTCGTTCATAGTTTAAATCCCTCGTTTCACATCTTAAATTCAAAACGATATTTACAGCTGTGGACGTGTATCATTTATTATATTATCACACAATGTCTGTTTTGTCCATATTTTTCACAAAACAATAATTTTATAATTTCGATTAAAAAAAGGTTTATGACCAACAGGGCAAAAACACAACAATGCCGAAAACAGCGAGAAAATCGCATAATAAAACGAAAGCGATCACGCTTCATTAATGAAGCTAATCCGTTTCGTCTATAAACAGGCTTATTTATGAACTCGAATGAAACATCCGCATCGTTTATACTATAATATATAAACAAAATGCTGATTCAAGATAAAAAATATATTCACATATAAACATTTTCAAGGGGGCTTGAATTATGGCATATCTTGCACTTAAGGAGATAAACAAAATTTACCCGAACGGCTTCCACGCTGTTCACGATTTCAATCTGGAGATTGAGAAGGGTGAGTTTATAGTATTTGTCGGTCCGTCCGGATGCGGCAAATCCACAACATTGCGTATGATCGCAGGCCTTGAGGATATAAGCAAGGGTGACTTCCTTATAAACGGAAAGCGCGCAAACGAAAAAGGACCGCGTGAGCGTGAGATCGCGATGGTTTTCCAGAGCTACGCTCTTTATCCCCAGATGACGGTATATGATAATCTCGCATTTGGTCTGACGCTGCAGGGTGTTGACGAAGATGTTATTGAGGAAAGAGTAAAGAAGACAGCAAAGATCCTCGGCCTTACAGATTATCTCGACCGTCTGCCCAGAGCACTGTCCGGTGGACAGCGTCAGAGAGTCGCAGTAGGTCGTGCGATAATCCGCAAGGTTGGCATATTCCTTATGGATGAGCCCCTTTCAAACCTCGATGCAAAGCAGAGAGTAACAATGCGTTCCGAGATCACACAGATTCATCGTGAAACCGGAGCAACCACTATCTACGTAACCCACGACCAGACCGAGGCTATGACAATGGCTGACCGCATCGTTGTAATGAAGGAAGGCTATGTACAGCAGATCGGTACACCTTATGACCTTTATTTTAAGCCCGTGAATGTGTTTGTTGCAGGCTTTATCGGCGAGCCGCCTATGAACTTCATCCGCGAAAAGGTAGAGAACGGATGTATTAACATCGGTGGAATCACCCTTGATCTTTCCCGTAAGCTTGGCGATAAGGTTTCTGATTACGAGGGTAAGGAAATCGTATTCGGATTCCGTCCCGAAGGAATCGTCCTCGGCGAATCGGACAATGCGTATAATGTCAGCTGCAGCGTAGAGCTCACCGAAATGCTGGGCGACAATGTAAACGTATATATTAACATAGGCGACAAAAAAGCAATTCTCAAGGTCGATCCCCACGACACCCCCGAGATGGACAGCGACATTTCATTCTCCATTCCTTATGAGAATGTTTATCTCTTCGACGGACAGACAGAGAATGTAATCAATATATAAATTATTTATCCAAGGAGGCACATATGGATATTCGTTATTCAGCACATCCCAATGATGTAAAAAGATATACTACCGAGGAACTCAGAAAAGAATTCCTTATCACCGACCTTTATCAGCCCGATACCGTTCAGGCAACCTACTCCCACGTTGACCGTATGGTCGTTATGGGAATAATGCCTGTAAATGAGGCTGTTTCCATCGACAAAGGCATCGATGTTTATGCAAACTTCGGCACCTCCTATATCCTTGAGCGCCGTGAAGCAGGTGTATTCAATCTCGGCGGTGCAGGTTATGTTGAGGTCGACGGAGTCCGTTACGAGCTTGGTTTTGAGGACTGCATCTACATTGCAAAGGAGACCAAGAGCGTAATCTTTGGCAGCAACGAAAAGGAGAATCCTGCAAAGTTCTACATTGCATCCACTCCTGCACATAAAGTCTGCAAGACCACACTTCTCACCATAGAGAAAGCAAACAAGCGTCCCCTTGGCGGTGAGGAGAACTCCAACAAGAGAGTTATAAATCAGTTCATTCATCCGGACGTCCTCGAGACCTGTCAGCTTCTTATGGGTCTTACAAAGCTCGAAAAGGGCAGCGTATGGAATTCTATGCCCTGCCACACCCACGAGCGCCGTATGGAGGTCTACACATACTACGGACTTCCCGAAAACGACGTAGTAATGCACTTTATGGGTCAGCCTCAGGAAGTACGTCCTATAGTGATGCAGAACTTTGATGCCGTAATTTCCCCCTCCTGGTCCATCCATTGCGGCTGCGGCACTTCCAATTATACATTCATCTGGGCAATGGGCGGCGAAAACCAGGTGTTTGACGATATGGACAATCTCAAGCCTTCGGAGTTAAAATAAACCGATTTACGATATACTCGGCTTGATTATAAATACGGCGGCCGGGGATAACCTTGCCGCCGTTTACTTTGACAAACAGGAGTTTGATTATGAAATTCCACGAAATATTCCGTTCATCTGTCTCGCTGTGCTTTGAGCTTGACAATGAAACTCCCTATTATTCTCCAAAGCCTTACGATGTGGCGCTGAACGGCGAGGTTGTGCTGAAAGGCGTAAAAACCAACGTATTTTCTCTTTTTGACCTCAAGCCTGAAACAGAATACAACGTAACTGTCGGAGATTTCGCTCTCACAGTCAGCACAAAGGCAGAAAGCGCCTGCATCAGCGCCGCCGATTTCGGTGCAAAGGGCGACGGTGTCACAGATGATACAACCGCTATACAGACGGCGATCTTTGCCTGCCCTGATAACGGCAGAGTAAGAGTACCGGCAGGTACATACTATATCCGCCCCATAGTTCTCAAGAGCCATATGACCTTTGAGCTGTGCGAGGGTGCAGTGCTTCTCGGCGATACCGAGCCGAGCCACTATCCTGTCTGGCCTGGCGAGATAATCGACCCTAATACAGGCAAAGAAGTTCAGGTCAGCAGTTTCGAGGGAACTCCTATGGCGTGCCATCAGAGCTTTGTAAGTGCCCATTATGCAGAAGGCATCAACATTGTCGGCAAGGGCGTTATTGACGGAAACGCACAGAATTCCAGCTGGTGGATAAACCCCAAGGAGAGAAAAGAAGGCAGACCGAGGCTCTTTTTCTGTAATCAGTGCGAGGGGATAAATTTTCACGGTATTACAGGAAGAAACTCAGCATCCTGGAATTTCCACCCCTTCTTTTCAAAGGGTATCGGTTTCTACGATATGGCAGTCGAAGCTCCTGCAGACAGCCCAAACACCGACGGTACTGACCCCGAATCCTGCAATGGGGTGGATTACATCGGTGTCCGCTTCTCTGTCGGAGACGATGCGATAGCCATCAAAGCAGGAAAAATGTATATGGGTATGAAATATCAGACCCCTGCAAGCAATCACCTTATCCGCAACTGCCTGATGGAGTATGCACACGGTGCAGTTGTTCTGGGCAGTGAAATGTCGGGAGGAGTCAAGGATCTTACAGTCAGCCAGTGTTACTTTGACCACACCGACAGAGGCCTGAGAATAAAGACACGACGCGGCAGAGGCAAGTACGCTGTTATCGACGGAGTGGAATTCTCAAACATAAAGATGAACAACGTCCTCTCTCCGCTTGTTATAAATATGTATTACTTCTGCGATCCTGACGGCAAGACAGAATACGTTCAGGACAAGGGCCCGAGACCTGTTGACGACAATACTCCGTACCTCGGGAGCTTTACGTTCCGTAATATTCAGTGTGAAAATTACGAATATGCGGCAGGATATTTCCACGGATTGCCGGAACAGCCCATCGGCTCGGTTGAAATTGACAACGTCACATTTACCGCCAAGCCCGATGCAGGAGAAGGCTATCCTGCAATGATGTGTGATATCGAACCCCACAGCAAAGCCGGACTTCGATTCAAAAACGTTAAGAAGGTAACACTCAAAAATGTAACCATTGAGGGTTTCGAGGGCGATCGCATCGAAGTTTTCGGCGGTGAATTAGAGGAAATATAAAGGATACCAAAGGAGCAAAGCCCCTTGCAGGAGTTTGGGGACAGAGTCCCCAACTTCTTATAAATAACAATGCAGGCATTATGCCTACATCAAAGTCCAAAACCTGAAAGAGGTGAAAATCCTTATGAGAGCAGTAATCGACAAATATATCCACCGACTTATGAAAGGTTCTGCACCTGACAGACCGCTCTGGAACATCGAAAAGATAAAACAGGGCAAGGCGTTGGAATGGAATTACATAGACGGCTGTATGATGACCTCACTGCTGACCTTGTGGAAGCAGACAGGTGATAGAGAATACTTTGACTTCGCAGAGAATTACCTTGATTATTACGTCTTTGAGGACGGTACGCTTCGCGGATATGAGATAGAAACATATAACCTCGACAATATCTGTGAGGGAAGAGTTCTTTTTGATGTATACCGCGAAACGGGCAAGGAGAAGTATGCAAAGGCAATAGAGCTTCTGTATTCTCAGCTGGAAAAACAGCCCAGAACAAAATACGGAAGCTTCTGGCACAAGCTGATTTATCCGAATCAGGTGTGGCTTGACGGTCTGTATATGGCGCAGGTGTTCAACACACGATATCAGATCTACAGCGGAAAAAATGATTACAGCGATATCGTCAATCAGTTCAAAAACGTTCGAAATTATATGTTTGACGAAGAAAAGAAGCTTTACTACCACGGCTTTGACGCTTCAAAAGAAGCCTTCTGGGCAAAGGAGGATGGCTGTTCAAAGAGCTTCTGGCTTCGTTCCCTCGGCTGGTATCTTGTTGCACTTGCCGATGTAATAGAATATCTCCCTGAAGAGAATTCAGAGGAAAGAGCATATCTTTCGTCACTTCTGAAGGAAGCCCTTGAGGGCGTCAGCCAATACAAGGATGAAGAAAGCGGAATATTTATGCAGATAGTCGATGCAGGACGAAGAGAGGGCAACTATCCAGAGACCAGTGGCTCTTCTATGATCGCCTATGCCTGCCTGAAGGCTTCACGTCTTGAGGTTGTGGACAGTAAATTTGCAGAGCTTGGAAAAAGCGTATTTGAAAGCATCTGCAAAAACTATCTTACAGAAACTGACGGCGAACTTAACCTTGGAAACATCTGCCTTGTTGCAGGTCTTGGTCCTGAGAACAACAGACGACGGGACGGTACTTTTGAATACTATGTTTCCGAACCTGTCGTTGAAAATGACGCAAAGGGTGTAGCGCCCTTTATTATGTGCTATGTAGAGCTTCTGGGCTCTGATATGTAATAAATTGGAGGAATAATACAATGAGTAATATGTTTGACCTTTCCGGAAAGATCGCACTTGTCACAGGTGCAAGCTATGGAATCGGCTTTGCCATCGCAGCAGGTCTCGCAGAAGCAGGCGCTGAGATAGTTTTCAATGATATCAATCAGGAACTGGTTGATAAGGGCATCGCAGCATACAAGGAAAAGGGCATTAACGCACACGGCTACGTATGTGATGTAACCGACGAGGCAGCAGTAAACGCAATGGTCGCAGAGATCGAGAAGAACGTCGGCGTTATTGATATTCTCGTAAACAACGCAGGCATCATAAAGAGAATTCCTATGTGTGAAATGAGCGCTGAGGATTTCAGAAAGGTCATTGACGTAGACCTCAATGCACCCTTTATTATGTCCAAAGCAGTTATCCCCTCTATGATAAAGAAGGGTCACGGCAAGATCATCAACATCTGCTCTATGATGAGTGAGCTTGGCAGAGAGACCGTTTCCGCATACGCAGCAGCAAAGGGCGGACTTAAAATGCTCACTAGAAATATATGCTCCGAATACGGCGAGAGCAACATTCAGTGCAACGGCATTGGTCCCGGCTATATTGAGACACCCCAGACTGCACCTCTTCGCGAGAGACAGGCAGACGGTTCCCGTCACCCCTTTGACTCCTTTATCATCAGCAAGACTCCGGCAGCTCGCTGGGGCACCACTGATGATCTGGTAGGTCCTGCAGTATTCCTCGCATCCGATGCATCGAACTTTGTCAACGGACATATTCTCTATGTTGACGGCGGTATACTTGCTTACATCGGCAAACAGCCGTAAAAGATCCGAAACAGATAACGTCTACTATCATTTTTATATCCACAACCAAGAAAACCGAGTGATATCACTCGGTTTTCTTGGTTTTTATGATTTACATACAAAGCATCATTTATTATAATATAGTTACATAAGCAGACAGAAAGGACAGAGATCTATGATATATACATCGGCAGAACAGCTTATCGGCTCAACACCTATGATGGAGCTGACAAACATAGAAAAAAAGCTTTCACTCAAAGCAAAAATCATTGCAAAGCTTGAATACCTAAATCCTGCAGGCTCAGTCAAGGACAGAGCAGCTCTTTATATGCTTAACGACGCTGAAAAACGCGGACTGATAAATAAGGACAGCGTGATAATCGAGCCTACATCAGGCAATACAGGCATAGGTCTTGCATGTATCGGAGCGGTAAGAGGCTACAGGGTAATAATTGTAATGCCCGATACAATGTCAGCAGAGCGAAGAATGCTTATGACCGCATACGGTGCAGAGCTTGAGCTGACCGACGGCAAAAAAGGAATGAAAGGTGCTATAGAAAGGGCAGAGGAGCTGGCAAAACTTTATCCCGGCAGCTTTATTCCGGGACAGTTTGAAAATAAGGCAAACGCCCTTGCACATTATGAGACCACAGGACCGGAAATATTTGATGACACCGACGGAAATGTAGATATTTTCGTTGCAGGAGTTGGAACAGGCGGAACGATAACCGGCATCGGCAGATACTTAAAAGAAAAGAAGAGCGATGTTAAGGTGGTGGCAGTAGAGCCGTCAGGATCGCCTTTGCTGTCAAAAGGCGAGGCTGGTGCTCACGGACTGCAGGGAATAGGCGCAAATTTCATTCCCGAGCTTCTGGATACTACTGTTTATGACGAAATAATCACCATAACAGAAGATGAGGCATATGAAGCAGGAAGAATGCTTGGCAGGAGCGAAGGGATACTGTGCGGTATTTCGTCCGGGGCAGCTCTTTCGGCGGCGATAAAGCTTGCTCAAAGAGAAGAAAATGAGGGCAAAAATATCGTTGTGCTGCTGCCTGACACAGGAGACAGATACCTTTCAACCGCACTTTTTGCCGAATAAAAAATAAAATTTAAAATTAGCAAAAAAGATTTATAAAAAGACTTGACACCCGATAATAGTCGTGCTATAATCCCATTCGTTGGTTGACGCGAGTGTGCTGGAATAGGCAGACAGGCACGTTTGAGGGGCGTGTGTCCATGACGTACGAGTTCAAGTCTCGTCACTCGCACCAAAACCCGAGTTTCGGAAGAAACTCGGGTTTTTCTTTTGTCTGTTGACTGATTTTATGATGAAAAATATAATAAAATCACATCTGAATTAAAAGGAGGATAAAGATGCCTGAAAGATTATATATAGTAGAAGGAATGCCTTGTTCGGGGAAAAGCACTGTTTCAGCTTTTGCTGCAGAGTTGTTAAAAGAAAAAGGTCATACGGTAAGCTGTGTTGACGAAGGCTCAGGCAATCATCCTGCGGATTATGAGTTCAATGCCTGCCTGAGCGAGGATGAGTTGTCGGAGTACAGCGAGACAGAACAGATAAAAATCAAATCGGCATCAGAGAAAACAGACAACGGATATATTGTTCCGCTGTCGGAGTTCGACGGAGAGCTGTTTAAGCGGTTATTAAAAAATAAAATTTACGATTTTCTTCCCTGGGAAAAAGAAAAGCCTGTAATGATTGATAAGTGGCGCAGTTTTGTAAAAAACGCAGATAAGGATACGGTTTATGTGTTCAATTGTGTTTTTCTTCAGAACCCGATGTGCGAAACTATGATGAGGTTTAGCTTCACAGAAAAGGAATCAATGGAATATATATCCGAAATTCTGAAAACTGTCAGAGAAATGAATCCTGTTGTGATATATCTTAAAAATGACGATATAGCCGCATCGGTTAAAAAGGCATCAAAAGAACGTGAAGGCTGGCTTGAGGGGGTTATCGACTACCACATAAACGGCAAATACGGAAAAAGCATAAAAGCAGAAGGCTTCAGCGGATATATAAGCTGCCTTGAGGAGCGACAAAGACGGGAACTCAGAATACTTTCACAGCTGCAGCTGAACAGTTTTGTCTTGGACAATCCGCAAAATGACTGGGCAGGCACATATGAAAAGATCAGAGAGTTTTTGGCGAGCAGATAAACAGTCAAAAGTGAGTCTTTTGATCATTATAAATTTTCGTGCCCATTTCTTGAAAAATTATGCAAAAAATTTATGGATTTATCACTTTAAATGAATAATTTTACTTGTAATAATTTTTATATTATTGTATAATGAATTCAAATTTATTAATTACAAGAAGGAGAAAACATTATGAAAAAGATTCTGGCAATCATTCTCGCACTCACAATGCTGATCGGCCTTTGCGCTTGCAGCGCAGGAACATCCATGACAATGGGTACCGGCGGTACTTCCGGCACTTACTACGGATACGGCGGAGTTCTCGGTCAGTACATCAAGAACAACGCAGGAATTAATGTTGTTGTTGTTTCTACCGACGGTTCCAAGGCTAACATTCAGGGTATCGACGCAGGCAACTATCAGCTCGGTACCGTACAGTCCGACGTTATGTCCTACGCTTGGGCAGGCACCCGTTCCTTCGAGGCAGAGGGTAAGGTTGATTCCTTCCGCACTGTTGCAGGTCTCTATGCTGAGGCTGTACAGCTTGTAACAATGGATCCCGATATCAAGTCTGTTGCTGACCTGAAGGGCAAGTCTGTTTCCATCGGTGCTCCCGGCTCCGGCGTTTATTTCAATGCTATTGACGTTCTCACCGCAGCAGGTCTCACTGAGAACGATATCAATGCTCAGTATCAGTCCTTCGCAGACAGCGCTGACGCACTCAAGGACGGCAAGATCGACGCAGCATTCATCGTTGCAGGCGCTCCCACACCTGCTATCACCGAGCTTTGCACCACCAATGATGCATACCTCGTTCCTATCGACGGCGCAATAGCTGACAAGCTTATGAATGACTGCCCCTTCTACACTGTTTATACTGTTCCCGCAGGTACTTATGAAGGTCAGGACGCTGATGTCAATACCGTTACCGTTAAGGCAACCCTTATCGTAAGCGCATCCGCATCTGAGGATGATGTTTACAAGCTCACCGCTGCGATCTTCAATAACATCGAGGCAATCACCCTTGAGAATGCAAAGGGCGCAGAGCTCAGCATCGAGAATGCTACAAGCGGTATCACCGTTCCCTTCCACAAGGGTGCTGCAAAGTACTTCAAGGAAAAGGGCGTTGAGGTTGTCGCTGACTAATCTGCACCAGTCATAATTCCAATGGCTGCGGCGAAATACGTCGCAGCCATTAAATTTACAAGAAGGAGGAATCCTGTTGGCGTTGTTCAAAAAGAAAGCACCGGAGACTCATGAGCCTATGGATCTCGATGCTGTAATGAAAAAATATGACAGAGAGTCAAATACACGAGTATGGGAAGGCAAGCCCAAAATCGTTGTAAACTGCATTCTCGCAGCATTCTCTCTGTTCTGCCTGTATGTCACGCTGTTTGCAAGCTGGCTTGAGGAATGGCGTCTTACATCCTTTGTCGCATTTATAATTCTGCTTGGCTATCTGGTATATCCGATGAAAAAGGGAACCCAGAGGGTCAATTATATACCTTGGTACGATTGTGTGCTTATGGTGTGCGGTACAGGTTCGTTCCTGTATTATACATTCAATGCTCTGACAATCATTCAGCAGGGCAGCCGCTTTGAGTGGTATCAGATAGTTATCGGTATCATCGGTATACTGTCGCTTGTTGAGGTCTGCCGAAGAAGTGTAGGCTGGCCGATCATCATAGTTGCTTCCTGTTTTGTTGTGTACGCACTTATCTGGGGACTTTCCAACCCCAGCGTATGGGGCAAGGTGAACTACATTGTTCAGTACCTGTTCTACAGCAAGGAAGGAATTATGTCCACGCCTATCAATGTTTGCTCGAAGTTTATAGTCGTATTTATAATTTTCGGTGCATTCCTTGAGAAGTCCGGCATTGGAGATTTCTTTATCCAGATGTCAAATGCAGTCGTCGGCGGTTTCTCCGGCGGTCCTGCAAAGGTTGCAGTTGTTGCCAGTGCCCTTGAGGGTATGGCATCAGGCTCATCTGTTGCAAATACAGTAGGTTCAGGCTCTGTCACCATTCCTCTTATGAAGAAGACAGGCTATAAGCCCGAATTTGCAGCAGCAGCTGAGGCCTCCGCATCTACAGGAGGACAGATAATGCCCCCGATTATGGGCGCAGCGGCATTCCTGATGGCAGACTATGTAGGCGTTCCCTACAGCAACATAGTTGTACGTGCTATCCTGCCTGCAGTTCTTTATTTCCTTGGCATCTTCATCACTGTACATCTTGAGGCAAAGAAAGAAGGCCTTCGCGGTCTTACAAAGGAAGAGCTTCCGCGCATAATTCCTATGCTGAAGAAGACTTATCTGCTTCTGCCTCTGTTTATTCTCATTTATCTCGTAGCAACAAGCCAGCGTTCCATTCAGTATGCAGCAGCTATTGCTATTGTTGCGGTTATTATCGTAGGCCTTTTCAACAAAGACAACAGAATTACCCCGAAGAGAATCTTTGAGGCACTGGCTTCCGGTGCTCAGGGTATGATCACCGTTGCAGCAGCCTGCGGTGTTGCAGGTATTATTGCAGGCACTATAACAATGACAGGTCTTGCAAATATGCTTATCAACGGTATTGTCACACTTGCAGGAGATCAGGTCATAGTTGCATTGTTCCTTACAATGCTCTGCTGTATCGTTCTCGGTATGGGCGTTCCCACCACAGCAAACTATTGTATTATGGCAGCAACCTGTGCTCCTATCCTTGTTCGTATGGGAGTTCCCCCCATTGCAGCACACTTCTTCGTATTCTACTTCGGCATCGTTGCTGATCTGACACCCCCTGTTGCACTGGCAGCATATGCAGGAGCAGCTATTGCTCAGGCGAATCCGATGAAGACAGCATTTACATCCACAAAGTTGGCAATCGGTGCATTTATAGTTCCTTACATCTTTGCGCTCAACCCGGCGATGCTGTTTGTTGATACTACCGTACCTGAGGTTATACTTATTATAGTAACTTCCGTAATTGGTATGTTTGCAATATCAGCGGCACTGGAAGGATACATAATGGGTCATATGAGCTGGTACCTGAGAATAATGAGCGCCGCAGGCGGTCTGCTTCTCATTTACCCCGGTCTTGTTACCGATCTTATAGGTATCGCTATAGTAGGTGCTATGCTGGTTCTGCATATTATTGCAAATAAAAACAGAACAAAGCCTGCAGCGGCACTGTAAGAGTGCGGCTTGCAGATAAGAAAAGAAGAAAGAGCCTTTCCGCTTTGGAAAGGCTCTTTAAGTTTATATTTTAATGTCTTTCATCTTCGTCGCAGTATCTTTCGCAGAAGCGGCCTGCAAAAGCAGGTTTTACACCGCCAACATAAAGATGAGATGTGTCTCCGTAACCGCCGACGCGGAAGCTTACAAAGCCCTTTTCTCTTTCCTCGGTGTAAATGGTTGTTACAGAAGAGGGAGGCGCCATAAATCCGTGCCAGAGAAGTACGGGCGAAATGCCGAGCAGATAAGACAAAATTGCACAGCCGGAGCCGAAATGGCACATCAGGACGATAGTATCTCTTGTTCCGTCGCCGTCTGCGGTAAAGCAATTGCCCTGTCTGAGGTAACCGTATCTGAGAAGGAGCTCATCCACACCTTTTTTCAGCATATCATAACGCTCAGTGGGAGTTATCCCCTCGGGGTTCGAGCCCATAATATCATTGTCGAGCCAGCTGTCAACAGAGAAGAAGCTCTTCTGCTCACTCCAGACTCTCGGCGGCAGATCCCAGGGGATGTTTCGCACTCTTTCCTCGTCGGGAAGCTTTACCTTAGTCTGAAACTCTTCTGCCCAGGGCAGTATTTCAGCAGTTCTGCCCAGCTTTTCCAAAGTCAGAGAAAGGGTGTCCCTTGCCCTGCCCATAGGAGAACAGTAAAAATCACGAATATCCTCGTGTATAAGACGCTCCGAGAGAAGCTGAGCTTCCTGCCAGCCTCTTTCGGTCAGAGAATCTATTGAATAGTCCGGATCGGCGTGACGTATAAGAAGAATTCGCATTATCAGAGGTCCTCTTTTCTGCCGTCCTCAAGAAGTTCGATAAAGGTACCGAGAGTAGGAACAGCGTTCATATAAGCATATCGTCCGGAAGCATCACCGTATTCACCGAACTGTTCAAGGCTCATACCGTTTGTCATACAGGTCATCAGCTTGTCGCCGAGACCCTTTACGAGGAATGCAACGTGATGTATTCCATCGCCGTGCTTATCGAGAAAATCGCGCCAGACGGAGGGAGCTTCACTGGGCTGTATGAGCTCTATCTGCAGACCGTTGGGAAGATCAAAGAAAGCCAGCAGACAGGCGGCATCGGGAGCAGGAGCACCTTTGTAGTGCACCTGAGTTACCTCAAATTCTCCGCCGGAGAAGGTGGGAGGTACTTCCATACCCAAAAGCTTAGCCCATTCCTTCTTTTTAGCCTCAATGTCAGCAACGATTATACCGACCTGACATACATTATCTGTTCCGAGCAATGCCATAATACAATACCTCCGTAAAATTTATTCATCAGACGAGAGGAGCGGTTCCTCTTCGCTATCGTCATTTTCATCTTCAGTGCCTATGCCGTAATCAGCAAGGACGACACCGAGGAGCTTTACAAGCTCTGTTGCCTGAAAAGCACTTATCTTAGCACCGCGAAGCTCACCTCCTGCGAAGGTAAGTCCGCCGAGCTCACAGGTGGAGATATCCACACCTGAAAGTGGAGAGTTTGACAGATTTGCGCCTGTCAGAATACAGTCAGACAGTTCTATATTGCGGAATTCACAGTAATCAAGACCTGCATTGCCGAGGTTGCAGTTTTCGAAACGGGCGGTTTTGAAAGTAGCACCTGTAAGATTGATATATTCGCAGTTGACATCCTGAAAAGCAGTTTGCATAAGCAGTCCGCCGTCGAGGCTTGCACCCACAAACTTTCCGCCGCTTACACTGCATCTAAGCAGAGCACTTTCGGAAAGGCTTATAAGCGAAAAGTCGCAGCCTTCAAAGAGACAGTCAACAAAGGTGCATCGATGGAAACTGCAGTCGCGGAAGCGGCAGGCAAAGAAAGAGCAGGAGATAAACTCAATGTTTTCTATATCCAGACCTTCTACGATGTCGCCTTCAAAACGTAGAGCGCGAAGATCAGTTTCCGTTTCGCCTGCCTCCATAAGAGTTTCCTCAAGAGGAACAACGGGAAGATCGGCGGGGATACTAGGCGGTTTTATTTTCATTTCATCACCCTTATAAGGCATAATAGTATGTGTGGATTATAGCATAACAGAATATTCATTTCAAGCAGTGTGAAATGGGGCGTGTGTTTGACATACGGAGTGTAAAGTGTTATAATATAATTTGAAAACTAACCAAAAATAATATTTGGAGGCAATAAATATGGAACTTAAAAACCGCAAGGATATGGACGCTGCTTTTCAGTGGGATTTTACCGACATATTCCCCAGTGATGAAGCCTGGGAAGCAGAGCTTAACGCAATCGCACAGGAGATTCCGAAGGTATCTTCCTATGAAGGCAAGCTTGGCAACGGCGTAAAGGTTATGAAGGAAGCTCTTGACTTCTTTGCAGAGATTATGAGAAGAACAGAGCTCGTATACATTTATGCAATGCTCCACAAGTCTGCTGATGCATCTGAGCCCAAGCACCTTGAGATGGAAGGCAAGGCAATGATGCTTTATGTTCAGCTTTCATCCTCTCTTGCTTTCCTGAACCCCGAGATTCTTGCAATCCCCGAAAAGAAGCTCAACAAGATAATGGCAAACAAGAATATGGCACTTTACAAGCATATGGTAGAGGACATCACCAGAGCCAGACCTCACACCCTTGACGCAAAGACCGAAAAGATTATGGCTATGATGAGCGACTTTACAAACACTCCCTCCAACGTCTATGATGCTCTTACCGACGTTGATATGGAACTTCCCAAGATCAAGGACGAGAACGGAGAAGAGGTGCAGCTGACAAGCGGCAACTTCGGCGTTTTCAGAATAAACCCCAACAAAGAGGTTCGCGACGCTGCATTCAATGCAATGTTCGGCACTTACAAGAAGTTCAACAACACCATTGCAGCTAACTATGCAGGTGAGATAAAGTCCACTGTTTTCGGTGCAAAGGTCCGTAACTTTGGCTCTGCCTGCGAGAGTGCGATATTCGGAAGCAACGTTCCCGTTGCTGTATATGACAGCCTCATTGAAGCAGTCCACAACGCACTGCCCACAATGAAAAAGTATATCGAGCTGAGAAAGAAAGTTCTCGGACTTGAGAAGATCGATATGTACGATATGTACGTTCCGATGGTCGATGATGTTGAGATGAAGTTCACCTTTGAGGAGAGCCGCGAGATAATCAAGAATGCTCTTGCACCTCTCGGTGAAGAGTACGCAAAGCTCATTGACGAAGCATACGACAACAAGTGGATGGACGTATACGAGAACAAGGGCAAGACCTCAGGTGCATTTTCCTGCGGAATCTACGGTGTACACCCCTATGTTCTCCTCAACTTCACCGAGACCTTTGATGACGTATCTACCATCGCTCACGAGCTCGGTCACGCAATGCACAGCTACAAATCCTCCAAGGCTCAGGAGTACATCAATTCTGACTACAAGATTATGGTTGCAGAGGTAGCTTCCACAGTCAACGAGGTGCTGCTTACCAAGTATATGCTCAACAAGGAGACCGATCCCAAGAAGAAGGCATATCTGCTCAACCACTTCCTTGAGGGCTTCCGCACAACAGTATTCCGTCAGACTCTGTTTGCAGAGTTTGAAAAGAAGGCTCACGAAATGGCAGAAGCAGGAATCCCGCTGACCGGCGAGGCTCTCAACAAGCTGTACAGAGAGCTCGAGTGTCTCTATTATGACGGCGCAGAGGTTCCTGAAATGGTGGATTACGAGTGGTCCTACATTCCTCATTTCTACCGTTGCTTCTATGTCTACCAGTATGCAACAGGATTCTCCTCCGCAGTTGCTATTGCAGACAATATCCTTACAACAGGAAATGCTGACAATTATCTCAAGTTCCTTTCCACCGGCGGCAGTGATTATCCCCTTGAGGAGCTCAAGATTGCAGGCGTGGATCTCACCAAGCCTGAGGCTGTCGGCAATGCAATGAAGGTATTTGCAGAGACTCTTGATGAGCTCGAAAAGCTCCTTGAGACAATCTGATATGGATGAAATTATAATAGACGATCAGTTTCGTCGGAAGGTTCTTGAAAGCTTTTTTGAGAACGGCAGGCTTATAAAGATCCCGTCAAAAAGGAAAAAGAGGCTCGTTGTTCTCGAGGAGATACTCAAAGGCTTCGAGGAGAGCAGGGAATACACTGAAAAAGAGGTCAATCTTATTATCGGAGAGATCCACGGTGATTTCTGCACTCTGCGCCGAGAGCTTGTAGACGAAGGGTATCTCAGCAGAGACAGAGGAATATACAAAAAGATATAATAAAAACCAGCAGAGATTATTCTCTGCTGGTTTTGTCTTGACGCAAAGGGTTACTGAATGTAAAATACATTTAAGTATATTGGAAGGAGTTTATATTATGAGATGTAAAAACTGTAATGAGTTATTCAGGGATGACGCAGCTGTATGCCCATACTGCGGAACGAGCAGTCCTTATGGAAGCATAGTTGTTGCTGACAATGTGACCTTCTGGATTCAGGCGCTGACATGGGCGCCCGTAATTGTGACTTATCACGGCGCAGGAAAGACAAGTATGCTCAGACTCATCAGAGGTCTGAAAAGCCTGTTTATCGTAAGCGAGTTGTTTACGGCAGCGATAATGCCCTGTCTGAGTGTAATACTCAAAATGTCCGACGAATCATCGAAATTCAGTGCAGAATCATTGAGGCTTGCGGGACTTGCTTTTGGCAGTGCTGCGTTTGTGCTCATAGCTATGACTGTTGTAAACTTTATTTTGAATATTACAGCAGGATATGCAATAGAGAATAAGACCTGGAGCAAGGGTAATTCGATATCTATAAAGATTACTGTTATAATGTGGGGTATAATTGCTGCTGCTTTATCGGTTTGCACTTTTGTTTTTATGAGGGATTTTATGGGAATGGCATTTTTTGCCATAGCTATGCTTTGCCTTCAGATTGTGATAATGAATCTGTGCAAAAATGCAAAGTCAAAAATCGAAGGATACCGGAAATATACGAAAGATATGAATGGAAAATAATAAAAACAGAAGCACTCCAGCGAGGGTGATGAAAAGGATGGAGTTATCCTTCGCTTTACAACATGCAAATAGCGAAAACGTAAGCCTTGGCTTGCGTTTTCGTGTACTGCTGTGATAGAATGAAAGTGGAAAACATGAATTTGTCAGTTGCTCGAAAATCCCTCTGCAAAGACGTGGGTGAATTAATGAAAAAAACAAGAATAGAAATCGACCATATCCCTGCACTCGTGTGGGGAGAAAAAGCAGATAGAGTATACCTGTGTGTACATGGGAAGATGTCTTCTAAAGAAGCTGCGGAAGGAATTGCTGAGATTGCTGTTCAAAAAGGCTATCAGACAATCAGCTTTGATTTACCCGGACACGGGGAACGGCATAATGAAAATGTGCGTTGTGATATATGGAATGGAATACATGACCTTGCCATAATAGGTAAGTATGTATTTGCAAACTGGAAAGAGGTATCACTATATGCATGCAGCTTAGGTGCATACTTCTGCCTGAATACCTATAGTGGACACAATATAAAGCACTGTCTTTTCCAATCACCCATTCTGGATATGGAGTATCTGATTCATCAGATGATGATTTGGTTTGATATATCGGAAGAACGCCTTGCAAAGGAAAAAGAGATTGCTACACCTATTGATATGATGACTTGGGATTATTATCAGTATGTGAAAGAGCATCCCGTACGAGAATGGAATATTCCGACCCATATTCTATTTGCAGGAAGAGATACCCTGCAGTCTTTGGAGATTGTGAAAGGCTTTGCCGAAAGATTCAGCTGTGAACTGACGTTATCGGAAAACAGCGACCATCCCTTTACGGAAGATGGGGACGAGGCGGTCGTTACACACTGGCTGCAGAATCATCTGTAATACAAATTTGTTGGGCAGACGAAAAATGAATTCCAATCATTTTATGAGGGCGCAATTATACGCACTGTACCAGTGCATTGCGTTTATATGAGTATATAAGCAAACGAGCATCCGGCATGTCGCCGGATGCTCGTTTCTTCTTGTTGCGGGACAAATAATTCCTTTAGACCCCTCCCGCTAGAAGGAGTGCTTCTGTTTTTTATTCACTGTCCTTATTTCTTTCTTTCAGAGCCTTGTTCATATCATCGGCTTCCTTTTTCATAATGATATAGCTTATCACAAAAACCAGCACATAGACGATTGCTACCGATATGACCATATCGACAACCCCTTTGAGGCAGAAGTCATACCACCCGAACCAAACGCTGAAGACCACCATAATAACGCACAATATGATAAAATGAACGATGGTGCATAGGATAAGGTGCTTGCCGAGCTTTTCAGCCAGCGCAAAGAATGAGGAGGTTGCAAGGGCAGTGACAAAACCTGCAAGGAGAATCTGAAGCATAATGTACTTTGACACATCAGGATGATCAACAGACATAAAATTGATATTTACCACAAAAACAATGGCAGTGGTTATCGTGCCGAAAAAGATGAGAAAGGATTTTAAAAATTTCATAGTGCGACCTCCTAAATACCGAGCTTTTTCTTGAGCTCGGGGACATACTGGCGGGAGATAACGACCCTCTCACCGTTTTTCAGCAGAGCCTCAAGCCTGCCGTTGAACATCGGTATGATCTTGGATATCTTACTGACATTGACAATCATAGCCTTTGAGATGCGTACAAAATCAGTGTGATCAAATATGCTTTCAAGCTCATAAAGCTTCTGCTTTATTTCGAAGACACTCTTTTCGCAGCAGGCACAGACCTTGTTGTCAACCGATTCAAAATAGAATACATCTCTGGTGTCGAGTCTGACGATGCCGTCGTCGGCGTAGGCGGTAAGTCGGTTTCGGCCTGCCTTGAGAGCGTAGATCAGCTCCATAAGCTCGCTGTCAACGGAATTGCTTCGAATAACTATTTCTTCCTCCTGCCCGTCGGGCAGTGCTTCGATTGTGATTTTCAAGATTTATCCCTCCGATTTTATCTGTCGGATTTTCTTGCTTTTTGAGTTAAGAGTGCGCCTGCTGCCATAAAAAGAACTCCAAAGGCAAGGAGAATAAGTGCGGAAGTAAGGTCAGTGACCTCGTGACCGAGGAACTCAAGGTCGGTACCGAGAGCCAGGCGGTATTCCTTTACTATTTCTGCAGGAGCGCCGTCAAAGACAACAGCTTCGGCATCGGCAGTCATAATGCTTCTGAAAAGTTTTGCGCCGTATATAACAGGCAGGCACTTCATACCTGTGGCTATACCTTCGGAGAAATTGCCGATAGGCAGATAGATGCCGCCGAGGAAGCCGACAAGAGTACCGATAACGGTACCGAGACCGCTCCAGGCACCCTCTGTTTTTGCAAGCATCGCCACAACATACATAAGTGCAGAATAAGTAAATGAATTAAGGGCGATAACACCCAGAAGCTTTAGGTGAGCAATAACGGAATAGGGCTCACCACCCTGCATTATACAATAAATTTCAGCGATTGCCAAGGTCAGCATACATATAATTACAGAGCATATCCACGCAGAAAGCACGTAGGACAGGGAAATTACAAAACGGCTGATGGGGGCGGTGTAAATGGAGTTAAGTCTGCCCTCGGTGCGGTCCTTTATCATAACGGAGTAAACAGCCATAGTAACTGTAACGGCATTTATTCCGACAATTCCTGCGGCGATCCACTGAAGAATGAGGACAGTGGCGTCCTTCTCAACCGTGTCGGCATTTCTTCCGGGGAGAGCACCGGCGATATCGACAGTTTCATCAATATACATATCTCCGAGGAAAAACATCATAAGTGCTATGATTATGAGCATAGAAAGAAGTGAGAAGAATACAGCGCCCTTGTCTCGAAGATAAACTCGTATATTCCTCTTTGTAAGTTCAAGCAGCTTCATTTTGTTATTCTCCCTTCAGTTCTTTTCCGCAGGCGTTGAGGAAAACATCGTCCATCGTGCCCTGTATTACCTCGAAGCCGGTTATTGCGCCGCGCAGTGCATACACAGGCTCGATTGCGTTTACTGTGTTCTTGACAGCAAAGCTCAGCCCATATTCTTCATCTCTCGGCAGGAGTCCTTTTGCTGTGAGAATTTCTCTGACTTCAGACTGACGATCGGCATCACAGTAGAGCTTTACGGTATCGCTTGCGTATTGTTCCTTAAGCTCAAAGGGCGATCCCTGAGCGCAGATACGTCCGCTTTCTATAATGACTATTTCGTTGGCGCTTGCCGCTTCTTCCATATAGTGTGTGGTGAGAAATACGGTCATACCGGTGTCACGGCGAAGGCTCTCAACAGCCTGCCAAACCTCTTTTCGTGTTGCAGGGTCAAGTCCGGTTGTGGGCTCATCGAGGAACAGCAGCTCCGGAGTGTGCATAAGTGCGGCGGCGATTTCACAGCGCCGCTTCTGACCGCCGGAAAGGGAGCTGTAACGCTTTTTGAGGATATCGCCCATAGAAAGCATTTCGCACAGTTCGGAAAGTCTTCGCTTTGCCTGAACCTTGTCGGCGCCGTGAAGAATACCTCGGCACAGAAGGTTTTCCTTAACGGTTAGTATACCGTCAAGACAATTCTGCTGGTATACGATACCGATCTTGCGGCGGATAGCATCATCATTTTTGCCAAGAACTTCACCGCATATCTCCGCGCTGCCTCCATCGGGCTTGAGAAGGGTGGAGAGCATATTTATTGTTGTTGTTTTTCCTGCACCGTTTACGCCGAGAAACCCGACCAGATCCCCCTGCTGTACATCAAAGGAAATATTGTCCACTGCGGTAAAATCGCCGTAGCGTTTTGTAAGGCCTTTTATCTTAATCGCTGTCATTTCATTAACTCCTTTCGGTTCTGTCTGCATTGTATTCCCTGATGAATTTTTTCGCAAGGGATTTTCGGTGACCTGCGATTTCTGAGAGGTAAGATGCATTTAATTGCCAATTACTTGACAACTGAAAATAAAATTTTAAAATATAATGTGAGAAGAATATATTGAAAGGGAGAAAGAAAAATGCTGGTATGTACAAAGTGTCATAATGAGATAAGATTAGGGGAAATAAAGTGCAGTAAGTGCGGTAATTACATACAGCTCGGCAAAGGACTTCGCGCGCTGTATCATATTTTGACTTTATGGGTGGCTATAATCGCTCCCGGAATAGTATTTGCGCTCGCTTTTGGATTGGCCGGAGGCGGATACAGAGATATTAATGCAAAGCCTTCAATGCTGTGGATGTTAATTTCATTACCGGTATGCTTTGTGTTAAATCTCATCACCTCAAAAGCATTGAGGAGAGAGGAATGGAGCGAGCGGCAGGATATAATAATGGTACTTCCATCTATAATCTATGCATTGCAGACACCTGCTTCGGTATTGTTTTTAAAAATGGATATTGTATCGGGATTAATGTTAGTATACTTTTTTGCAATGTTGCTCCTTTTACAGATAGGTATGTTATTGATAGCAATGAGGGTAAGCAAGCGATTGAAGGCAATAAGAGCAACTTATGATGAGTACTACAGAATAAATAAGGAAAAGGATAATAAATAAAAATCAAGAAAAATGCTGTGCCGGATAAACGGCACAGCATTTTTGACGTTATTCACAGCTTTCAAATTCATCGAGTCTGGTTTCTATATATTGGGGCATAGTTTTTCCTGATTCTTCGCAGCGGCGGATAATTCCGGTTCTCATAGCGGACTGTTTTTTCTCGCTTCGGATTATCCAGCGTGCGATGAAATATTCAATAGTGCATACAAGAGCGGCAAAAAAGAGTGTATCGTACCAGGTGCTGTCGCGAGATACATCAAAAACAGAGAATACAACGACAATGCCAAGGAGAACGGGGACAAGAATCGTCATAGTTGTCATAGTTGCTTTTTCTTCTTTTTTGAGCTTATCAATAAAGTTTTCTTCTGTGACCTTTCCTTTTTTGGAAAGTCTCTTATAGCGGCTCTGCCAGCCCTTTAAATAGATTTTTTCCATATCCTTGTCGTACAGATTCTTGTAATAGCTGTCCTGCTCTATCTTCTTTCTTGTATTGCGGATAGAGCCATAGTTCTTATATCTCCATATCGAGCGGACGATAAGATAAACAAGGATATAAATTCCCGAACAGATAATAAAGGGATGGGTAAGGAGGGTTATGCTCATTTCGCCGAAAAAGCCGATGCCGAGGAGTGTAAACACAACTATCATCGCAAGGATAAGAAAATACCAGCCTGTGAAGTTGGAATTTTTCTTGTTTTTGAGCAGGATCGGTGCAAGAATTCCGTTGCAGATAAAGTATATGAGAGTTCCGGTTAATAAACCGATGCCGTAGCCGGAAACATCGCTTTTTATGTGGAAAAAGTTCTTTATTGTGTCGTCGGCGGCTATTGCTTCGATGCATTCTATTACAAATATTACCCAAGCCCACCGATAAAGAACAGAAGGAACATTTTTGAGTCTGTCGGCAAAGGTGTAATCACCGAAGAAGTTTTTAATAAATTTGTTCTGATTTTTGCCCACCAGTTTTTCTACAGGCTTTCCGTCGGTCTGAGCGGTGAGAAGAAGATCGTAGAGCTCCAGCATTTTTTCCTCAGCAACATCATCCGATATGCTTTTGAGTGTCGAATAAAGCTGAGCTTTTGCAAATACGTGGCGGTATTCGCCGTTGAGCTGTGTTTCCATTACGTTAAAATCCATTTTCCTATACTTCCCTTTCAAATAATATCCTCATTGCATTTTTTGTCACTCTCTCGTAGCTTGCCTTAAAGGCATCGAGATAGATTGAACCCTCATCGGTGATGGAATAATACTTTCGGATAGGTCCGAGAGGCGATTTGGCTTTTCGGCAGGCGATAAAGCCGTTTTTGTCGAGACGGGTGATTATAGGATAAAGAGTGCCTTCTCCCAGATCATCGAACCCCGCTTCCTCAAGTCGGCTGAGTATTTCATAGCCGTAGGTTTCGCCCTGCGCGATTATCCCCAATATACATCCTTCCAGAACACCTTTGAGCAGTTGGGTATCTTCCATATGCCACTACTCCTTTCGGCTACTTTGTTTTGTCAAGTAGCTTGACTGAAATATAACACAGCTACTTTGTTTTGTCAAGTAGCTGCGTAGAAATTTTTTATAGGTAATATTTTTACGACTCAAAGTCAAATTTAAATTAATTTTGTAAAATAGACTTGATATCAAGTCAAGAACGTGTTACTATACACTCGAAAGGAGGGAGCGTATGAGTAAGAACATAGCGCTCAAGGTTGCCAGGGCAGAAAAGGACATAACTCAGAAAGCACTGGCAGATATGGTGGGAGTCTCACGTCAGACGATCAACGCCATAGAGAAAGGGGAATACAACCCATCTATAAGGCTTTGCAGAAAGATCTGCAGGGCAATGGGAAAATCACTTGATGAATTATTTTGGGAGGAAGATGAAAATGAAGAAGACGAAGACTAAGAAAGTTATTGACGAAAGACAGGAAAAGAAGCTTCTGGAAATAGGCAGCGGCGGCTTCTGGATTGCATACTGGATACTGCTCGCGGTCATGCTCGTGCAGATGGCGATAGAAAGCATAGATATGAATATATATATTCCGTCCTTTGCAGGTGAATGGCTTGTGTTTATGATAATGTGCGTTTATATGGTGTGCAGATGTGCAAAGAACAACATCTGGGAAGTCAAAAGAGAGCCCAGTGCAAAGGCGAATCTGGTGTACAGTCTTATCGCAGGTGCAGTGATGGGTGTTATGTGGTTTATTGTACCCTATGTAAAGTCCGGAAAACTTATAGGTTCTATTGCGTCGGGTGTGTTTATTGCTGCTGTGGTATTCGGTCTGTGTATGGCTGCCCTGAGTATTTCCGCCGCATCCTACAGAAGAAAGAAAAGGAAGATTGAAGAGGCTGAAGAAACCGAAGAGGAATAATAAAACAGGCTGTGCCATCGGCACAGCCTGTTTTATTGTGATATCTCACAGCGTTCAATGGCGAATTCTAGGAACATACTGATAAGCTCATTGCGGCTACGTCCGGTTTTTGATGCAATCTCATCCAATGCATTGACGGTATCATCTTTTATACGAATGGAAAAGGTTTTGTAGCCATCTTCACCCTTGGGATGTTTTGGAGTAATAACAATACGATCATCTTTCATCAGATCACCTCCATACAGCCTGTTACTGTTTTTAGAGGTTAAACATTATTTCGTTGATGATAGACTCAAGACGCTCCTGACGGGCGGTGGTTGTGGAGACAGCGCCCTTTTCAAGTGCGTAAGTCTCAAGATCGGCAAGTGTGACCTCACCTGCGCGTATTTTAGCGCCGATACCCTCATTCCAGCTTGAATAGCGTTCTGCGACAAATTCGTCTATTCTGCCGTCCTCGATTATCTTTGCAGCGATGCGCAGACCGAGAGCGTATGTATCCATACCGGCGATAAAGCCGAGGAAAATATCCTCAAATGTGCAGGAGCCGCGGCGAAGCTTAGCGTCAAAGTTGAGACCGCCGTTTGTAAATCCGCCGGCACGAAGCACCTCAAGCATACAGAGAGTGGCTTCATATACGTTGGTGGGGAACTGATCGGTGTCCCAGCCGAGAAGATCGTCGCCCTGATTTGCATCAATTGAGCCGAACATACCGTTGATCCTTGCAGTTGCAAGCTCGTGCTGGAAGGTGTGACCTGCCAATACAGCGTGGTTCTGCTCAATATTTATCTTGAAATCCTTGTCGAGACCGTGCTGACGAAGGAAGCCTATAACAGTGGCAGTGTCGAAATCGTACTGGTGTTTTGTTGGCTCCTTAGGTTTGGGCTCTACATAGAAATCACCTTCAAAGCCGATGGAACGTGCATAATCGCGTGCAAGAGTCATAAGACGTGCCATATTTTCAAGCTCAAGACCCATATCAGTATTGAGAAGAGTCTCATAACCTTCACGTCCACCCCAGAAAACATAGCCTGTACCGCCGAACTTTACTGTAAGCTCAATTGCCTTCTTTATCTGAGCGGCAGCGAATGCAAAAACATCTGCGTTGGGGTTTGTGCCTGCGCCGTTTGTGTATCTGGGATTGCCAAAACAGTTGGCAGTACCCCAGAGATTCTTTTTATTGTGGAGCTTCATCTGCTCTGCAATAACTTCGCTTATTTCGTCAAGACGCGCGTTTGTTTCGGCAAGAGTATCAGCCTCGGGGGCAATATCACGGTCGTGGAAGCAGAAATAATCGATGCCCAGCTTGTTCATTATCTCAAAGCCTGCATATACTCTGTTTTTGGCTATTTCCATAGGATCTGAGCCGCCGAAGCTGCGGTCATACACGGGAATAGAGCCGAACATATCTGTTCCGCCTGCGGTAAGTGCGTGCCACCAGGCAAGAGCGAACTTGCAGTGTTCTCTCATAGTCTTGCCTGCGATAACCTCATCGGGATTATAGAATTTAAAGGCAAAAGGGTTCTTTGACCCTTTGCCTTCATATTTTACAACAGGGATATTGGGAAAAAACTCGTTCATTATAAAACCTCCTGAAGATATTTGAGGACATTATGATATTAACAAAATGAGGAAGCATTATCAATGAACATACTGTATAAATTTTCTGTGAGGTTTGTGTGACAGAACTACAAATCACAGCATAACAGCAGTTGGTTGGAGCGAGCAAAAAGTCTGCAATAAAGCCAAAAACTTAGAAAAGATCAATCATAAACAAAACTCTGCAACTATATAAAACCAAGAGAAAAACAATTATGTTGTATTATTGATGGGGATACAGGTTTTGACAAAGGAAGAGCATGTGGTGTATAATTAAGATGTATATGCGAAAGGAATGAAATACGTGGCAAACAAACATTTTATCAACGAAACTGTCGGCGATTATGAGAACCGAATGGTGTTCTTCAGGATGATCGTTGTCGGTGCATTGGTATTGCTCATACTGACTCTTTTTATAGCCACATTCGACAACTGCGCCGCCTGCTCCGAAGAAGAGAGCGTAGTGGCAGTGTCGGAAAAGCTGGTTGGTGTTGAAAGCTATCCGTATGTAATAGATGCGCCCCTTGATGAAGACTGGTCGCCAAGTGATCTTATATATATAATCGGTGCTCCCAACGGAGACAACGTACTGCTTCGCAGAGAAGCAGCGGAGGCATATCTTGAAATGCACAACGCTATGGTTGCGGAGGGTATGAGTGTTATCCCAATTGAGGGCTGGCGCAGTGCGGCATCTCAGACAGATATGTACAATGAGAGAATATATGCTCTTATGGGAGAAGGCAACAGCCACGACGATGCGGCAACGGAACTGCGGAAAGTTCTCAAGGCAGGCGGACTTGACGAGCATCAGCTCGGACTGACTGTGGACGTTACCACTCAGGCAGGCGTAAGACAAGATAATTTTGCTTCTCTTGCCCAGGGCAGATGGATTATAAGAAATGCGCACAAATACGGTTTTGTGTTCCGTTATCCCGATACAAAGGAAAAAATAACCGAACTGCAGGCGCGTCCCTGGGAGCTTCGATATGTAGGAAAAGAAGCGGCGGAATTTATGGCAAAATATTCTCTCTGTCTTGAGGAATACATAAATATCTGCGAAAAGGATTGTCCCGATGCAGTGATGGAGGGTATAGAATGACCTTTACGGAAAAGCTGAGAGACCGCCTTATCGACGAAGGACTGTGCGAAGTAGGTTTTTCGATGCCGCCCTGTATACCTGAGGAGCTTCGGAAATACCCTTACGCAGTTACGCTTATGTACAGATTGTCAGATGCGGTGCTGTCAGAGATTTCGGATGCACCGACCTATGCATATTTCCAGCATTACAGAGCGGTCAATGCCCTGCTTGACAGATGCGCGCTTCTCTGCGGTGAGATGATACGAAGAGAAGGATATGATTATTTTCCTATAGCCGCATCTCAGAGCGTCCATAATAAAGAAGATGAATATACAGGCATATATCAGCACAAAACTGCCGCAGCAGCGGCGGGACTCGGCTGGATAGGCAGAAGTGCGCTGTTTGTAAGCAAGGAATTCGGTCCAAGGGTACGTCTTGCAACGGTGCTTACCGATATGCCCCTGATTTCCGAAAATCCTGAGCCTGCGGAAAACGGCTGCATAAACTGCGGGGAATGTGCAAAGGCCTGCCCTGCAGGTGCGATAAAAGGCGGTATATACGTACCGGGTGAAGTCAGAGAGAGCGTGTTTGACGCGAAAAAGTGCTCAGAACATATGAAAAATGCATATAAGCACATCGGACGCGGTGCAGTGTGCGGAAGATGTATATATGTATGTCCTCACGGTAAGAAAGGGTGAAGCAGCGTGAAAACTCTTATCGAGATATACGACGAAGAAACAGTGTTTAACCTGTTGGGAGCCTGTGCGGCAGAGCCTGACACGCTTGTTTTACTGGGCGGCGAGCGGCTTTCGGACGGAATACTGAGACGAAGATTGAGCGATTTTCTCACTTCGCGTGGAGTAAAAACGAAAATCGAATATAAAATATGCGACGTTGAGGACTGTACCTCCATTATAGAAGCTCTTGCGGAAATCACAGAGGAATATCAGGACTGTGTCATAGATGCGTCAGGCGGCGTGGATCTGGCATTGCTTGCCTGCGGAATGTTTGCGGAAAGCTGTGACATACCGATAATGCGTCTTGACGAAGAAAGAGAATGCTTTGTTGATGTGCGCAGCTGTCCTGAGGCGGAAAAAATCCAAATTCCTGTTTTCACTATAGAGGATATGATTGCGATGACAGGAGCGGGAGTGGTTCGCCACGGAAGAATATCCGCAAAAGATATAGACGATGAGCTCAGAGCAGATACATTCACGTTGTGGGAGATTTTCTCAAGATACCGTTCGTCCTGGCATAAGACCACATTGTTTTTCCATTCTGCCAGAGAGGAGACAGGGGATAACCTCAGCGTTGATACAAAGACTCCGAAGCCTATAGACAGAAATTACTGCCCTCCTGCACTGCTTAGAATGCTTGCAGAAGGCGGGTTGATAACAGATTATGAAAGCACAAGAGAAAATATAAGATTCCGCTATAAGGATCCGACTATGCGCGCCATACTGCGTGATAAGGGCTCGGTGCTGGAACTTATGACGTATTGCAGAATGAAGGACTGCGGATTGTTCGATGATGTAAACATAAGCGTTATCATAGACTGGGACGGCAAAGGCGAATCAACTACTACCAACGAGATAGACGTTATGGCGGTGCGCGGACTGAAAACCTATTTTATATCCTGCAAAAGTGCCAGAGCGGACAACCTGAGCAGTGAATATCTCTATGAAATAGATACTATGGCTCACAGGCTTGGAGGCAAATTTGCACAGCCTGCACTGGTCACTGCGGTAAGCAATATCCGCAGTACTGCACAGCCTATGTGGGAACGCGCCCACGATATGAGGGTTATAATCGCAGATCAGGGATATCTTGAGAGCGGAAAACTTGGCGAGCTGATAGCAAACTACAAACGCAAGCCGCCGAAAAAATAAATATTCAGCAGCCCGGCTCAATCAGTGAGTCGGGTTGCCTGTTCATCAAAAGATTACAAAAGATTTACAAAAATTAACGGCGGTTTGTTTGGCAATTCAAACTCCTTTGTTACTATTGGGATAAAGGAGTGGAAATATATGTCAAAAAGAAAGAGAACAGTAATAATTTTAATAATTATGGGTGTTATTCTCAGCTTCCTGCTCAAAGCAGGCTGTATAGCGGCCTGTGACTGGGTGATGGAGCCTCCCACTGATGAGGGGACATACAAACTCGACGAAGATGTGGACACGCTTGTAGTTATGCCCTTTTCCTATGATTCACCTGCTGAAACAAAATGTATGATTGTAAAAAATGAGTCATTGATAAATATCTGGAAAAGCTCACACAGGTGGACCAATCAATATGCGGTGTGCTGTGATGAATATACCACTCATAAGATATATGCATATAAAAATCATAACCAGATATATAAAAAGCCCTATGCTTCGTGGAATAAAGGCTACAACAACCTTCTTTTCACATTTTGTCAGAATGCGCTTGTGGTAGCTGCGAATTTGTCCGGAGAATGGATGTACCGTGTTGGGGTACCCATCGGTACAGATGTTTCTGCACTGACAGAAGAGCTTGAGGAAAAAGAAAAGTGGTATGTTATAGACGAAAATGCAGTAGGGGAGGACGAGGCGTATATAAAGCTGTCATATGTGACAGAGGCTGATGATGGGGAAGAAAGCAGCTATTACCGCAGATATGCATTGGGGGAATTTGAGCCCGATAATATCCTGATACGTGCAAAAGAAGCCGCAGATGAAATAAAGATACCTTATGTGTATGCGAGTGTGGACGGAAGAAGATCGATTCCGGACAGAAATACACGCATCTTCATCAGGACGATGAAAATGCCGTTGTCCCGAACTCTTACAAAAGAAGAAGTAGCAGAATATAAGGAAAAAATTAATATGCTATACCCGGCGGGGGATGTGGTGTTTGAAACGAATTGCCTGGACGGGGAAAAGCTTTGCATCGTGGCAAATAAAAAGCTTTCGGAAGATGAGCGTGCAGAGCTTTCGGAAAAATACGGCATGATGTTCGAACTGGATAAAGATCCTGAGTATAAATGACTTTACATATTATACGTTAAAATATATAATCAAACTGATAATATCGAAATCCCTGAAACCGAAAGAAGTGATATTACCAAATGAAATACCGAATCGATGAAAAAATAAAAAAGCCTGCGTATCTTCAGCTCTACGAACAGATAAAAAATGATATTGCGAGCGGAGTGCTGCCTGCAGGCACACGGCTTCCATCAAAGCGTCTTCTCGCAGAGGAATCGGGAGTAAGCGTTATAACAGTACAGCATACATACACAATCCTCTGTGATGAGGGCTATGCAGAAGCGCGGCAGAGAAAAGGCTATTTTGTCATATATAAGAGAGACGATTTTTTGACAGGCTCGGAAATAGCACAGACAGCACCGTCGGAGTCCAAGAATATGCACCACCCTCATAATAATTTCCCCTTTTCCGTTCTGGCGAAAACTATTCGCAGAGTGCTTCTTGATTATAACGAAAGCATACTTATCAAATCCCCCAATCACGGGTGTTTTGAACTTCGAAATGCCCTGTGTTCATATCTTGCAAGAAGCTGCGGCATTATCTGCAGGCCTGAGCAGATAATAATTGGATCGGGAGCAGAATATCTGTACAGCCTTATCGTTCAGCTGCTTGGCACAGAGCGCATATTTGCGCTGGAATGTCCGTCCTATGAAAAAATACGCAGGGTTTATGCAGCCAACGGGGCAAAATGCGATATGCTCAAGCTTGGCAGTGACGGAATAAAGAGTGCGGAGCTTGAAAGAACAGAAGCAACCGTGCTTCACGTCACTCCGTTCAACAGCTATCCCAGCGGCATAACAGCGGGTGCATCAAAGAGATATGAATATCTGAAATGGGCAGAAAAAAGAGACGGATATATTATTGAGGACAACTATGAATCGGAGCTTACTGTTTCAACAAAAAATGACGACACGGTATTTTCTATGTCGAAAAAGGGTTCAGTAATATATATGAATACTTTCTCAAAGACTGTCGCACCGTCTATGCGTGTGGGTTATATGGTGCTTCCCGAATCAATGCTGCCGGAATTTGAAAGAAAGCTTGGGTTTTATTCCTGCACCGTTCCCGTGTTTGAGCAGTATGTACTGGCAGAGCTTCTTACATCGGGAGATTTCGAACGGCACATAAACAGAATACGTCGTGAACGCAGAAAAAATATCTGAACTGGTCATATAAAATCATCTCGTTTTGGTTATTTGATTAATACCAACAAAAGAATATACTAAGAGCAATTCAGATATGAGGTGAAACAATATGGCTTATAAGAAGATACTCACCGTTCAGGACATTTCCTGCGTAGGGCAGTGCTCACTGACCGTTGCACTTCCAATCCTTTCCGCCTGCGGACTTGAAACCTGTATTCTGCCGTCGGCAGTTCTTTCCACACACACTGCAGGCTTTTCGGGTTATACCTTCCGCGATCTTACAGATGATATGCCCGCAATCAAGGATCACTGGGTAAAGGAAGGAATAAAGTTCGAGGCGATCTATACAGGCTATCTCGGAAGCACAAAACAGATAGATTATGTTGCAGATATATTCGAAGCCACCGGGGCAGAAAACTGCGTAAAGGTAGTTGACCCTGCAATGGCAGATAACGGCAAGCTATATCCGGGCTTTGACGAAGCTTTTGCAGAGGCTATGAAGGGTCTCTGCGCCAAGGCTGATTATGTTGTGCCTAATATTACCGAAGCCTGTTTCCTTACAGGTATGGATTACAGGACAGAGTATGACCGTGCATACATTGATGAGATCATAGAAAAGCTGACAGCAATCGGATGCAAAAACATTATTCTTACAGGTGTTTCCTACGAAAAGGGAAAGACCGGCGTTGCAGTGGTGGAAAAGGGCGAGTATTTCTATTACGAGCACGTTATGCTTCCCAACAGCTGCCACGGCACAGGCGATATTTATGCTTCTGCGTTTACAGGAGCTCTTGTCAACGGCAAAAGTGCGTACGAAGCGGCAAAAATTGCAGCGGATTACACTATTGAGTGCATAAAGGCTACTGCCGAGGAAGAGAATCACTGGTACGGAGCGAAGTTTGAACCGGTGCTCTATAAGCTTATTGAGAGTTTGAGGTAGATTGACACCATTTTCTTGACTTTTTTGCCTGTTGTGTTATTATAGAAGCAATTATTTGACAGGAAAGGACTTTTAGAATGAAAAAGTTTAAGTCAGTTATTGCTATGATACTCGCGCTGTCCGTTATCCTTTGTTTTGCAAGCTGCGGCAAGAAAAGCGACGCTGAAATGATCAAAGGAAAATGGATCGCTGCGCTGGATCTTACAACATATACAGAAGCTATTTTCTCAGGTGAAGAAATGGATCTGCGCAAGGAGCTTATCCCTTCGGATACAGACATAAATGCATATCTTGCCTTTGAATTTGACGGTGATATGTGCAAATTCTATTTTGATACTGAAAAGACAGAAGAATCTATCGATGCATATCTTGCAAAGCACAGAGAGCTTCTGAAGGAAGATCTTTACAAGCAGTTCAACGTCGAAGAAATTGGACTTGAAAAGGTCAATGATCAGCTCAAGGATATGGGCGGCGTCACATTGGACGATCTTCTCGATTTCAATGTTGCAATGGTTAAGTCAAATATTATCGGTGACATAGTCTCCGGAGATACATTAGAAGGCTATTACAAGGTAGAGGAAGGCAAGCTTTATATTGCAGAAAGCAAGCAGAGCCTCGGCGGTCCAGAGTACTACACTTATTCCTTCGATGATGGCAAGTTCCTTATTGAGGGAGCAAGCGGAGAGACTTTCTTCAGCAATTTTGAGCAGATCGGAATTAAATTCCCCTTTGCATTTGAGAAAAACTGATATTTAAAAAGAGGGAGCATTAATGCACCCTCTTTTTCTTGACAATCATTGAGATTGTGGTAAGATTATAACAATCTTAAGAAAAGAAAGGGATATGAAAAAATGAAAAAGTTCAGATCGATTTTAGCGGTTCTTCTGGCAGCAGCAATGATCATTTGCTTCTCCGGCTGCGCAGCCAAGGAAATTGTCGAAAACCTCGGAGGAAATGTTGAGGACGATAATGCAAAGGCAGTAGGCGAATGGACCTGCTCTGTTGATGTTACAGAGCTTATGGAGAAAGAACTTGAGGGTGCACTTGCTCAGCTCAGCAGTGTTGGCGGCGAATTAAAGCTTCCAGATACAAAGATCAATGTTTATGTTGTATTTGATTTTGCTGAAGACAAGTCGTTTGTTTTCTATGTTGATGAGGACGCTACCATTGAGTCTGTAAAGGGCTATGTGGAAGATGTTATGGAATCTATGGTAGAATGGATGTACGGTGTGTTCGCTGATCAGGGCATAGATCGTGAGACTGCAGATGCTGCATTTACGACCACCTACGGAATGGGAATAAGCGATTATCTCAAGAGTCTTATGGAGCAGGAAATGGACGCAGAGACTATGGCAGAGGCTTTCTCGCAGATCGAGAACGTTGAGGGCTTCTACAAGTTCGAGGACGGTAAGCTTTACATTGCAGAGACCGAGGAAGGCCTTGCAGAGTGCGAAGAGTATCTCGGTTACACCATCGAAGGTGATGTTCTTACCATCAACGAAGGAAATGCAGGAGACGCATTTGGTGCATTTGAGGAAATGGGTATGGAGCTTCCCCTCGTATTCGAAAGAAACTAATTGTTTATAAAGAAAAAGACCGACTGTAAGTCGGTCTTTTTCTTTACGTGGACAATAATTTTTACACTTTGCTATTTAAATCACAAAAGTAATATGATATACTTAATCTGTACACGTTATAAATAGGAGTGCTGCAATTGATATACAAAGTAGGTATGGTCAGCCTTGGATGTCCCAAAAATCAGGTTGACGCTGAAATAATGCTTGAAAAGCTTCGCCAGGGCGGATACAAGCTGGTAGAAGATGCCGCAATGGGCGATATTGCTATAATAAACACCTGCGGCTTTATAGAAAGCGCAAAGGCTGAATCAATAGAAGAGATACTTGAGATATCGAGACTCAAGGCAGAAGGAAAGATCAAGGGTGTTATCGCAACAGGCTGTCTTGCCGAACGATACAGAAATGATGTGCTGGAAGAGATACCGGAGCTCGACGGTGTGGTAGGTATCGGCGCAAACGACAGGATCTGCGAGGCTGTGGAAAGAGTTCTGGCAGGTGAAAGAGTGGCTCTTTTCGGAGAAAAGGATGAAATGCCTCTCGAAGGAAAGCGAGTACTGACAAATCTTCCTTATTATGCATATCTTAAAATAGCAGACGGCTGTGACAACTGCTGTACATACTGCGCAATACCCCTTATCAGAGGCAGAATGAGAAGCAGGACTATGGAAAGCATCATAGAAGAGGCTGAAAGTTTGGCGCGCGACGGTATAAAGGAGCTTGTTATTGTAGCTCAGGATACTACACGTTACGGCGAAGACCTTTACGGAAAAGCTGCACTTCCCGAGCTTCTCAATAAGCTTTGCGAAATAGATGGAGTAGAGTGGATACGTTTGCTGTACTGCTATCCCGACAGAGTGACAGATGAACTGCTTGATGTTATGGCATCACAGCCAAAAATCTGCAAGTATATGGATATCCCGATGCAGCACGCCAACGGCGACGTGCTCAAGGCAATGAACCGTAGGGGAGATGCAAAGTCTCTGCTTTCGCTTATAGAACATATACGTGAAAAAGTTCCGGGAATAACCCTTCGAACCACAATGATGGTGGGGTTCCCCGGTGAAACAAGAAAGCAGTTTATGGAACTG
Source organism: Acutalibacteraceae bacterium (assembly GCA_045604965.1). GTDB lineage: Bacteria > Bacillota > Clostridia > Oscillospirales > Acutalibacteraceae > JAISGQ01. The sequence continues at coordinate 65,842 of JAZUPB010000025.1, forward strand.
GCAGAATTTGTCAGAAGCGCAAAATTTGAGCGTCTCGGATGCTTTATCTGGTCTGCTGAAGAGGACACACCTGCATATGATTTCCCTGACAGGGTGAGCGAAACCGAAGCACAGCGCCGCTACGATATCATAATGAATGAGCAGTCGAGAGTAGTGGACGAATGGGTAGAAAAAATGCAGGGCAAAGAGATAGCAGTTATCACAGAGGGTTTTGACCGATTGGCTGAATGCTGTTTTGGCAGAAGCGCTGCTGATGCCCCGGACATAGACGGAAAAATTTTCTTCACTACAGGAGGAAGAAAACTTACCGTCGGTGATATGGTAACAGTAAGGATTACGGACAATATGGACTGTGATCTTATAGGCGAAATGATATAGCATCAAAGGAGACGCAAAATGAATCTTCCCAATAAACTTACATTATTAAGAATGATACTTGTTCCGGTGGTAGTGGTTCTGATACTTGTTGAATTCCCCTTCCACTGGCTTGCTGCAGGAATTATATTCGGTATTGCATCAATTACCGATGCTTTGGACGGAAACATAGCAAGAAAGCGCGGACTGGTAACAGACTTTGGCAAGCTTATGGACCCCATTGCGGATAAACTGCTTGTAATATCGGCATTTGTGTGCTTTATAACTGTTGCACTTCCGACTCCTGAGCTTGGAGTTGCCTGTTCACCCTGGGTGGTAATAATCATTCTTGCAAGAGAATTTCTTGTTACCAGCGCACGTATGATATACGCAGAGCGCGGTATTGTAATAGCAGCCAATATCTGGGGCAAACTCAAAACTGTTATACAGATAGCTTCCATTGTAACGGTGTTTGTAATAATGTTTGCACTGGAAGTTATTCAGATGATCGGTATTTCAGCAGAGATACTCAGCACTATAAATCTTGTCGCAAGTATAGTAATAATAGTTGTCACCTGGCTTTCCGCACTTATCACGGTCATTTCGGGCGCTACATATCTTTATCAGTGCCGCGATCTGCTTCGTGACGCAAAATAAAACGGAGGTAAATGATAATGGCATTCAACAACAGAAAATTTCAGAGACTTATGGAAGATGAAAAGAAGAACACTTCAGATTTTGTTGACGAATTTGAGGACGATTTTGACGATGACTTTGACGATGTAGAAGAGGCAGTGGAAGAGCAGCCTGCCCCTGTCACAGAATTTGAGCCTGAGCCTCAGCCTGAGCCCGAACCTGAACCTCAGCCTGAGCCTCAGCCTGAACCTGAACCTCAGCCTGAACCTGAACCCGAGCCTGAGCCCGAGCCCGAAATAGTTTTCGCAGCAGTGGAAGAGCCCGTCAAGGAAGAATATGATCCCCACAAGATGTGGCAGGATATGGCGGCCCTTGCAATAAAGGCAAAGGCAAGCATTGACGCAGGAGCTTTCTTCCGTGCCAATGATATTGTTACAGTAATGCGTTCTATGCTTGTTGAAATGATGTGCAGAAAGAACGGCATAGAAGATAATTTCAACGAAAACGCAGATAATCTCAGCGATGAGTGCAAGCAGGACATTTATACAAGCTATGCTGCAGTTCTCAATGCACAGTCACTTTATAACGCAGTTACAAACATTATGGCTGTGACATACAAATACATCTGAGTCGGAGAATGATATATGCCCTCTTACAGAAAAGAACTGATCGATGCGATAATGCAGCGAGACCCGGCGGCACGCAGCCGATTTGAAGTGCGCTCCCTTTATCCCGGATACAAGGCAGTTATGGCACACCGCCGAGCAGCCTGGTTCTACAAGAGAAAAATGCGCTTTATTGCACGTCTTATAAGCGAGCGAGCCAAGCTTAAGACGGGAATAGAGATACACCCCGGTGCAAAGATTGGCCGTGCAGTGCTTATCGATCACGGTTACGGCGTAGTTATCGGAGAAACTGCCGAGGTAGGGGATAACTGCACCATTTATCAGGGCGTGACCCTTGGCGGTACAGGTAAGGATAAGGGCAAGCGCCACCCGACGATTGGAAATAACGTGCTTATCGGTGCAGGCGCAAAGGTCCTCGGACCATTTACTGTGGGGGACAATGCGCGAATCGCAGCCGGAGCAGTGGTGCTCAGTGCAGTGCCTGCCGAGGCTACTGCTGTCGGTGTTCCCGCAAGAGTGGTTCGTATCGGCGGTAAGAAAATTAACAGCAGCGATCTTGACCAGATACATTATGCAGACCCTGTATCTCAGGAATTCTGCAGAATGCGTGTTGAACTTGAGCAGCTTGAGCAGCGCATAAAGGAGCTTGAGGGCTCAAAGTAATTACGCACTTACGGATGTGAGCAATATGAATATTCACGAGATAATAATCCTGCTCTTTTCGGAACGATGTTGAAATATATTGCAATAATATGAAATATCACGAAAAGCAAAAGAGAAATTTTAAGAAGAGAGTGGAAATATTATGAAAATATATAATACCCTTACAAGAAGCAAGGATGAATTCGTGCCTATCGAAGAGGGCAAGGTAAAAATGTATGCCTGCGGTCCTACAGTGTATAATCTTATTCACATAGGCAACGCACGTCCTCTTATCGTTTTTGATGCATTCCGCCGTTTCCTTGAATGGAAAGGCTATGAAGTTACCTTTGCACAGAATTTTACAGATGTTGACGACAAGATCATCAACAAGGCAAACGAAGAGGGCACAGATTTTATGACTGTGTCAGAACGTTATATCGACGAATTCTGGAAGGATGCACAGGGACTTGGCGTAAAGAAAGCCACTATTCACCCCAAAGCAACAGAAAATATCGATGAGATCATCAGTATAATCGAAGCTCTTGTTGAGCGCGGTCACGCTTATCAGTCTGGAAGTGACGTTTACTTTGCAACAGAGACATTCCCCGAATACGGAAAGCTTTCGAAGATGACTCTTGATGCACTTCTTGACGGTGCAAGTGAGCGTGTGGCTCTTGACGATGTGAAGCGTTCTCCTGCAGACTTTGCAGTCTGGAAGGGTGCAAAACCCGGTGAGCCTGCATGGGAAAGCCCCTGGGGAATGGGAAGACCCGGCTGGCATATCGAATGCTCTGCAATGTGCCGCAGATATCTTGGCGAGACTCTTGATATACATGCAGGCGGACAGGATCTTATCTTCCCCCATCACGAGAATGAGATAGCCCAGTCTGAGTGCGCCAACGGCGTACCTTTCGCACGTTACTGGATGCACAACGGATTTATTACCGTAAACAACGAGAAAATGAGCAAGTCTCTGGGCAACTTCTTTACCGTCCGCGATGTTGCGGAGAAGTTCGGTTATGAGCCCATCAGAATGATGATGCTTGCAAGCCATTACAGAAGCCCCATCAACTATTCATTTGACGTTATTGAGCAGAATAAGGCGGCTCTCGCTCGTCTTTACACCTGCCTTTCAAACCTTGAGTTCGTTGTATCCAAGGCTGAAAGCGGCGCAAAGGACGGAGAAGAGGATATAAAGGCAAAGCTGGCAGCTCACAGAACACACTTTGAGCAGGCTCTGGACGATGATTTCAACACCGCAGATGCACTGTCCGCTATTTTTGATCTTGCTCGTGATATCAACACATACGTATCAACATCCACCAACCCCTCCAAGGAGCTGGCAGAATACGCTCTGGCACTGTTTAACGAGCTTACAGAAGTATTCGGCCTGCTTTACAACCGCGAGGCAGAGGATGATGTGGACGCTGAGATCGAGGCACTTATCGAGCAGAGACAGGCAGCAAGAAAGGCAAAGAATTTCGCTGAGGCTGACCGTATCCGCGATGAGCTTAAGGCTCAGGGCATAATTCTTGAAGATACACCTCAGGGCGTAAAGTGGCACAGAAGCTGATATGAGCAAAGTAGTAACAATAACCCTGAACCCTGCGTTTGATACGACGCTCGTTCTTGACGGCGTTCATACAGACAGGATAAACCGGCCGATATCTGAAAGCAGAATATCAGCAGGAAAGGGAATCAATATATCGGAAAGTCTTTCTGTAATGGAATTTCCCAATATCGCGGCAGCGATTGTGGGACGCGACAGTCTTGAAGCCTTTCGCAGACCTCTTGACGAAAAAGGGATCCACTGCAGATTTGTAATTACAGACGGAGAAGTAAGAGAAAATCTTACGCTTTTATCCGAAGGAAATACAATAAAAATAAACCGTGCAGGGCATACTGCCGATCCGGATGCGGTGGAGCGTATGAAGGAGCTCATTCGCGATATATGGGAAGATAATGATATCATCGTCTTTTCCGGCAGTGTCCCGGAGGGAATAGGGGAAGATCAGGTGGACAGCCTGATTTCCTATGCGTCTGAATGCGGATACAAGGTCGTTATTGACAGTGAAGCTATCTCTGCAGAGCGTCTTGTATCTCTGCGCCCTTGGCTGATAAAGCCCAATGAGCACGAAATTGAGATCATAGTCGGTCATCCCATTGAAGGCGTCGACGAAATGCTTTCCGAATGCAGAAAACTTATTTCAGACGGTATAGAACGTATACTTCTCACCCTTGGAGATAAAGGACTTTATCTTATTGACAGGGAAGAAACGGTCCACGCAGTACCGCCGAAAACTACAGAGGTAAATACTGTAGGAGCGGGGGACACTGCACTTGCAGGGTATATATATGCATATCTCAACGGTATGACCTCACGTGAATGTGCTGTATGTGCTGCTGCCTGCGGATGTGCAGTGGTAGAATCACAGCTTCCGTATCTTTCAGATATGCAGAAGGCAACAGAAATAATGAAAAATACAAAGGTATATTAAGGAGAGTGGCAAAAATGGCAGTTACCGTAAGTGCAGTCGATTATCTGCGCTTTGGAAAGTGTGTCCGCATTGCAAATGAGAGCGCAGAATTACTTGTTACCGTAGATGTTGGCCCCCGTATTATTTCCTATCGTAAGATAGATGGAGAAAATCTTTTCTTCAACGACCTCGACGGAAAGAACGTGGTAACAGAGCCTTCTATTATGGAGACCTTTGGAAAGCCGGCATACGAGCTTTGGGGCGGTCACAGAATGTGGGCAACTCCTGAGAGTATGCCGCTTAGCTACTATCCCGATAATGAGCCTGTTGCGTGGGAACAGAACCGAAACAGCGTAATATTTACTGCAAACCCGCAGCCTGTCACTGACTGGCAGTTTACAATGACTGTTACTTTGGCTGACAGCGGTCCTGAAGTAGTTGTAAAGATGGATATAAAGAACCTTCGTGATGAGGTTCGTACAGCAGGTGCATGGGGTATAACTCAGATGCGTAAGGGCGGACTTGCTATCTGTCCTATGAATCAGGATATGAGCCTTTGTCCTTTGCCCGATAAAATGATCGCATTCTGGCCGTATTGCGATATGAACGACAAGAGATTCTCCTTCGGCAAAAATTGCTATAAGCTTCAGCATATAGACGAAATAAAAGGCGGATTCAAGTGCGGAATAAACAGTACCGCAGGCTGGATGGCATATGCAACCAAAGGCGAAGTCTTTGTGAAGAAGGCTGTATATGAAGCAGATGCTCTCTATCCTGACTTCGGATGCAGCATCGAAACCTATGTAGACGGTTTTATGCTTGAGGCAGAGAGCCTTTGCCCGATGAAGAAAATAGGAAAAAATGAAAGCGTAACTCTCACAGAGATATGGAATATTACCACCTTTGAGGATGAGATGCTCAAGCCTTATCTTTGATAAATAAAAATGGGGATGCATAAATGCATCCCCATTTTTGACATTTGCGATTATTCAGCGGATTTGGTGTATTCAGTGCCGTCGATAATGAGAGTTTCACCATCAAGAGTGCCAGTCTGAACAGTTATAAGATCGTTAACATCCTCAAGCAGACCCTGAGCAAGAAGTTCGTCTACGCTCATTCCCATCAGTTCTTCCATAGTGGATGTTGAATCTGTAGTAATTGTAATGTTGTCACCGTCAACTTCATAAGTGACAGGAAGATTCAGACCTAATGCCTCAGAGTAGCCTTTGCCGTCAGCCTCAAATACATAAATAACATCGAATCCTTCGTCAACACCTGTCCATTTGCCGAGAAATCTGGAGTGTTCGTTTGCTTCGTTGCCACTTCCTGTGTTGTCAGCACAGGCAGAAAACACGCAGACAAGAATAAGTGCGGCAAAGAGAACAGAAATTATTTTTTTAGTCATAGTAAAACTCCTTTTCAAAACAAGTCTTATGAAATGATTTTATATAAAATTTTCTATAACGTCAAGAAAAATGTGAGGCCGTAGCGAAAGAAAAATAGAGTAAAAAACAAGCCCTCTGCAAATCAGCAAAGGGCCTGTTTTAAGTTTATAAATTAGTTGACCTTATTGTAAGTGTAGCCGCCAAGAGTAAGTGTGTCGCCTTTGATCTTAAAGCTGACGGTGTCGGTTATGATAAGTTCATCAACCTGCTCCTGAGTAACAAGTCCGCCGGCGAGAAGTTCATCGATGGACATGCCGAGCATATCCTCAACGGTGCCGGTGGTGTCAAGAGTGATGGTGATTTTAGCACCCTTAATGGAATAGGTCATATCCATAACCATGTCCTGTGCTTCAGCAGTACCGGTACCGTCTGCATTGAAAACATAAACAACTGCGGTGTCGTCCTCCATACCGCTCCAGGTACCGACGATAGCGGTCTTAACATCGACACTGCTGCAGCCTGCAAAAATGCAGATAATAAGCATAACAACTGCGAGAATAACTGAAATCTTTTTTGCCATTAGAATAACTTCCTTTCAAAATAAAAGTTGAGAAAACTCTAACTTAATCTTATATGAGTATTTAGTGAATGTCAAGTGATAATTTGTATTAGTTAAATTGCGTGAACAAGCAGGGGGATTTTGACAAAAGCTTCTGTAATGCAATAAAAATATATTTAATTAAGAAATTTTTGCTTATGCTCTTGACAAATAGCAAAGAATATATATAATACTAAGAGTGGCAAGGAAATCACAGAGCAAACCCCACTTGTGATAGAGCCACAAAAATCAAATCCGGGTGTAGCGCAGTTTGGTAGCGCGCTTGAATGGGGTTCAAGAGGCCGCAGGTTCGACTCCTGTCACTCGGACCAGCAAAAATGGCTTAATCATCACGATTAAGCCATTTTTCTTTTGCCTTCACAAAGGGTATATTTTGGTTTTGACTGTAGTTTTTGACTGTAATTACTCTGTCACCAGCTCGGACTGGCTGTCATTCATTGGAATTATTTTCATCAAGTCCCGCCGACAGCGTCTGCTCCAGCAACCCCACCGCACGGGCTGTGACCTCGTTTTTAATGTGCATATATCCTCTGGTGGCATCATCGTCGGTCTGACCGGCAAGGGTCTGTATGGTGTTGAAATCAACGCCCGATGCGTGCAGCATTGTAATATAAGTATGTCTGCAGCAGTGCGGAGGCAGAAAACGCACACCTTCTATCTTTTCGAGCACAGCCTTGTAATGCTTGCGCCATGTGCTTGAGTTCATCGGTCCGCCGAGTGTGCTGGGCATAACGAACCCTTCTGCCTGCTCACGGAGAAACACAGCGCTCGCTCTGCCGTAGGTCGGAACAGGTATATCTCTTATGCCGGATACGCTCTTTGTGTCGCCAACAACCGTCTTGCCTCCCACATTCTGCACCGCCTGGCGGATATGGATAACACTCCCGTCCGGCTCGATATGCTCCTTTTCGAGTCCCAGCAACTCCTGCGGACGCATACCGCAGGTCAGGCACAGTCTGATAGCGTGTCCGGTGGCGTTGTCGGGCAGTTCACGAAACAGAATAGCAATCTCGTCGATCGTAAAGCTATCCTTTGCGGTCGGCTTTTTTGGTATACGGGTCTTTTCTGTTAGCTGAACAGGATTGCGCTCAATAAGTCCGTTGGCTTCTGCCTTGCGGAATATCTGATTGAGCATAGCCTTGACCTTGCTTATCTGCGATCTGCTGTAATCCTCGTCAATAAGCTGCTTGAGAGCCGCTTCGATGTCCATAGCCTTTATTGAGTTGAGCTTTCTGCGTTCAAACAGTCGCTTGCACAGGCGCAGAGTGTATTCGTAGTTTTCGTATGTGGATTCTCTGACCGAGCCTTTGTAATCCTCATACCATTTATCAGCCCAATCGCAGAATGACAGCCGTTTGTCTATCTTTACGCCTCGCTCAAGCTGATCTCGCAGCGCACTTGCTGCTTCGAGGGCTTCCTTTTGAGTTTTGCCGTATACCGTCTTGCGTTCGGGTTTGCCGTCAGGCTTATAGCCTACAACAAGCGTGACCGACCAGCGTCCGTCCTTGCGGTGCTGTACACTACCCTCTCCGTTGGCTCTTCTCTTTGCCATAGTTCCACATCCTTTCTAATACTTCAGCATTTCGCTTTGAATTAGCTTAACATTTTCGTAGGGCCTGACCTGCTTCCAGCAGTAATCACTGAATCGCCTGATGGAGAAAATCAGATATTCATTATTATAGTGTGGACTGATGGTCAGTGCCGCTTCCTCAAACTCCACAAAAGCTGTCTTGTCAAAGGTCTGGTCTATTCGATCCCATATCTTGATAAAATATCGCTTATCCTTGCCTCTGATCATAAAATCAAAACGATAGGTATCAATGGTTATGTTCTGCCTATCCACATTGTCAAAATGAAGCGTTTCATAATATCTGAATTGACCCTTATTCTCAAGCCAGCGCACGCAGGCACGCCTGAACTCCTGCGGCAGATAGTAATAGTCAACCTTCTGGACTATATCCTTTATCAAAGTTTCCGCAGGCTCATTGAACAGCACTGTCTGATTCGGGAATATATATCGGTACCACAGCTCGAGATATGCGTTCTTCGGTCGGTAATTGGTACGCATAGTGCCCGATTCGTCCGGCTCCACGCTCTTTTCTATAAGTCCTGCGGCATCAAGAGCCTTTATGTATTTGTCGCACTTGTTATTCGGAAAGCCTGACATCTCTGAAAGCTGCACAATTCTTGTCTCGCCCATGGACATACCGAAAAGCAGGGTGTTGTAGCTTTCGGGAGAACGAAACTCCTCAGACATATACTCTGCTGTCCATCTGTAAAAGACAGAATCGGGGGCGAAGAAGGCTCTCAGGTTATCTTCAAAGCTCTGCTCGCCGTTGTAAGCGGCAACAATTGCAGGAATACCCGCAGTTACCGTATATATTCGCATAAGCTCAATACGATTTCTGCCGGGAAAGATTCTGTTCAGATCCCACGGCGTAAACAGCGGCATCTCATATTTCATCACCTTGAAAGGCAACTGAATATCTTTGCGGCACAGAAGCACAACGACGCAGTTGTGCTTTTTGTTTTGCAGAAATTTATCAAGCTCTGAGATAAATTCGTCTTTGTCATTGCGGCGATCCACATCATCGAATATCACGATAGTTGTTCGCCTGCGAGCGATCATTTCCAGATGTGCAAAGAAATCCGCCCATTTGTCACAGGTGTCTATTGCGTCGCAGTCAAGCGAGAACATAAGCGGTGCCAATGCCGCATCAATGTGCCTGAAAGAAAAATAGAGCGTTGATTTTCGCTTTGCGCAGAAATCCATCGCCGACAGGGTCTTGCCGATACCTTTTGTTCCGTACACAAGCAAAGCTTTGTAGGCATTATTGCCACTGCATGATACAGTGTCTTTTGCAAAATTGATTATCTGCGAATGCATTCCGGTGTCATAGTATTCCATATCATCACATCATATCGTAAGTTGATTCATATGTATTATAGCATAGAAAACTCAAAATTACCAGTTGAAAATGCTTGTGCCGCCTAATTTATGCGCCAGAGAAACGCTGTCATTAAGCCAAAAATCAAAATTTACACTTTGTTCATAGAATTATTGGTAAAAACGGCTGTCAATATCCCCGAATAAAATCTTACATAGTAGAAGGGCCAATAAGGCGGATGGAGGTGATTGCAAACCATAGAGCCCAATCAAAAAAAGGAATGGAGGTGATAGATTGAAGAACAGCACAGCGACCACTTACGACCAGCTCCCCATTATACTCAATGCCGAGCATATTGCGAGCGCACTCGGTCTCTCTCGAGCCGGAGCGTATGAACTGCTTCGCTCGAAGGATTTTCCCACTCTCAGAATCGGCAAGCGCATGATGGTGAGCAAGGAAAACTTTATCGGCTGGATCAACCGAAACAGCGGAACAGTCAACGCATAAGAAAGGATGAGCAAATGAAAGAAAATGATTTAAAAACAGAAATGACCGCTCCCGAATCATCTGTTGGCGCAGATGCAGAGCAGTCATCACAAAATCCCTATGGCGATATTATACCC
>JAZUPB010000026.1:0-8967 GCA_045604965.1 Acutalibacteraceae bacterium
CAAGGTTATCCGTGGTATCACCGGTCTTGGCCTTAAGGAGTCCAAGGAGTTCGTTGAAGGCGCTCCCAAGACTGTTAAGGAAGGTCTCTCCAAGGAAGATGCAGAGGCTCTCGCAGCACAGCTTAAGGAAGCTGGCGCAACTGTCGAGGTTAAGTAATTTAACTTTTGATATGTTCAGCACCCACTGCCGAAAGGCAGTGGGTGCTTTTTTGTCTGGGAAAAACTGCAATACACCCCTCACCACATCTGCATTATTTTCGGACAAAGCAGCTTGCTTCTGCGGAAAAACGCTGTATATGTAATTTTGCCGAGCCGATTGGGAGAATCCAAAGAGGGACAACCCTCTTTGGTCGTTTAGGGAGAGGGATACTAAAGGGAGAGGGGGATCGCCCCCCTTTTCCCTTTAGTAATTTCTTTGGTTCGTTTCTTTGTTAGCAAAGAAACGAACATATATACTCCTTTATACTCCTTAAATTAAAAAAGATTAAGAACCCCCTTGTATATCGGTGTCGTAATAACGTATAATCATTTAGATACTGATCCGCAAGGGGTTTTATTTATGAGCGAAAACAAAAAACAGGAAATAAACATAGAAGTAAATTACAAAAACAAAAAGCGCTACAACACAGGCAAAAAGCCTATAAGACAGCCGATCATTATAGTTTGGCTCATATGGATACTCTCAAAATTCGGACTTATAGGAAAGAAACACAAGCTTGAAAAGATAAATATGAAAGGCCTGAAGCCTCCGTATATTCTTTTGAGCAATCATATGTATTTTATAGATTTTCTGCTTGCATCTCAGCTTACGTTCCCGCATAGGGTAAATAATGTTGTAAATCTTGACGGATATTACCGTCGTCCCTGGCTGATGGAGCTTATCGGAAGCATCTGCACCCGTAAATTTACAAACGATCTTGCCCTGATAAAAAACATTCGCCACGTACTGAAAAAGGGAGATATTATGTGTATGTATCCCGAGGCGAGATATTCTCCCATCGGCACAAGAGCCTATCTGCCCGATTCTCTCGGTAAACTTATAAAGATGAACAAAGTGCCTGTGGTGGTAATAGTCCATCACGGTAACTATCTGCACTCTCCCTTCTGGAATTTCCGCAGAAAGAGAAAGGCGCCTTTGTATTCGAAAATGACTCAGATACTCTCCAAAGAGCAGGTTGAGCAAATGAGCGTTGATGAGATAAATGACGCTGTCAGAAGTGCTATGGAGTACGACGAGTACCGTTATCAAAAGGAAAACGGCATAAGAATAACCGAGGATTTCCGTGCAGAGGGACTTCACAAAGTGCTTTATCAGTGCCCTCATTGTATGACTGAATCAAAGATGGATTCAAAGGGCGCAGAGATATTCTGCACAGAATGCGGAAAGCGCTGGACACAGCTTGAAACAGGCGAACTGCAGGCAAATGAGGGTGAGACAGAATTCTCTCACATTCCCGACTGGTTCGAATGGGAGCGCGAACAGGTGCGCAAACAGATAGAAAACGGCGAGTACAGCTTCTTTGATGAGGTAGATATCTATTCTCAGCCGCGAGCAATGAATTTTGTCCACTTGGGAGACGGAACCCTTTCCCACGACAGCGAAAACGGCTTTGTCATCGAGGGATTCTATAGAGGACAGAAATACCGCGCACAGCGTCTTCCCGGCGGACAGAACGGACTGCACGTAGAATATGATTACTGCTATTTAAAGCCCGAGGACTGCGTGGAAATCTCCATTTCCAACGACTCCTTCTTCTGCTATCCCAAGAACAAGAAAAATGTAGTGACAAAGCTTTCCTTTGCAACAGAGGAGCTTTACCGAAAAAAGTGGAAGGAAAGCGGGAGACACAGATGATTGGAAGAACAGTCGAAGTTACCATAGACAGACCTCTCGGATCGTACCACCCCGAGCATCCTGATATGTATTATCCCGTGAATTACGGCTATGTAGAAGGAGTCATAGCCCCTGACGGAGAAGAACAGGATGTTTACATTCTCGGTGTTGACGTGCCTTTGGAGAAATTCACAGGCAGGATAATAGCTGTTATCCGACGATTCGACGATGTGGAGGAAAAATGGGTGGCAGCGCCTGAGGGCATACTCTTTACAAAAGAGGAAATCGAAAAAATCGTTCACTTTCAGGAACAGTTTTTCAAAAGTGAAGTGATAATGTGAAAAAACAACCGCTTTGCGGTTGTTTTTTTCTGTATAATGTCTTATAATTATACAAAATTCGCATTGCGGAAAATGCAGGAAAGAGGAGAAGTATTATGAAGAAAGTTAAGGAAAACGCGGCAGCAGTACCCGTAAGAGAAAACGTTATCGCAGGTCTTGTAGGTGCATTCCTGTTTTCACTTGCCGGCGGTGCAGTATGGTATCTGCTTTATCAGGTAGGCTTTATTGCCGGTATCAGCGGAATCATTGGCGTAGTCTGTGCTATACTGGGCTATAGAGTATTCGCAAGAAAAGAGAGCATTAAGGGTGTTATTTTCGCAACCATCATCGCAGCTTTGGTTATTGTTCTGGCTTGGTACCTCTGTCTTGCAACCGATGTTTTCAAGGCACACAAGGACTGGTACGCAAACGGTGAGATCGAATATATGCCCACATTTGCAGAATGTGTTCGCTATGGTTACACCTTCCTTGAGGAGCCGGAAATTGCAAGAGCATATTTTGCTGACCTCGGCATCGGAATGCTGTTCTGTATAATCGGTGCATTTGCTTCCGTACGCAATGCAATCGCACGCGTAAAGGCTGAAAAGAATGCCGCAGCTCTGGCTGCAGCAGCACCTGTCGCTGAGCCCGCCGCAGAAATCCCCGCTGCAGAGACCGAAGCAAAATCCGAATAAAACAAACGATACCCCTCAGAGAGCTCCTCTGAGGGGTTGTTTTTTTACGTTGCAGTTGGTATTATTTAATAAAACTGTTATAAGGACGGATAAATTATGAAATACTATCCGCAGGACAAGATAAGAGAAAAGCGCTATATACCAAAAAAGAATGCAAAGCCTAAGAAAACAAAGAGCGATGACGGCAGGGAACATTATTTTAAAGGACTTCTAGGAGCATTTCTTGCATCCTGTGTGTCGGCAGGAGCGTGGTATCTGTTTTATCAGATGGGATTTATATCGGGCGCAGTTGGTGCAATAGCATCAATGGCTGCTATATCTATGTACAAGAGCTTTGGAAACAGGCTGAGTCTCAAAGGCGCCCTGTCGGCACTGGTTATCTGTGTGATTATGATAGCGGCTGTCTGGTATCCCTGTGCTGTAAACAGTGTTCACGACCTGTTCAGAGAACAGTATCATCTGGGGAAAATAGAAATTGATCAATGGCCGTCCATAAATGAATGCTACAGAAACGGATTCACATATATGGTGAGAGAAAAGGTGCTCGATACCCATCTTGTTCACCTTGGAATAGGTATTCTTTCCTGTTTGCTGGGAGCGGCAGGAGGTATTGGCAGTTTGTATGATGCTGAGAAGAAGCGCAGGGAAAATGTGGCTTTGCAGAATGAGGGTGCTTCCTCTGCAAAGCACACAAAGGATACCGATGCTGATGAATAAGCAAAGTCAAAACAGAAAAGACACCGCAAAGCATTGCTTTGCGGTGTCTTTTTACAACCTGTTTACTTATCAATCGTCGTCATCGTCGTCATCATCGTCGTCATCATCGTCGTCGTCATCGTCGTCATCATCTCGGTGCTTGCCGTCCTTTGACTTATTTTTGTACTTTTTTCCAAATGTGACACGAAGCAAGGCAAAGGAGAAGAAGACAACAATAGTCATACCGATTACCATAGGCATAAATATATCCAGCCAGGGAGAGGGCTCTCCGCCTCTGATAATCGATGGGTCAGCAGGGTCGTACCATATGGTAGTTACATCCCCGAGATGGTAGATTTTCCTTGCTAAAGAGGGGATTCGTGAATAACGGGGACTGTGCTGTTTGGTATAGATCGTTTCGGAATAAGCCTTGCCGTCAACCTCATAGTCGAAGGTTATGGCATAATCGCCGTTTGTGTCGATCATAATACGTTTGTCTGTAACTATAGCAGTTGCAGGCTTGAAGCTTTTCTGATAAGCGATGCCATCCTTTTTCTGTGTATAGTTGTGTGCTGTAAAACCTGCACACACACCAAGTACCGCCAGAACAAAAACGAGCCAGAAAAGAAATTTTTTCATTGTTTATCCTCCAATACTCTATATTTATTTTATGATACGAATAAAGAGGAGGAATGTCAAGAATTTACAAGTAAAAAACTGCAACGGGAAATTACTGGGAAACGGTGTAGAGAGAGTAAAAATACCCTTTTTTATCCATAAGCTCTGAAAAACTGCCGCTTTCGACTACCTGACCTGATTTCATTGTCATTATGCAGTCGTATCTGCCAAGCAGACTCTCGTCGAGAGCGTGGGTGACGGTGATTCGTGTGATGCCCTCAAGGTCAAGAATGGCATCAGTTACCTGATACGCCGTAGCTTTATCAAGTGCGGCGGTAGCTTCGTCAGCAAGGAGCACCTGAGAGTTGCGCAGAAGACTTCGTGCAATGGAAATCCTCTGCTTTTCACCGCCTGAAAGGCCGCTGCCGTTTTCGCCGCAGAGGTAATCTTCGCCCTTCTGAGCGATCAGAGCTGAAAGTCCTGAAAGCTCGATGGCATTGTCTACCTTTTCCTTCGGAAAATCGCCGAACATAGTGATGTTGTCCCGAATGGAAGCATTAAAGATAAATACATTCTGTTCCACAACGGAAACAAGGTCGTACAGTGAATCGCTTCTGATGTCTCCCACAGGAGTTTTGTCGTAGAGGATCTCACCCTCAAAACCGCCGTGAGAAGCCATAAGGAGATTTAAAAGTGTGGATTTTCCGCTGCCTGAGGCGCCCACCAGTGCATAGCTTTTTCCTGCCTCAAAGCTGACAGACACATCACGAAGCACGATTTTTTTCTCATCGTAGCCAAAGGTGACATTTTTAATTTCTATACCGTGTTCAAGAGAAGTAAGAGTACAGCTGCCGTCCTCACGTACATTGTCCGACACTGATTCTGCAAGCTTTGCGATAAGCGCCTTTGCGGCCTTTCGCTCAGAAAGGATCTTCGGTACAGAGGCGATGGGATTGATAACATAATTGATAAGCTGGACGAAAAGAATAATAACACCTGCGGTGATGCCCTTACCCGACAAAGCAAGATAAGCACTGAAGAAAAACACACCGAACTGGGTGATAAAGCCTGCCGCAACACCTATGGTTTCAAGCAGAACAGCGATTTTTCCTCTGCGGCAGCGAGCGGCGGCACAGCGGCCGTTGGCTTCTGCGAGCTGTGCGAGTATTCTTTTTTCCGCCTTGAAGCTCTTGATTACAGAGAAACCCGTAAGGCAGTCCTTGAGCATAGACATATAGCTTTCGTTTTTATCGGAAAGCTCCTTTTCAGCAACCGCTGCGCGGTTGCCCGTCAGAAGAGATGCAATGACGGGGAGAACGGTAAAGCCAATTGTAACAAGAGTCAGCAGAGGGCTGTACCACAGCATCATTGAAAAGGCACCGACAAAAAGTATCAGGTGCATAATAAGATCAAAACTGCTTTCAAGATAACTTTTTTCAATGGAGGCAGCATCGTTTGAGAGGGCAGAGGTGTAGAGAGAGGTGTTTTCACGACGGAAAGCACTTATCCCCTTTTGAGATATCTTATCAAGAGCGGTATCCTTGTACTGTCTCATTGCCTTTGATATAAAAGCAGGTTTTGAAAAATAGAGCATAACCGAGAAAAGTCCCATAGTACAGGCTGTTGCAAGCAGGATAATAAGCAATGTTTTGAAGGAATAGGCGTTGCTGTTTCCTGTGGCACAGTCGATGACCTGCTGGAGAAGCCAGGAAATAATGAGATTTGCAAAGCTCATTATCACTGTGGCGAGAAGTGTAAGGATAAAATTCCATCTGTTGCCTTTGTAAAAGCTTTTTATAAATTCTCTTTTAATTTTCTTCATTGCATATTTCCTCCCAAAGCTGATTGAGTTTTGATGCAAGCGATGGATCGACACTGCTGCTTTCGTTGATTACCTTAAGCACTGCCTCGCGGGCAGTACCGCCCAGATCATCGTAGCAGCGTGCACTCTCAGGACCGTGATAAAATTTCTGACTGCACATATTGTAGGTGGGCGAAGAATCAAAGCTTTCTGCAGCAGCGGCGGCTCTTTTAAGATATTTCTTTGCGTCAGTACAGCAGCCTGCCTGAACGGAACATTCAGCACAGGCTGCATAAAGCACTGCGCGGTTTTTGTCGAGATATATGACACAGCCTTCTTCTCTCAGACCGTCATAGATATCGGCAAGCCAAAGCATAATATCTATCGCCTTTTGATAATCCTCTTTGCCTATGTATGCATTTGCGTAGCCTGAGCAGAGATAGAGAAGGGTAGTGGTGATTTTTGAAAGCGCATCTGACAGATGGGGGAGAGCCTCATCGTATTTTCTGCATCCTCGGGCGAGTATCTCGCCGATAGCCGCTTCGTTGTGTCCGTCAAAATTGTACTTTGAAAGAAGCTCTATAGCCTTATCGTATTCGTCAAGACAGGTATAGATATGAGACATTCTGCTGTATATAAGCGCTTCGCTTATGCTGTCGTCGGTGTTCTGGCCTATAAGCTCAAGTGAACGGGCGAAAAGCTCCAAAGCACGGTGCATTGAGGGTTTTTCAAGTGAAAGAAAGTAAATCATTGCACCTGTGTATACGACATCAAAGTGATTCGGGTATTTCTGCAGGGCGCGTTCGGCTTCCCGGCGTCCGTTTTCAAAATCTCCGTCAGCAATTGCTTTTTTCATTCTTTCAAGAATAGCCTTAAGCTTGCTTCCGTCCAGTTCGTATCCTAAAAGAACATCAACAGATACCTCGAAATATTCTGCCAAAAGTATAATGGTTTCTATATCGGGAACAGACAGCGCCGATTCCCATTTATAGACAGCACCCGAAGAAACGCCCATTGCCTCCGCCAGCTGCTCCTGAGTTATCGAGCGGCTTTTTCTCAGGTTCCTTATGTTTTCGCCGAGCTTATTTTTCATATCCTCAGCTCCTTTCACTGAATACATTCTATCACAGTGGTGAATTAAACGGAACACACTATTCGTATAGTTGGTGAATGAATTTCTCTACTGACAGTATGGGTGAACGGCGAAATCAAATTAAATACAGTTCGAAGGGGTTTCTGAAACCGAAAATAAAGGGAACATTCTTGCGCCGATTGTGAAAAAATCAACACAGTTGTGTGTAAAATTGGTCAAAACAGGGAATAATCTATGCAAAATGCGATTTTTTGCAAAAGCACTGGACTTTTGAGGGGTGTATATGTTAAAATTTCTTGTGGTATTGCACGGGGATACCCATATCCTCATTCCGTGCGATATAAAATCGCAAAAAATAAATGGAGGTAGATTACAATGGGTCAGAAATTTGTATACCTTTTTTCCGAAGGTAACGCAACCATGCGTGAGCTCCTCGGCGGTAAGGGTGCTAACCTTGCAGAGATGACCAACATCGGTCTTCCCGTACCCCAGGGCTTCACCGTAACTACTGAGGCTTGCACCCAGTACTACGAAGATGGCAGAAAGATCAATGATGAGATCCAGGCTCAGATTATGGAGTACATCGACAAGATGGAAGGCATCACCGGCAAGAAGTTCGGTGATAAGGAGAATCCTCTCCTCGTTTCCGTCCGTTCCGGTGCTCGTGCATCTATGCCCGGTATGATGGATACCATCCTCAACCTCGGTCTTAACGAGGATGTTGTTGAGGTTATGTCCGCTAAGTCCGGCAACCCCCGTTGGGCTTGGGACTGCTACAGAAGATTTATCCAGATGTATTCCGACGTCGTTATGGAAGTTGGTAAGAAGTACTTTGAGCAGCTTATCGACGAGATGAAGGAAGCAAAGGGTGTTACTCAGGACATTGAGCTCACCGCTGAGGATCTTAAGACTCTCGCAGGTCAGTTCAAGGCTGAGTACAAGAATAAGATCGGCAAGGACTTCCCCTCCGATCCCAAAGAGCAGCTTATGGGCGCAGTTGAGGCTGTTTTCCGTTCCTGGGACAACCCCCGCGCAAACGTTTATCGCCGCGACAACGATATCCCTTATTCCTGGGGTACTGCTGTTAACGTACAGGCAATGGCATTCGGTAATATGGGTGACGATTGCGGTACCGGTGTTGCATTTACCCGTGATCCTGCTACAGGCGAAAAGGGTCTTATGGGCGAGTTCCTTGTAAACGCACAGGGCGAAGACGTTGTTGCTGGTGTTCGTACTCCGATGCCCATCGCACAGATGGCTGAGAAGTTCCCCACAGCATTCCAGAAGTTCACCGAAGTTTGTGCAATGCTCGAGGATCACTACAGAGATATGCAGGATATGGAGTTCACCATCGAAGCTGGTAACCTCTATATGCTCCAGACCCGTAACGGTAAGAGAACCGCTAAGGCTGCTCTTAAGATCGCATGTGACCTCGTTGACGAGGGTATGATCGACGAGAAGCAGGCTGTTGCTATGATCGATCCCCGTAACCTCGATACTCTTCTCCATCCCCAGTTCGACGTTAAGGCTCTCAAGGCTGCAACTCCTATGGGCAAGGGCCTCGGCGCTTCCCCCGGTGCTGCTTGCGGTAAGGTAGTCTTCACTGCTGAAGATGCAGAAGCTTGGAACAACCGCGGCGAGAAGGTTATCCTTGTTCGTCTTGAGACCTCTCCTGAGGACATCACCGGCATGAAGGCTTCCCAGGGTATCCTCACCGTTCGTGGTGGTATGACCTCCCACGCAGCTGTTGTTGCTCGTGGTATGGGTACCTGCTGCGTATCCGGCTGCGGCGACATCATCATGGACGAAGAGAACAAGAAGTTCACTCTCGCAGGCAAGACCTTCGTAGAGGGCGACTTCATCTCCATCGATGGTTCCACCGGTAACATCTATGACGGCATCATCCCCAC
>JAZUPB010000027.1:0-16637 GCA_045604965.1 Acutalibacteraceae bacterium
TGTCTTCCTAAGACCGCTTGGCCTCCGACTTAATTTGACAGGCTTTCCCCTTTCGGTTTTCGGCAATATGTACCGCAAATCATCTGACAGTTGTTCACAAAGCTCATATTCCATGTACGCATTCTCGCTGCTGCAAATATATTTTCGAACTACAGTACCATCAAGATATGCCACCGTATCTCCAAAGGCGTATGGCCCTTTTTTCGGTTCAATGCGTTTCCATCCGTTTTCTATCAGGCTAAGTCCAAAGCATTTTCTTTGCTCATTTGTTAATTCGTACATCGTTATCCCACCTGTTTTTAATGATGCATCTCCGTTGGCGATATGATGTTATGCTAAGCATAATGATGTTGCTCACTTTGTTCGCAATGATGCGATGTTTGCCGCCAAAGCATCAGGCGAAGCCAACATCATTAGCGATAGCGTCATCATTAGTGAAACGACATCATTTTGCCGTCAAGTTCGCTTTGCAAACTTCGGCAAACATCATTGAAAAAAGCACTTGCTTTCGCAAGTGCTTTTTTCTGGTGGGAGCGGGTGGATTCGAACCACCGAAGTCGTCGACAACAGATTTACAGTCTGCCCCCTTTGGCCACTCGGGAACACTCCCATGTTCCTATTATTCAATTGCACGGTCTGGAGCCGGTGGACGGACTCGAACCCCCGACCTGCTGATTACAAATCAGCTGCTCTACCAACTGAGCTACACCGGCACGCCGTGAATCCCAACCTCTGAGAGGTTGCCGCCGTTCCTCAGAACGCTTGCTTAATATACATCAATTTATGATGTTTGTCAAGGCTTTTTTCAAAAATTCCGTAAATAATTTTCAGAACCCTGTTCTTCCCTTTACTGCTCCGAATTCGGCTCTTGTTTTTGGTTAATTATACCACTATTATATATGATTCTCAACGCTGACAGCGTGAAAAATTAAAATTCAAATAAATTACTGACCAATTATTACTGCAGTGTGTCCGGTCTTCATTTCATATTAAATTCTCATAATATTTCACCGCTATGAAAAAGTGATCATTTTTCAAATTGATAATAATGAAGTCTGTACTTATAATGAAATCAGAACATATATGGTCAATAATCAATAAAGGAGATTTTATTATGACAGAATTCAATGCAGAAGGCAATTATTTAACAATAAACCATATAGTAGTGCTTACAGGTCTTTCTGACCGCACCATTCGCAATTATATTTCTTTAGGTTTTCTTGAGGGTGAAAAAACAAACGGTATCTGGCACTTTACCCCCGAACAGGTTGAGAAGTTCCTGGTTCATCCTGCGGTGCGTCCAAGTATAGTCGCAAAGAACAATGCTGTTGTATATGATTTCCTGCTGGATAATAAAAAGACTTCCAATGAGACCTGTATGATCCTTGATCTGCCTCGTGATAAACCCAAAGCTATTTCGGAGTTTTTCTGTTACTCGATCAACAATGGTGATTTCAAAAATATCCGCTTTACTCTCGATGTCCTCTCCGGTGTTCCGAGAGTAATTCTGAAAGGTTCCACAGAAGATGTTCTTTCCCTTGTAAACAGGTATTTCAACAACTGAGGCAAAGTTTATGGTTTGTTTACATAAAATCCATTATTTCCTGTTGATTACAATACAAAAAGGCTGTATAAATGCATTATAAATTATATTTGGAGGAAATATGGATATCTCAAAATTGCTGACTGAAATCCATAATTTATGTGATTCAGGGCGTACCGCAATAATCGGAATCGACGGTCTCGGAGGTGCGGGAAAAAGCACCGTCTCCGATATACTTAAAACTCAGCTCACTGACAGCGGATACAATGTGACCTTGCTGCATATAGATGATTTTATTCACCCGAGAAATGTGCGCTACAACTCTGATTATGCTGAATGGGAATGTTACTACAATCTGCAGTGGCGTTATGATTATCTGATAAACGAAGTACTCAAGCCTGTTCGCTCAGGTGCTGATGTTATAAAAGATATCGAACTTTATGACAAAGACAATGACACATATTATCCTGAGGCAGTGAATATCACCGCTATGGGTGTAGTGATTATCGAAGGGATATTTCTGCAGAGAGAGGAACTGCGCAGCTTGTTTGACTTTGTTGTCTACATTGATATTTCCGAGGAAACACGGCTCGCAAGAGTTCTTCTCAGGGACGGTTATATAGGAGATGAGAGCGAGATACGTAAGAAATACGAAAACAGGTACTTCCCTGCCGAACGGCATTATTTCAAAACCTGTTCTCCCCATCTCTGCGCTGACCTTGTAATAAAGGAGTGACAGTATGAGCATAAAATGGCTGTTTTTCGACTTAGGAGACACAATTTACGACGAGACCCTTTCAAACAGGCAGCGTGCAGACGATCTGCTGTGCAAATCATCTGTTAAGGTCTCTTATGATGCTTTTCTCAGCGAAATGAAAAAAGCTGCAATGGCTTATGCGGAGTCTCCCTTTGCTTCTGCCAGAAAGTCTCTGAGCATCGCCGAAGACGTACCGTATTCAAATGAACGTGAGGTTTTATTTCCCGATGCACTAAAGGTGATCTCTCAGCTTTCGGAAAAATATAAGCTGGGCATCATTGCAAACCAACCGCAGAATACACGCGAGAGATTGATTGCAGACGGTCTGGATGGTTACTTTGACGTCTCGCTGCTGTCTGACTGTGAAGATCTGTACAAGCCCGACCTTCGATTTTTTGAATATGCTCTCAGCAAGGCAGGCATCAAAGGCAGTGAAGCTGTTATGATCGGCGACAGACTTGACAATGATATTTATCCTGCAAAAAAGCTTGGTATGACCACCGTACGCATAAGGCAGGGGCTTTCTGTTGTTCAAACACCAAAAACCTCTGAGTATGCTCCCGATTATGAGATTGATAAATTGTCTGAATTATTGGATATAGAATTCTGATATGCTCTATGCAAAAACGGCAGTCTTTTGACTGCCGTTTTTCTTTTTGAGCTAATATTCTACGTGCTCCGTAAAGCCTTACGTACCCGTTTTGCGATTATTGATGAAGGTACAAGAAAAATAAGATCTGCAGGCAGTGCAGCGAACACAGTAAGACGCAATATACTGAGCAATTCCGCTTCAGGTGCCTTCACATAGATCATCATTACAAGGCAGAAATAGACAACACCTATCAGATATATGCACAAAACGCCCGTCAACCCTGAAAAGTATAATGACTTTACAGTCTTGCTTTTCGAATGTTCAGCTGCAAATCCTGACATAAAGGCTCCTGCTATAAATCCAAGTATATATCCAAAGCTGGGTTTGAGCACATACATAAGCCCTCCGCCCTGTGCAAACACAGGCAAGCCTGCCAGACCGAGCACCATATACGAAACAGCACATACAGCACCCTTTCTCCTGCCGAGAATCATTCCTGCAATGACAACAAAGTTCGACTGCAGAGTTATCGGCAGAATGAAGTCTATACGTATAAACGCTCCGACAATTATCAGTGCGGTAAACAGTCCGCAGATTACAAGGTCAAGAGTTCGGCTTTTTCTCATTCCGCCTCTATTTCGGCTAGGATCTCAAGCTCTGTTTCGGAAGCAGGTGCGCTCCACTGCTCACGCAGCTCCATTGCACACTGACATATGCGGTCAATAAGAGCGTTATCTGCCGATTTATCTCCGCTTACAGCTGTTAAGCCAAGTGCCTTTACGCGCTTTATAAGGTCAGCAGCAGCTTTTGCCTTGTCCTGATAATAAGCGGAAGCTCGAACTCTTATAAATTTCCAGCCAAGTCTTTCGAGAACTGACTGTCTGCTCATTGCAACGCTTATCTCTTCGTCTGTCATAGAGGTCTCTCCGTCACATTCGATTGCGACTCTCTTTCCGCCTCCTGTGCAGATCATCGGTACAATATATGTACCTACCTTTTCTCTAAAGCTTACTTCAAAACCCTCGGTCAAGAGAGCATCGCTGAGTTCCTTTTCCATAGATGTGACTGCCGCCGGTGTTACCTTTTCAAGGGCTTTTGCCGTTGCCTCCGGATCGATAGCGTGAGATATGAGCTTGAGTCTTATGTCATCACCCTTTAGATCGACATTGGGATCAAGGGAATGAACTACCCAGAGCTGATCTTTTGCACGGCTTGCAGCAACATTGTAACGCTTTGCGTAAACGTCGTTGTATCCTTCGCGGCGTGTCTGCAGTGCAGTGCCGTCTCCCTTTGCAGCATCAACAAGGGAAATGAATATTACATCTCTCTCATCACCCTGGAAATATGCAGGGTTGCCGCAGAGTATCTGTCTCTCTCTGTACTCGCTTTCAGTTATCCGCTCGCGAAGCATTCTGTCTATCAGCACGCCCTGCTCATCGCCTATCATTGTTATTACGCCAAAGGTGAGCCCCTTGTATTCGGGCTGCTTCATACAGGCGCAGATAAGCGATACAACGGCGTTTGCTTCGTTTCTGTTGGTCTTCTTTCCGCTGGGTGCACCGTCAGTGACACGATATTCCACCATTGCGGGTTTTACTGTTATACTTCCCGAATCGCGCAGAGGACAGATAAGTCCGTTATATGTATGGAAATTCGAGAAGTTGATTATATCTGTAGCGCATCTGAAATGCTCGCGCAGTGTTATGGGCTCGTAATTTGCCTTTCCGAGATCATAAATAGACACAAGCTCATCATACATAGATGCATTCTTTACCCCTGTCAGGAACTCTGCGTGGAGCTTCTGAGAGGTCTCTAGATCCATACCGACAGGTGTGGGGCTTACCTGCTTGTCGTCGCCGACAACGATGACCTTCTTTGCAATATACAGTCCGATAAGTCCGCTCAGATCTGCCTGGCTGGCTTCATCTATGATAAGAACATCGAACTTTTCATCACCGGGCTCAAAATATTCAGCTACTGAGGGCAGCGGCATTATCCACACGGGAACACTTCTGCGGCACGCCTTCATAGCACGGCGAAGTTCGCCCGATGCAAGCAGCTGCTCAGCTCTCTTACCTGTTCCCTTACCAACCCTCTTTACAAGTGTTGCCCAGGTGGCAAGTGCTGATTTACGGTTCGGGTCGCGCATTGTGCGGAGCTCTGCACTCCACGCTCTGCGTGTGATAAGCTCTCTTGTTACTCCTGAATAGCTCTTTGTAAGCTCTGCGATGCGGTTCTGGATTTCTTCAACATCTGTTCCCAGTCTGCGTCCAAGCTCACCGCGAAGCTGTGCACGTATCCAGTGCGTCTTCACATCTCCGGGCACTGCTCCCTCTCCGTTTATGCCGCTTCTGCCTGCAATCTCCTGTGCCCAGAGAGGACATACGGAGGAAAGCTTTACTATAAGCTCGCAGCGGGTTTTATAAGCGCCTCTCTTTGCGCACACGCGCTCATAGCTGTGAAGCGCTTCGATATAGCCCTCTGTATCTCTGTTCTCTATGGCAACACGCATTGCAGTTATCATAGGTGCATATTCGCGCTCAAAGGGAACGAGAGTTTTGGCCGCATTCTTGAGAGTCTCAAGGCAATCTGTCCTGTCACCTCTGGTGTATTCAAGCTGAACGTAGCTGAGAAGATCGGTGCGAAGTGCATAGAATATAGCCTCAACCTCGCCCTTCATCCTTGTTTCGAGAGGTATTGTCTCGCTGTAGCGTGCAAAGTCAAAGCCAAGCTCCTCAAGGCTTGTCTGTATTCCCTTCCAGGAATTCATATACCAGGTCAGCCAGTCGGTAACCGTTGACCATATCTTCTGTGCTGCCTCCTCAGGACGCGCGATCTCTGATATATCGGGACCGCCTACACTTCTTACTGCCTTTTCCCAGCGGTTAAGAAGCTTCTTTTTGCCAAGGAGATATGCGTGATAATCGCTGAGTATTCCTACCTCTGAACGGGTGTCAGGCTTTTCGCCGTTTATAACGCAACGTTCAAGCACCGGCTTCCATTTTGGGTTGAGCATTATTTTAAGCCAGTTGATCTTTTCTCCCTCTATGCTTTCAAGCATATCAGCAAATATCGGTGTTACCTCGGGGACAATAAGATCATCGGGAATCTGAGGATCAGTATCTATTATATCTGCTCTGAGCTTTGCGTAAAGGTTGTTGAGTTCGGGGAGCTGACTGTCAATAGACGAGAATACTCCTGTAATTCCTCCCTCTGTTATGCCCTCCTGTGCAAGTGCAAGCTGCCAGCCTTCTGCTCTGGACATACGGTCTGCTTCTATCTGCAGGCGCTTATACACTTCGCCTACCTTTGCAGTATCACGACTTGAATTGTCCTTCCAGTATCCTACACCCTCGGTCTTAATGCTTTCCGATGTGCCTTCTGCAACCTCACAGCACGCCTTGAATCTCATTCCGTCAATAAGGGCAGATGCATCGGGTGCTCCGATAGTGAGAATTTTTTCATCATTCTCTGTAAGAGCAGTATTTGATGCATAAAGTGTAGAAAGCTCTTCATCGGTAAGAGGAATAGGTGTGCCAAGTCCGACGCTGTCAGGAATAAAGGCTTCCTCCTGCAGGTCGCATATAAGCTCTGCTGCCTGCTTGGGGGTGTAGTATTTGCCGTCAACCTCTATCTCTTCATATTCCTTCCTGACGAGATTTACAAGGTTTGAACGGGCATTTACAAGATCTGCTATGACCTTTCTTCTCTCCTGCTCGTAGTGCTCTGCCTCTTCGTCCAGAGTCTCGGCATTGTATGCAGACATATAGTCGTTGATAGTATTAAGTGAATTTTCAAGCTGTTTCTGATTATCATCAGATATGCTTACGCAGAGAGGTCTTATGGGTTCGCTTATCTTGTCTCTCAATACAGACAGTGCTTTGGATGTCTGGCTTGTGACAAGTACGCTCTGTCCTCGGCTGAGAAGGTCGCCTATTACATTGGAGATAGTATGAGTCTTACCTGTTCCCGGAGGACCCTGTACAATAACTGCAGGGTTTTCTTTTATCTTTCTTGCTATTAAAAGCTGTTCCTTATTGGCCTGCTTTTCGAGCAGGAAGTCGGGATCTATACCGTTTACAGATATAAGCTTTTCAGCTATACTCTGTTCTCTCGGCTCTGTTTCCGTGTATGTTCCCTCGCCCAGTATGCTAAGCAGTGAGGGTGAGAACTCTTCCGCAGTTTCGATATCGTCAAGTATCTTTTCGGTCATAGCGATATAGCCCGAATTGCGTGATCTTGTGAAAAGCACACAGCCTCGGGATACAGAATATTTTGCCTTGGAACCGTTCTGCGAGAACTCACTTTCCGGAGAAATTGTGTTGCACAGCTTTGTCATATATTCATCAAGAGGAGCAGTATCGAAAGCGTGAATACCGCTGTCCTCAAGCTCATTGGCAAGACCTGAAAGTGTCTGAGTCTCTATATCAGGGAGAATTCTCAGAAGTCTTGTGTTAAGATTTGCCGGGGTGTCACAGTCACAGATTGTAAACATCGGTTTCTGTGCATCAAATTCCAGCATTACTCGCTCCAATACAAGAGGGTGGCGGATCTTGGTACCGTCGCTAAGGGTACAATTAAGCATACCATCGCCTATGACAAGCTCCATTCTGTCCTTCTCTCTGCTCATCTGTGACCAGAGGTCGTACAGCTTATCATATATTGCACGTGCCTTTGCAGCAGGCTCTGCATCATATCTCCAGCCGTCGCGCTGCTCCATCCATAATGTCAGGACATCACGTCTCACTGTATCATCTGCAAAAAGCTCGGTGCGTATCTCGTCGCTCTCTGCATCATCACAGAATTCACGCTTCTCTTTTATTGTAACCGTTTTTGTGGGATCGTCCCATCCGTCCTCTACCCAGCCGTAAAGTACCGGAGGCAGTGCAGGACAGGGTTCTACTATCGCTTTTCCCACAGAAAGTATTGCAGTGCTGTCTCCCAGTGCCTCTTCGCCTGTCTGTGCTATCTTTATCGTTTCATATGCAGGCAGTCCGAAAAGCTCAAGGCTGAAGGGATA
The DNA here is from genome assembly GCA_045604965.1 of Acutalibacteraceae bacterium. Classification (GTDB taxonomy): domain Bacteria; phylum Bacillota; class Clostridia; order Oscillospirales; family Acutalibacteraceae; genus JAISGQ01. The sequence goes on from JAZUPB010000027.1 coordinate 7,913, forward strand.
ATCTGTATAATCAAGGCTGATATCGCATTTGCGCTCAACAAGCGCTTTGACATAGCTGAATATCTGCCTCAGCTGTTTTCTTGCGTCCATTTTGACAATCCTTTCTCTTCCGATATCAAAACCCCGGTTATTTGCCGGGGTTTTTCAATGCCGTTTCGTCGGCTCTTGCCGAAGCAATTGGATTATTCCCAGTTGCTGAATTCACCTTCATCACTGAACTGGATATCGCCGAAGGATGCAGGTTGATGTACATTTTCCTGTCTGACAGAAGTATGCACATATCTTCCTATCTGCTCCGGCTCCTCTGTTTCCTGTTCGATATTCTCTGTGTATGTGCGTCGTGAAGATGCTTCATAATAATATGCCTTGTCTTCATCGGATACAGCAGAAGATCCTGAAGGAGCACGCTTGATTATGAGTATGATAGCTATGATAAGTGCTAAAACAAGGACTGCTATGCCTATTATCATAACGTGAATAAGATTTACTCCCTTATCGACTCTGTGCTCTTCATCGGGGATAGTGTTCATATTAAGCTCGCCCATAAGAGTGAGTATTTCGGAATAAAATCTGTCCGCTGTCTGCTGATCTGTATTGGTTCTTACAAGTGTCTTTGCTTCCTCAACCTTACTCATAAGCAGGTCGTATCTGTCCTTCGGATAGAGTGTAGGGTCTATCTCCTCTACAGTTCCGATGATTCTGTCAAGAGCTGTGAAGTTTGCAATAAGCATAAGATTTTTCATTGCACTTTCAAGCGCTGCCTGTGCCTCGTCTATATTCTGCTGTGAACTTTCATCGTTTGCAATAACACTTTCCAGGGCTGCAATTGCAACCTCGACACTGCTCCAGGAGCTGTCGGTATATACGCTCTTATCAACTGTTTTTACTCTTTCCAGCAGCTCGTTTGCATAGGTGCTGTCGCCTCTGCGCACAAGTGCCTCAAGTGCCGCTGTGAGCTGTTCTGACGCTGAATTGATAATCGACTCATCTGCCTGAATGGATATGAGGTTATCAAGCTCTGCAGCATATTTCTGCATATTATTCCAGGAGGTGGGAGTGTAGTCTGCCTCGCTGAGTGACTTTGCTATCTTAAGTATATTGAACGGAGTTGTCTGAATATTGCTGATGACCACTTTTGCTGTAGATTCGTTTCCTGCCTTATCCTTTGCAATTATCTCATACTCACCGTTTCTGAACACCACAAAGCTGGGTGCATAAACGCCTACGTAATCTCCATTTACGGTTACATTGAGAAGGCTTATATTATCTGTTACAGTAAAGGTTACTGTTACATTCTCATCGGTAAGAGCTGATGTGGATTTCTTGATATTGCCTATTACAGGTGCTGTGCTGTCGAGCACTACGCCTGCAGAGGGGAGCTCCTTTGAAACATTGCCTGCCTTGTCTATTGCTCTTGCGTAAACATTTCCGATGAAATCCTTATTGAAAACAGGCTTATTTTTCGGATCGTATTTGCTCCATCCTGCTTCACTTACATATGCTCCGCTTTCAACAAGCTGGTACTCATAATATGCTACTCCGCTCTGGGAATCGGTAGCACCGTCAATTGAACAGGTCACTGTTCCGGTAAAGAAGCTTGAGAAATTGGATGTTCCGTATGTAAGAGCGCCTTTTTCGTTTCCGAATGTAACTGAGAGCAGTGAGATATCGGGAGGTGTGACATCAAAGTTTGCTATGCTCATTGATACTTCTTCCGAGCAGTTCTGTGCCTTGTCTATTGTCCTTGCATATACGACACAAGCTGTATTTACGGTGAACTCTCCGTAATACTCTATCCAGGTGCCGTCTGCTCCGATTCTGTACTCTGTACGGAGATAGCCTGACTGTGCATCGGTTCCCGATACAAGAGCTATGCTCTGGGGCTGGTTTGTCCAGTCTGTAGTAGCAGGAATGATCGTAGGTGCTGATGGTGCATTTTTATCGATGCACTCAACATTTACTGTTGCAAGGGGCGACTGAGTATTGTTGCCATCCACTACTTTTGCAGATATCTCGGTGTTGTCATTTACTGCAAACGACTGCATATACTCTGTCCACTCACCGTCCGCGATGCAGTAGTAAATCCTTGCATTTTCATCAAGCGAATCAACCGTGGTAACTGTAACGATAACCGAGCTGTTTGTAGGTTCTGTTGGGAACTGTATTACAGGTGCCGACAACGGCTGCTGCGGTTCGTTATTAACATCAGTGCCCGAATTTTCTGATGCAGATACTGTAAATGAGCCAATGCAAATTATCAGTGCCAGCACTGCAAGAATTGATATGATTTTTCTTTTCATTTCTGACCCTTCCCTCTTTTGCCTTTGAAAGATCTCTCTTTCAGGGAAATATTTAATTTAAACATACGCTGATTTATTTTGCGTACATTTTTCCGATTACTATAATAACACACCGCAACCTTGCTGTACAGATAGTTTTTTGAAAAAATTGTCTCAATCGGAGGATTTCATCACTATTTGCGGTATACAGACTTTTTTGTTTCTTAATAAAATTATCACTTGCACAAATTAGATTATAGATGTATAATAAATGTGTGTTTTGCACATTTAACCATAAAAAGGTGACACACTTTTTAGTGAATTGGTACACAAAGGAGCGTGGTGCTATGGCAAATGAACTTGCACTGTATCAAAAGCGTAAGGAATATCTTATCTGCGTTGACAGTGATGGCTGTGCTATGGACACTATGGACATCAAGCATTTCAGATGCTTCGGTCCCTGTATGGTAAAGGAATGGGGGCTTGAGCAGTGGGAAAGTGAAATTCTTAAACGATGGAACGAAATTAACCTGTACACTATGACACGCGGAATAAACAGGTTTAAGGGGCTTTCTCTTGCACTTTCGGAGATAAACGATAAATACACACCTATAGAGGCAATCGATGAGCTGACTTTCTGGGCAGAAAACAGTCCCGAGCTTTCAAACAGCTCTCTTGAACGTATTTTACAGGAGAAACCCAATTGCGTATCTCTCCGAAAGGCGTTATCCTGGAGCAAAGCGGTAAATGAATCAATAACTCAGCTTCCGGAAGAATGCAAGCTGCCATTCCCTATGGCAAAGGAAGCTCTTGAATTTGCGCACGAACGTGCTGATATTGCAATTGTTTCCAGTGCCAATCCTGATGCAGTTCTTGAGGAATGGGAAAAATTCGGACTCCTCCCCCACACCGATATTGTTCTTGCACAGGATGCCGGCAGCAAAGCCTTCTGCATCGGTGAGCTTCTGAAAAAAGGATATGCTCCGGAAAACGTCATTATGTGCGGTGATGCTCCCGGAGATCTGCAGGCAGCAAGAAAGAACGGTGTATTCTACTATCCAATACTGGTAGGACACGAAAAAGAAAGCTGGGAGGAATTTATCTCCTGCGCTTTTGAAAGACTGATAAATAATACATACGGAGGTCAATATGAAAAACAAAAAGAAACAGATTTCCTCAAAAACCTCGGCGAAGATGCTTAAAAAGGGCTGGCTCAACGGAGTAAATCTCAAGGCTGTTCCCTATAATCTCAATGATGATGATATTCAGTGGGTCAAATCCACTATCGAAGATATGACTGCCGAAGAAAAGGTCGGTCAGCTTTTCTTCCAGCTTACTATGGGTATGGACGAAGCATATCTGCAGGAGCTTATGGAAAAATATCATCTCGGCGGCTGCCGTTACAATAATATGCCCGGTGCTGCTGTGCAGATGCAGAATCGTATTCTTCAGAAATATGCCAAAGTTCCTATCTTTATCGCCTGCAACACCGAAGGCGGCGGAAACGGCGGCTGCTCTGACGGCACATATATTGGTTCAGGCATTAAGATCGGTGCAACCGGCAAGACAGAATACGCTCATAATCTTGGCCGTATGGCTAACGAAGAGGCTGCTGCAATTGGCTGTAATATGGCTTTTGCACCTGTCTGCGACATTCATTATAACTGGGAAAACACTGAGGTTGTCAGCCGTGCATTCGGCAGCAATCCCAAGAGAGTTGCCGAAATGAGCAAGGCGTATCTCGAAGGCGCTCACACTATAGACGGTTTTGCCTGCGCTGCAAAACACTTCCCCGGAAACGGTCAGGACTTCCGTGACGCTCATATCGCAAACAACATCAACTCCTTTGGCGAAAAGGAATGGATGGCTACTTACGGTATGGTCTACAAGACTCTTATCGATGCAGGTCTCGACGCAATTATGGGCGGTCACATTATGATGCCTGAATATATGCGCGGTATCAAGCCCGGAATCAAGGATGAGGAAATGCTCCCCGCTACCCTCTGCCCCGAGATTATGACAGGTCTTCTTCGCGATAAGCTTGGATTCAATGGTATGGTTGTCACCGACGCAAGCCATATGGTCGCAATGACCGATCGTATGACAAGAAAAGAAATGCTTCCTGCAAGTATTAATGCAGGCTGTGATATGTTCCTCTTCTTTAACGATCCCGATGAGGATTACTCAACTATGCTTGATGCATACAATAACGGTATCATCTCCGAAGAGCGTATCTGCGAGGCTCTTACACGTATTCTCGGCCTCAAAGCTCATATGGGACTTAACAAGAAAGCCAAAGAAGAGCTTGTTCCTGCTCCCGAAGTTGTTGCGGAAACTCTCGGCAATGCTGAATATATCGCTGCTGCTGAGGCTATCAGTAAGGATTCCATTACTCTTGTAAAATACAAGGACAAGGACGTTCTGCCTCTTACTCCTGAAAAATACAAGAGAATTATGATAGTTTACGTAAAGGGTGCCGCAGGTCCTATGGATGCACTTGTTCAGATGGCTATGGGCGGCGGTGCAAATAAAAATCCTGCAGAAGAGCTCCGTGACCGTCTTATCGAAAAGGGCTTTGACGCATTTATCTATGAAAGTCCTCTTGATAAGATAAAGAAACAGATTGCTGCAGGAGAAAAGCCCAGTCTTAACCTCTATTTTGCAGGAAAGAATGCTATAAAGGATTTCGTTTCCGAGCAAGACCTTGTCATTACTCTTTGTGATGTTATGAACGGCAGACCCAGCTTCGGCCTGTCCAAGGGCGGCGGCGAAATTCCCTGGTATGTTTTTGAACTTCCCGTTGTTGCAATCAGCGTAAATGCACCCACAATGCTCGCTGACATTCCTCAGGTTCGCACTTACATCAACGCTTATGACTCTAAGCCCGATACCCTTGACGCACTTGTTGACAACCTTGTAACCGGTGCAGAAGCATTCAAGGGCACTGACCCCATTGACAGCTTCTGCGGTCTCTGGGATGCAAAGATCTAAATATTATATTGAAGAAGCTCGGATTTCTCCGAGCTTCTTTTTTGCTTGAGGCTGATAGCCTCCACCTATTATGCAAAATAACGGTGCGTCCGCAAGCGCCGCACCCTATTCATATTATTTTATGCAACAAAAAACCCCACACCAAAAGGTGTGGGGTTTTAATTCATATAAGCTTAGACCAGCTCGATGATGCACATCTCAGCTGCGTCACCGCGGCGAGGACCGGTCTTGATGATGCGGGTGTAACCGCCGTTGCGACCCTCATACTTGGGAGCAATCTCATCAAACAGCTTCTTTACGACATCTTCCTTGGTGATGAAAGCCATCGCATTTCTCTTGTTTGCAAGGTTGTTCTCCTTAGCGACGGTGATAAGACGCTCTGCGAGCGATCTTACTTCCTTAGCTCTGGTTACGGTAGTCTCGATCTTTCCGTTCTCAAAAAGGAAAGTAACCATACCTCTGAGCATGGAGATTCTGTGAGCAGAAGCTCTGCCGAGCTTTCTTGTTCCGGGCATCGTATTCACTCCTTCTTCTGGGTGTTTATCAATTAATGGTCATGCCATCGGCATTTCTCTGCCGAGCATAGACCCGTCATATTCATTCGTCCTCTTTTCTCAGAGAATAGCCCAGGGAATTAAGCTTTCCGAGGACTTCTTCAAGAGACTTGCGGCCAAGGTTACGAACCTTCATCATATCCTCTTCGGTCTTGCTGATGAGGTCCTCAACATTGTTGATACCTGCGCGCTTGAGGCAGTTAAATGAACGAACACTGAGGTCAAGTTCTTCGATTGTCATCGCAAGAATCTTTTCTCCGCCGGATGATGCGGATTCGACCATAATCTCTGCACCGATTACGCTTTCGGACAGATCTACAAAGAGGTTAAGGTGCTCTGTGAGAACCTTAGCTCCGAGAGATACAGCTTCCTGAGCATTGATGGTGCCGTTGGTCCAGACCTCTAAGGTCAGCTTGTCGAGATCGGTAACGTTGCCTACGCGAGTATTCTCAACGCGGTAATTTACCTTTGTGACCGGTGCATAGATGGAGTCTACTGCGAGAGTGTCAACAACGTTCGCAGGGAACAGTGCCTTGTTTCTCTCTGCGGATACATATCCGCGACCGGTGTCAATGGTGATCTCCATTACAAACTTAGCGCCCTGTGCAAGGGTGCATATATGCATATCGGGGTTGAGTATCTCTACCTCGCTGTCGCATACGATGTCCTTTGCGGTGATTACCTTCTCGCCTTCAGCATCGATCATCAGCTTCTTCGGACCTGTGCCGAAAAGCTTGGCTGTAAGACCCTTTATGTTGAGGATAATCTCTGCAACGTCTTCTTTTACACCGGGAATGGTGGAAAACTCGTGACGAACACCGTCGATCTTTACGCTGGTTACTGCAACACCCTCAAGTGAGGAAAGCAGAACGCGGCGAAGCGAGTTGCCGAGAGTCGTACCATAGCCCTTTTCAAGCGGTTCGACAACAAAACGTCCGTAAGTACCGTCTGCTGCCAGCTCAGCTATTTCGATTATGGGCTTCTCAATCTCAATCATTAAAACCCCTCCTTGTCGTAATTATAGCACAATGTCATGTGGAAAAATGACATCTCTTGTGTAACCTCCGATAATTCTTTATTGAGGTATTTATGCGGTTTACACCGCATAAATACGATAATATTCGAAAACGGGCGATTACTTGGAATAGAGCTCGACGATGAGGGTTTCTTCGACTTCAAGATCGATGTCCTCTCTGTTGGGAACATCGGTGATCTTAGCCTTGAGGTTCTCTCTGTCGAGGTCAAGCCATCTGACAATGGGCTTTGCAGCGGTTGCTTCGAGAACAGCCTTGATCTTTGCGCTGTCCTTGCTTGCCGGTGCAATAGAGATAGTCTCGCCAACCTTGGTGAGGTAGGAGGGAATATCAACGCGCTTGCCGTTGATCTGGAAATGACCGTGTACAACAAGCTGACGAGCCTCAGCTCTGGAGGATGCCCAACCAAGTCTGTAGACTATGTTGTCGAGGCGGCTCTCAAGAATTCTGAGAAGGTTTTCACCGGTAATGCCCTGCTTGCGGGTAGCCATTTCGTAATAATGATGGAACTGGTTCTCCAGAACGCCGTAGTAGCGCTTGGTCAGCTGCTTAGCTCTGAGCTGGAGACCATATTCAGATGTCTTCTTGCGGCCCTGGCCGTGCTGACCGGGGACATAGTTTCTGCGCTCGATTGCGCACTTTTCAGTGTAGCAGCGATCGCCCTTGAGGAAGAGCTTTTTGCCCTCTCTGCGGCAGAGTCTGCATACGGGGCCTGTATATCTTGCCATTTAAGGTTGCACCTCCGTAAAATTTTGACTAGACGCGGCGTCTCTTCGGCGGACGGCATCCATTGTGGGGAATCGGTGTTACGTCCTTGATCATTGTGACGTTAAGACCGACTGTCTGAAGTGCACGAATAGCAGCTTCACGTCCGGAACCGGGGCCTTTGACGTATACTTTTACATTCTTAAGGCCGTGCTCCATTGCAGCCTTTGCAGCGGTCTCCGCAGCCGACTGTGCAGCAAACGGTGTGGACTTTCTGGAGCCTCTGAAGCCAAGTCCGCCTGCGCTTGCCCAGGAAAGAGCATTTCCCTGCTCGTCGGTGAGGGTTACGATTGTGTTGTTAAAGGTAGACTGGATGTGTGCTGCACCGTTCTCGATGTTCTTACGCTCACGGCGGCGGCGTACAGCAGTCTTCTTAGTAGCTTGCTTTGCCATCTTGTGCTATCCCTCCTGCTTACTTCTTCTTGTTCGCTACGGTTCTCTTCGGACCCTTGCGAGTACGTGCGTTTGTCTTGGAACGCTGACCGCGTACGGGAAGACCCTTGCGGTGACGGATTCCACGATAGCATCCGATGTCGATAAGTCTCTTGATATCGAAGCTTACGTTACGGCGAAGGTCACCCTCCACCAGGCAGTTGTGGTCAATATATTCACGCAGCTTGGAGATATCGTCCTCGGTGAGGTCACGAACTCTGGTATCAGGATTGATACCGGTTGCATTGATGATATCTGTAGCTGTCTTGCGGCCGATACCGTAGATGTAGGTAAGGCCAATCTCTACCCTTTTATCTCTGGGCAGGTCAACGCCGGAAATACGCGCCATTAGTTTGACACCTCCAAATTAATTGCGCCTTAACCCTGGCGCTGCTTATGTTTGGGATTCTCGCAAATGACCATTATGCGGCCCTTGCGCTTGATAATCTTGCACTTTTCGCAGATTTTCTTTACAGAAGGTCTGACTTTCATTGTAAACCTACCTTTCCGATATTAGCTTATAAAGCTCAATATCCGATGAAGTTTATTTGGTTCTCCATGTGATTCTTCCCTTGGTAAGATCATAGGGAGACATTTCGACTGTCACTTTGTCACCCGGAAGAATGCGGATGTAGTTCATACGCAGCTTACCGGAAATGTGAGCTGTGAT
>JAZUPB010000028.1:0-17250 GCA_045604965.1 Acutalibacteraceae bacterium
CGACAAGTTAAGCAAAAATCAGGATTCGCTGATACAGGAGATAAAATCTGTAATTATCGATGCACGAAACAATGTGGCAAGGCAGGTAAACAGTGAACTGCTTGGAGCCTATTGGAATATCGGCAGAATTATATGTGAATATGAGCAGTCTGTTCCCGACAGAGCCGACTACGGAAAGAGAACGCTGAAAGAACTGGCGCATACTCTTACACAGGAGTTTGGCAGAGGCTTTTCACGCTCAAATCTGCAGAATATGCGTCTGTTTTATCTGGCCTATGAAAAATGCCAGACACTGTCTGGCAAATTGAGCTGGTCGCATTATTGTGAGCTTTTATCCATTTCGGATACTGATAAACGCTGTTTTTACGAAAAGGAAGCTATCAATTCCAGTTGGTCTGTCAGAGAGTTGAAACGGCAAATCGAAAGTTCGCTTTTTGAGCGTTTGCTTTTGTCCCGTGGCGAAGTCAACAAGGAACAAGTGTTAGCATTGGCATTGCAAGGCAACGAAATTACCACTCCTGCGGACATTATTCGTGATCCGTATGTGTTTGAATTTCTTGGCTTGCCGGAGGACAAGCCGGTTATGGAAAGCGACCTTGAAAAAGCATTGGTACAGCAAATCGAGAAATTCCTGCTTGAGCTTGGCAGAGGTTTTATGTTCGTCGGAACACAGCAGAGAGTAACATTTGCCAATCACCATTATTATGTGGATATGGTGTTTTACAATAAAATACTCCGTTCCTATGTGTTGATTGAACTTAAAACCACTAAGCTTATGCCTGAAGCTGTAGGTCAACTCAATATGTATTTGAACTACTACGCAAATGAAATCAACGATGAAGACGATAACCCGCCTATCGGAATCATACTCTGCACTGACAAGGGCAACTTTGATGTGCAATACGCACTTGGAGGCTTGTCCAATCAGATATTCGCTTCAAAATATGTATTGTATATGCCGAACAAAGAGCAGTTGATTGCTCAGGTTGAGGCAGTACTGGAGAAATGGCACGGGGAAGAAGAATAAAAAATCACACACAACTTCGTTTCTGCTGTGTGCGAAAATAACTCGTAATACCGATTTTAAAAACCGGTATTAGTTCTTTTACTCATTTTATTTTTGACTGTAATTTTGACTGTAAATAGAATGACACGGCCCGTTATTGACCGGTTCTAGATGTCACGTAAAATCTTGATTTTTCGCATGGTTGTGCCATTCTGTGATTTTGCGTGATAACCAGTTTTGGAGCGAATTTCAATGGGGTTCAAGAGGCCGCAGGTTCGACTCCTGTCACTCGGACCAAGAAAACCGCATGGTTAAGCCATTTTACGATGGTGACCGTGCGGTTTTTCTTTGTTTTGGGGCAAGAAAGAGTACCCCTCCCCAATTTTTTATGAAATTGAAAATATTGCGCAAATTATTAGCAAATTTGGCCTTGATACGATAAAATCCTTGGGATACATTCGAAATTAGATTGAGGCGATTATAATATGAGTCAAGCATCCAAAAAATAAGAGCGCCCTGAACGGCCTGTGCCAATCGGGGCGCTTGCTCTATTTGCTGTTTTAGTGTTCAATCATATCCTTGACGATGGATGCTATATTTTCCAACTGGCGGTCATTTAGCTTCTTAAGGTCGTCAACCAGCGAGCGAAGTTGATTGGGATTATCGGATTCAAGGTCGAAAAATTCGCTTGGCGTTACCTTAAGGTACTCACAGATATAAAAGATGCCGGTCAACGAAGGCATAGACTTTCCTGATTCAATATTATTTATATATCCGGGATTCTGTCCCATAGAAAGGCTCATATCTCTGGCTGAAACGCCAATTTTATTACGCAACTGCGCCAAACGCATAGAGAAGTCTTTTTCGGTCATATGATTACCACCTCTTGTATAGTATTGTATCCTATACAAAGGCGATAATTATTGGTTTTGAGATGGTGTTATTATTGAAGTGTAGGCTTGTAGATAATATAATACATCGTAATAGCGGAATACAGCTAATAAGATTGTTTCAGCATATGAGGTTATGAAATGGAGCATATATACACCGTCAGCTTTTTCGGTCATAGGATAGTAAATAATTGGAATGTAGTCGAAGAAAAGCTTGAACAAGTGATAAGGAGTATAATCGAACATCATAACGGGGTAGTTTTTCTTGTTGGGCGTGATGGTGATTTTGACCAGATAGTATCTTCGACAATCCGGCGGCTAAAAAACAAGACAGACCGTTATGACCTCTCACTTGTATGGGTTTTGCCGTATATAAAAGCGGATTATATCAAGAACTATCATGAATTTTCCCAGTATTACGATGAAATAGAGGTATGTGAACAATCTTCAGCGATACATCCGAAAGCAGCTTTTCTAAAAAGGAATCAAACGATGATAGACCGTTCGGATTTGATAATATTCTATGTTGAACACACTAAAGGCGGAGCGTACCAAGCGTATAAATATGCCGTACTTAAAAACAAGAATTATATTAAAATTTAGAATCAAAAAGACACAATAATTTGATGAAACGGTATTGACAACCACTATATGTTGTGGTATATTATATGCATAAGTCTTTTCTTTTTTTATTTGTTTTGTTTAGCGCCAAGGGCGTGGTTTACCCTAAAACGGGTAGCCTGCATCCTTGGCGTTTATTTTTTGCTCTCTACACGGAGAGATAATATCATCGGATGATACTGTATTCGTCCGCAAATACCGCTTTTTCTGCGGCACTATGTTTGTAAAAAACGTGGTGCTGCAGTTTGTATATTGTAAAACAAAATTCAAATCCATCAAAACAAAGGAGAAATCTATTATGTTTATTTATGCAATATCCCTTCCATTTACATCGCCTCTTTCAAGTATTGAGCCCATTGATGGAATCTCCATGGATGAGCTCAGAACTAAATCGAGGCGAAAAGCAATAACCGATTCGTATTCAACCGGAGGGCTATTAACCCTTACGGATGAAAACACGGAACATATCGAGCAGCTTGTGTTTTACCGCTATCTCAAAATAGGTGTCGGCAAAACTATCATTCAAGCTGTTTCAGAATGCCTTAAAAACTGCTTGTTTTCGGTAGTAGATGACTGCCAAAACTTAGCAAGGCTTCACGAATGGTGTCAGCACCGAGGTGTTGCTAAAACGCTTTTCCCGGAAAGTATGGAGAAAAACCATTTTACCTTTTCGGACTTTGAAAAAGCGTATCCAACACTCAGCAAAGAAGATGCCGCAATGGCTTTTCTTGAACTGCTGAGACATAAAGTGATAGCGACTAATCAAATTAACTGAAAAGGAAAGGAGTTTCCTTATGCATGAAGAAGACTATCGCAGGCCATGGTACATAACAGCATTTCTGGAAGCACTGAAAACTGCGCCGAATCGAATTGAGCTGTGGGTATATTTGGGGCGAGAAATATTGAAAGTTCATGACATAACCCTCGAAGAGCTTGCGGATTATTTTCAAATCCCGGAATACGACCGGGCTGCATTCTTCGAAGCTATGTCAGAGAAATAGCTGCGTGCTATACAACTTTATACAAATACTAAAAAAACAAGGAGATTAACATTATGCTTACATCAAAAAATTACTTCATTGAAGTTTTCAAAAGAGAAATCAACCGTGAAGGAGCAGATAAGCTCCTCAGCTATCTCGAAAGCAGTGACTTTTTCACTGCACCGGCAAGCACAAGATACCATCTGTCTGTTGAGGGTGGGCTGTGCTTGCACAGCATAAATGTTTATGAAACATTGTGCAAGCTTGCAGATACACATATGCCTTACATTAGCCGAGAATCATTGGCTATTGTTGCTCTCCTGCACGACGTTTGTAAAATCGGGTGCTACAAAGAATCAACCCGAAATGTAAAGAAAAACGGTAAATGGGAAAGCGTCCCGTATTATGAGTTTGACGATAACCTTCCCTATGGTCACGGAGAAAAGAGCGTATATATCATAAGCTCTTTTATGAAGCTGACACGGGATGAGGCCTTCGCCATACGCTACCACATGGGATTCGCTGATGAACACTGCGACCGCAGAAATGTCGGCAAGGTGTTTGAACAATATCCGTTATCGCTTCTCCTGCACACAGCAGACCAGTTTGCTACGAGTTTTATCGAAGCCAACACGACCGCATCGTGAAAGGAGAGGAAAACTATGTTTAATACACAGAGAACGGATACTGTATTTCTCAAGTTCATGTCCGTTGAAAGAAAAATCAGTGACACCTTTTTTGAAAAGATTGTCCCCATTATGATAAGGGACAAAATATTTCTGCAACGTGAAGAAAACAGCCGTCTCGATACTCTTGGCATTGATGCTGTTATGGCGAGCAAATCAAAAATTGATTATGTGGACCTTAAGCATCACGCCTTTTACTTCATCGAGGAGCGGCATCCTGACTATGCCTTGGAATTGGAAACCGGTTGGCGAGACTCATTCGATAAAGAACGTCACTGCGGCTGGTTTGTAAATCCCTGCAAAGTCACAGACGTATATGGATTCCTCTTCTGGAACGGCACACCCGACCATATTGAAAATATGAGGGTGCTCCTCATCAGAAGGCAAGACATAAAAGATAAGCTAAAATCACTTGGGATAGATGTGGAGCATTGGCATGAATACACCAATGCTCCGCCTAAGCTCCACAACGGAAACCATTATTGGTTTATATATGAAAATATAAGGATAGCAAAATCAATGTCGCTGCCCGAACAACCGATAAATCTGGTCATTCCGTGGCATTATCTCAAAGACATCGTTATCTACGACAAGCTGTTCTGCCTTTCTGATGCAAAAGCACAGTTAGCTGCATAACCATCGACAAACCACTAACATGGGCGGCAGTCGCACGCATCTTTGATGCCTGCCGCCCGAAATCTCCTCATGAAACTATAAAAGCTGGTTATCTCAAAAGCGGAGATTATGAGATAACCAGCGAAACCCCGCTGGTTCCATATGCAATATGATATTCCGGCTCATTTTTCTCCGAATTGTATCGCTGCACAGACGGGCGATGCAGATATTTTCCCTTGGCAATGCCGTCCATCAGGACGCGTCTGCGTATTTAGACTTGAACTTGAAATGGTTGTATAGATAGGAGAGATTTTGTGAAGAGCTATAATGCCAGATGCCGTGACATAGAGCACGATTTACGAAACGGTCTCAAGCAGCAGATTCGATTCGGAGAATCAAAGCATAAACTTAAGGCCGCTGAACGCAGGGAGTCCTATGAGGAAAACAGAGAATATCGACAGGTAAAAGGCATATTCTCCCCCACCACTCTTCGCAGCTACCAGTCTGTCGCAAAGAGCTTTGCTCGGTTTGCCGCAGAAAGAGGTGCGTACAGAGCAGTCGATGCAAAGAAATATGCTGTTGACTTTATCAGAAGTTGTATAGACAAAGGTCAATCAGCGTGGACAGTTCACCTCAAGGCTTATGCTCTTGCATCGGCCTACGGCTGCGAGCGTGAAGAAATAATCCCAATTGAACTGCCGATGAGAGAACGCAGGAACATTGTTCGCAGCCGCCGCGAAACAGCCTATGACAGCATCCACAGCGAGAGAGCGGAGAACCTCCGCAGATTTGCCTCAGCTGTCGGCTGCCGTCGTATCGGTGCAGAACGACTGTACAAGGATGACCTCATCGAAAGGGATGGAAGGCTGTATGTCAGACTGACAGAGAAAAACGGCTATACTCGAGAAGCGGTGGTCATAGAGGGTGAAGAAGACTATGTGCGGTCTGTTTTCGAGAAATCACCCGGCTACGAAGTGGTCGCAGGTGATAAGGTGAAATATCGACTTTTTCCCAGAGGCTACATAACAAAGAATCTCGATATACACGGTTGCCGTGCACAATATGCAACTCGCCTCTACCGTCAATGTGAGGAAAAGGGCGAGCACATCAGCGGCAAGCTGTACAGATGCCGTAAAGATATGACAGGAAAGATTTTTGACAAAGGAATACTGCAATACGTGTCTGAAAATCTGGGCCACCACCGTTTGGATGTTGTTTTGTTTTATCTGAGATAAGAAAATGGCTTAATAATACCTATTAGAAAGAAATAACGCACCATTAACCACGCATTAAATGCGCGTTAATGGTGCGTTATTTTCATGCAATGCAATATTGAAAAAAATTTAATTTTATGGTAAGCTATCTTCATATTATTCGTCCCGTGGAATAAAAGGAGATTTGCTATGAAATATATTACGGCAAGTCAAGCTGCTGCAAAATGGAATATATCACAAAGAAGAGTACAGATTCTTTGTTCCGAAGGCAGAATTAAAGGAGTATTTAAGCTCGGAGAAAATTGGGCAATTCCCGAAAGCTCCGAAAAACCGCTTGACGGCAGAACCAAAAAGGAGAATAAAGGGAATGCATAAATGGAATGTTATAGACTTATTCTGCGGAGCAGGCGGCTTATCCTATGGTTTTGAGCAAGCAGGGTTTAATATCTTACTTGGTATAGACAACGATGCAAAAGCACTTGAAACCTTTAAAAGAAACCACAACGGAGCAAAGACTATCTGCGGTGATATTACAGATATTACATATAAAGACCACATTGCACCACTTATAGAAGGTAAAAAAATTGACGTAATTATTGGTGGACCTCCGTGTCAAGGATTCTCTTTATCCGGTCCGCGCAATTTTAATGACCCACGAAACAAACTGTATCTCAGTTACATTCGCCTTGTGAAAGAAATCCAACCCAGAGCGTTTGTTATTGAGAATGTGCCCGGACTGGTTGGTTTGTTCAATGGTGAAGTGAAGGATAATATTATTAAAATCTTCACTGAAATGGGTTATGAAGTAAAGTATAAAATACTCTGTGCCGCAGACTATGGTGTCCCTCAAAGTAGAAAAAGGGTTATTTTTGTTGGCGTTAAGGGCGCAAATACATTTGAGTATCCGGCAATTCAAACAGAACAAGTAACTTGTGAAATGGCTTTGGGTGACCTCCCCTCTCTTGTTGATTCCATTGGAGATGACATCCAAAGTTATGCAACCGCTCCACAGAATGCCTATCAAAAACTAATGAGAGAAAGGTCCGATTGTGTTCGTAACCATATCGCTGCTTCTCATAGTGAAAAGGTTCAACATATTATTTCGCTTGTTCCAGATGGTGGAAACTATAAAGACCTTCCGGAAGAATTTAGAAAATCAAGAAATTTCCATGTCGCATGGACTCGCTTCAACAGCCGAAAACCTGCACCCACCATCGACACAGGACATCGTCACCACTTTCATTACAAATACAATCGTGTTCCGACTGTCCGCGAGTGTGCAAGGCTCCAATCTTTCCCCGATGATTTTATTTTCTTAGGGAACAAAACTCAACAATTTAGACAGGTAGGCAATGCTGTACCGCCCCTCATGGCACAGAGAATTGCTGAACAAATACTGAAACTCATAGAAGGCGAGGGCAAATAATGGAATACAAGATACCAGAACAATTTTACTTTAGAATTCATCATGCAAGACCTCGCTTTAAGAACGACGTTGAGAATGTTTTGATTTATGTTGCTGAGAACATTGCAAAACTCACCCCGATGCCCGAGTCAGATTTTGCTCAGAAATTAAACCAAGCAATCTATGGCTATCCGGGAAATGCACATAAAGAATTAAAGACTATCAACAACTGGCGAACGGAGATATCATCTTTGTTCGGTTTTGTTCAGCATAATGACAATGACATTGCCGAGGCTGGCAGACGTGCAAAGGAGCTCGCAGAAAACGGTGACTTGGTTGCATTTTTCAAAACATACCTGTACTCGTTCCAGTATCCTGGTGCACATATCAAATCCCATGCCATACTGGAACAGATTGAACATGGCATTCATTTCAAACCTGCACAATACATCCTACGTTTGCTCACCCATATCAAAGAGATTGAAGGCACAAATATCGGTTTAACAAAAGGCGAAATTTGTCATTGCGTATTTAATGACTTGAGAGTAACCAGAGACGGTGAGGACGTTTCCTTTGTATGGGAGCGAATCAAAGCAAACCGAAAAAGCAAACTTACCTATGATATGACAGGTGATGTGATTCGTTATGCCGGAGACATCGTTGATTATATGGAGATTGCAAACCTCTTGAAAACATGGGATAGCAGAACATATTATCTCAACGACTTAGAGGCGGAAACCATTGTAAAATTCATCGAATCAAAAGAATGGTTCTCAGGTTATGACCGTATGATAGAAAGCAAACAAGGCTCTCTGGATGCAATCAATAGTGTGTATTATGACTGGTTTTCATATGTTAACCGTGATATGGATACCACCGATTTTAAGACTGACATTCTTGCTTTCATTGCTGGTGACCAACAAGAATATGAAGCACTCAAAAACACTGGAAGAGAAATCACTGGCAGGATTGAGTCCGAGGAAGAGTTCACCACAAAGGACATTGGTGATATGGGTGAATCCCTTGTCCACGGCCATGAGTGTATGAGAGTTAAAATCGGTGGTCGCGAGGACCTTATCCACCTTATCAAGCGAATTCCGACCCAGTTTGCAGTTGGCTATGATATTAGCTCTGTTGAACTGGATGAAAGAAAAAGATACATTGAGGTCAAAACAACCATCAGTTCCAAGCCTCTGCATTTCAATTCCGTCCACCTTACCCGAAACGAGTGGAACACCGCAAGTACAACAAGGGAAGCGTATTATGTGTATCGACTAATGATAAGCAAGGGCGGTACAAAGCTATTCTTGTTGCAGGACCCTGTGGGACTCTACAAGCAGGATAAAATTAGTATGATACCGAGTGATGGTGCAGATATTACATTTGACCCGAAAACAGTAGGAAGATTTGAGGATTTATTAGTATGGAGACACTAAAAGCTGCATCCTTGTTTTGTGGTTGTGGCGGAACCGATGTTGGTATGCTTGGAGACTTTGATTTTCTTGGCAGACGATACCATTCAAATGGTATTGAGATTGTGTATGCCAATGATATTGACGCAAACGCCTGTGCTATTTTTGAAGAGAATTTCGGTCTTACTCCCGACAATCGAGATATACGCACTATTTCACCTAAGGAACTGCCCGAATTTGATATTTTGACAGGTGGCTTCCCGTGTCAATCTTTTTCTATCATTGCTCAAAACCCTCCCCGTTTAGGCATAAAGGATGACCGCGGAACGCTGTTCTTTGAGATGTGTAGAATTATTAGGGAAAGGCAGCCGAAATGCTTTATTGCCGAAAATGTTAAAGGCATACTGACTGCAAACAAAAAGGCTGCATTTCCTCTTATTCTGCAAGAGTTTGAGAATAGCGGCTATGATGTAAAATACACTGTCCTGAATGCAGCAGAATATGGTGTTCCTCAAAAAAGAGAAAGAGTTATCATAGTTGGATTTCGCAAGGATTTAGGCGTTGATTTCACTTTCCCTACTCCTATTATTTGTACAGAGGAGGCATTCGAACCTCTGCAATCTGTTATTGAGGCAGAAGTTCCAGAGAAGTATTATTTCAGTGATAAAGCGGTTGCTGGTATGATGAGGAAACGAGAGAGCATGAACAAAGGACGCGCTCAGGATATTTCCAAACCGTGCAACACCGTTGGTGCTCACCTCGCCAAAGTATCACTAAACAGTACGGACCCCGTTCTGTTTGTTAATGGCAGATATCGTCGTTTTACGCCCAGAGAGGTCGCTCGAATACAGTCCTTTCCTGAATCATTTAAGCTCATTGGCAGTGAAAGCGCACAGTATAGAGCTCTCGGAAACGCCATACCTCCGGTTATGTTTTGGTATGTTGTGAGGAAAGTAGTAGAGTTACTCAGAAAAAGTAATAAAGAATAGGTAGGTAAAGCAGGGCTGTGATAAGCCCTGCTTTTTTAGTGGGTGCAGGTCATTGTTTATTCTACGTTCTTCTTCGTTTTTCTCTCAATAGAGTACTCTTGCTAATTCCTGTCATGCTTTCCACTTGCTTATAGGAGTGGTTTTCAAGGAGCTCCATAGCGTGGTCGAGCTGTGCTTTTGTATATTTAAGTGGTCTGCCTTCTCGATATCCGGGCTTCTGGCGTGCAATAGCCTTGCCGGATTGCGTGCGTTCAACTATCATATCTCTTTCATATTCTGCGAAAGCAAGAAGTATTTGAACCATTAGCTTACCTGTGGGAGTGTTCTGCGCCACACCCATATTTGATATGTTTACGATGATTCCGCGCTCGACGAGTTGCTTAATTAGTGCAGCACCTTCGGATGCGGTACGGGCAAAGCGGTCAAATTTTGTAACAATAAGAGTATCTCCGGGCTGCATCTTTTCAATTAATTCATTGAATTTTGGACGCACCATGGTTGTACCGGTATAGCATTCTTCGACTATTTCTTGTGCGCCTAAAGCAATGAGCTGTTCATGCTGGTCGTTGAGGCTGTTGCCCTCTTTTTGCTGTCCCTTGCTTGATACTCTTGCGTATCCATATATCATAATTGTTACCTCACTTTTGAATATAAGTTATGACGCCGAATAAATGGCGTAGTTATGCAGTGCTGCGAATGGGGTCAAAACTGATAAGTTTTGAATATGGTTGCCTGTGCACATAGTTTGTTCCACACAAAGTGTAGTACTGTCCATTAGGAAGAAGGTGGGTAATATAGCCATCTTTGGTTGAATATAACCGACCAATTCCGATAGGGTACCAAAGCCCATTGACGTAGTAATAAAGCATCGAACCTCTATAAAGATATGTATATCCTTCGCTTAAGAAAAAACGATTACCATTTTCGCACGTGAAATACAGCTGACTCCAACCTGCCGCGGAGGCGGCTTTGATTTTTGCGATAAACGCATCACACTTTCCTTTTTCAAAACTGTCGCAGTAGGCTGAAATATATCCATCTGAATAAGCTTGAATTCCTGATATAGTTGAGTCAAAAACGTTACATCCAAGGCTCAAGCGATTCTGCATAGAAAGATAAGCATCGGCTGATTCTGTTCCGTTAAAATATGAATTATAACCATCAATATATCCGTCGCTGCATCCAGTATCTTGTCCGGCTGTTATAGCAAAAGTGATGTCATTTTTTTCCTGACCATCAACTTTAACATACAAGTTATGCGAATATGCGTTGCCATAGTCGTTTATCCCATAATAGCATTTAGAGTGTTTTTTTCGATAACCATCGTAGCAAGATGATGAGAACATTTCTTCTTTAGTTATCTCTTCTTTAATTGTGGGGACAGAGCACATACCGATATTTTTGTATGCGCTCCTTCGACTGGAATTCTTATATCGGTCAGCGTTGTTCATAAAATAGTTTGCTAAAGTTTGAAATGACCCATCTGTAAGAGATGCTTCTTTGGTAAAAACATATCCGCATCCCCACGCAGAGATAATCCATTCTGTTTTTATGTTTTTGGATATCAATGCGTGTGCGTGAATTCTGCCAACTTTACTGATTCCCACGATTATTGTCATTTTTGGTTTTTCACCGTGCTTACGAGCTCTGTATTCAAGCCGGTCAACAAAACGGTCTATGTACGCCCATATATCATCGGTAACCGAAGCATAAAAATCATCACTGATAGAGAGTACTACGGCAGTATCACCACCATCAAAATTACGATTAAGTAAATGAGCATAGGTTTCATTTCTGCGACGTCTGTTATTCACTTCCACTTCCGGACGTGTTGGATTTTTTCTGCAAGCTCGGGTTCTGTCGGAGCAGTCCGCATTTTTACTACTTTTGCGCTCGGATATCGTTTTGCCATCGTCGCATACAATTTTGGTATAAATCTTTTTCATAGGATAGTTTCCTCTCTGTTTTAATACATTAACAAGATATAGTAGTTGAGGCTGCAGTGTATATGTGCGTCATTGCGCGCATATAACACCCTCAATACTATATACAAGTTATTGAGCCGATTTTTAAACTAAATTAAGCAAAAAAATTGCTAAAAACAAAATTCACTCTGAATTTTCCACTTTTACAGATAGTTGACATCACTTTAAAAATTTTTTTCGAAATTGGTTTAAAAACAGTGTATTAAACTTGTATATATAAGTGGACGCAGTGGTGCGAATGTTTTTCAAAACGCTGTGTACTATATATTGAAAGGCGCGACAATAAGATTTGTCGCGAATGGTAATAATAATGCCAACCACAAAATCTATGGAATACTTCTACAGAGATTATTCGTTTTGCGTACATGAGCAGGTCTCGGCAGAAGGGAAAACAATTTATCGAACCCGAATCCCCACGGGAGAGAGAAATGCAAATGGAGCCCCGAAGTATAAGGATATGACTGGTAAGACGAAAACAGCGGTAAAATTAAAGGCTCACGCATTTATAGACAAACTAATTGAAATTCAGGGACGCCGTAGTAAAGGTTTATCCGACGAAGGAATGACTGTTGCAGAACTGGCCGAAAAATTTATGGCAGACAAGACACAGGAGGGAAAGTCCTTACGAGCATCAACAGCGGCATTGTATTGGAATATAATAAAAGTCCATATTATTCCTGCTTTAGGCGATAAAGAAATAAGTTCGTTGGACTATGACATTCTGCAAGAGTTTGTAGACACAAAGTTGGGGTATAGTCGACAGATGGTGAAAGATATTAAATCAATCTTGAAACAGATGTTTGACTTTGCTATGCGAAAAAAGTATGTCAAGGAAAACCCTGCACTACTTATTAAAGTTTATGCAAGAGAATCTGAACCTGTGGAAGCATTATCGGAGCGGCAGGAAAAAGTATTGGTTAAAGCGTTAAAAATACTACCACAACGCTTAGAGGTTCACTATGGAATAGCTCGTTCGCCGCATTTTAAGAAAACATTTGGTGTAGCGTTGCTTGTAGCACTTAATTGCGGTTTGAGAAAAGGCGAATTATTTGGTCTGTCTACTGATTGCGTTGATATACAAAAGGGCGTAATCAAAGTTCGTCAACAGCTAATGTTCGACAGTAAGAAAACTACTGGAATAATAGTTAATAAACTGAAAACTAACGCGAGCTGCAGGGAAGTGCCAATTCCTGATGAAATCAGAGAGATAATCGCCGAGCACAAAAGACATGCAGAAGAGTTGGAGCATACATTGATGTTCTGCAAGGAAAATGGTACCCCATATACTTATTCTGACATAAGGCGAAGATTGGAAACAGTTAATAAGATGTGCAATGAAATTTCTCTTTTGGAGACTGAACCGTTTGAGTTTGGAAAATTCACGCTTCATCAGCTACGTCATACTTATTGCACTCACTTATATGAGTCGGGCATCGACCTATTCGCAGCTCAATACTTTATGGGACACGATAAGGGGAAAGTTACAATGGATATTTACACGAGTCTGCGAGAAAAGCATACGCAAACCGCAGCTGCTGCAGTGCGAAAAATTAATTTCACAAGCATTTCCCCGGAAGTATTCAGGGAAGGAGGAGAAGTTAATGGATAATATCAACGCAAAGCCGCTCTATATTTCAACAGTAGATGCTGCGGAGAGATACAGTCTGTCTAAATCAACAATTAGAAGATTGTTCGAGGAACCAGATTTTCCTGATGTACTTAAAGTTGGACATCGAATCTGTATTCCTATGGATGCGTTTGATGAATACATGAAGAAATTCATTGAACACAAATAGTCTGGCATTTTGTTAAGCTGTTGTATTTATGTCAAAAAGGCTGCCGCAGAAATCCATGCGACAGCCTTTTGAAATACATATAAATCTTTATTAGCTTTGTTTATAGTTAAAAATATATCCAGCATCAATTATGCAATGCAAGTTATTGAAAAAATATAGTTAGGGAATATAATTAATGGTAGAGTTATATATCAGAAAATAGAGATTTCTTAATACTGCATACTGGAATATTACGAGAAGCGAGGTTGTTCAGTTGAAAAAAGATTATTATTCGAGCATAATTGAAGAAACATTTTTTGAATTGATTTCTGAATGGAGAGAATCTGGATTATCAGAAAAAGAAATAAGCGATAAGCTTAATCAAGAAAATATAAATCAAGCAACAAGAACACTCTATGAGCAAGCATCCAGCGATGTTCTCAAATTTTTTGTGGAAAAGAAGTTTGAAATATCGTGCAAAGAAAGAATTAAATCCGACAAATTTATTGCACATCATAATGAAATATGGGGAGAGTGTTTTGCTGTTTCAGAGACAATGTATGTAATGGCGGTTGAAGCGGCAGAAATATATAGTAAGTTTGTTGCTGACACAATACCTGATGAAGAAAAATTGGATAAACAATATACCTTTTTAGTTCTTCAATATATACACGGACGCTGTTGTCAAGAATTTCTTGAGATACTCCATCTTATAAAAAATGGTTTTGCAGATGCCGCTTATGCACGATGGCGTTCAATGTATGAACTTTGCTGCATTGCTTGTTTTATAAAAAACAAGGCGAAGTAATTGCTAAACAATATTTTGAACAAGCGCAAACAAACGACCAAAAATACCACTGGACAAAGGGCGCAAAAAATGCAGCCGGAAAAGAGATAAATATTACTACATTTCAAGGAATTCAGGATAACTGTGATATTGATGAATCATGGCGAAATCAATATAAACTTTCCTGTCTCGTTCTTCACGGCTCACCACAAGGAACTTTTAACAGGCTTTGTCTTAAAGAGGACCAATCAGTTATAGCTGTTGGTCAATCAGATTATGGGATTACAATCGCTGCGGAGCACTCCGCTATTTCTTTGCAATGGATAACATCTATGTTTTTAAATGTATTTCCAAGCTTAGATGCGATGGTCTATTCTAAAGTAATATATGATTGGGTTGAAGAAGTACGTAAAGTGTACTTCTCAACGGCAGATATTTGCTTTAATGTAAATGAAGGTGTCGAGCATTCTGAATAAATAAGAAATAGGAGAGTAAAATATTGTATGC
Source organism: Acutalibacteraceae bacterium (assembly GCA_045604965.1). Classification (GTDB taxonomy): domain Bacteria; phylum Bacillota; class Clostridia; order Oscillospirales; family Acutalibacteraceae; genus JAISGQ01. Next base: position 14,873 of record JAZUPB010000028.1, read on the forward strand.
ATCTATAAATGGTTTCGATGGCTATTTGGCGTCAAGTGACGGATATATTGTTCGAATCAGTGGTAAACAATTGATTCCCCTTCAAGGACACTGCGCAAACCGCTTTGGCAAGCAGTATGTTTTTCTTATGAAGCCGGATGGATTATATGCGCAAAGAGCCGTTGATAAGTTGATTATGGAAGCATTCTCACCCATAAGCGACTTTAAAATAATAGGACATAGAAACGGCGACATTTCGGATTGTCGTTTAGCTAATCTAATGTGGGTTAAGTACAGAAGATGTGAAAAATGCACGGACTTCGGTGTGTTGTGTAATAATTTTGATTCTTGCAAAATTGTTGCAGACCAAAAGGAACAAAAGTCAAAAAACAAGCCACCTTCTCAAGCAAAAGTTAATCGTAGCAAGAGAATGGCGGATATAGCAGATAAAGCAAGCAAAATAGATATTCAGTTAGTTAAAGCAAATCTCAGAGATATAGTAATCGAGCTTTGCAGCGGAGAACTTCCGGGCGAAATTCACGAAAGACTAACCCAAAAAGGATATACATTCAAATTGCAGTATATCTATAAAATAATGAGATTCATTGAAAGTAACGCAAAAGAGTTATATGTAAAATAGTCGCACAGAATCTTAGATTTTGGTGACTTAACAAAATCATAAACAAAAAATTCGATTATTAAACCTATTCACCAAAAAACTGTAAAAGACCACCTGCACCATACGAGTTATCGCGTCCGATATATAGTATTATCCTCGTTATAATCACCCGACATATTGTGGTTATGCGATATCAAAAATTTGCCAATAATGATGGGGTTCAAGAGGCCGCAGGTTCGACTCCTGTCACTCGGACCATTTCGAGTGTTCATAACGTATCTGAGTGGTACGATATGAACACTCGATTTTCATTTGATGATTTTTTACCGTGAGCAGGCTTTAGGTCTGCTCTTTTTTGTTACGCCGAAGCGTTGTTAGGGATATACTCGATCTCTACGCCCTGCCGGACTCCTGCGATATAGTTTCTCTCAAAGGTTGCCTGCGGAATCTCGATATACCCGATGAAGCGGTAGTGAATCTTGATTCGCTGAGTACGATTCTTGCCTCTGCCCTCGATGTGGTGAACGTCAATGTGGTCAATCAGTTCACGAAGCAACGGAGCGGTTATCATCTTCATTTCCATGAACTTACGAACAGCGGCGACAAACTGCTCCTGACCTCGCTGAATACTGCTGAGATTATCGAGTGCTTCTCTTGTTGTGCGTATCTTCTCTTTCAGCTCCATGCGCTCAACCTCGTATTTGTGGGACAACTGCATAAACCACTCGTCTGTGACCTTGCCGTTGACATTGTCCTCATACACACGCTCGTACAGCCTTGCGACTTCCTCGTTGCGAACTATGGCTTTCTGCAAGGTGTCCTGCAGCAGCCGTTCTTCCGTTCGCATCTGTGCGTTTGTCTTCTGAGCAAGCATCTCTGCAAAGGCTTCTTCATCGTCCTCAAGGAATCTCGCAAGCCTGCGAAGCTCAAGCATTACCACCTGATAGATGGAATCTGCTCGGAGGTAGTGCGTCTTGTCGCAGGTGCCGCGATCACCTCTGTAGTTGGAGCAGCTGAAGTAGTGAATAAGCTCCTTGTCCTGTTTTACGTGATACCACAGCTTACTGCCGCAGTCTGCACAGTAAAGCAGGTCGCTGAACATATTCTTCTCGCCGTTCTTCTCTTTGGTTGAACGGCGCTTAGTTTTGCCTATAAGCTCCTGTACAAGTTCAAAAGTCTCTCGGTCGATTATTGGCTCGTGTACACCTTTGAATATCGCCCAGTTCTCTTCGGGGTTAGGGATTCTCGCCTTATTCTTGAACGACTTGGAATAGGTCTTGAAGTTGATAACATCACCGCAGTATTCCTGTTGTGCCAGCATCTTGGCGATAGTCGATTTTGACCACTTGTACGGATTAGGCTGTGTTTTCTTGCCGCCTCGGTCAAGTCCCTTTGACTGCCAGTACGCCATCGGAACAAGAACTTCTCTTTCCTGCAGAATTCTGGCTATCGTCTCATTGCCCTTGCCCTCAAGACACATACGGAACACGTCACGGACAATCTGTGCTGCTTCGGGGTCGATCACCCAGCGCTTTTTGTTGTCCGGTGACTTCATATATCCATATGGAGGCTGTGACAAAGGCTCTCCCGAATTGCCGCGTATTCGATGTGACGATCTGACCTTTCGGCTGATGTCACGGGCGTACATCTCATTCATCACGTTGCGAAACGGTGCAAGCTCATTTTCGCCATCTGCGCTGTCCACACAATCGTTTATTGCAATGAAGCGGATGTTTCGGTCGGGAAAGTAGGTGTCGGTGTAGTAGCCAACCTGCAGATA
>JAZUPB010000029.1:0-40426 GCA_045604965.1 Acutalibacteraceae bacterium
ATTGCTCAAGCAATATAAAATATAGGAGCGATAGAAAATGGAAGAAGAAAAAAGAGGTCGAGGCAGACCTAAAATCGACACCGGGTTCTTGGATCAGTACGCACCCAGCCGCCGTCAGGCAATGAACGCCATGTATATGCACGAGGGCATCCATATAATAACGGTAGCCGCTACCGATATTCCTGATAGTCATCTGCTCTGGTATTCAGATGATGAAACCCGAATTGCTCGCGGCAAGAATGGAATACTCGAACAGCTCGGACGATTGGTTGTACAAGACCATTTCCCCGAAGAAGACTGTGTCTATATTGCTAACCTTGCTATCGCTGCGTTGAAAGCAGGCTGCAAGTCCCGTGAAATTGAAAAGGCCATCCGCACAATACGAATGACCAATAAGAAGGCATCTGCAGAACCGGAGGACGAAATGCTCCAATACATCGCTGTTGATGCATTAAGGGAACTCAAGGCTATGGGTGGAGCAACAGAGTAAGCAGAAGAATATCGGTAGCCGCTACCGAGAATGTTTTTCTCCCTCGCTGATTTAGGCCTTTTGTTAAAATATACCCAACAAAAAAGCATCTACCGCATTAACAGTAGATGCTTATCAGATGATTTTCTTTTCGGTGAAGCCATAGTCAACACCTGCGAACTTTTCGTAAGACTGACCAATCTTGCGTATTCGCTTAAGAACACCGCTGTGATTGGCATATCCAAGCTGTTCGGCAATTTCTTCAAGCGTTGCGCCTTGCATTCGCAGTTCCAGTATGCGGCGGTCTTTGTCGGTAAGGGTACTCATGAAGTCCTCAACCATAATTTTGGCGGTTACTTCAAGTTCAGCGTCACTTGTATCATCGGCAATATCCCACTCGGCACCGTCATTGCTCTCTCGATAGCTTTCCTGCCATGCTTCAAGGGAGATTATCGTGTGTGCTGTGCGAGTGTGATACCACTTTCGATAGAAGTCTGTCTTTCTGTTGCTGTGACGGGTATCGAAATCCTCAAAACACCGATATTGCTCTGCAACCTCAATCACATCGTCCATACCGTTCTTACGCATTACCTGCGGCACCAGCCAATCGAAGATCATATTGACAATCTCAAGCGGTGTGTATCCGTACTCTTCATCGGGCGGCGTTGTGCGGTAAAGGTCAACAACTGTCGGCAGGGCATTGATGTGAATCATCTCATCTATCCAGTACGATGGGCAGTGAGCAAACCGCCATGACGGCTCATAGCCTGAATACGCCTCTCTTGGTGCATTGAGTCCCATATACGGCCAAACCATATATGCGTAGGCATCAATGATGCACTGGGCAAACAGATCGCTTTCGACCGTTTCGATTGCATCCCAGCTGCTTACAACCTGCCTGATATTCCTTGGTATGCTGTTTAGCTTCTTGCCGCATTTGTCGAGTATCTCTTTGGGTATGAAGTAGTACGCCGGTAGGTACTCCGAGTTGATAAAGTCTGTGATTTCACCGTTTTTGCGTCTGATTTTTAACGGCATTTTACATTTCTCTTTTCCGAGAGAAGCTCTCTCTATTTATTACGACAGTAAGAACACTAAAATGTTCCAAATAAATATAGCATGAGTTGTTTTAATATTCGATTCGTGCAGACGATGGTTACATTTTCGCAACCAACATAGTTTATTTACCGTATAATAAATTTCAACAACTACTGCGAACAATAAATGTTTCAAAAACTATGGAAACAAAAGTTATTATATGTTATATTTAAATAAAGGAGTGATATATATGGATGAAATAAAAACTATATTTGACAACATATGCAGAAAAATAAAAGTGTGCGCGCAAAAAGTTCTTGAACAATTCAAAAACCTTGCCGATTCTCCAAAAAGAACAAAGATAATTGTTTGTATGGGTGCAATTGTTGCTATATTTTTCCTTGTAATTATCTTTTTGTTATTATCTCATTCCCCCTCGGCAAATAAAACATTAGATGGTTTTGTTGACGCTTGTGCTAATGGTGATGTAGAAGCAATGGAAGATTACGAATTGTCTGAATACAGCTATTTCACAAAGGAGCAACAAGAATTTATATCTTTAATGCAAGATGAATACGTCTCGGATTCTGATATAACTGTATCACAAAGCGATGCGGTAACTGGATTGCAAACTACAATTATGTGCAACAGCAAATATGAAGCTAAGACAATATGGACAATAAATAAATCAGCTACGGCACATATCACAATCACTGGTCCTGATATTGCTAAAATAATGGAGCAAGTGTATTTAATTGATGGTATATTTGATATGTCGTCAGAAGATGTTCTTAGTATAATAGAATCTATGTGCCTTGATCCTCAATACATTACCGTTTCGAAAATTGATATACCTATGCAGAAAATTAACGGCATATGGTATATCGATTATAATAATACTCAGACGATTGATAAACTTACCGGGGGTCTTGTAACAGTATATGGCGAAGCTTATTTGAATGCAGCTCAGGAAATGATTGGTTATTATAAAGAAATATTATCCAATAGTGATGTCGAAGGAGGGAATATCAATGATTAAGCGGTTTATTAGTCTTTTGCTCGTTATTTCTATGTTGATAACCGCTTCTCCTGCGGTGTTTGCTGCTGAGAACTTTCAATATGGCTCTCTTACCATACATATGGTGAATGATGCTGAAGAAAAAGATATTCCTGTCATGATCAGAAAAGGATATCTCTATACGGATGCAGAAACAATCGCGCAGCTGCTTGGATATTCATGTGAAGTAAACTCTGATAACATTGTTTTTTTGGCAAATAGACAAAAGGGCGTGTTTCTGTCTAATGATAATAAAGTAGCATATCATAACTATAGTGGAAAAGTGCAAAATTATAAATTACCCTGCAAATACATAATAAACGATGCCGGTGCATGGGTGCCGATGCAGTATATGCTATATTTACTTGGCAGTTATGCCTTTGTCGATGGTAATAATGTGTACATCCAGAGTCCAGAGGTTGATGTGTTCGAGATGTACTATACATTTGTTAGTCATAGCAGTACATCAGGAAATCTTTTGTGGTTTGACATTGTCAAAGAATTTGGTGCGAGTGAAGCTTTCGCTGTAGCCAATAGAGAAGTTAATCTACTTAGCGGCCTGCTTGATCTCGAACCATCATCGATTGTTACTGTTGTGTCACAGTATTTTGGTGATTGGTCTGCATTTGAAGCAAGATTTGGTGATACAATAGCTGTGCTGTTTGCTTCAAAAGCAGAAGATGAACTTCGTAATATGATTGATGATGGTACTGGGATATATAATCTGGTAAGCAACAAGGGTGACCTTGCAACAAGCATAGATGATATGGATGAATTTTACGATCAAGAGCTTGTATATTGGACTCGTTACAGAGACTATTTAAAGATGAACAATCCAACATATGCGTCATACAGCAATGCTCTTGATAAAGTTGATGATATCATCAAGCGTCAGGGCGTGTGGAACGACATTAGTTCGCCTATGAAAGAAGTTCAAAAGAATTTCCACTCAACAGATGCAATATCAGATGGATTAACAATGCTTAATGCAACGATAAATGCATATTGCTATTATAGTGAGCTAAAAAATGCTGATGAAGCGTCGATTGAAGCGTTGGATAGATTTGTCAAATACTCCAATTCTGCAAATACTGTCTCTTCAAAAGGTGGCATTAAAGCTCTTGATACATATGTTAAGGCAACTCAGCAGTCTGATGAAGTGCAAGCTGTATATAGCACCGCACGTGCTTTCGCCTCAGATTTACTTGGAATCACAGAAGTTTTCGCAAATGTCAACGGATTCAATCTATCTCAGCGTTTATTGGGGACGCAAGGTTCACTCGCTTTGGTTGTATGGAACTTGGCGAAGACTTTTGTTCCTTTTATCAACGATGGACTCGATAGAGCTGAATATTCTGATATATCTATATACGCTCAACTTATGCAGAGTGATGCGTATTTATGGGTTTTATCAACTGTATCTGCATCTGCAAATGATCCTTCTAACGAGAAGCTTCAACAAGAATGTGCATACAGTATATATTCCTACTTGAAATTTTCATATATCGCACGCAGCGCAGGAATTGCAGCAATCAAAACACTTCCGTCGGCTGACGCTGAGGGCGCAGAGCTAATAGATACTGCAGAGAGAAAAAATGCTATCATAGCCAAACTGTTGCCATATTTTCTTGAGGCCGCTTCTGGTGAAAATCCTGCCGCATTCGGCTTCACTCCTTCGCTTGAGCAAAAGGTTAAGAAAACTTACGACGATAGTGTACTGATTGAGTTGTGTAAAATCGAGGAAGAGTCTCATCAACAAAATGAACCGTCAAACGAAGAAACACAAATGATCGAGTCTTACGCAGACACCATTATGTCGATGGCTCAGATGGATAGATTTTGGAGTATATGTGATGTAGATTCCAATGGTACACCAGAATTGTTGTTTGGAGATATGTATACGCTGTCATCAGACGATCACCCCAACGTTGCGCATACATACAATAATGGCTTAAAAGCTCTATGCGAAACAAAGGGCTCAGCTTTCTGGTATGTTCCAGATGCGCATTTGCTGATTTCCCTTGACGGTCATGGAACTGGTGTCGGCAACTATTATGTATATAGTTACGACGAGGATGGACTATCTGTTAAATACGATATTGAATATTCCGTTCCGGGAGGTTTTCCAGCAGAATACTATAAAAACGGAACAGCGATATCAGAAGATGAATTCAATGATATTATAGCAATCAATTGCGTTGATGAATATTTAGTAGAACGATACGATTGTTTTATAAGAGACGATATTGTTGCTATTCTTAAAAGCTTGTTAGGAATCAATGTTCCTCCTTCATCTCAGGTGGATTATGAAGCAAATATAAATATCGAGCCACCTGTTACAACTCAAACTACTATAAACACAACAAATTCCTATTATCCAAAATCAGTTGACATAAATAGCGACTTGCAATATCAACTTAATATATTTTTAAGTAATTATTCTGAGGCCTATATGAATTCCTTTGATGGAAAACCTGATAGCATAGATCTTGTTTGGTTTGGTATGCTTCATAATCACTTAAACAAATATGAGAAAACATACGAGAATGTCGATGTGATCATAGATGATGTCAATTATTTTGAAAGAATCCATAAAAAACATGTAGCAGAGGCAGTTGTAAAATATTTCGGCATAGAACTCACCGAGGAAGATTATCGTATGGCGAGTGAAGTTTTCCCGTATAAAGACAGTTATCTATATTTTGAGTGGACAGGAGGTTGGCTATCCGCTGGATTCTCAATAGTTGATAAATTATCACTTGTTGATCATAATACATATGAAATTCACTTTTGTATATATGATGACATGTACTGGTTTGGCTATGATGGTTTGTATAGAATGACGCCTTCCGATGTAGCTGATGCTAAGGATAAAGCAGAGAAAGGTCTATCCGAACGTTATGTTAGCAAAATTGGTGAGGGTACAGCAAGGATCTATACAGAGGACATAAATACTCGTAGTAAATACAAAATACTATCATACTCCGTTGATCGTTCATGGTAAATTTGTTGTAAAATATAAGGTCAGCTTGGAGCCACACCCCAGCTGACCTTCTGTATGTACTTCTGTATCTTTCTTGTGCGATTTATCGGTAGATTAGATCATTGTTGATTATTTCAATAGCTCGATTTCGCGTATTATTCGTAACCTGTACCCACTCCATTTGATTCTCCGCTTTGAGCTGCTCGGTTACGCCTTCGGTTTCCGCTATTTCTTCCACCAACCGAAGGAACATATCCTCTGCTTGTTGGTCTATGTCGGCGAGATAACCATTGAGCTTGCCGGTCATCAGCAGGTCGAGATAAAGCGAGTGTTTGCACTCCTTTATGTATCGCAAGTGTCGCTGCCCCCAGATGCCAATCGGCTCCTGCTCTGTTTCCGTTTCGTCATCTCCGGCAATATAATAGATGTCTCCAATGAGCTTATACCGCAAACCGGTGCGTTCATCGGTTATGTATTTCTCCATAGTTGACCTCCTATCTGCGTCCGAATCGCTTCTTAACAGGTGCATCAATAACCTTCAGAATCAGCCTGTCGAGATCGTCGTTATATTGACCTTCTTGGATGAACTTATTACGCATAGAATTAAGCGCATTCACAAGGACTCTATGTTCGAAATCATCAATCTTCAGTACGTATTTATTCTCCATAACAATCAATCCTCCGAGTAACCCGTGAACGGTGCATCTGTGCTGACGAATGTGTCGTAGGTGAATGCTGCACCGAGGCGGAATCCCATAATGAAGCTGTCGAGATTGGATTCACTGTTGACCTCGTGCCACGCGTCCACATAGGTGAGAAACAGTTTCTTCAATTCTTCGGTCAGTGTTTTGGAAAGAATCTCCTCACTGTTCACCATGATTTCGAGCTGTTTCTGCGCTGATTTGTTCATCTTCGTGCTGCGTTCCTGTGGCTCGATATTTCCGTAGTAGAATTGTTCTATGAAGTGTCTCATAATCATGTCTCCTCGTTGTTACACTTATATTTTATAATCTGATTGGCTAATCATCAAATGTGCGAACGAGGAATATGTGTATTACTGCCGATGTTTCAATATTTTTATTTAGTTACGTTATGAACACCCGCACCATCGCTTAGACCGCATAAACGTGATGTTTATGCGGTTTTTGCTATTTCAGGTATCAAGTGATTTACCCTTAATCACCCTTTACGCGATGGTACATATTGTATTTATTCTAACTGTTCAGTAAATTCTCCATAAAAATATTCATTCGGCGTGAACTCTCACGTTTCATTTGCATCGATACGTGACCGTAAACATTCAGCGTAAAAGCAGCAGTGTGATGACCGAGATTTTCCTGCAAGGTCTTGATGTCATCCCCTGCTTGAAGAGATGCAACGGCATAGGAGTGTCGCAAATCGTGCAGACGCACATCAGGCAGCCCTATGCTTCGCACTATCTTTTTGAAGCGGTTGTACACGGTCATGTGAGAAAGATGATGCCCTATATCATCGGTAAAGACAAAACCTTCATGGTTATCCCACAGCTCACCTGCATTTTCCTCCTGTACCCTTTGCTTTTCACGACATCTTGCGAGAATATCCATGACTGCCTGTGCCGGTGCAATAATTCTCGACTTGCCATTCTTGGTCGGAGTAAAGTGGCATTGCCGAGAGCCGTCCTTCAAGGGTGCAAGCTGACGCTTGATGGTGATTATACCTTTTTCAAAGTCAACACAGTCCCACGTCAGGCCGATTATCTCACTGCGTCGCATTCCTGTGAACAGATCCACGAGATACAAGTCCTCGTGAGGATGTCCCTTAATAGCGTGAATAAACTCCAGCAGCTGCCCGTCTGTCAGTGGTGTCAGTTCGGGAGCATAAATCCTCGGCAGCATTGCATTGCTGGCGGGGTTTATTTTTATATATCCAAATCTGACCGCCTGCGATAATGCTTTGTGGAGTGCACCGTGGATATTCTGTACTGTCTTGGGTGAAAGAGCCTTTTCTTTTCTGGAGAGGCTGTTATAGAATCGCTGTACCTGCTCAAGCGATAGTGATGTCAGCCTGACCGCTCCAATCCCGGGCTTGATGTGAGTTCTAATATATGAGCGATACAGATCCCTCGTGTGGTCGGTTACATTTACGGTATATTCCTCCACCCAGATATCGAGCCATTCGCCCACGGTAATCTGCTTTGGCAATACATAGGTACCGCTATCGATTTCTGCAGTAAGTTCACGCAGTTTTCTAGAAACTTCGTCCTTTGTCCCTGCATACAGGCTTTTCTGTATCTGCTTGCCTGTTTCTTCGTCACGACCAACAGTAACTCTTGCTTCCCATGAACCGTCCTTACGCTGACGTATGGTGCCGCTTCCGTTTGCATTTCTGCTCTTTGGTTTTCTTGCCATCTTATACCCCTCCCTCAGCTGTCGTACATCATAAACTCACGGGCAAGATAAGCGGCGGTGGCATCGTTGTTGGTCTTTCGCAGATCTTCTTCAATACCTCGTCGCAGGTCGCTGTACTCTCTTGCGTAGTCGTCGAGGTATGCCTGCATCTTGCCGGTTATCATCAGATGTGCATAGGAGAATACGTCATCCTCCATCAGCCTGTCGAGCAGAGATCGGGTTATCATTGTGGTGTCCAAGGATTCTTCATAGTCGGGGATATAGTAGCTTGCCGTACTGCCATCAGTAAACATCACATGAAGATACTGACCCCAATTATTGTGTTTTGAGATTTAATGCAGAAAGCGGAAGATATTATTGTGATTTGAAAACAGAAAGCTTTACAATCGAGTAATATAAATTCCAACCTGATGATCTCAACCCTACTTTATCACATCCCATTAAGTGTGACAAAACAAGAAAACGCCGGCGAATTTTCATCTGTCGGCGTAATATATTTGTCAAAATTTACTTGAGCATTTCATAAAGATCGTTGACTCGCTTCTCTGTACAGAGAGAAACAGATAGATTATTCTCTCTCAGAACGGATACATTACGATAACCGGTAAGTGTGGATTTTTATTGCAGTAATGCGCTTTTGAGACTTTGCGGAACAATATCAAATAATATTCGAGGGCTGCCGCAGAAAGCAAAATCTGCGACAGCCCTTTGTAAAATTATTGAGTCAGATGGTTCTGATATACTTCCAGCATTTCTGTGGCGATCTGACCGTTTGAAAATTCCTCATAGGTTGCACCCTCACGCCGTCTGTCTTCGCTCACCAAATAGAAGTTAAAGGGACCAAAGTAATCCCAACCGCACCAGTTCAGCCCGTTGGCATTGGCGGCATCCAGCAAATCATTCAGATATTGCAAGGTCATACCATAGTCAGCAGCAAAAATAACACCGAATTCCTGCAGCATAACGGCAACCCCGGCTTCTTCAGAAAATGCCGCGTATTTTGCAAACCTGTCATTGATATATGAGGCATCTATCACCTTGAACAGAATATCGCTCTCATCGGTAATAGTGCCATCTTCACTGATGATAATATGTGGATTGGGAATATATTCAATTTTTTTACCTGCCGGCAGAGAATCGTGGTTTTGTTCAAACATATATCCCTTCTCTCCGGCATGGATAACAATTGCTTTCAGATTGAACCAATAGATATCTCCGGTTACCGAGAGCCGCAGAACAGAAGCAGCTTTTGGCAGAACGGCTTCAAATGTGTTATCGTAACCCCGATATTCTCCGCCGGTTCCTTCTTCCTCAATATAGGTGCAGCCATCTTCACCTACGGCATCATAATCATATTTGTTGGAGAATATCTCTTTTCCGTCCGCAGTAAGAGAAAGAGTTCCGCCCAGATGAACCTGATCAACAATGAAGCTGATTTTTGTTCCGGCGGGGAAATTTCCCTCTATAACAAATTCAGCAGGCCCCACATGCTGTGAAATGAAGCCTTTGCCGCTAAACACCGGATATCCGCCGCCGAAATCAAAATTATCATGTATGGATGTGTGGGTCAGTGCGCTTGGCTCATAGAAGTGGAATGCCTGAGCAACCTGATCCTCAACAAGGGAGTACAGGGGTTCTTTTGCAGTGTCCATCATATCAACGAATATCAGACGATCAGGGGTATAGGTGCGAATCCGCTTCATAGCCCTGCGCATAAGGTCAACATATTGCGCCTCTGTAATACCGTTCGGTTCGTTCATCAGATTGAAGGAAAGCAGATTACTGGGAACATCTTTGTATCGCTCGGCCAGCATTTCCCAGAAAACGAGGAAAAGCTCCTGTTCCTCGGGATTCTCCCACATCGTGTCGCAGGCAGTGGTATCATTTGTGAAAAAGCCAAAGCTGTTATGCACGTCAAGACATATATGGATTCCGAATTCTGCACCCCAGGAAATCAGTTCATCCAGATTTACAAGCTTATTCAGATGCACCATGCCGGGATCATCCATATCAAAGAACAGTCGGGTATCCAGTGGAACGCGGACAAAGTTGAATCCTAATTCCGATATCTTTTTCATATCTTCGTAACTGAACACCTGCGGTTCTCCATCATATATGCATTCATACTGCTGCATATTCGGGATAGTAACGCCGTTCCACTTCGGCAGATTATTCCATGCAGCCTCAGGAAGCTGTGAGGCCAGTTCCAATGTGCCCTCAACCAGAACAGCAGTGCGTGCTTCTTTGCTGGATACATCTACCAGGCGATTATAATCAATTGTAAGCTCGGTTGCAGATATGGTTGCAGACTCGGTTTCAGGTACTGGCTCTTCTTCAGAATTGCTGCATCCGAACAGCAATCCGAGCATCACAGCACACACAAACAGGCATAATGATCGTTTCATATGCATTTCTCGCTTTCTTTGGCAAGCTACCGAAAATATATAAAATCAATATAGCATCTGCAAATGCGTACAGTCAACCATTTTGTATACCAAAAGCAGACGGTTATTTTTATCTTAAAGGAGACTGCAACAAGACAACACAAACACGCCGGCGGATTTTCATCTGCCGGCGTAATATATTTGGTAGGGATTTACAGTCATTTACTTGAGCATTTCATAAAGCTCGTTAACACGCTTTTCTGTAAGACTTGCGGCCTCTGTGTTAACTATAAAAGAGTAAAAAGATCCACCCTCAAACTCAGCTCCTGCTTCTGCTATTGCCTTATCTCTTTCTGCAATCCATGTAAGCTGATTGTCCTGAAGCTTTGAATATTCGTCTTCGGACAGGCGATTTTTCAGCTCGTCAAGCAGATAATTCATAGCACCGTCCCAGAGTTCAGACAGTTCCATAGCCTTGAGATTCATTTCGGTCTGTGTCAGGGGATCATTTTCAAAAGATGTATTGATGGCATCGGACTGTGATACAACGGATGCAAGGTATTTGTCAATGACCTCGATGCTGACGGTGTTATTCTGTTCTGTTGCTGTATTCTCCTGATTTGCATTTGATGCGTCATTTGCACAACCTGTGGCAAATCCTGCGGTGAGAATAACGAGTGCCAGCGTCAATAACAGTAAGATCTTTTTCATAATAAATTACCTTCACTTTCTGTAAGTTTTTTTTGCGCCCATATTATAGCATAAACAGAACTATTTGTATAGTATGGCTGAATTTATTAGGCTTCACTTGAATTTGGAATCAAAGAGAGAGCAATAATACGCTACGCGCTGAAAGAGGCTTAGCAGTAAATTGGAAATTTTTCGCTCCGACCAATTTATTCCAACCAATCGAGCTGCTCTCTTTTCACTCCTAATTCTATGCATTTTTCGCATACTAATTTCTTTTCCTCTTCTTTTCCCAGATGATATTTTAAAACAATATCTTTAAGCACTATATACTTGTAGATTTTATCTTTAATATCTACATACCAAATCATTCCGGATTCAGAGGAAAAGTCCAATGCTTTTGAAAGATATTCTGGAAAATCCTCGAAATTGCTAGTAAATGAAATTGCCGTCCAATACTTTGGTTTATTATCAGTCTTCCAAAGCTCGACACTTACCACATCTAACATATCTAATATCTGTTCATTCAAAATACTTTCTTTTATAATTAGTCCAGAATACATATGCCCTCCATAAAATTACAACTTGTCAAACCGATTATATCACATTACAAAACAAACAACCAAAACAAGCAATCATTCCAAGACTGTGCCGCAGGCTGTTTGAAAGCCGCTTCATACGTGTGTATTGAATCAGCTGAGCGGTATAAGGATAATTACGGAAAAAACATCCTCCTGTTACCTGGTGGACGTTTTTTCATTAAGTCCCTGCATTTCGAGAAATTGTCTGTATATCGGATGCATTGCGTTCCCGGGTTTATCAGGGAACATAGTTTGAGGTGCTTCTGATGCAGGCACCCACTGAGCGGAATCCACTTCGCCCGATAAGACAAAGTCGGATTTCTTTGCAAATCCTATAAACCCGATCATCAGAAGTTCTTTTTTGCCAAACCAGTATGAACCTGCGAAATGAATACTTGTAAGATCCAGCCCAAGCTCCTCTTTCACCTCGCGTACAGCGGCAGTTTCGGCGTTTTCTCCGGGTGTGATATACCCTGATACAAAGGAAGCGTATTTATCGGACATATACCCCTGACGCAGAAGAGCAATCTCGTTATATTCATTTGCAACAAGTATGATAACGCAGGATGAGAACGAATCGAACCATAATTTATTGCACTGAGTGCAAAACGGTACATTTCCGTCATCTCCGGCTCTTTTGTCGATTAGTTTTTCACCACACAATGGGCAGTATTTATAATGCATTGAACATCACCACCGTGAATATTATTTTTTGCATCGTGCAATCAGTGCGTCAGCAGCAAATTTTCCGCTTGCAGCAGCTGTGGGCAGACCGCCGTTGGTATTTACCCATTGACCGCCAATGAATACATTGCTAAGCCCCTTGACGGTGTTTTTGGCAGTAAGGCTCTTTGCACCTTTGCGTTCAAAGAAGCTCATATATGCGCCCTTGTATGCACCGCACCATTTTGTAAAAGTAACAGGGGAATAGGTGCAAAGCTGCACCAGTTTGCCTTCGAGCTGGGGGTACTGTGCTATGATGCGCGCGTATGTTTCGTCGGCAATACGTTGTTTTTCAGCATTGTAGCTGTCGCGGTTCTTGTAAAGCTCCTGCCAGAAATCATAATCCTGCTCATTCTGGAGAGTGTTGCACTGAATGACACGGCGATCAGAGGGGAAGAGCTCGCTGTCATAATCGTACATACGAACCCCCATAAAAGACTTATCCTGTGTGCCGATGCGGATAGGCTCGCAAGGGAATATGACCGAGCCCTCGATGCCGCAGTCTGCATCACCCTTGATACCGAAGGACACGTGAAAGCCCGAAACAGCTTGATATTTTTCGGGTTCCTCATACATACGGCACATAGTCTTGCTCATATATTTTCTGTCAAGCAGTTTGCCGAATGTAACCGAAGAGTCACAGGTGCAGATAACATAGTCACAGGGAACGACAGTGCCGTCTGCAAAGGTTACGGAAACCGCTTTGCCGTTTTTGATCTCGATGTCTTTGGCGATCATCCCGGTATGTATTACACCGCCAAGGTTTTCATAACGCTCTACAATTCTTTTTATCATACCCACCGAGCCGCCCATAGGCAGTGCACCTGTGTTGCTTGTATAGAATCCGTATGAGGTAATAAGAGTAATTGCCTTGTAGGTGCCGTCAAAATACTGTGACATCATCGCTTTGACGTAAGGATTGCTGAAGCGGTCAGCCAGATCGGTGATGCTGTCATTGCCGTATTCGTTCATCATCTTTCCTGCTGCTGACATAGACATTCCAAAACGCATAAATTCGAACATATTCATCTCAGCAAGAGATTTTTCGCAAGGGACACGCACACTTTCAGCGTTTCTTACATTTTCAAAAAACTTGTTTATCTCTTTTTTGTCTTCAGGTGCGAGAGCGAGAAATTCTGCACGTGCTTTTTCGAGATCGCGCCAGAAGTGAAGCTGTTTTCCGTCCATCTCAAGCATATAGAAAAAGGGCTCGCAGTAAAGCTCGGTATCATCTGTCAGAGCGCCGATGTTTTTCCATATTTTGTTAAGATCGTCCGTAGGACGGCAACCTGTAAGCCAGTGAATACAGTTGTCGATATGATAACCCTGTCTGTTCCAGCCTGTACATTCGCCACCCATCATTGCGTTCTTTTCATATATTTCGGTTTCAAAACCGTTCTGCTGAGCATAGATTCCTGCGGTAAGTCCGGATATACCGCCGCCGATGATGACTACCTTTTTCATTTTGCACCTCTTATTATATCGATTATCCATTCTGCACTGGGAAGTTCTTTTTCTCCCGACAGCATTTCGGGAGATATGGCAATCTCTTCCATAACACCCTGCACACTACTCCAGAAAGCAAAGGAAAGGGCATAGGGGTCACCTTCGCGAAAGTAACCGTACTGCTGGCCTGCGGCGATAATTTCTGACGACTGTTCGATTTGATTTACGCTCATTGCCAGTTCTTTTATGTGCCGGGGGATGCTGTCACTGCGCCTTGCCTGTGCCATTAGCACAAACATATAAAACACCCACGGCTGTTCCTTGGCGTAGCTAAACATAGCATCTAAAAATCCGGTGAAATAATCAAGGGGACTATTAAAGTTCATATCCATCGGATAGTTTGTTCCCTCGACACCCATATGCACAAGCTCTTCGTAGAGCTGTTCCTTGGATTCAAAATAATGGAACATAAGCCCGACGCTCATATTTGCCGCCTTGGCTATATCTCCGATTTTGGTATCTGAATAACCTTTTTTCGCAAACAGCTCAAGTGCCTTGAAAATAATAAGCTGTCTGCGCTGTTCTTTCTGCGCATCTCTTGTAGGCATAACACACCTCGTTGAATAATAATTCATTGAATTTATATTCAATATATCGCGAGCGTATTTGATTGTCAAGAGCATAATGTAAGTAAAAATGAATTTAAGGAAATAAAAAGGGTAATTATAGAAGATTGACCTTTTTATTTTATATTCTGTGTGTTAAAATAGTGATGATTTGATGCTTGGTATTGTGGGGATAAGATATCGGCTCAAATATTTTGAGAAAAGAGAAATATTTGCAGGAAAGGTGTGCTTTGAAAAAGGGATTATTATGATAAAATATCAGAGAATAAATGAAAAGAGGAAATTGTTTGTGAGTAAATCAAAAGAAGAAAGAATAAAAAAACTTAGGAAAAAACGCATTTGGCCATCTATAGTGGGATTGCTTTTGATCTTTATTGTGTTTGATATTGTTATGGTGGCAGCACTGGCGATGTCAGGCATAGATATTGTACAGAGAAAATTGATGGACAGCAGCAGAGAGGCTGTGAAGCTTGCAGAACTCTTTGAAGAGTATAATCCGGACACCGAGGAAAATGTTGAACAGACGGTGTTGTCTCACATTGATGTATTGGAGGGTATCGAGGCGGTATCTGTAATCGATTCGGAGAAAAATCCGGTGTGGTCCAGTAATGATGAGTATCCTGCAACGGATGAAATCGACATAATGGATTTCCTGACCGGAATTACAGATAAAGAAATAAGTGTTATTCTTGAAGAAGACGAGGAAGAGATATTTACCATTGATAACGGCAATATTATCGTTAACAATAACGCCTTTGAGAATACAATATCGTCATCGGAATTTAATGTTGATGAACCTTTTGCGAAGCTGAAGCTTTGGCTTGTTGTTCCGGTAAACGGTATGGAGGTTATGGTTCTCAATAATGTTCCGATATACATTCGGGATTTTATGATGGCGGTAACCTGCGTTATGCTCTGCGGATTACTGATGAATATTTTTGTGATATACTATCTGATTTCTTTTATCAGTACAGTATCAGGTATGCGTAAGACCACAAAAATCATATACACTGATATGGTAACCGGCGGAGACAACTGGCTGTCATTTATCAGAAAGGGAACAAGTCTGTTAAAGAAAAACGGCAGAGGAAACCGAAAGTACGCAATGATCCATATGGAGATGCGCAAATACCGCAGCTTCTGTACCTGCTTCGGTGTTAATAAAGGTCAGGAACTGATCGAGAAATTTTATGGTGTGCTGAGTAAAAAAATTGCACGTAATGAAGTTGTGGCACATCAGGAGAATGCAAAGTTCGGACTTTTGCTGACTTATACAGATAAGGCTCAGTTGGAAGAACGAATTCAGGAGCTGGAGAATGAACTGAACAAAGTGCTGCCGCAAATGAAGGCGTTCTTTGGCGTAGGCGTATATTTGGTTAAGCCGGGCGAAAATGACACAGAGCAATTACATAATAATGCTATGCTTGCCTGTGAAATGTTGGGAGAAGAAGCAGAAAATCAGATTGCTTTCTTCGATGTGGAAATGAATACCAGTAAATTATGGGAGCGCAAGGTAGAGGACGATATGGACCGTGCGCTTGCAAACAAGGAATTCCAGGTATATCTCCAGCCTAAAATCAGCACTACAGGAGAAGTTCTGGGCGGTGCGGAAGCACTGGTTCGCTGGATTCATCCGACAGAAGGATTTATTCCTCCAAACCGTTTTATCCCGATTTTCGAAAAGAACGGTTTTATATTAAAACTGGATGATTATATGCTGGAAGAGATTGCCGGAGTACAGGCAAGGTGGCTTGCAGAAGGTCGTAAGCTTGTGCCGATCTCTGTCAATGTATCCAGAGCTCACTTTACCAGAGAAGATCTGGCGGAGCATATCTGTGCCATTGTAGATAAATATCAGGTATCCCATAGTGTGATCGAACTGGAGCTTACGGAAAGTGCTTTCTTTGATGATAAGAAGGTGTTGATAAACACAGTTCAGAAGCTGCGCAAAGCAGGATTCCAGGTATCTATGGACGATTTCGGCGCAGGATATTCTTCTTTGAATTCCTTGAAGGAGCTGCAGATCGATGTATTGAAAATTGATGCTAATTTCTTCCGCGGAGCAGAATCGGAAGAGCGCGGTATGCTGATCGTATCTGAGGTTATTGATCTGGCGAAAAAATTAAATATGAAAATCGTTGCAGAAGGTATTGAGAGCAAAGAACAGGTAGAGTTCTTGACAGAGCAGGAATGTGATCTGATTCAGGGATATTTCTACGCAAAGCCGATGCCTGTAGCAGAGTTTGCACAGAAGTACAGCGCGTAAACAGCCAACAGAGATAATCCGGAGAGTGTCCGGATTATCTCTGTTTTTATTGTTGCAGAAATACATCTGCATTTGTATAATTATAAGCAGTGAAAAACCGACAACGGAGGCAAATGAAATGATATTTGATATAAATAAACTTGAGTGGACAAGGGAACCGAAGGACTGCAGCATTTCGCCTGACCGAATAGAGATCATAACCGAACCGCAGACCGATCTGTGGCAGAGAACATATTATCATTTCAGAAACGACAATGCCCCTGTTCTTCAGATGGAGACAGAGGAAAAATATTTTTCATTTGTTGTCAGAACCGACTTTACCGAAAGCTGTCACCGATTTGACCAGTGCGGTATAGTGATGTATCTTGACAGTGAAAACTGGCTGAAAGCCTCTGTAGAGTACGAAACGGAACAATACCAGCATCTAGGCAGTGTGGTCACCAATCACGGATATTCTGACTGGGCGACAACCGCTATTTCTGCAGATGTAAAGGCGATGTGGTACAGATTCAGCCGCAGAGAAGATGATTACTGCATAGAATGTTCCACTGACGGAGACAGCTTTTCGCAGATGAGAGTCTGCCATATGTGGGAGGGAGCAGATAAAATACGCTTCGGCATTTATGCTTGCAGTCCTGAAAATTCATCGTTCAGGGCTGTATTTACAGGTATGCGCATCACAGAGTGTATGTGGAAGGCTCACGACGGACAAGCACCGGATGAAGAGTAATGCCTTATTACGAATAAGGAGAGATAAGCAGTGAAAGAAACAAAATTGGGAAGAAAAACTGCAGCAAAAAGAATACTTATAGTTTTAATAAGTGTGTGTATTGCGTTTTGTATTGTTTGCCCTGCTGCTATTGCAATTATACACGGTGTGGTTATGGGCAGATATGACTATGATAAATATTCTTCTGAATACTATCTGGTGTATAGTGATGTAAAGGACAAGTATCAAAGGAGAGCTTTTCAATTTGAGTCCGGAGAAAATACTCTCTTTGCATATCATTACGGAGAAGGTAACGACAAAGGAGTTATTATTGTTGCTCCCGGGCATACGGACGCAAATGACATCAAGCTGTATGAGATACGATATTTTGTTGATGCAGGATATCAGGTAATATGTTTTGACTACACAGGCTGTTATACAAGCGGAGGCAAAGTCTTCGGGGGGTATACGCAGGCAGTACGCGATCTTGATGCCCTGCTCGATTACATAGAAAACAGTGGGGACTTTGCAGATGCTCCCGTGTATCTGTTCGGTCACAGCCTTGGAGGTTATGCGACGGCGGCTGTGCTCGGAATGGATCACAATATACAGGCGGTAGTTTCCGCTTCAGGATTTGACACAGCCGAAGAACAGTGGCAGTATTCTATCAGTAAATACACAGGTTTTTTATATCCTGTGATCAAGCCTTTCAACAGCTTGTTTATTGATATAAAATACGGCGATGATAAAAATTTATCGGCAGTTGACGGAATAAACAGCACCGATATACCTGTATTGGTTTTAAGTGCACAGGAGGATTCTTTTTACGGCGGTACAAGCCCGATTTATCGCAGACAGGAAGAGATAACAAACCCAAACTGTACCTTTATTCTTATGGATGAAGAAGGTCACAACGGACACTATGACTATTTCCTGACCGACGAAGCGCTTGCATACCAGAAAAGCGCACCTGAAATAAATATAGACAAAGAGCTGTATATGGAGCACGATGACGATATAATGCAGATGATCATCGACTTTTTCGATAACGTACAGACTGAAAAGCACGGAGGCTAAATTATGACCAACATTAAAAACGGTATCTACCGTCACTACAAGGGAAACACCTACGAAGTTATCGGTGTTGCGTCCCATTCAGAAACGCTTGAACCTATGGTAGTTTACCGTGCGCTGTACGGGGAGCACGGGCTGTGGGTGCGTCCGGCGTCTATGTGGAATGAAGAGGTGGAAGTGAACGGAGAAAAGGTAAAGAGATTTACTTTGGTGCAATGACAGGCTCATAGTCGGAGGTTTTGCTTATGCATTACGGAAAATCGAGAGGACAGAAAAGAAAATTTAAAATGCTGCTTCGCTGGATGGACACATTTGAGCCGTTCAAAAAGACGGATGAGGAAGAAGAACACTTCCACGTTCCCTGCGGGACGTGGCTTGCAATGCCGAAAACATCGGGCAGAATAAAAACAGAGTTTTGCAGAAAATGGCTTGAGAAAACGGAGGAGTTTATTGCGAAGAAGCCGAATGAACTGCCATTTTGCAAGGTGGTTGCCGCGATTACTTATCCTGATGTGAGAGATTCTCAGATCATTATTTTCTATGACGAGAAATACTATTCGACCTTCTGGAACAGAAATGGAGAGTATCAGAAATGGACCCCCACTGAGGGCAGATCATTTGCAAAGGAAAGAAATATAGAAACCCGTTTGTACGAAACCGGATACATAGAAGAGCTGTTTGATGAGGATTATAACTGCAAATCATATATATGGTTTTACGGAGAACAGATGTGATGCAGACGAGAACCCGGGTGCTTATGGTTTGGCAACCGATTTCAATAGTGAAAAACTTAAAAACCTCAAATGCGACGGCGATTAAACGTATAGAATTATATGTTATTTAACAAAGCTAAGAAATCGATTACAAAAATGCGGAAATATAATATAAAAATTCTTGCCATTTGCAGTTTCGTATGTTATTATTTATGTAATCATATACCGTGAACAGCTGACAAAAAGACCGAGTGAAATTTAATGGCTTTTAACGGTAATGAAATCAGGGAGGTATTATTATGAGAAGAATTTTATGTATGCTGATGGCTGTAATTCTTATGTTCTCATTGTGTGTTGGCTGTGCAGAGCAGAATAAGCCTGAGGGACAGGACAGCAATGTAGTTTCTGACAGCACAGTGACCGAAAATACCGAACCGGAGCCCGTTGTTCCGAATGTTTATAATGACGGAAGAGCACGTCCGTCTTCCTGCGGAGCTCTGCAGGTAATCGACGGCAAGCTCTGCTCAGAAAGCGGTGAGCCTGTAATCCTCAGAGGTGTCAGCAATCACGGTGTTTTCACATCTGAATCTTTTATCAATGAGAAGCACTTCGAAGAACTGTCACGCGATCTTGGCGCAACTATATACAGACTTGCACTGTACACCGAAGGTGTCGGCGGCGTTGGCTACTGTGTCGGAGAGCATCAGGACCGTCTTGATCAGGATATTTATAACGGCGTTGAATATGCAAAGAATCAGGATATGTACGTCCTTATTGACTGGCATACACTCAGAGACGGCGACCCCAATACTCATATTGAAGAGGCAAAGGTTTTCTTCGCAAAGATGGCAGAAAGATTCTGTGATTACAACAACGTTATCTATGAAATCTGCAACGAGCCCAACGGCGTTTCCTGGGCAGAAGTTAAGAGCTATGCAGAGGTAATAATCCCCATTATCCGCGAAAAAGATCCCAACTCTGTTATCATAGTAGGTAACCCTGACTGGTCCAAGGATCTTAATTCTGTTATGGCAGATCCCCTTGACTTCGAGAATATTATGTACACATTCCATTTCTATGCAGCGTCCCATAAGCAGGAGTGGCGTGATGTTGTAGAGAAGGCAAGCCAGAGCGGTCTTCCCATATTCGTTACCGAATACGGAGTAACAGTATCCAGCGGTCTTTATCCTGTAGACTACGATGAAGCTGATATATGGATCGATCTTCTCGAACGCGAAAAGATATCCCATTGTATGTGGGCATTCTCCAATATGGGAGATCCTCACTGCACAATCAAGCGCTACGTCCTCAAGTATAACGGATATACTGAGGAAGATTACACAGAAACAGGTCTGTGGCTTATCGATATGCTTAAGAAGAATAACGGAAAATAAATAACCGTTTAATCTGATTAGAATAATAAAAGCTTCTGTTTTGTCAGAGATATTAATTATCTTCTGCCGGAACAGAAGCTTTTTCGTGCTTTGAATAAATTTCTCAAATGAGAGTAATCGGTAAAAAAAAATAAATTATTCAGTAAATCAAGAAAAAGCCTTGACAATATATCAGACTGATATATTATGTGAATATACTGATTTGAATACAGGAGTATAATATGGCGATTGAAAAGAAGATAGACTGTGTTATTTTGGGGTTGTTAAGTCACGAAGATCTGACAGGATATGAAATAAAGAAAAGAATGGATACTTCACTCAGATATTTCTGGGGAGCAAGCTACGGCAGCATATATCCTGCACTTAACGACATTGTAAACCGAGGGTTGGCTGCAAAACGCGATGGTGCGGAAAATAAAAGGACAAAGATAATTTATTCCATTACCGAAAAAGGAAGAGAGTATCTGAGAGTGTGGCTAAGAGCTCCTGCGGAAAGAGACGAACTGCGTTATGAAACTCTTCTGAAGTTATTTTTTGGAAATGAAGGCGGAAAAGAGCAGGCGATAGAACATATCGAAGCTTTTGAGAAGAAAATAAACGAGGAATTGCCTTATCTCTTTTATGCGTCGGAAATGCTGAGAAACGGCATGGACGCAGATGATACACATAAATATTATCTTCTTACGGTAGAGTTTGGAATCAAAACCTACAAAACATATCTTGAATGGTGCAAAGAGGCAAAATTAATGCTTGAGGAGGATAAAAAATGATGGGACACTTTGGTTTTTCATATGTGGGACTTATATTTTTGCTGATGCTGTTTATCCCCAATATCATATGGGCAAAGAATCAGCCGAAAGGGTACAGCGCAGAGAATGAGAACAAAGTGCTGGCAATGTTTGAGCGAGTCGGAGAAGTAATAACGACCTGCTGTGCTTTGTGTTTCTCGGATTTCAATATTCACAGGTGGTCATTGTGGACATTATGGCTGATAGCTGCATTTTCTGTTATGGTACTGTACGAGATCTGGTGGATAAGATATTTCAGAAGCGAGCGGACATTAAAAGATTTTTACAGCAGTATTCTGGAAGTTCCGGTTGCAGGGGCAACATTGCCTGTTATAGGGTTCTTTCTTCTTGGAATCTACGGCAAGGTAATTTGGATGCTGATTGGCTGCGTTATTCTCGGAATTGGTCATATTGGGATTCATTTGCAGCATTACAAAGAAATCAAATAGCACAAATGCGGCTGCAATGATATGCTGCCGCATTTATAGGTGATTTTAAATAACGACTGTTATGTAATGATGATCGAACTTTGTAAAACATTTTCATTGCAACATAACAGATGTTATGTTATTATATATTTACATTGGAAAGGAGAAATATTATGAGCCGTGATCAGTTAGTCAGAGAAAAGCTTCTGAAATTCGGAAAAGAAGAGTTTCTTTCAAAGGGATATGAAAAAGCATCACTTCGCTGCATATGCAAAAAAGCAGGAGTAACAACAGGCGCATTATATTTCTTTTTCGAAAACAAGGAGGATCTTTTTACAAAGGCAGTATCCTCTGCTGCAGATTCTCTGCGCAGACTTATAATTCGGCAGACAGAAGAAGAGATAAGCGGCAAAAAAACAAGCGCAGAAAATGAGCGTGAGTTTGTGGAGTTTCTTTATTTCCACAGAGAAGAAATGGAGATCCTGTTTGACAGATCAGAGGGAACAGTTTTTGCAGACTTTAAATCAGAAATATGCGATATGCTCAAAAAGGGATTTTATATATTTTATGACAAATTCGGCGGTGACGAAAAGTATCGTAACATTGTTGATATAGTTATGAAAATGCGTATGCAGGGATATATTGAGCTTCTGCGTGGAGATTACGATCTGGAAACAGCACTTAAATATACTGAGATGATGGCTGTCTATGGGGACGGCGGTTTTGCTGAAATGATGAAGCAGCTGAATAGAATCACAAAAGGCTCGGTCTGATAAACCGAGCCTTTTAACATAACAAAATATAAAAAGTGTTATCAAGGAGGAAAATAAAATGTTGTTTAACGAATTCGGGAAAAAGGAAAACCCTGCGGTACTGCTTATGCACGGTATGATGCAGGATTGGCGCAGTGAATATGAATTGCTCAGACCTCTGGAAGAGCATTACCGCCTGATAATCCCCGCTCAGGACGGATTTTATGACGGCAGCGGTGATTTTACCAGCTTTGCCGATCAGGCAAGACAGGTTGAGGAGTACATCTGCAAACATTACGGGGGTGTTGTACACGGTGCATACGGAGCTTCCCAGGGAGCACTTATGCTCACCGAACTGCTTACGAGAAATAAAATTGATATGGGCAGGGTGATAATGGACGGCTGCTACGTGGCACATCAGGGAAAGACAGCAGGCAAAGTTACTGCGTGGATGTTCAAAAAATATAAGAACACAGGTAAATTTCCCGGCTTTATCAATGTAATGATGAAGCTTATGGGTACATCGCTTGATGAAATGTCAGCAGGGTTCTGTGGCGGTATGTATATGAACGCCAGTGACAAAACAGTAGAGCGTAACTTTATTGAAAACTACACATATCGCACGCGTCCTGAAATTTCAGAGAATGATACGATGGTTTACCTTTGGTGCGGCAGTAAGGAGCCTTATGCAATAAAGTCAAATAACATTCTGAAAAAGTATCTTAAAAATTACGAAGAGGTCATAATGGAAGGCTTGGGACACGGAATTTTCCTGCTTAATCATAATGAAGAATGCTGCAGAAAGATACGTGAGACACTTGGAGAATAAATAATATTACTCGACATCGATGCCAATGGACTTTATAAAATCCTTGTATTCAAGCATCAAATTCTTTTCATAACTGTTAAAAACGATTGAATACATCAGCAGTGATATGCTTTCTTGACTTGTGCGGCGGCATAGCGTAAAATTAAGCCATAACAGGCAGGAAGTGATAAAATGACTGATTATGCATTGCTGAACAGTCAGCTCGAGGCTCTGACAGAGGGCGTTCCGTACTTTATAACAAATCTTTCCAATGCATCGGCACTGCTGTATGATTCGTTGGGGGATATCAACTGGGCAGGTTTTTATCTTATGCAGGACGGAAAGCTCATTCTCGGACCGTTTCAGGGAAAGCCCGCCTGCACTGAAATTGTGATCGGAAAAGGCGTTTGCGGAACGGCAGTACAGGAGAACAAAACTGTAAGGGTAGATAATGTACACGAATTTCCGGGTCACATTGCCTGTGACAGTGCGTCAAACTCCGAAATAGTTATTCCCATACGATGCAGAGGTGAAATAATCGGAGTGCTGGATATAGACAGCCCAAAGTATGAACGATTCGACGAAGCGGATAAGACGGGACTGGAAGCATTTGTAAAGATAATTGAGAAGATTGCGGAAAAGCAGGATTTTACGATACATATAAGATAAACAAGAGGCAAAAAGATGAAGATAACAGACCGCATACCGGGAGTTCGGATTCCATATGAAAAAAGTGATGAAATAGCCGAGAGAATCATTTTATCGCTTAATCCAGAGGGATTATCTCCAATAGAGCTATGGAAAGAATTAACTGAAACAGATCCAGTCGCAGCAGCCGACCTGATAAGAAATTGCCCGACAGATAAATTCTATCTTTTATACACTTACTATTTAAAAGAAGTATCCCACCGAGTCTTTTTGTCAGACAGAGAAAGCGCTATTAAATTCATCACTGATAATTTTGACGAATCTGCAGGTGACGGAATGGATATTGTTATCTCGGATATAAATTTTGAAATTGTCATTATGGGCAATCACGATGGTGTTTTGCTTATTCCTTCGGAGCAGTATGCTTGAAAACGCGAAATAAAAAAGAAGAGCCGTTCAATGTGAACGGTTCTTCTTTTTTATTATTTTTCGTCGTATCCGTTGGGATGAGTTCTGTGCCATTTCCAGGCACTTGCTATGATCTCCTCAAGACTGTCGTGTGCAGGTTTCCAGCCGAGAATAGTCTTTGCCTTTTCGCTGGAAGCAACAAGCCTTGCAGGATCGCCCGCACGGCGCGGAGTTTCGGTTTCGGGTATAGGATGACCGGTAACTTTTCGAGCGGTGTCAATTACCTGTCTTACGGAATAGCCAACACCGTTTCCAAGATTGAATATATCGCTCTTTCCGCCGTTCATCAGATATTCCACAGCAAGTATATGTGCCTGAGCAAGATCTGTTACGTGAATATAATCGCGGATACAGGTGCCGTCGGGGGTGTCGTAATCAGTTCCGTAAATGGAGATAAATTCACGCTTGCCGTTTGGAACCTGAAGAATGAGGGGGATAAGATGACTTTCGGGATTGTGTGCTTCACCGATACTTCCGCTTTCGTCAGCGCCGCAGGCATTGAAATATCTGAGTGATACATAGCGCATATTATGAGCTTTTGATGTCCAGTCAAACATCTTTTCCATAGCAAGCTTGGTTTCGCCGTATGGGTTAGTGGGACAGGTTCTGTCACTTTCGAGAATGGGTATATTTTCAGGCTCACCGTAGGTTGCGGCAGTGGAAGAAAATACTATCTTGTCAATATTGTTCTTGACCATTGCCTCAAGGAGCACTTTTGTGCCGCAGAGGTTATTGTCATAATATTTAAGCGGTGCGGTAACACTTTCGCCTACCAGCGAATATGCCGCAAAATGAATGACCGCATCTATCTTTTCTTTTTGAAAGAGACCGTCAAGAAAATCAAAATCACGCAGATCGCCCTCATAGAAAACAGCGTTCTGGGGGATTGCACTGCGGTAGCCCGTTGCCAGATTATCGGCAATTATGACCTCGTGACCGTTTCTGATGAGTTCGAGAGAAGTGTGAGAACCGATATAACCGGCGCCGCCTAAAACCAAAATTCGCATAAAATCTACCTTCTTACATTTAATAAAGTGTATTTTCAAATTCACAGCTTTTGAATCTGTAATATCTGTTAACAAGGCTTAAGTAGCCGAGTTCCTTCATTTTTTCGTAGCGGAAGTTATACCGTGAACGGGAATAATTTCCGCTGGCTATAAACCTTATGCAGTCCTGCATATAGCTGTCAAGCAGATGAAGACTGCGATCGGTGTTGATAACAGGGAAGTACCATCTTGTCCAGGTAGTCTCGCTGTTTCTGGGATTATCATATAGCTTTCGGTTGATGCTGCCGATAAAGGCGCGTACAGCCCTCTCATCGGACACCTGATTTTTGATCTTCCATCTGTACAGAGCGCGGGCCTTGCGCTTCATTTTCTTTTTCATTTTCTGCAGTGCGGCAGAAGAAATATCAATTTTGCCGTCAGAGTATGAAAAGCCAAGAAATTCCCAGGTTTCACCGGGTTTTGTGACCGTTTCCTTGGAGGAATTTATTTCAAGATGAAAATCAGCAAGAGTGCTTTTGAGCTGTGCCGAATATTCGGATAGCTCCTCTGCAGAATCTGCAAAGAGTATGATATCGTCTGAATATCTGATATAAACGATGCCTTTTTCGGAAAAACGCTCATCCAAGGACTTGAGGTACAGGTTTGCAAGAAAAGAAGAAATAGGGACTCCTGCCATAATGCCCTTTTTCTGCGAGATTTTAATGCCGTCTCTGATAACATACGGATTTTCAAGAAGCGAGCGGATAAAGGAATACAGCTCAGGCTCGTTATTGAGAGTCTCTTTGAGAATGGGGAGAAGAAGGGAAACATCAACAGAATTAAAATAATCACTGATATCTGCTTTGTATGAGTATTTATTTGCAATGCCGGGCAGCTTTGCAAGCCTTCGTATAACGGTTTTGACAGTTATGTTTTTTCTGAAGGAACAAAGATTTTCTGAAAATATGCAGTCAAACCTCATAAGGAGAAAAGCGATAAATTTCAGAAAATAGTTTTCTTCACGGGGATAACGATATACGATTCTCTTCTTTTGGGAAAACTGCTTGCTGATAATACTTGACGTAGGGTACGGGAATGGACTGCCGCTGATAAAAGCATCGACACAGTCAGCATATTCCCTGTTTTCCACGAATTTACGCAAGTCTGCTTCCTCAGACGGTGAAAGAAAGCTGTCGGACAGCTTGTACTCCAAAAAATCAAGCCATATGCGGTGATCTGTAATTGCTTCCGATAATCTTTTCATAATAAATAAAGATAAAGCAAGGGAAAAAGATTTGAAATCCTTTTAAGGATACCGGACTCTACACAGATCGGCTGTCTGCAAAACCATATTCAGGATCAGTGCTTCGCCCAAGGCAGACGCAGTGCATTTTCCCTTGCTTTATTTCCGATAAAGTATTTTTTTGAAATTATAGCATTAAGGAGTGTATATGTCAAAATAAAAAGAAGAGCGGCATTATCAGGGGTATTCGTAATAGAAATCCTCAAGGAGAGAACTTTCCCCGGTCTTTATATCTACAAGAAAAATTTCATTTTCCTTGTTTTCGGCAATGACCATATCTCCGCAAAGCTCCATACGCGATATACGTCCGCCGAGAAGCTTGCGGATGGGCTCGCCGTCAAGATTCATCAGATAAAGACCGTCCTCGTCGGTGACATTGTAGTAATCACTGTAGGTGCTGTAAATAATGCCCTCATCACATATACAGAACTGCTGAACGGACTTACTGCCGACATATTCAACGGTCCCTGAACCGTCAAGGGCAGTTCTTACGGGAATGGACAGACCGATAGGGTCGGTGGTGTAGTAAAGATAATCGCCGGCAAAATCTATACGTCCGACAGTTCCTTTTGTAAGAGCTGTCATATCTTCGCCATCAAGGGAGAGAGAAGCAACAAACTTCTCAGAACCCTTTGCGGTGCGGTAATCAAAAACCATCAGATATATGCGGTCGCGGTACACATACATACCTGTCACATACATACCCGGCAGCTCGCATACGGTTTCTTCTGCACCTCCGTCTGTTCTGACGCGCTTTATGTACGATATGGTTTCCTTGCCGTCGCTTTCAAGTTCAGGGTACATATCGCTGATGTTGCGAGAGGAATCGTAATGATAAATCCAGCCGTTGTATTCCACAACGCAGTGAGGATCGCAGCTGCAGAGGATCTTTTCGTCAGTTCCGTCGGTGTTTATACTTCGTACACCCTGACGGAAATATGCGATTACACCTCCGTCATCGAGACGGGTAGTGGATTCTATTGCATAATTCGCCGCAAAATAGAGCTTATCGCCGCAAAGATTGAGATTTGTCATACTGCCGTCGTAAATTGTTTCAACAGCACCTGAATTTCTGTTAACTCTGTAAGCGGCATTTTTAGCGTTATTTGAGCCGAAATACAGCCATTCATCATCTCCCGCAGCACCTCCGCTTGAAAAAACATTGGAAGGACGGACAGATGGAACGGGGTACGAAGGAACATCTTTTTCCTTAAGTAAAGGCAGAATAAATAATCCTGCAAGAAAAACAGTGAGAACTGAGGAAATAACGGCTGTAAGCGTTATTTTTCCTTTTCGCCCGAGTCGTTTTCTGGCAGGCGGAATAGGCCTGTCCTCTGTTATGGTGGTGATATATTCGTCGAACTGCTTGATGCATTTTACGGCAGAAGGCCGTTTTTTTGCATCCAGGGAACACATTTCACAAACAAGCTGACCGAGTCTGTTGCGTGCGTTTTCAGGCATCGGAAGCTGTTCTCCGCCAAGCCTTCTTGACACGGCCTCTTCTATATCATTGAAACGCGCGTCCTTTTTTAGAAGAGGAAGACGTCCGCCGTTGAGAAGCTGGTAGAGCATAACTCCCAGAGAATATGTGTCGGAAGAATATGTGCAGGGCTTTCCCGAAGCGATTTCAGGGGACATATAAGCAGGAGTACCCTTTCTGGTGGCAAGCATTGTGTGCTCCAGATTACGTGCAACGCCAAGGTCACCAAGATAATAATTGCCGTTGTTATCTTGGAATATATTGGCAGGCTTTATATCGCGGTGGATAAGTTCATTTTTGCGGCATTCCTCAAGAGCAGTACAAAGATCTCTGCCGATATGAAGAACATCGCTTATAGGCATATCCTCGTCGCTCTCCAGCATAACGGAGCTCAGCGCGGTAAGACGGGGCATCATAATAACACCGACCGAATCACTGTCTTCACCGAATTCTCCTGTTTTTAGGCAGGGGACAAATCCTTTTGTGCTTCCAAGCCGAGAGGATAGTTCAAGCTGCTCGCGCACAGCTGTGCGCTCAGCTTCATCAGCTCCCATATGTATTACCTTAAGAGCACGGTCTTCGCCCTTTTGGTTAAATATGCGGAAGACCTGAGCCTGAGCACCTGCGCCGATGCTTTCGCCTACAGACCATTCGCCCCACAGAGGCTCATATTTTCTCAGAATGTCTATGTTATTCACTGAACTCACCTCCGATGCCGTCAAGCTCCAGCAGCCGCTTGAGCTCTGATACGCTGTCGTCGTCCATATCCTTGAGGGACTGTGCTACATAATCGAAAATATCCGCGTCATCCTCGGCGTAATTTGTCATTTCCCAGCGGGAGATCAGCTCATTGCAGCCGCGGCGGACTTCAGGGTTTTCGGTAAAGGTACGAAGAAGCATAGCATTTGAAAGTTCGATGCCGGGAGACATTATAACAGCGCTTTCTGTAGCGTAAATTATAAGGCTTTCAAGCCTGTCGCGAGCACACAGCGGTTCCATTCCGGCCATATCAAGCATCTGGTTGAGATGCTCCGGCGGCATTCCCAAAAGAATTCCCAAGGCTATCAGCTTGGTTCGTGAAGGTACAGCGCCGTGACGGCGAAGCCTGCTTATCATACTGCTGAAAGTTGAGGCTATAGCCTTGTTCTCAAGCCGCTCGCTGAGATATGCATTCAATGTGCGCGTCTTGCCGTCCTCGACGGATACCATTGCCACATAAGAATCTATAAAATCGAGAAGTTTATGATAAGTGTCGGAAAAGGCCTCGGCATTTTCCGTAATGAATTTTTCAAGCTGTTCTACTGTTTCTGCCTTAAGGAGTTCACCTTCCACCACGCAGGTGTCGAGAAATGCACTTCCTCTTTTCAAATCGTGAAGATCATGCATATAGTGCTCGAAATATTCGCGCAGTGCGGAGGCTTCTTTCCAGGTCATTTCGCGCCGCAGAGCGAATATCCAGATGGAATCTTCGATGTTTTTTGGGTACAGACGGGGGTATTTTCCGTAACGGCGAAGAAAGCTGTTTGTTTCATCCACATTCATACCTGCGGCGAATGCAACACGGAGGAACTGTTCCCGCGAACGGGGGAGCTGTCCGCGTTCGCACCAGGATGCAATGGTATTGCTGCTCATACCGCACCGAGCGGCAAAGCCTCTGTAGCTTGAACCGGAGTTTTCAAGCAAACTACAGATAAAGGACTTCCAGTCGGTCATCAGAGATTCGTTTTCCTTCAGAAGTCTGAATACATCATCAATATCCTCGCACCGAACTACATCGTCATATATGCCGCGAGTTCGGCCGTCGTGAATTTCAAACGGCATATAAATACTCCTTTTGCACAATAGATATATACATATTTTAATTGCAGCAGATTATGATGTCAAGTGACAGACCGCTTGTGCTCAATTCGCTCAAAACTTTTGAAAAGAGGGAGATATAATGACATCACAAGATAACCGAAGGAGAGAAAACAAATGAAAAAAAGACTTATATTTGCAATTGTTTTTATGTTCGTACTAAGCGTGTTTGCAGGATGTTCCAAAGAGAACATAAAAACGCCCCCGGTTCCTACGGTGGTAACCGAGACAGATGTCAGTGAAACCGACAATACGGAAAACAACACGGAAAACGAACCCGAAAAGCTTCCGGAAGAAACAGTGCTGCCCGAGGTATCCCTCAGCGATAACCTGTTCGATTACCAGTTTGAACTCGACGGAAAGGTTCTTTCACTTCCCTGTGCATATTCCGAGCTTGAAGCTTTGGGCTGGGAGTACAAGAATGCAGATACAGACAGCATACCCTCTATGCGTGCCACCCTTTCTGACGTCGTCAAAAACGGCAAGTCAATTATAATGATCCGAGTACTGAACCCTTACAAATCAGAAAAGCTCTATTCACAGTGCAGAGTGGGAACAATAACCGTTGATGACTACTCTTTCAAGGAAGGCGAAGTTCATAGCTTTACCATAGCAGGCGGTATCAACTTCTCAAGTACAGAGCAGGATGTTCGTGCTGCGTTCGGTGAGCCCACCGACCTTTATGAAAGTGACTTTATGAAAACACTCACTTATGATGAGTTCGGATACAGCGACAGCAGTCTTAAGATCTCTTTCCTGGCAGAAACAGGCAAAATGAATCAGATTAAGCTCAGCAATATAATTGTTGAGGAAGGTCTTGAGGATGATTCGGCAGTATCTTCCAACGAAGAAGCTAAAAATTATAAGGCACCTGAAGACATCGGCACAAGCTATGATTCCTTTGCATTCCGTCTGTTCGACACAACCTATTCTATGCCTGCTCCCGTATCGTACTATCTTGAAACAGGCTGGGAAGCAGTGAATTTCAAAGTTGACGACACTATGAGCGGAAACGATTTTGAATACGGTCTGAAGCTGCGCAGAAATAATCAGGTAATGACAATTGCCTGTGAGAATTTTTCCGGATCAGTATGTCCCATAACAGATTGCTTTGTAACGGAGCTTAAAGTCGGAAAGCATTACGGCGAAATCCCCGTTGTTCTTGGGGGAGATATATCCGTGGGAAGCACATTGAAAGACGCAATCGAGGCATGGGGAGAACCGACCAAAACCTCAAGCGCATCGGGATATACTTCCGCAGAGTTCGGAAAGTACCGCAGCCGTGTGGTGCTCAGCGTAGATGAGGGCACAGGCGAAATAATTACAATAAGCATTCAGAAATACGAATAATCGACAGTGTTGTTTGAAAAGAGTGGGATAAAAAAAGGAAGCCTTCCGTCGGAAGGCTTCCTTTTTGGTTCTGTTTACATATGTCGATAAAGCTGATCTTCAGTGAGAAACAACAGCTAATTGTTGTCAGACGAATTGCTGAACACCCACTTGCGCTGAATATGATAACTGATAAGGAAAAGAACAGTATCAACAACGCACTTTACCACTGTGGCAACAAAGCTGCCGTCAAGATTTAACAGACGAAGAACGTTTGTGACCAGAACGGCGGAAATGAGCATCTGTACCGCACAAAGGCAGAAATATTTCAGCATAGAAAGACCTGTGCTTGTCTTGCTTTTGAAAACAACTGTGCGGTTGATGAAATAATTGTAAAGGGAACTGACAATTCTTGCAAATACAGTAGATGTCAGTATGCCGAGAGTAACTATGCCAAGAACGGATATATCGGAAAAATCCTTGGGCAAAAAGTGTACAAGCAGAGAGAAAACAAGTATGTCAATTACAAAGCTTGAAAGGGAAGAGATAACATAGAGAAGGGGCTTTTTAAGAATAATGGAGTATATTCTCATAGAGTCTCGCACAGGACGGAAATGTGAGCTGGCATTTTCGTCGATGTATATAGTCTCAATGGGAGTTTCCTTCATCGGAATGTTGTTGTCGGCACATTCTATGAGCATATTCATCTCGTACTCATATCTGTTGCCGCTAACCTCAAGCATCTGAGGAACAAGAGAACGCGGGATTCCGCGCAGTCCGGTCTGTGTATCGGAAACACTTGCACCGTGAGTGAGTTTGAAAACAACAGAAGTGGTTTTGTTCCCGAAGCGGCTTCTTGTGGGTATGTCCTCGCCATCAAAGTCACGCACACCGAGGATAAGGCTGTCGGAGTTTTCACTCATCATATCAGCTATTGCGGCGGCGTCCTCAGCGCGGTGTTGCCCGTCGGCATCGGCCGTGATTATTCCGCTGCATTCAGGGAGGTTATCAAGAAAATACTGGAATCCTGTTTTGAGAGCATAGCCCTTGCCCTGGTTGATGTCGTATGAAATTACAGTGCATTCCTTATGGGAACGAGCTTCATTGAATATTTCTGCACAGGATGAACTGCTGCCGTCATTTACAATAATTAAATTTGAAAATCCGAAATCAATAAGGTTTTTGATGTATGCCGTAAGTTTTTCGTCCGGCTCATATGCAGGGATCAGAATTGCAGTGCTGCTGCGATTGACTGACATATTATCACATCCGATAGTTTTTGCTTGAGATAATCATAATTTCTCAAGTTGATATATGTTCAAGTTTATCATTGTAAATGCACAATGTCAATCGAATAATGATGCCCGTATGGTTGACGAAATTGCTGTGTTATGATATAAAATTATAAGGAAATAACTGATATATGAAAATAAACAGATATATAAAAACAAGCGTAGGATTAGGAGCTGAGCGACAGTGGAAAAAAAGAGATTCAGAGCGAGAGCAGAGAAAAAGAGGTTAATAAAAAGAGCGATTCTTGTGCTGTTGGGTGCTGCAATATTGCTGACGGCAACAATAATCGGAATCAGTGGAATAAAGGCAATTGGGCCGATGGTATCAGAGGAGCCGAGAAGTCTGAACTCTTTGCCGGAACCGGGAGAAACAGTAAAGAATTTCTTTGACTGCATAGTTAACGGTGATTTTGAAAAATCGGCTGAATACCTTTCAAACTATTCTACGCTCGGTTTCTCGGCAGATGCAGAAGATGACAAATTGGCAGATTTCATAAAGACAAATTTGCTCAGCAGCTATTCCTATGAGTTTATTGGTGAGTGTGAAGCAAAGTCTGTAACAGCTGTGCAGAAGGTGGATTTCACATTCCTTGAGACAGAGGCCATTATAGAAGAGCTCAGAGAAAATGCATCAGTAATTGCGTATGACAAGTCATACGAAGGAATAGAGATAGATGAAGCTGTTGCAAATGAAATATTGTACGAGGCCATCACAGAGATAGAAGGACATATCGATGAATACTACACAACAAAAAGCATTACAATAAACTTAGCTTATGACGGTGAGAAGTGGGAAATGGAACTGCCAAAAGAGCTATTTGATGCTATTATCGGAATTGCAGAATGAGAGGTGTAAATATGGAAAACAGAAAAACGCTGCCTCAGATAATATTTGCAGTAATACGAATAATAATTACAGCCGTGCTTATGGTTGTAGTTGTGTTTGAGATATTTGCATCTTCTTACTTTATGTCTTCGTCAACAAAGATCGTAAAGAACGCTGAACTGAAGGAAGCGGGAGAAGCAGATGTTCAGTTTGACGCATCCGTAAGCCGAATCAAGAGTGAGGCTCTTGACGGAATATATTCCATTCCCAAAGTTTATGTTCTTCCAATATCGGACAGCCCTGCCCCCAATCCCAACAAAAAGCTTTTCACTTCCATACCAGATGACGGAAGAGGTACATATAAAAAACAGCCCATTAGAATTTACGAGGATGAGACCATACGTGTAGAGATGTGGAGAGAACGTCACGACGGCTCTACATATAATTTTTCTAAAATTAAAATAGCTCATCCTTCCCAGTTCCGACACGCAATTTCTGATGATGATTTCTTTTCAAGCAACAGATATAAGCCTATTACAATAGCAAAAAGTAAAAATGCGGTTGTTGCAATGACCGCTGATTTCTGTAAATACCGTTCTTATGGAGTAACTATACATAACAGAAAGATGTTAAGAAACAAACCGAGTTATCTTGAGTTGCTTTTGGTAGATGCAGAGGGTGATTTCCACGTAGTAAAAGGAAAGAAACTCAAGTCCAGCGGAATTCTTGAAAATAACGACATTATTTTCTCTTTGTCTTTCGGACCCATACTGGTGGAAAACGGAAAGCCGAGGCAATTAAAGGATGTAGGATATTATGCTGAGGGGCTTCTGGATACAAAAGAACCACGCGCAGCTATAGGACAGTTAGGCAATCTGGAGTACCTTTTGTGCACCGTTAACGGAAGAATGCCATCGTCTCCCGGAGTAACCTTTGACACAATAGCAAAGAGAATGGCTCAAAAAGGCTGTATAACCGCGTACAATCTGGACGGCGGACAGACATCGACACTGATATTCAATGACAAGGTATATAACGCTGTTGCATATGGCGGACAGAGAGAAGTCAGCGATATTATTTATTTCGCTACTGCAATTCCTGAAGGGGAGGAGTAAAAAATGGATAAGATCGCTGTATTTAGCGGAAAAGAAAATCTTTACTGGCATGGCATTGTTATGGCGGCTGCAATTGCGGTGGCTTTTGCGATGTTCTGGTTTCTGCGTACGCTGCAGAAAGGCAAATATACTGGTGCAGTGTGGATAACGGCGCTTGCAATACCTTTCGGTATGGTTGCAGGCAGAGCAGGATACTGGCTGTACCGTCAGGAGATGTATGACGGAATAGGCGATGCATTTGCTGAAATGAATGGCGGGGGATATTTCCTTTACGCAGCAATGATTGGAGTTGTAATTGCTGCAGTTGTTGTGAATTTTGCGGCACGTATGAAAAGCCTCAGAGAAATACTCGACGCAATGGCTCCTGCCGGTGCGATGGGAATATGCATAGGCAGACTGGCTGCGTATTTTTCCGCATCGGATAAAGGTAAGGTAGTGGAAAACGAGAAGTTCCACAAACTGCCTTTTGCGGTGCAGGACGCATCAAATGGATATTGGAGTTTGGCTGTATTCATTTTTGAATCACTGTTTGCGTTTTTGGTGTGCCTGTTTCTTGTAGGTGTATTTATTGTTGTTTATCTGAAGGAAGACAGCAAATTCAGAAAAGGCGATGTAGCGCTTCTGTTTCTCTTAACTTATGGTTCAGGACAGTGTATTCTTGAAAGCCTGAGAGTAGATTCCCTCTATTTTATTACACTTGGTTTTGTAAGGGTATCGCAGGTTCTCAGCGCAGTGCTGGTAGGCTTTGCACTGGTGATATTCAGTATCAGAATGATAAAGAAATTCAAGTTCAGATTGTATATGCCGATAATATGGGTAGCTCTTATAGGGCTTCTTGCGGTAGCATTTTATATGGAGCTCCGTATGACCAGTGAGGTATATGTACGCAATTATTCAACAATGGCATCGTGTCTGGCGGTTGTCTGCGGTTCAGGTATTTGGATGTGCTTTAAAACCATAATTCCCGGAGACAAAAATGAAAGTAAATCCGAAGAAAAGCTGCAGGAGTCGAATGTTTAGTGCGAAGATTGCTGAGGAAGGAATGAGAGCGTAAATGAAAGATAAAAACAACTTTCCGAATTGGGAAACATTTCTGTCTGTAATCATTTGTGCCGCTATTGCGATCAGCGGTGTATCGATCGCTGTGAACTGGCTGAAAAAACCGTCATTCACAGAGGAGAAATTTATACATTCCGAAAAAAGCGGCTCAGACATTTATGATGGAGATAGTACAGACGAAATATCCAAATCGGATGCAGACATAGCGGAAACAGGAGAGAAACTTTACGTAAAAATTATAGTATCAGCTGCTATGATGCATGAGTCAGACTCTGTGGAATCAAAGTCTGTTGGCGTTATACCGGAAGGGACAAAGCTCAAGATCCTCGAGGCAAAAGGACGCTGGTACAAGGTAACATATGATGAGATCACCGGGTGGGTACATCAGAACACAGTTGAATTAGTATAAAAAAGCACCCCATATGAACCTTGGGTTCATATGGGGTGTTTTTTGTTGATCTATTTTTTGTAGGGGTTATCAATATGCGGATCGGTAGGATCCCAACCCTTAAATTCTGATGAAGAATTAAGAGAAGGAATAGGTTCAGTGCCGGTGGGACCGTTTTTGTTGCTTAAAACACGAACCTGAGTTCCGTTAGCTGCATTGTCGTATATCCATTTCGAATCACGCACACAAAGTCGTACACAGCCATGAGATGCAGCTGTGCCGAGCTTTTTGTACTCATCCATCTGCAGTGTACTGGGGGAAGTTTTAACATACGGTACAGAATGGAAAAGATAGCTGCCGTAAAATCTTACAGCATATTGTGCATATACATTTCCGACCATCAGGCGCCATTTATATCGCTGGGATATGCTGTAAAGTCCATCTGGTGTGGAGTTGTTCTTTCCGACTGAGCAGGTGAACTTTTTAATTACCTGATTGTATTTGCCGTAATCGTCTTTTCCGAGAACAAGCACAGAGCAGTTTTTCTTATATACGATTATGTAATAATCTTTATTGTAGTTAGGCTTGAGAACATCGGTGTGATTGTATGTGACAGGAGCCTTAGGCGCTGCGGACGAGTAGAGAAGAGTAAGAGTTTCATTATCAGCAATGCCTGTGGGAGAAAGCCCTGCACGTTTCTGGAATGAGATAACGGCTTTTTTAGTGTTGATACCAAAGGAACCGTCAGGGACTTCTGCTATATATCCAAGTGTACGCAGTCTGGTCTGCATCTTGGTAACCGCATCGCCGGAGCTTCCGACGGAAAGAGCAGCGTAAGGAGTCGGAGTGCTTGCTTTTACGGAAATGTACTTTCCGCTGACCCATACGGTGGAACCGTTTCTTTTAAAGCTGTACCAGATACTGCCAGAAACTTTTTTCTGCCCTGTAATCTCAAAGGAGTAGCCTTTTTTTATTGCAGTAACTACCGCATATGAGGTGCCGGCACCCTTGCGGACGTTCAGCGAAGCACAGGTTACAGTGCCTGTTTTCTTTGTGCTCGGTGCAGCTGCAGTGGTTGTGGAAGTAGTAGCCTCTGTGGCCGTGGTGGTTGATACAGAAGTGGGTTTTACGGTTGTGGCTGATGTTGTTTCAGTTGTTGCAGAGGTAGTTGTATGTACAGTAGTTTCAGTGGGGTTAACGGAAGAGGCGGCAGTAGATGCAACAGTAGTTTCGGTAGACCCAGAAGGGATTGTGGTTGCACTTGCAGAAAGCGATGCATACACACTGCTGACCCAGCCTGTTTTGGTTGCGGTGAACTGAATTTTATACCACAAAGTACTGCCGTTCTTCTTGCTCCCAAGATACTTGTAAGACTTGTTTTTATATGCTACACCGACTTTTGCATAAGATGCGCCTGCGCCTTTGCGGACATTTACTGAGCTTCCGGTAATTTTTACAGTTCTTGAAGATGCGGTAGTAGTGGGAGTGCTTTCTTTTTGTATGATCTTTGAATACTTGCTTGAAATCCAGCCGTTCTTTGTGCTGCTGTACTTGATCTTGTACCACTTGATTCCGTTTTTGTCATTACCTGAACCGAGAAGTTCATAGGAGCCGCCCTTTGAGGCGGTTCCGATTTTGGCATATGAAGTGCCTGCACCCTTGCGTATGTTTACACTTGAGCCGGTGACCTGAACATAACTTTTTGATGCTGCAAATACATTGATTGGAAAAACTGAAACTAATATTAGCGCGATAAGCAGTGCCGCTGTTATCCTTTTAAACATCAGAGGTACACCCTTCCTTGTGATGCATTGCACATAAATATAATTTACTTATTGATTTTAACGCGATAGATATTGCTCTGTCAATAGCAAGGATAAATGTTTACAGGCCGGTATACTGAAACCCAAATACAGAATGACGGAACTACTTATGATGAGTACAGATTTGAGAACTGCAATAATTGACGAAGCAATAATATAATGCTAAAATATAAAATAGACTAAAATTTCAGGAAACGGAAAAACGCTATGAAAAAAGAAATATCAAATTTGAAAAAAAATCAGAAAATAGAGCTTTCTATTTCGGGAATGACCGCAGAGGGAAGCGGCGTCGGAAAATATGACGGTATGGC
Source organism: Acutalibacteraceae bacterium (assembly GCA_045604965.1). Lineage (GTDB taxonomy): Bacteria > Bacillota > Clostridia > Oscillospirales > Acutalibacteraceae > JAISGQ01. The sequence goes on from JAZUPB010000029.1 coordinate 38,202, forward strand.
CGTTTTTGTCCCTATGACCGCGATAGGAGATACAATAGAGTGCACAATAGTGAAAACAGGCAAAAGCTTTTGCTTTGGAAAGTGCGATAAGGTTATAGTGCCGGCAGAAAGCAGAATAGAGCCGGATTGCCCTCAGTACAGAAAATGCGGAGGTTGTGTTTTCAGGCATATCTCCTATGAAGAGGAAATAGAGGTAAAACGCCGTCGGGTAAATGATGCAGTACAGAGAATAGGCGGATTTGAGATAGAATGCGAAGAGATACTCGGAGCAGAAAACCCCGATAGATACAGGAACAAGGCACAGCTCCCCTGCAGAGCAGATCCTTCGGGTCGTCTGCAGCTGGGATTCTTTGCATCGCGCAGTCACCGTCTTATTGAGTGTACGGACTGCCTGCTCCAGCCTGAGGAATTTGCAAAAATAGAAGCGGCTTTCAAACGCTTTGTTGATGAGACAAAGACGGAAATATATAACGAAACAACTCACAAGGGAAGAGTGCGCCATTTATATCTTCGTTCTTCCGCGTTGACAGGGGAAATAATGGTGTGCATTGTGGTTAACGGCAACGGACTGCATTATGAAGATCTGCTTGTGCAGATGCTCAGAGAAGCAAGTGACAGAATAAGCGGAATCATTATAAACCGCAATACAGAAAAGACCAATGTTATTACGGGAAGAAAATGCCGTGTTGTGTGGGGGAATGAGTACATTACAGAAAGACTCTGCGGAGTTGATTTCAGAATATCGCCCCTTTCATTCCTTCAGGTAAACCCCGTACAGGCGGAGAGGCTTTACAAAAGAGCGGCAGAATATGCAGGGCTGACAGGGCAGGAGACAGTACTTGATATGTATTGCGGAGCAGGAACAATAGGTCTGACTATGGCAAAGCACGCCAAGCATATAATCGGCGCTGAGGTTGTTCCTGAAGCGGTAAAGGACGCACAGATGAATGCAGAAGCAAACGGCATAAACAATGCACGTTTCATTGAGGGTGACGCGTCTGCAGCGGCAGATAAGCTGAAGGCTGAAGGTGTAAAACCTGACGTGGTTGTTCTCGATCCTCCGAGAAAGGGCTGCGACCTGTCTCTGATAAATACCATAAGCGGAATGGATCCGAAGAGAGTAGTGTATGTTTCCTGCGATCCAGCCACACTTGCAAGAGATATGAAGCTTTTCGCAGAAAGGGGATACAAGCCTAAAAAGCTCACTGCGGTGGATATGTTCCCGAGAACCGCACACGTTGAGACGGTTGTTCTTTTGTCCAGAAAAACTCCCGATGACGTAATAGATATCGACCTAGAGTTGGACGAGCTTGATATTACCTCTGCCGAGTCAAAAGCAACCTATCAGGAAATCAAGGATTATGTGCTGGAGAAATTCGGGTTAAAGGTAACCTCACTTAACATTTCTCAGGTAAAGCGTAAGCTGGGGCTCAATGTTGGGGAATGTTATAATAAGCCGAAATCCAATAATCCAAAAGTGCCGAACTGTCCTAAAGAAAAGGAAGATGCAATCGTTGCAGCGCTGAAGCATTTTGGAATGGTGGATTTAAAGTGATATATTATACAAGAAAAACCGCCTATTAATTTAGGCGGTTTTTCTTGTGCTATGGGGATATATGCGATGATAAGGTACAATAAATTGCGCAAATTCAAAAAAGACATAAAAATAGACATGGTTTGCAGGCTCTGGTAGAATGAAGTTGCGACACAAACATTCGAAAGGAGCACAAACCATGTCCGAGAAAATTGTACACCTGAACGAGGAAGTAATCAAGAGTCAAATCAGCGAATTAGTCAGAGGCAGTGTCGAGGAAACACTTAATGAGCTACTTGAGAAAGAGGCTGAATCTCTGACTCAGGCAGCTCGATATGAGCGCAATGAAAGCCGCCAGGGATACCGCAGCGGCCATTACGACCGTAAACTCACCACAACCTCTGGAGATGTAACGCTGCATATGCCGAGGTTGAAAGGAATTTCCTTTGAAACGGCGAAGTCGGAGGCCAAGCGGTCTTAGCAAGACAATGTCATAAATCAACTCCTTGGCTCACAGAACGACATGGCTACGATCCGACTTCTCGTTCAGGTGTACAATTTTCTCGGACATGGTTTGTGCTCCTTTCGAATGTTTGTCTCGCAACTTCATTCTACCAGAGCCTGCAAACCATGTCTATTTTTTGCCTTTTTAGAATTTGCGCAATTTATTGTACCTTATCGTCAAGAGTGT
>JAZUPB010000030.1:0-39086 GCA_045604965.1 Acutalibacteraceae bacterium
AAACGCATTTCCATTTTCTCAATTTTGAACCGTTAACATCTTTATCTTTTAATGTCCCAATTCCCATCTATTTCTAAAAAGGCTCTTGCTATCTCTTTAGCAAATATCAATCCGTTATCGCTATTTGTGAGAATAATTACATATTTATTTTGCGAAGGATACAGCACAATTAAACTTTGAAAACCGGGATTGGTGCCGGAATGCCAATAAGCTTCTCCTTTACTTTCAGATTCAATGGCAATACCCAGCCCCCAACTATTTACATCATCAATATTCACAGCAGCAGAAAACATTTCCTTTACGGCGCCATCACCACTATAATATTTATTTATCAGTTCACTGCAAAATGCAGCCATATCTTCATTTGAGGATTTCAGGGTATATGCACAATTTGCTTCTTTTGCTACTATATCATTTGTAACCGGTACGGTAGCAGGAATTGCAAATCCTAAAACCAACATGAGCATTACTTCTATTGGTATAACAGCATAAAAGATTTTTGTATGTTTTCGGGCAAGTACCAAAGATACTCCCATAAATACAGCACATACTCCAAAAGTAATCACTACTTTTGATACCAAAACAAGCAAAAAGGATATATTCACAACAACAGCTATAGCAAAGCACACAATCAGACTGATTTTAGATGAGAAAAATTGTTTTTTTGTTATCTTCCTCAAAACAAAAACAGCCAATAAAAGGACAATAAAAACTATAATAAAAATAATGAATATATATATTACAACCGAAGATAAATTCATATAAGGTGTAACTGTTCTGGTATATTCAAAAGTGCTGTTTTCCATACCCAAAGGTTCAAAAACATAATATTCTGCTGCCTGTTCCATCGTCATTCCACTGACATTTTCAATTACACTTTGCAGATAAATATATCCCACTCCGGAATAACAAAATTCTTCACCAGGATCTGAATATATATTCTTGTCAATGCCCAGTTCATAAGAAGGAGAAAAGCCTGCTGTATGACATAATAACTGTTTTAAAGTTATGTCATTTAACCGTTCATCATTGGTAAGTAAATCCGAATCTAAAAATGGAGCGATTTTGTCATCAAGATTAATTTTTCCCTCATCAACTAACTTTAAAGCAATATAAGCACTTATTACCTTACCATTGGAAGCAAGTTCAAATACAGAATTTTCATCTATTCCGTCACCATAATTATGAAACACGACTTTACCGTTTTCATAGTAAGCAACTGAATATCCATTTATATCGTAACTACTTGCTATCAGCTCTGTTTCCTGCGCGACATGAACTGTAATTCCCATCAACAATCCGGATAAAATAAATACCAATACCCACACTATTTTTTTCATAAGCTACCTCTTTCATTAACTGATTTTTTCCCAAGCAAAGACATGGTGCTGATATATAGACAATGGATTATGCTTTTCTCATTAAAAGCAACACTTGATTTCGGTATGTTTTCTCCCGTATAACATTTAGAAAGAGTCACATCACGTATAATTCCATCAAATGAAGCTACAATAAAAGCCAAGATGTCTTCTATTGGCATAACAGGCATAAAATATCCATTCTCTGCTCCTGTTATAATAGTTTTTGATGCACATTGTAATAAATAGCCAAAGGTTGATGTAGTGGTTACATTTTGGTTAATTCGTTTATTCCGCTCCGGATTATGAGCCCAAAATGCACTAAGTTCAAAAAGAACTTTATTATAGCCTATCAGTATGTCGGAAAAATACTGTTCGGAAACCAGAAACAAATCGTGTAGAATGACTTCCGGAGAATTGCCGGATTTCATAATTTCATCTATTTGCTCAACATGGTTTCCCTGCATATTTGCCTTATCAATGAGTGCCGCAAGCACTAAATCAATATTATTAAAATATTTATATACCCCTCCCTGACTCATACCGGTTTCTGATACAATATCTGTCATTGTAATATCATAGGCTGGTTTTTTCTTACATACTGCAAATGCGGCATCTAAAATCTGGTTTCTTTTGTTTTCCAAATATTCGTTTTTAACTTTTGGCATAGCATCAACCTCATGAACATATAAAAACGACATCATTGTCGTTTTTATAATAACACATACTATTCTTGTTGTCAAGAAGAAATACGACAATATTATCGTTTATTTTTATTCTTGCTATTAAATACCATCCTAATGATATCCTTTTCGCAAAAACAATCATAGCAGGCACTGCCTGTCCAGACGGTAGCTGTGTGTGGTTATCTTGAGCCTCTTTCAGCGGTGCTATTTTCGGCAATTTTACTTGATGAAAAAATTACAGTATTGCAGATTGTTGGTGCGGTGCTGATTATTGGCGGAGCAATGTGCAGAGAACTTGTTAAGAGAAGGTCATAAAATCTTAAATCACCAAATCAAGCGGTTAAAACAAAAAATATTTTGTGTAATCAGAAAAAAATGAAAGAATCCTATTGAAATTATGCAAAATGTGTGATATACTAACAGAGTTGAAAAATTCAAATTGAAAAGAAGTTTCCCGAAATCCTCGGCAACAATATGGCAACATAAAATCTGATAGTCCATAATCTATGGATAATTCAAGTAATACAAATACTATAAGCCAAATCTCCTATACAGATTTGTTTAAGACAGGTTTGTCGGGAGCGAGTGGGAATAATACGGAAAACCCCGAAATCCCGCATAAACACTGGCTTTTTCAAATTGAAAATTTCTTCGTGACAACGATTTGACAACAATTTCAGATTATTCATAAATAAAGAGCTAACTGATTTTAATTAAGTCAGTTAGCTCTTTTTATATGCTATTTTTATTGAATTGATTCTACTTCTATGTCATTTATAGATTTACGATCATCTGTTCTCCACTCTGTACGTCCATTTGCAGTTCTACCTATTACAACCACAGTTGCTAATGAGAAACCAGTAAAAAATAATCTTTCACAAAACTCTCTGTTTATTATGCTTTGATTATTCAAAGGTTAGCTCGATAGTATCTTCGGTGTGGTAGGTGGCGTTGAACGCATCGTCGTAGGTCACCAGAGTCATTTGAAGAACGTCCGGCTGTACATAAAGCTGAATTGCCTCATATTCATACAGATTCATATAACGACCGTCTTCAAGCTGAACGGGATCATTGATAGCACCACCGGCATTTCCGGTAAAGGATTCCATACCGGGTACATCAAACTGCATTCCCCACAAAGGACCAAAGCCCTTACCTCCGTCCTTAGGAGCTTCGTTAGTAATGTACTCAACATCTACATAAACCGCAGTGGCAGTGCAATAGGCCTTTCGGATTTTCATCTCGTAGTTATCAAAAACAAACTCGGTGGGACCGTTGTAAAAACGCACTGTCTCGTCCAACTTGTTCTGGTCAAGAGTGAAATTGAGTGAGAAACTTTCAACCAGTTCAAATTCTCCTGATGCCAGCAGCTCCTCGGCATAGCCACGACCGTTGCTTGGAGTACCGCAGACTATGTCTGTGGAGTTAACAGGAATGAACCCCTCAGAGCGCAGCCGCGCAGCTTCTGTCTGCAGATTCTCGATCGAGCTATCATCTGCAACAACAGCAAATGGTGCCACTCCACGAAGCACAACGAAATCCATACGGCATTCGCTGCTGTCGTTTTCGGGCAGTTCGCCAAGCAACATACATTGGGTGCTATCCGCTTCGAGAATAAAGTCGGAATAGTTGCTGGTGGTGCGGTGGTGTGTTCCCTCCTCCCCGAAATACACACCCTTGCATATAACATAGAGATCTTCACGGTCGTTGATATTTTCGATAGTCCAGTCAAGCGCAAAGGTTTTGCCGATATCGTCATACAGGGCTTCGTTTACAGTGAAGCGAACATTCTCACCGTCGTACTGTGCGTATACGCTCTGAAGTCCGTCTGTAATGTTTTCATTAATTGTATCGCCGTTTGAAAACAGATTGAAAACGCCCGAACCAACGGCAGCTGCCACTGCGGTGGCCGACACCGCGAGGCATACAATTACAGTTATAACCACGATATACGCTTTGCTAAATTTTCTTTTCATAGTAGCTCTTCCTTTCTCGCTGTTCATAATTCGCTGAGCCAGCCAAGGATCTTCGTGCAGACCGGATAAACGACGGTCAACAGCATTGATGAAGAGCTGTTTCTGTTGTCTTTCATTCATAGAATTTACTCCTTTCAATGTTTTTGCGAAGTTTTTCTCTGGCTCTATTCAGCCGTCCGGAAACAGACGACTGGGAAATTCCAAGCGAATCTGAGATTTCAATGGTACTCATATCCTGATAATAGTAAAGAAGTATGACCTCACGCAGCTTGCGGGGAAGATTCATTACGGCAATGGTAAGAGCCTCGTCGTGTTCCTCAAGTTCTTCAGAAGGCTCAGGCAACATATCTGGTGTAATCTCACGCGAAACCAAGCGTGACCAGCCTGAGCGGTTGATATCGCAGCATGTGTTCATTGCTATTTTCATTATCCAGGTTTTCTCGCTGCTCTGCCTCTGAAAAGAATCAAGACTTCGGTAAACCTTAAGGAATGTCTCCTGCACAGCATCCTCAGCCAAGGATTTGTCGCTGAGGTGGAGATAGCACATTCGAAGGAGCGGCAATTGATATTGACTGACTATTCGTTCAAATATCAAACTACGCTCCCCTTCATAGTCAGGGCCCTTGACTTTGCTCATGTGCTTTACACCTCCTTACACTCATATAGACGAGCAAACGCAGTAAAATATCGTATATTCAATAAAATTATATTATTTTTCCAGCAAATGCAACCGTCTTTATTTATCGTGGATTTTATAAGTGCTACATTCAAAAAAGAAGCAACTGATATATCAATTAGTTTAAAAGCAAAATACTCTCATTGGAATATTTGCTACAGATTATATATAGTAACACCCTACCCCCACTATTATCCACAGTGCTAATAATCAGATTTGTTACAGAAAGCAGAGGCAAAACCATCTAAATAAAGCTGTTTAACTTTTGTAAAGTGGGAACAAGCACTAAAACAGCAAGAATCGCATAACAGAGCCGTTTTCTCGGTTTTGAAAGCGATACTGTTTTGATACGTTTTTATAATTCCCTCGATTTTTCTAACAAGAAGTAATCCCTCCTGTGTTGAATTTCTTGATTCACACAGGAGGGATTTTGCTAATATATACTTATTTAGCTTTTGACAGTATTTCAAGAAGTTCATCTGCCGCTGAATCTATAGAGGCATTTGTTGAAAAGCTCTTATCTCTCGAAACGATTTCAACTATATTCTGCTTCATATTTCGGGGGCTGACAATAATTCTGAACGGAACGCCGAGCAGGTCGGCATCTGAGAACATTACACCTGCGCTGACATTGCGGTCATCATAGATGACCTCCACACCTTTATTTTGCAGTTCCTCATACAATTTGTCTGCGTAGGCCTTAATCTCTGCATTATCAGAGCGCACTGCACAAAGATGAACCTGCCACGGTGCTACCGACAACGGCCATATGGGACCGTAGTCATCGTGATGTGCTTCACAAATTGAGGCGGCTAGTCTGCCAACTCCAATACCGTAACATCCCATAATCGGATGCTGTGATTCACCGTTGCTGTCGATATAGGTCATATTCATAGATTTTGTGTACTTGGTTCCAAGCTGGAAGATATTACCTACCTCAATACCGCGTGACACTGTAATGGCAGGCTTACCGCAGTGAGGACAAATGCCGCCTTCCTGTATTTTTGCAAAATCATAGTATTCTGCACCTTCTACGTCGCGGTTCATATCAAGACCTGTATAGTGATACTCACATACATTTGCACCGCAAGACAGGTTATTCATTCCCTCAAGAGAACGGTCATACAGAACAGTGAAATCGCCGTTCAGGTTAACCGGTCCGATATAACCGGCATTAAGCCCGCACTCTTCCGTAATTACTGCCGGATGGATATCACAGCCCAGATAATTTGTGAGCTTGGTTTCGTTAACTTCCAGATCGCCGCGGATAAATAACACGACATAGCTGTCGTCACTGTTGCGCTGATAAACAACTGCCTTGCAGGAAGTTGTTTCCTCACAATGCAGGAATTCGCATACTTCCTCAATGGTATGTATATTAGGAGTGTGCACTAAGGTCAATTCATCGGAAACATCGTTTCTTTCATTGTGAATGATGCTTTCCGCCGCCTCCATATTGGCACGGAAATCACACTCGGTACAAATAGCTATAGAATCCTCGCCGATAGAGGTAAGCAGCATAAATTCGTGAGAAATACTGCCGCCCATCATACCTGAATCGGAAGCTACCGAAATAACCTCCGGCAAGCCAGCCCTTGCATATATACGCTCATATGCCTTATGACATTTGTCGTAATATGCTTCCAGATCTTCCTGGCTTGTATGGAAAGAATAAGCATCCTTCATTGTAAACTCACGCACACGGATAAGTCCTGCTCTGGGTCTTGCTTCATCACGAAACTTAGTCTGTATCTGATACACCATAAAGGGGTATTTCGTGTAACTCTGTCCGTAATCGCGCACAAGATGGACAGCAGCCTCTTCGTGAGTCATACCGAGCACAAGTGGACCGCCGCTGCGATCGTTGAATCGTGCCATTTCCTTGCCTATACTTTCATATCTTCCGGATTCCTGCCAAAGTGATGCAGGCATAACAACGGGAAACTGCACTTCCTGACCGTCAATTGCATCCATTTCCTCACGGATAATCTGCTCTATTTTTCTGGTCACTCTTTTCAGCGGCATATAAGACGAAAAAATACCGTTTGCCACACTTTTCATATAACCGCCGCGCACCATCAGCGCATGACTGTCAACAACACAATCAGACGGTCTTTCACGAAAACGATCTCCAACAAGTTTTTCCAATTTCATAAAGGATACCTCCATTTTGTTTTGAACACAAAAAAGCCCTAAGCCGATGTAAAAACCAGCTTAGGGCGAACTAATAACAAGTCCGTGGTACCACCTAAATTCGGATAATATCCGCGCTCTCAGGCACAGGAGAAAATCTCTGATGCCATATCTCTGTAACGGGAGATCCCGGTGACGCTTACTGCTATTTCGGCTCACAGCTCAAAGATGGGTTGGGCATCTTTTAATTAAAGGCTCGCACCTGCCGCCTTCTCTCTGAAAATCCAAGATGCTTACTATTTCTTATCATAGCTTTCGTGTTCAATTTTTATAGACTATACCACAAATCAGCGAAAGCGTCAAGGTGTTATTGGTAAAACAACGAAACTCGTAAACGGACCTTTGGGGTCATAGATTTATTTCCAAGGACGCTTGCCGGCAAGCCAGCCTTTTTCCTTCCAGTATTCTTTTTCTGTTTCAGAAGAACCCATTCCGCCCTTCTGCATCATTCTCATTATCCCGAATATGAAACGTGTTTTAATTCCTACTTTGGGCTTCTTTAAGCCAGATAGTTTTCCTGCAATTTTCGAAATGTCTTTTTCTATTTTTGTCTTTTTCTTTTGCTTTACCATATCCCAATTCATAGCCTGTATTGCTATTCCGTAAGTTTCAATTTGCGGAACGCCCATATAAAACAGGGCGTTTTTCACATCTTCTATCGCCGTTTTTGTTCCTTGTCCTGCGGCTGTGGAAACTACAACTGCTTTCTTTGTGAACATACAGGACCTCGGGCGGTGGACCATCCAATATGTAAAAGTCAGGTCAATAAATGATTTCATAGGAGCAGATGCCCTCATACAATACGTAGGAGTTGTAAATATCAGCAGATCAGCAGCTTCCACAGCGCTCATAATTACCCTTTTTTCGTCATAGAAGGGGCAGTTTTCGTCGCCATCGATACACTTATAGCAGCCAAGGCAGAAGTGATTCATATCCTTTGGCAGAAAAAATTCGGTAATTTCCTTATCGGCGCTGATTTTATCGGCTACCATACGACCTATATGATATGAACTTCCTTTGTGATTTTGTCCGTGAATAAGTACAATTTTCATTTCTGTTCTTCCTTCCCGTAAATTTTATTGAACTGTCTAATGTGCCGTTCAAGCAGCTTCGTCAGCTCATTTTCTCTGTCAGGCTCTCTGTCGCACATTGTCAGAAGAGTATATATCGGCGCGTGAAATTGAAGTGCCAATATATATGGATCATCGCCCTTCAGCACTCCGTTTTGGCACAGCGCAGCAAACATTGCACTCTGATATTTCAGTGAGTCGTCGATATACTGCCTGCTGAAAAGCTGTGCCAGCTCCGGATTATGGAACTGCTCAAGTGTAAGCATTTTGCGAAATTTCTGTGTGTATGCATCGTGGAGAAAGAAGCTGAACAGGCTCATTCCCATCCGGACAAGCCCATCCTCCGATACTGCCGCAAAGGTCATTGCATCAGCTGCTGAGTCGTTTCCATCTAATTCAAGTGCGGCTGCTTGTCGATCATAGTTCGCTTTCATCTCATCGAGAATAGCGTTGAATATGTCACGCTTGCTTTTGTAGTGCTTGTAAAGAGATGGCGCCTTAATACCTACCGCTTCGGCAATCTGTGCAACGAAGACATTTGTGTAGCCGTTTTCAGAAAACAAAGTTAATGCAGCGTCAAGTATTTTCCTCTTTGTATCCACACATTCACCTCCAATTATTGTTTGCAGCTATTAAGCTAATTCAAGTTAGCCATATTATAGGCTAATTTGAATTAGCTGTCAAGTCTTTTATTCTTAATCTTAGAAATTCCAGTTATTTGATCGAAGTGTATATAAAAAGCAAATATAATTAGTCTTTATACAGAATTCTGCTGAATTTGATTTACCGTCCAAATATTTCTTTACAATATCACTTTACTATGCTAAAATAGCATCACGTTATTTATATATTTTTGGAGGGTTCTCTTATGAAAAAAATCATCGCATTAGTTCTTGCTGTTCTTATGCTCGTCAGCATTACCGCTTGCGGCAAAAAAGACGGTACCGATCTTGAAAATGTCAAGGAAAAGGGCACACTCGTTGTTGGTATCACTGACTTCGCTCCTATGGATTACAAGGAAGCAGGCAATGATGAGTGGATCGGCTTCGATGCTGATATGGCAAAGCTTTTTGCTGAGTATCTCGGTGTTGACGTTCAGTTTGTTGAGATCACCTGGGGTCAGAAAGTCAATGAGCTCAACAGCAAATCCATCGACTGCGTATGGAACGGCATGACTCTCAATGACGAAGTCAAGGCTGCTATGAGCACCTCTGTTCCCTACTGTCTCAATGCTCAGGTTCTTATTGTTCCTGCTGACAAGGCTGCTGACTATGCTAACCTTACCAACCTTAACGGTCTGAATGTTGCTGTTGAAAGCGGTTCTGCAGGTGAGGACGCTGCTCTCGCTCTCGGTGCAAAAACCGTTGCTGTTGAGAAGCAGGCTGACACCCTTATGGAAGTTGCAGCAGGCACTTCTGATGCTGCTGTTATCGACCTCCTTATGGCAGGCGCTATGATCGGCGAAGGCACCAACTATGATAACCTTACCTGGGTTCTCAACCTCAACGAGCTTCAGAACCTTGAGTCTGAGGAGTATGGCGTTGGCTTCCGCAAGAACTCCGATCTTACTGAAAAGTTCAACAACTTCTGGAACGAGAAGGTTGCTGACGGTACTGCTCTTAAGGTAGCAAAGACTTACGGTGTTCAGGAATCCATCATCATTGACTAATATTTATAATTTGATCAATACACAAAGACAGAGGGCGGTTCTTCCGCCCTCTGCCTTTACTGGTTTGACACCTTTATATCATTGGATTTTTGCATCGTAAGGAGGCAAAGTTATGGACTTTTTTTCCTCTTTGGAGTTCCGCACAGTCATAGATGCTCTTAATCAGGGTTTTCTTCGCACTCTGGAACTGTTTTTCGTAACACTGATCGGAGCGCTTCCTCTGGGACTTGTTATTTCTTTCGGTTCTATGAGCCGCTTCGCTCCGCTGCGCTGGTTCACCAAGGCTCTTGTGTGGGTCGTTCGCGGTACTCCTCTTGTTTTACAGATCATTGCTATTTTCTATGTTCCCGGACTGCTTGGCATCTATATCTGGGGCGGCGGTGATTCCGGACGTTTTACCGCTGTTTCTGTTGCTTTCATCATCAATTATGCCTTCTACTTTTCGGAAATCTTCCGCGGAGGAATACAGTCTGTTGCTCAGGGACAGTACGAAGCCGGTCAGGTGCTTGGTATGACACGCAGTCAGATCTTTTTCAAGATCACTCTGCTTCAGATGATAAAGCGTATAGTTCCTCCTATGTCAAACGAGATAATTACACTCGTAAAGGACACTTCCCTTGCCCGTGTAATTGCTCTGCAGGAGATAATCTGGATGGGCGAATCGTTTATGAAGGGCAATCAGGGCTTCTCAGGTCTTATCTGGCCCCTTTTCTTTACCGCTGTTTACTACCTTGCATTCAGCGGAATTGTAACTTTACTGCTCAATCTGCTCGAAAAGAAGCTCAATTATTTCCGTGCTTAAGGAGGAATTACTGTGGCTATTCTCAGTGTCAAAAATATCAGCAAGTCCTTCGGCAGCACTAAGGTGCTGGAAGACGTAAGCTTTGATCTTAATATAGGCGAAACAATTGCTATAATCGGTTCCTCCGGTTCAGGCAAAACCACTCTCCTTCGCTGCCTCAACTTCCTTGAAACACTTGACAGCGGCACAGTTTCTATCAATGACGAAATCATCATCGACGGTGCGGACAAGTCCAAAAAGAGTGATGCTGTCATTCGCAGCAGACGTTCACACTTTGGTCTGGTCTTCCAGTCATTTAACCTCTTCCCCCAGTATACGGCTTTGAAAAACGTCACCCTTGCAAAAGAACTTCTCGCAAAGGAACGTTCCGATTTTAAAACCAACCGCAAGCAGATACTTAAAGATATTGAACAGGAAGGTCTTGAGCTGCTCGCTAAAATGGGGCTTTCCGACCGCGCTGATCATTATCCCCATCAGCTTTCCGGCGGTCAGCAGCAGCGCGTTGCTATCGCACGCGCATTGGCTCTTCATCCTGACATTCTGTGTTTTGACGAGCCTACATCTGCACTTGACCCCGAGCTTACCGGTGAAGTTCTTAAGGTTATACGCTCGCTTGCCGATCAGGACACAACTATGATAATCGTAACTCACGAAATGGCTTTTGCCCGTGATGTTGCTGACCGTGTTATCTTTATGGATGAAGGTGTTATTGTTGAACAGGGTCCTGCACGTCAGGTCATCGAAAACCCTGAAAACGAACGCACCAAACATTTCCTTGCCCGTTACAACGAGCAATAACTCAATATATTTAAGCAGCAGGAATTCTTTCTGCTGCTTTTTGTTTCAAATCGGTGGAAAAGATCGAAAATATGTGGTATAATTACTTCTTGAAACAAGGAGTGAATATTAAAATGAAAATCGCTGTCGTAAACGGCAGTCCTAAGGGAAAATACAGCATTACCCTGCAGACTGTTCATTATCTCGAAAGAATATATCCTGAGCATACTTTTTCTGTTATTGATGCAGGACAAAAAATAAAGGCTCTCGAAAAAAATTTCACTGAAGCAAAAACGCTGCTTGAATCTGCTGATGCAGTTTTGTTTTCATATCCTGTCTATACATTTCTCGCTCCATCGCAGCTTCACCGATTTATTGAGCTTGTAAAACTCAACAATGTGGATCTGACCGATAAATACGCTACTCAAATAACCACATCCAAACACTTCTATGATATTACCGCACACAAATATATCGAAGAAAACTCTCTTGATCTGGGAATGAGGTTTATCAGAGGTTTATCAGCTGATATGGAGGATCTTCTTTCAGACCAGGGTAAGACCGATGCCGAGAAATTCTTTGACCGCTTTTTATGGTCCGTCAAAGAGAACATCTGCGAAACAGCTTCACAGAAAAAAGCAGAGTACGCAAGCGCTGCAGCCACAGTTTTAAATACTGATGCTGCCGAAAAGCTGACAGACAAGGACATAGTTATTATCACCGACAACACTGATCCTGACTCGAATCTCAGCAAAATGATCTCGCGTTTCCGCTCTGTATTTCCCTATCAGACAAGGATCGTAAATATCTCAGAATATCCTCTTGCCGGCGGATGTCTCGGATGCTTCCGCTGTGCTGTATCTGAAAAATGCGTATATAAAGACGGTTTTGATACTTTCCTTCGTGAAAACATTCAGACCGCTGATGCTATTGTTTACGCATTTACGGTATCCGATCATTCTATGGGTGCACGCTTTAAAATGTATGATGACAGAAATTTCTGCAACGGTCACAGAACGGTTACTGTCGGAATGCCTGTCGGATATCTTGTCTCGGGAAACTATTCCGAAGAGCATAATCTGCGCACTGTTATAGAAGCAAGATGTGAAACCGGCGGAAATTTCCTTTCAGGTGTTGCTTCTGACGAACACGATACCGATAAGAATATAGATTCTCTGGCAAAGAGTCTTGCTTTTGCCTTGGAAACAAAGCATACCGCTCCGCAGAATTTCTGGGGTGTGGGCGGTATGAAAATCTTCCGCGACCTTATTTATCAGATGCGAGGAATGATGCGTGCTGATCATAAATTTTATAAGAAACAGGGTATTTATGATTTCCCGCAGAAAAAGAAAATGACCTCTATGAAAATGTATCTTGTCGGTGCTTTGCTTTCCAATGAAAAGATCCTTTCAAAGATAGGAAACAAGATGAATGACGGTATGCTGATGCCCTATGAAAAAATGTTCAAGAAAATGGACAGAAAATTGAAAAACCAAAACCGAAAATGATTTTATACAAAAGAGACATTTCCAAAAGGAAATGTCTCTTTTAACTTTATCAGAATACTTTCATTTTGCTCAGTATTGCCCTTTCGGGACCTATATAGCTTCCGTGACAGGCGAGTTTCTTTGAAAATCTTATACTGTCGAGCACTTCACTCAGCTTTCCGGAAACTGACACTCCTGTGATCGGTGTTATCTTTTCGCCGTCGCTGTAATAAGCAAGTCTGACCTCTCCGCCTATGTAGTCATTATAGAAGTCTACCTGCAATCCCGACATAGATTTTACTGCCAGATATTTGCCTTCAAAATCACTGTCATTGGCAGTGCCTGCCTCAACGCATATACAAGGCAGCGCACCTGTAGGCTTTTCGCCAAGATACTGACCAAATCGATTAGAGCCGAAATAATTTACGACCTTTCCGCCGTCCACTATCTTCATACTGCCAAGAGACATACCGTCTGCATCGAACTTTGAACTTCGCACACTGCCCTTTGCCTCTCCTGCCATTGTGATGCTTATTTTATCGCAATTCTCCGATCTCTGTATCCAGTCATCTTTTTTGAAGAGATTTGCCTGTGCGTAAACAGAGGAATAGTTAAGGTCATACGCAATATTTACAAAAAGCTCTGCAAGCTCAAGCTTATCAAGTATTACCTTGCAGTCTATTTCGCAATTAGGTGTCACTGCATTGTATCTAGCTCTGACTTCCTCCATTTTTCCTGCGATCTCTTTTGTTATTTCCTGTTGATCAAAACTTCCGAAGTTGTATTGCTCATAAAGCTCGACGCTTTGCTTTTCTCCGTTGTATGTTGGGATCGCCTCAACCATTGCATCGTATTTTATCTGACTCTTATTGAGACCGTTGCTGTTTATTACCTCTTCCCTGTGTTTGTTGATAAATATCTCAACGGAATTGAGGGCTGCATTTTCTATTGTATTTGCCTGAAATACCGCATCGGCTATAAGCGACGCAAGTTCATAAGGCTCGTATTCACTGAAATTGCTTTCCACTTCATACTGACCCTGTTCTGCTGCAGGAAGCGCAAAGCTTTTGTTATTTATCAGAAGTGCTTTCCGAACTGCTTCTTCTATCTTTTCCTCTATCTCTGCTTCCGTTGTTGATGGGTAAACAAAGAACTGCGATTCACCTTTATATTCATCGTGATCTACATATACTGTGACTTCCTTATCACAGGTATCTGTGTTTCTCACTGTCTCCAGTTTACCCTTTACAAAAAACAGTTCACAGCTTTCCTTGTTATGAATGTTGATTTTATAATCACTTACCTCAGAATTATTTCTGAGTAACTCAATGATCTTATTCATCCCAGTTTCACCCTCACTTTCAATGCAGGTCCGCCATCACTGACTCTGACCCACTCCTTGTATCCTTTTCCGCACTGACCTGCTCCTATAATCCTAAAATCATCGGAGATCATACTTATGGACTGCAGAAGGTCTGGAACATACCCACTCATAACAACGGGCGATACATAATTATCTGTTAACTTGCCGTCTATTATCTCTATTCCGTATTCGGCAACACACTGGATAGCCCAGTTCTTTGGGTCTTCCATTCCGTTATTGGTCTCAAAAAGCATATAGCCGTGCTTGATCGATGCTATCATATCCTCAAGCTTATCTGTTCCCTTCTCAAAGAAGGTGTTAGTCATTCTGGAGTATGCCTTTCTTCTTGATGATTCTCTTCTGCCGTTGCCTGTAGGCGGAAGCTTCAGCTGGGTTGCCGATGCAAGATCGGAGATACCTGTAACAAGTATTCCATCTTTTATTATCTGTGTGTCTCCTGCCAGCACACCATCGTCATCGAAGAAATAAGATGCAGCACTGAGTACCGAAGCTGCTCCGTCTCTCATATTGCATATGGGAGATGCCACATATTTCCCTACATATTCCTTTCCCAGTGCTCTGTCCTTTACAAACTGGTCAAGCTCTACTCCGTGTCCGAAAGCTTCGTGTGCAATAAGACCTGTTATTGAAGGATCAGTGATAACATCATATACCCCCGGCTCTATGGGCTTTGCCAGAGTAAGCATATGTGCCTTATGTATGAGTTTATCAATCTGACCCGGCATCTTTTCCATTACAGCCCCTATCAGATTTGAATCTGCGCCCTCGTGTACCTGAACCATCTTGTCGTTTTCTCTGTAAACTGCAACCATTATACCGTTGACCCAGGTATAATTCTGATCAAGCTCACGGTTTTCAGAAACGAAAAGCTTTGAAATCTCAAGAGAACTTACTCCGACAATCGCATTAAGCACACATTCGCTCTTTTCAAGAATACCGCTGCACTGTTCCTTACAGAAAGCAAGCACCTGATCTTCGGAATAATTTCCAAGATCACTCGGACGTTCAAAGGATTTTACCATAGGCTCATCACAGAGTATGACCTCATCTATGGTATTGCTCATAAGCTTATCGTTAAGCTTAAACGACGCGGCTATTTTTTCACTTAATGCTTTTACATCTCCTGCAATGTCATCAAGTGAATATTCATAAAATAGATTGCCGTTGCTCATTTTTACAACAAAACCGCATTCTGTGTCTCTGCCTGAACTGATATTTGATGTATTTCTGTCAACTCTGACGGTTTTTGATTTTATATCTACGCCCAGAACACTGACATAGTTAAATTTCTTTTTTAGTTCAGATACGAGCTCTTTTGCCGCGGCTCGTCTGGAATCAAGAAAATTTGAAAAGCTCATAATTTATCCCTTCTTTTCTGTATGGTAATTTCAGTATATCACTTTCTGATTATTTTTCAATCGATTGTGTTTTTATTATCTGTAAATAATTTCTGTGACAAAGCTCCGCGCAGTCATAAAACTGCGCGGAGCTTTACTGATTTAAGTATTAATATCTCTCGGCTTGCCGTGTTATTCTTCTTCTGTGACTTCCATCAGCCTCATTCCAGCGGTATCTGTAACGGGCAGAGAGAATACTACAGCACCCACCTGTGTTCCTGTGCCTGCTTCATCCATAATGGAACGCATAATTTCGTTCTTACGGTCTTTTCTGACAACTATGAACACCATTTCCTTCTCAGGCACCAGTGTTATTCCAAGAAATTTTTCAGCCGCTCGGCTTCCGGTTCCTTTTGCGTGGATAACAGTTCCTCCGGATGCTTTGGCTTTTCTTGCAGCGTCCATAACAAGCTCAGTATATCCCTGATTTGCAATTACAATAAGCAGCTCGTATTTTGTATCCTTCAACGAGGTTTCCTCCTCTTTTATGTAGGTTTGACCTGCAGTCAAGAAATTCAGTGCCTTTTTTCCACCAATACTGCTGATAGGAATGACAAAGGCAATGCCCGTTCCCGGGATTTCTATTTTCATCTGGGTTTGAAGCAACTTTTTAATTGTTTTCCAGGTCTCATCAGTGACAATATGAATCATAACTGTCTTTTCGTTATTATCCAGACCAAAGTAGTCCAGTATTTCACTGGCTGCGGTACCGTGTCCGACAGTATTGAAAGATACATCTAATCCGTTTTCTGAATAAAAGGCATTGAATTTCTTTGCACCCTTACGGTCGGTTATGGTTACCATCATATATAACTGACTCATATCTTCACCCCTTTACAGCTCAATAATATCGTCTTCCTCAAACTGAGCAAGAGCAATATCTGACGGCGAGCCCTTTCTTTGCTTGATTCGATGCACCAAACCCAAAATCTGAATTGTAATAAGCGGAGTCATTGCTACCATAGCAACCACGCCAAATGCATCGGTTACCATATTACCTCCCAGTGCAGCGCATGCACCTTGGGCAAGCGGCAGCAGGAAGGTTGCGGTCATAGGACCGGATGCAACTCCACCCGAGTCAAATGCAATTGCTGTGAAAATCTTCGGTGTAAGGAAAGACAATCCAAGAGCAATTGCATATCCGGGAATCAAAAAGTAAAGAATCGGAACACCTGTGATTACTCGGATCATAGCAAGAGCAACCGAAATTGAAACACCCAGCGACAGGCTTATACCCATTGCCTTTGCAGAAATACCGCCATCAGTTATTTCTTCTACCTGCTGATTGAGTACATACACAGCAGGCTCTGCCTTGACGATGAAAAAGCCTATAAGCGCGCCTATGGGAACAAGTATGTATTTGTAAGATTCGCCAAGCACATTTCCAAGGTAGCTGCCTGCAGGCATAAAGCCTACATTCGCGCCTGTAAGGAACAGTGTAAGTCCGATATAAGTGTATACAAGTCCTACAATTATCTTCTTCAGACTGCGTCCGTGAAGCTTCAGTGCAAATATCTGGAACAACCCGAAAAATACAACTATTGGCAGAAGAGATACTGCAATCTCGAGCATATAAGTGGGAAGCTCATCTGAGAACATTTTCCGCAGTTCCACCGAGTCTGCGGCATTCTGTGCAATTGCGGCTTCAACCTGGCCTCCGTCGGGCATATATACCATACCTAATATCAAAACAGCAAGAATGGGGCCTATAGAGCAAAGTGCAACCAGACCGAAGCTGTCATCTGCGGCATTTTTGTCGTCACGAATAGCACATACGCCAATACCCAGCGCCATTATAAAAGGTACTGTCATAGGTCCTGTGGTTACTCCTCCTGAATCAAATGCTATTGCACGAAATTCATCGGGGACAAAAAACACCAGTCCGAAGGCTATTATGTACAATACCACCAGCAACGGTGCCAGTGATATTTTCAGCAGCATACGAAGTATTGCTACCACCAGGAATACGCCAACACCAACTGCAACTGAAAGTATTATGACCGTATTCGGCACTGATGGCACCAGATGCGCCAAAACCTGAAGATCTGGCTCTGAAACTGTAATTATTACACCCAGAACAAAGGCAAGAAAAATAATCAGAATCAGATTGCGGCTTTGAGTCATCTTGGCACCTACCTTTTCGCCCATAGGTGTCATCGCCATTTCCGCGCCAAGTGTAAAAAACATCATTCCTACCATAACAAGCACTGCACCCATCAGGAAGCTCATAATAACTCCTGTAGGCATTGGTGCTATGGTAAAACTTAGAATCAAAAGTATTGCCACAACCGGCATCACTGCAACAAAGGCTTCTTTGAATTTTTCGTTTAGTTTCTGGTTCCAGCGTGTCAAGTCATCACCTCTATGCAAATAAATCTATTCTTTTTAATTATACACTATTTTATGTTCTATTTTAACCCTTTCACAAAATTTTTATTTCCTTTTTTAAACTTTTGTGTTTTCCAACTGTTTTATCACAGCGTACCTGACATCGAAATGTAAATTATGAAAGCGTATTAAACGTAACCATAAAATTGTAAAAAAGTCCTGCACCTTTGCAGGCGCAGGACTTTGAATGCAGTATAGTAAAAACTATCTCTTGGAGCTGCAAGGAGCATTTTGGGGACTTCTTTGATGATTTCAAGTGTCTTTTGAAAAATCGCGGTGTTGCTGCGATTTTTCGCGCAAAGCAGACGAATATACTTCGAGCAGCTTGCAGTCGTTTATTGTATTCTGAAGTAATTTATCAAATATGTTTTCAGGGAGTAAAGACTAAATAAAGACCGGAAGGTAAGGCGTACCTACTGCAATATATCCATCAGATTCCGGTCTACCATTCAAAACAGCTCTGCTTAAGTTGCTGCAAAGAGTACAGATGTGGAATTTACCTCAATGACACTCTTGTTATCAAGGTTGAAAGGCATAAGACTGTCAGGTCTAAGTCTTTCTGTCACACAACAATTTTACTCCTAAAACAAAAACAAAGGCTCCAAGAGCAATGAAAAATCCCCAGATATAATTCCAGTACACCGACTGAACATCAAACATCATCAGCAGTAATGAGTTCCAGCTTTTCAGGTTAGTTGCTATTGCGAACAAATCAAACAACACATAACAGCCACCGAATATATATATCCATCGCCACCAGAAGTTGCTTTTTATGTTTCTGCAGAATGTCGCAACTCCCAGCACGCAAAGTGACGCCAGAAACCCCATCAGTATAAAATAGAAAGCACCTCTGCTTTCCAATATTCCAAGCCAAAAATCAGCATATGAGTTTCTGTCAATCAATGCCCATAATCTATGCATGTGAAAAACTCCGAAAAAGATAAAAAACCAAGGTTCCCACGCATATATTTTCTTCACATATCTCACCGCCAAATTCAAAAATCACTTTACAGCCATACCATAAAAACTGTCAATTATTCTGGAGTTTTTTCAAATTGCAATTCAGACGCTGATCATCATGCCTGTTTTTCAGCCACAGAACATACCACATGGCGAACAGACCGCACTCCATAATGACAACAAACAGAATGCCGTACAAAGTGGAAATTCCCGGAAACCATCTAAAAACAATTGCCCCGCCAATATAAAGAACATTGGCAAGCACTGCCCACACTGCTACTCTCCAACCTGTAACGCCCCACTCCTTGCCATGAGGGAACAGAAGACTTTCCGCGCAGGCAAAAACCAGGCTGACTAACAGCATCTGTAACATAGACAAAGTTTCTACAGAGGACTTTCCTACAATAAGATTAAATATCGATTTTACAAAAACAGCGGCTACTGTATATATTGCCATATGATACTTCATATCCGCCGCCCACAGATATGCTTTATTAAATACTTTCATAATATTTGCACCTTTCATTTACATACCAAGTTTTTCTCGAAGCATGGGAGCATAGTGACGGGATATTATCATCCGTTCTCCTGTAGAGAGGAGGGCTTCGATACGCCCGGAGCCACAATTTTTCAGCTTCCTTATCTCCTGCAGATTGACAACAGAGGATTTTCCGGCTCGGAACAAACCCAAGTCTCCCCAGTGATCCTCCAGCTCCGCAAGGGAAAGAGCGGTCTGAAACACACCCTCCTGAGCGTAGACGAAAGTCTTTTCTTCTACTGTTTCACAATATATTACTTCCGAAATCGCAAGCAAAACTGTCTCACGATTTTCGTCCCAAACAAGCAGCTTCTGCATCCCGCTTCGCAGTAACGATAAAACTCGTAACATCTCATCGTCCAATTCGGGACACCTTAACACGACCTCATTTTCCTCCAAAGGTACATGCTCTACAATGATCTTCATGAAATCCTCCTTTCTGTCATCAGGCCTTTTGACGCAATTATCATATCATCAGTTTTGACCACTGACAAGATTGGTTCCGCTAAGTGGTATAAATAACGGGGGAAGATACAAAAATCCCGCAACCAACGGCTGCGGGATTGAGTAAGCGATAATAAAACTATCTCTTTGAGTGATAATTCTCTCATTTCGTATCTTTTCGCAATGTTTCAAAAGTTGTTGTATCATGCGGATTATACCGCTTTATTTTATAATAAGATTTCGTAAAAATCAATAACTTGTCGTAACTTTGGACATCAAATAGTCATCAATGGACATCAAGCATTGAGCTTTAAAGATACAAGCTCTGCAACTTTAGCCTTTGAGCTTGCAAGCACATCAGCATATATATTTGCTGTTGTTCCTACATCTGAATGACCTAATAACTCAGATACAATTTTGAGGTCTACACCACTATTGATAAGCAATGTTGCATTGCAGTGTCTGAGGCTATGAAGTGATATATAGCTGAAATCAGTATCTGCAATAAATCTTTTGAAAGTGGTATTTAGATAACATCTGTCAACATAGCCTCCCATTTCGGAAGTGAAAACCATATCAGGGTATTTATACAAGCTTCCTAAAGCAGCTTTTTTCTTCTCTTGTTCCGCTCGATGTTCAAGTAAAATATTCTTTAACAACTCGCTCATGCCGATATATCGAACACTGTTTGCAGTTTTCGGAGTATCAAGCCAATGTTTACCGCCGACATCAGCGAGATTGTGTTGAATGTGAATTGTCATAGTATCGAAATCAATATCTTGCCACTGTAAACCTAAACACTCTCCAGACCTCAAACCAGTAAACAGAAGCATTTTAATAATAGTGTTAAATTGAGAATATCCGCTCACCATTTCGAGCAGCTTATGAGCTTGTGCTTCTTCGAGCACAGGCTTTTTCTCTTCTTTTGTACGCTTGTCTCGTGGCAAAATAACATTTTCACATGGGGATTTTACTAAAAATCCTTGCTGCACCGCTCGTTTAAATACACTGCATAGAATCGTGTACAACTTACGAACTGAGGACGGCGAAAGCTGTATTTTTTGAAAGTAAGCTGTGAGCTTTGCAGATGTGAAATCCTTTAATTTCATGTTGCCAAACACTGGCAATATATGCGTATCGAGCTGCCCACGATATGTGTATATTGTCACTGGCTTTAATTCGTTTGGTGCATAATTTTCAAAGTACCATGCAACCAAATCAGCAAAGCGCATATTTTCCTTGAGCTCTGTCATGCCCTTGCAGCGTTGCTCGAAATCATGTGCAAACACCTCAGCGAGCTTATCGGCTTTTCTTTCCGTTACTCCCTCAGGAGGCTTGAAAGTCGTTGTTTTGCGTATCTTCTTGCCGTTCACGTCATAGCCAAGAGAAACAGTTATTTGATATGTGTTATTTCTACGCTTTATTGTTGCCATTATTACTACCCCTTATTGACATAAGCACATATTGAAATGAACTAACTGCATTATTTCTGTGAAAATCTCCGATTCTCTTCCCTGTGAGCGTAACACTGTCATTTCGTTGATACACAGTATTTTTTTCACTATCAGAATAATTTTCATCTGCACTAATCATCAGCCGAACTTCTCGTATCATCTGCCAAAACTCAGTCATTGTTATAAGCTTGCTAAGTACTTCAATATCGGGATTTTCAAGTCTACACGCTTTTGCCCTGTCTTGCAGCTCGTTAACTGCCTCTTCAGAAAGTCCAGTCTCGGCGTGAATATCCGTTGCTTGTCTTGTTTTACATGAATACTCGCCCATAAGATAACCCAAGTCACAATCAAAAATTTTACACATTTCTGACAAAACAAGAATATCGCATCTTATGGCTTTACCGTTTTCTAATTCAGATAATCTATTGCGACCGAGCGGCACTGTTTTGCTAAGTTCTTTAATTAATTTATCTTGGCTTAAATCCTTCTTATTCCGCTCCGCAACAATTCTTGAGCCTAATATCTCGAAATCGTATTTCATTTCAAACGCCTCATTCTATTGTTTGTATTTTATGCTTATTTACTGTATCTGTACGCAAACAAAATATCATGGTATAATACAAATGTCAAGGCGCCTGAACAAAAAAACACAATACGGAGGTTATTCTAATGAATGAAAAAGTAATAAACCAAAATGAAGATACTCCTAAGTTCATGAGCATTCGTACCATCGCTGCAACTGGATTACTCCCAGAACACGCATTAAGAATCATGCATAAGAGGGGCGAGTTGCCTTGTGTTATGGTCGGAAATAAGGCGTTAGTGAATTATACGGCACTTGTCGAGCGGCTAAGGAATCTCTAACTATGGGAATGTCCAAACGCTTTTATTGGCTTCGACTAAAAACAGATTTTTTTGATTCTAAGCAAATTAAATATCTGCGCTCACAGCCTGACGGCGATAGAATGTGTATCATATACTTGCGCCTGATGTTATTGAGCTTAAAAGATACTGTGGGTGTTATCCCATTTGACGGAATTTTGCCATCGTGCGCCGAAGAAATTGCATTCGAGCTCGGGGAGCCGCTCGATGTTGTCCAACGTACAATATCGATGCTCGGGCAGTTAAATTTGCTCGGGGAGATTTTGCACGGTGACCTCTATCTAAATGCTGTCAAGGGGTTAGTCGGAAGCGAGACAGCTGCAGCCGAAAGGAAAAGGCGAAGCCGTAAGCAAAATAGCGAAGAGCAAACCGCAAGCGATTCAGATACCGACATAGTGTGACAATGTCACACCTAAAAGTGACATTGTCACTGAGAGAAAGAGAGAAAGAATATATATATATATTCAAATCAAAAGAGAAAGCAGAGAGGATTATATGTCCAAACCTTATGACTTGCGTAAAAACAATGATATTCTTGTTCTTATCCCCACAGGACAAGACAACGCCCGACACGCAACAGAAATCGCCGCCCAACTTGGCATAAAAAACCGAGAATTACGACGACATATCGAGCTCTTACGCCGTCAAGGTGCTGTAATCATCGGGAACGAAAGCGGATACTATCGCCCTAAGACACTTAGCGAGATTGAATCATACGTTCACCAAGAAGAACAGCGAGCCAAAAGTATTCTATTTACCTTGCGTTCTGCCAAGCGTCTGCGGCGTAGATTACTGCGTGAAGCAGCTGCAGAAAGCATACACATCTTTGATGATATTGTATAAGGCTTATTCCGCTCGTGTACGCAACAAACATATGGAAAGGAGGTCACACTATGCAAAATGACAATTTAATATCACTATCAGAGCGAAGCACGGAGGAACAACGAGAAATTTGTTCAAAAGGCGGCAAAGCGAGCGGCACAGCTCGGAGAAAAAAGCGAACAATGCGAGCGGCTGCACAAATGATTCTGTCATTGCCTGTATGCGAAAGTGATACCGTAGCTGTTGAGGCTCTAAAAAATGTGGGCATTGAAAACCCAACAGAATACACGAATCTTGAAGCGTTGATGATAATAGCTTATTCAAAAGCTAAGAGCGGAGACCACAAAGCTCTTGTATTTATCCGTGAGCTTATAGGCGAAGACCCTCATATCAATGCTTATAAAGAGAAAATAGAGCTTGAAAAAGAAGCAAAAGAAAGTGCGTGTAAAATCGCTGATGAATGGGTTGCCGCTGTACTTGCAACAGAATAAAACTAAAAATGTGCTCAGACAGGTGTTTTATTTCCTCTGAGCACATTTTATACATTTGTTCTATATTTATTTTCCCTACACCTCAAAACGCTGTTATTCGTCATTCAGAAGCATTTTAGCTATATTCTCATATTTCGCATTGAATGTGTCCTGCAGCAAATAAAAGCTGTTCACGAGCTGATTATCTGTTGATTTAATAACAACTGTCTCAGATAAAGCCTCAAATAATATACGCATTTGCTCCAGTTCCTGTATCACTTGCCGTAGTTGAAAATTCTCTTTGATTAGATTTAGTGTAATAGTTTGCATTTTATCAGCTCCTTGTGTTATTTCATTGACACGATAACACATAAAGTTAAGACTGTGAAGCAATCTTGCATATTTGATAATGACATTCTGATATGTTTAAAAATCTTACCAAACGGTAAGAAAAAAGGGCATATTTTGCCGCTCGGACATCAAATAGACATCAAAAAAAGGCTTGCCACAAAGCAAAAGCCTTGTAAACAAGCCATTTTCTTGAAATAAAAACTATCTCTTGGAGAACTGGGGTGCGCGACGTGCAGCTTTGAGGCCGTACTTCTTTCTTTCCTTCATTCTCGGGTCACGAGTCAGGAAGCCTGCCTTCTTAAGAGCGGGACGAAGCTTCTCAGAATCGAACTGGAGAAGTGCACGGGAGATACCGTGACGGATTGCGCCTGCCTGACCGGTTACACCGCCGCCGCCAACGTTGCAGACGATGTCAAACTTCTCTGCAGTGTTGGTGAGTGCGAGGGGCTGACGAACGATGAGCTTAAGGGTCTCAAGACCGAAGTAATCATCGATATCGCGGCCGTTGATGGTGATCTTGCCGGTACCCTGATAGAGGCGAACTCTTGCTACGGAGGACTTTCTTCTGCCTGTACCGTAGAAATAAGGTGCTTTATCGTACATTCTTCGTTACCTCCTTAAAGTTCCCAAGCTACAGGCTGCTGTGCCTGATGCTTGTGCTCTGCGCCTGCATAGCAGCGAAGTCTGGTAAGAGCTGCGCGGCCGATGGTGGTATCAGGGATCATACCCTTGATAGCAATCTCCATAGGACGGGTGGGCTTAGTCTTGAGAAGGATCTTAGCCTTGGTGGACTTGAGGTGTCCGATATAACCGGTGTGACGATAGTAGATCTTATTCTCCATCTTGTTGCCGGTAAGAATTGCCTTGTCACAGTTGATGACGATTACGTGATCGCCGCAATCAACATGGGGGGCGAAGGTGGGCTTATGCTTGCCGCGCAGAAGTGTTGCAGCCTGTGCTGCTACTCTGCCGAGGGGCTTGCCTGCTGCGTCAAGAACATACCACTTGCGGTCAACCTGACCTGCCTTGGGCATAAATGTAGACATTCGTAGGTTCCTCCTAATAATAATATGGGCGTAACTCCGCCTCGCGAAGTCACATTGCTTGAGTATCATATCACAGCCCTTTTCCCCTGTCAACACTTTTTTCGAACAATTTTAATGTACTTCGGCGCGAACTCTCTTTTTCTTTTGTTTACTCCTTTTTGCTTTCGTTTGCTCACTTTCTATTTTTATTTTATGTGTTTTTTAATGAAATATTGTTTTCTCTGATTTTTTATGCTATACTGTAAAAAAAGTATATGGAGGTTATTTATTATGTCGCCTGTTAAGGACAATATCATTATCAAGGAACGTAAAAGATGGCTGTTCCTCGGTCTTCCCTTTACATTCACAACTTACACTCTTACCGATAAAATGCTCATCATCAAAACCGGTTTCCTCAATACCACCGAGGATGAAATAAAGCTTTATCGTATCGTTGATATGACTGTACGCCGTTCACTTTGGCAGAGAATCGTCGGCCTCGGCAGCCTGCAGGTTAACTCCAAGGATCAGTCCAGCGGTAATTTCGAAATAAAGAACATCAAGCACGTCAAGGAATTCCGTGCTTATCTCACCGAATATCTTGAGCGCGACAGATCTACAAGAGGTATGCGCGGTGCAGAAATGATCGATTCTATGCCCGATGCAGATGCAGACGGTATTCCCGATCATATGGAAAGTGCTATTTTCTAATCGTCACTTACCCTGCAGTAATCGCGAATCAGCTCCAGAGTTGATTTGCCTATTCCGCTGACTTCTATCAGCTCATCAACCGATTTATAGCCGCCTATTGCTTTGCGATAGGCGACTATGTTTTCTGCCTTGCTTGCACCTATTCCCGGCAGAAAATCTGCAAGCTCCTGTGCTGATGCAGTGTTGATATTTATTGTTTGCTTTGTTTCCGTTTCTTTTGACGGTTCTCGGGTCATAATTTCAGAGTAATGTTCTGTAACGTCTGTTTCTTCCTTCTGAATGATTTTCCCGTTTCGATAGTCTATGTAATTAACAATTACTATTGCTGCACTCATCAGAATACATACAATCGATATTATTATATATCCTTTTCTTAGTTTCATATATCATTACCACTCTTTTTGCTTTATGGAGGTTGGCTTTATGGGAAAGGTCGTTGAATTTACTCTTCAAACCGAAACAACCGGTGTTTATAACATCACCAAAAATATCTCTGAGGCAATCAAGCAAAGCGGCGTCGAGGACGGAATTGCAATTATTTATTGTCCCCACACCACAGCCTCTATCACTATGAACGAAAACACAGACGTGAATGTCGGCAAGGATCTGCTTCTCGGTCTGTCCCGTGCGTTTCCCGATTCCCCCGACTATCTTCATTCCGAAGGTAATTCATATGCCCATATCCGTTCAAGCAGCCTTGGCTGTCAGGTAACTGTTATAATAAACGAAGGCTGGCCTTTGCTCGGTATCTGGCAGAATATATACTTCGTCGAGTTCGACGGTCCGAGAAAGAGAAAATATTATGTAAAGATAATTGAGTGTTAATTTGTCACTTCGCCTTTATATGACAGTATCCCCTATGCAATTGCATAGGGGATACTTTTTTCATCAGAAGCCGTAATAATCATCGTATGGATTCTGACCGTACTGTTCCTCAAATTCTCTGTCCTGTTTTTTACGCTTTCTGATCGTACCGGTTATGATAATCACTGCTGCGGTCGTTATTACCGCAAATACAATCACCGAAATCAGTATGATCTTCGTCAGCTCACCGCCCGATTTAAGCATATTGAGATATGTATCAACAGATATGCTTACTGCTGCAGTCTCACTTTTAAGGCCTTCGTCATCATATACATAGAAAGTGAATCTGTCTGCACCTGTATAGCCATCATCTGCTGTATATGTGAATTTTCCGTTTGATGCATCAAAATCCAGCTTTCCGTGCTTGGGATATTCATCCACCATATAGGTGCTTATCTTTCCGTCAAGATCCTTTGCACTGAGACGTCCGCTGTACGGCTTGCCGCTCGCACTGTCAAGCTTAAGTGAATCTGCTCTGGGCTTTTCGCTGGGCACAGTTATTATACTTATAAATGCCTCATTGCTTGCTGCACCGTTGGCTGTAGTTACCGTATATCCGAAAGTTTCGGTTCCTGCAAAATTCTCAGGTGGACTGTAAACAAAATCAAGACCCTCTGTTTCCAGTGTTCCATAATGTGGGAAAGTGGTTATCTCAACATTTGCCACAGCATCATCCTTGGGAATATTTATGCTGAATCTTCCGGCTGTTTTCTCATTTTTTGCCGCAATATATGTATTGTTTTCCGCAGTTGTCTCGCCGCGTATTCCAATGAGAAGTGTTACCACTGCTTCGTTACTTTGATCACTGTCGTTATCTGTTGCCATATACGAAAAGCTGTCAAATCCTGTATATGAGCCTTCGGGTGTGTATCTCAGTGTTCCGTCACTTCCCAGAGAAATTTTTCCGTGTTTGGGTTCTTTTGTTATGGCAAGTGATGCAACCGTTCCGTCAAAATCTGTTGCTGTAACGTGACTTATCAGTGATCCGTTTGCCTGAACCTTGAATGTATGGTTATATGCTGCAGGCGGCTTTGATCTCGTTACATTTATTGTTACATTTACAGGCAGGGACTGCGCTCCATCCATTCCTGTGACAATATAGCTCAGTTTCTGCTCTCCTCTTGTGCTGGCAGGTGCAGAATAACTCAGAAGGCCATTCTCGGACAGTGCAAGAGTGCCTGACACAGGTTCTTCAGCCAATGAAAACTTTTCACCTTCTCCTTCTACACTTACAGCCTCAAGCTGCCAGGAGAAAGAACGGCCCGATGGAATGAACAGATAGTTCGGTGCACTTACAGGCCGAGTTTTAAATGCTGAGAGTCTGGTTGCCGCACCTGCATTGAAGGTTCCGATATTAGCATCAAAGCCTTCCAATGAAGTCTGTCTGCCGTTTGAAAAATAAGAGGTTCCGTTTACCGCATACTGCGTATAATCTGCATATTCTGTATCATTTTCAGAAAGCTTTGAGTTTATATCCCAGGCTTTCATTCCCGATACATCAGCGCTCCACCAGGTTTCTGCGTTTGTTTTTCCGCTTTTTCGGTACCAGGCAGATATCACCTCAGTCTTTGATGCGCTGAACACGCCGCTTTCAATGTATATTGCATTGGATGCAGTACTTCTGAAATCAAACAGCTTGGGATTTTCAAGCCATATACCGCCGTATATCAGTATTTCCGCGCCGAATCTTTCTCCTTCGGTGATTATGGAGCTGTTTTCGCCTAACCTCAGCATTCCGTTGCTGACCCTAATACCTGAATCGTATATTCCTTTTGTATACAGAGATCCGCCCTGCGAAATGCGTACATTTCCGTCTTCGACAAATGTCGCACAGCCGCCTTCCGCACACACGCGGCTGTTTGTTCCTACAATAAAATCTCCTGCTCTGCAAAGGACACCAAAGCCTCCGCTGCTTTCCACATTCAGTTTTGCACTGTCCTCGACAATTATTGAGCCTACTATGTCTATAGCGGCAATTCCGCTTTCCTTGCCAAACTTGCTCTTTACGCTGACATCAGAGCCTGTGATTCTGAGGTAACCCTGTGTTGTAATCAGAGTGTCCACTATCAAAGCGGGAGCATTATTACCGCCATCTATTGATGATTTGCAGCCATTATTGAAAATGATTGCTTCTGCTGAATATATCGCTGTGCCTTTTGATGAAATGTTTACCGTACTCTCATTTCCAAAGCTTACAATATCCTCAAGCAGAGTGCCTGTTGCATATATGCCGTATTTTGATGCGTTTTTTACACTTATCATACAGCCTTTGCCCGTCTGTACACCGTGCATAGTTGTTATGCCTGTTACTGCATTTTCAATATCTGCCGTTGCATAATCCTCTAGGACGATCTTTTCGTCCGCATCAAGAGCCTTTTCTGCCGCCTTACACTTTACTACAGAATAGCTTCCAATAGTAATTTCTCCATCACTGCTTATTCCATATCTTGCTGTTGAGCTGTATGGAGAAAGTGATATTTCACAATCTTTGCTGCATATAAAGTTTCCCTTTGCTCTGATTCCGCCATCAGCAAAGGAATCCATAGTAACTCCGTCAGAGAATATCACCGCACCGCTCTTTGAGCATATTGCGTCTCCTGACTGCACATTTACAGATACTGTGCTGTTTCCTCCAATGACTGTACTCTTACAGCCGTAAACGACCAGTCCATTATAGCCGTTTATATTTATCTTGTTCTTTTCGCCTATAGATACAGTGGGATTTGCAGCAATTTTTCCGAATACTGTTATTGCACCGCTGTTAGAAGAGCCAACGGTATTCTTTGCTGTTATCAAACATTCTGCCTCGCTTCTGAATGTATCGCAGTATATTGCTCCATAACTTCCCTCTGCATTAAGCTGCGAGCCCTTCTGCATCTCCAGTGCGCATTCTCTTACGTTGAATGCCGCTCCATAGCCCTCTCCACTCGACGAGCCGGGAGCCGATGCTGTGACCGTTGCGTACGGCGAAAGGATAATATTCTGCACAGCACCATTGCCTGAAGGTGCTGTTACTGCCGCACCGTATGTACTTTTAAACACATTATTTCCCGAGAAACGTATCGTACCGCCGCCGCGATAGATGTACAGCAGTGTTCCTGCTGTAGTCGTATCGTTTATATTGATATTGCTCAGTACTATTTCTCCGCCGTTTGGATTTGCAGCAAGAGCCATTCTGTTGCCGGTTCTTGACACCAGCACGGCTCCGGAATTAAGAGCAGAGCCGTTGTTCATAAGTATTCCGTAGCCACCTGCAAATTCTACTGTTCCTGTCAGTTCTACTCTGCCGTAGGATTTTATAATGAAATCATTTTCTCCTGTCAGGACAATATCCTTAAGCACAAGGCTTGTACCTTGTTTGAAGGTCATATGGATTCCGTTGCGTGCTGTCAATGAAGCACCGTTTCCGTTTATGGTAAGATTTCTGTCTATTTCCACAAACTGACTGAGATTTGCATTTCGGTAATTAATTGTTATTGTATCAGTGCTGTTATCTTTCAGCGCAGCCATAAGCTCTTCATCGGAATTTACCTCTGCCGCCTGCACCGCTATTCCTGCACAGCATACTGCTGTAAGCAGTATAAGCATTGCCGCAATTTTTTTAAGAAATCTCATAAGCATCCTCCGCAGGTTTATAAACTAATACAGACCGCTCCGCTGTTTGCAGAGCGGTCTGTCCGATTGATCAATATATGCCGCTGTCGTATTCGTCATACTGCTGTGGATCGTTATATTCTCCAAAGCCGTTTTGACCGTATTCTGATCCGCTCGTATATTCGTTGTTCGGATCGTAATTCATACCGTACTGATTGTCATACTGTCCCCCGTACATATCGTCACCGTATCCGTCGGGGTTATTCTGCATATCGTTGGAATTGTTATATCCGCCGTACGCCATATTTCTCATCATAGCACGATTTTCTTCTGCCCTCTTCTTATTTGCTTTGTCAATATAATATCCTGACAGGAAACCGAAGAAGAACAAAGCAAGAACTGCAAATGCTATACCGATTATTTTCAGCGTGTCATCATTATCGGGTGCGTCATCTTTTGTGATCGTGCCCAGGAGTGCGTCAAGCTCACTTGTGTCAGGCAATGTAGTTGTCGTCACAGTATCGGTGGGGCTTGTTTCCGGCAGTGTAGTCATATCCGACGGTGTGGCAATGGGAATGACTACAGTATCAGTCGGAGAATTCTGCTCCTGCTGTGCCGGTTTTGGCTGACGCTGTACGATTATTCCATACTGCTTTACTGTTCCGTCTTCTGCAATTACCATAACAGTAAACACATTGCTGCCCACATTGAGAGGTTCTGCGCCTGTTCCGTATATATTGGCTCTATAGTAGCTTGCAGATGCAACAATGCGTATTACCGTTACTTCGTAAGGTACTGTTACGGAATACGCTATGTTGTCAGGAGAAAACTTCGGACTGAGGTCTCCCGGTGAAACAATCAATTCTGCAAGATTTGCGTCAGATGACTTTGCCGCTGTCGGCGAAGTCGTTGTAGTTGTAGTTGTGGTCGTGGTCGTTGTAGTTGTCGTAGTTGTAGTGGTAGTCGTTGTTGTGGTCGTTGCCGCCTTTACATTTACACTCGTCTGCGGTATGGTGCCTACAGAAAATGTATGATCTCCGAGCGCATTTCCATAACAGCCTTCTACTGAGGCAGAGAAATATCCTGTTCCTGTGGGTGCTCCTTTAGGCACAGCAAAGCTGACACTGAATACGCGCTTTGTGCTTCCGTCTCCCGGTATCACTTCTGCTGAAGGATCATTGAAAAGAAAGCTGACCGTGTTATCTTTTATGTATGCGCTGCTGTCGCCGCACATCACACAGTTGCCCATATCACTCTCAAGGATATATGACAGATATTCACAGTATCTTGTATTGAAGGTTATTGTGCCCTTAAAAGCTGTTATCGGTATCTCTGTTTCATTTTTTACAGAAAGAGTGACTGTTACATACTCGCCCTGCAGCACAGTCGATTTATCCACACTGAGTGAAAACTGCGGTGACAGTGATGTAGCCGATACCATCGCACTGCCCTTCGGCAAAAGAATGGCCAAAAGCAGTATTGCGCATATAACAAGTGCTGTTAGCACTGTTTTTATAAATCTGTCTTTCAATTAAACTGCCTCCGTGGCATTAAGGGACTTCCCCTTAACCTAAAATCATTGCTGCGAGAAGCTCTGCATCTGCTGCATCTGCCACTCCGTCTTCGTTAAGATCTGCTGCCATAAGCTGTACTTCAGTGAGCTCTGCTCCGTTTTCAACGTGTCTTGACAGCATAAGATTGTCAAGAGAATCGATTATTCCGTCGCCGCTGATGTCGCCTGCGATTATTACTGTTACTGTCTGGATATATTTCATATCTGCTACGACACTTATGCTGCAGCCGTTACCTACAAGCTCATCGCCACTGATAATTTCACCATTCTGGTCTGTCATAACAATGGTGAATGCCGCATTGAGCAGATAATCATTTACATTAGCTTTTGCTCTTTCAAGGATCTGATCGTATGTGGGATTGAAAATCTCCTCTGCTATAAGCTGTTCCTCTGCCCTGTTCTTTTCTGCTTCTACAAGGGCGTTCATATCAAAGCTTACGCTGACATCTCCCATTATTTTCTCAACTGTTATTCCGTTTATGTTTGTTTCAAAGCCACTGATAGTCTTGTCAAACATATTGATGAACAGTTCCTCGTCCTCGCGGACAGAAAGACGTACCGGATATCTCAGATTTTCAAGCTGAAGCAGTGCCTGATAAAGGGTAGATACCACTTCGTCGTCTATGACCTTAAGCTGGTCTTCACTGAGAGAATTGTAACGCTCTTTTACCTTCTCTACATCGTATTCATCATCTAATCCGATCTCTATGGGAAGGCTGAGGATGTATTCCTCAAGCTCGGTTACTTCGCTTCGCTCTTCATCGGTAAGATAAACATCCAAAACGGAATCCGCAGTGGGAGAGTCTCCTGCGTTTTCCTTAAGAGTGAGACCGTAATATTCTGCAATTGCCTGTGCATCGGCTATACCTATTGCAACAAGTTCTTCGTCTGTATCAAATCTTTCTGCATCGCCCTTTACAAAGCCGTGCTCAACAAGTATTCCGGGGATAGCATAATATTTAATGGTATCGCCTATTACTGCGTAATAGTCGCCTACCTCCTGAGAACCGTCAGAATGGTAATACTGTCTTGAACCGTTGCTGAGCCTTGTCTTGACTCCTCTGATCTCAAAGCCGAGATCGCGGAAACGCTTGAGAAAGCATACCGCAAGTTCTGTGCTCTTCTCATTGTACTCAACCTTGTATGTACTATGCGATACATAAACCTCTGCACCGGATGCGGTATCGCTCTTTGCATCGTTGCAGTGAAGGCTGATAAGAATATCTGCATCCACGCTGTTTGCATAACGAACACGCTCATTCAGGGTCATTTTGGAGCCTTTCGGATTAAGTCCGTTATGGGTCATATAAACCATAACTCCGTCATATCTCTGCAATTCTGCATAACACGCACGGGCTATGGCAAGATTAAGTTCTGCCTCATATATGCCGTCCGATGTGTTCAAGGCACCGAAGTCAGGTCCGCCGTGTCCCGGATCAAGCACTATAACAACAGGTGCATCTGTATCAGCTTCATATTTTGCTGTCATAAAAGGAACTGTGAAGGCGATCATTGCCAGGCACAGTGTTATTATCAGCCACAGCTTGACCTTTCCGTTCATTTTATTCATATAGCTTCTCCTTTTTAATTGTTACCCTCTCGTCGAAATTAATATTCGTCGTAATACTCTTCGTTTTCGTAGTACTCTTCACCGTAGTCGTAATCTGTGTAACCGTCGTCATAATAATCGTCAGAGTAGTAGTCAAGATAGTTTGCAAGCATCTTTTCTCTCTGTACCTTCTTGTGTGCTATGTAGCCTGCTGTGAAACCGCCTGCAACAAGCACGATCAGTCCGCCTACCGCACCGATAAGCACTGCAGGAGACAGTCTTTCCAAGAAGCCTTTGAATCCGCCGGAATTCTTCGTCACTTCGCTCTCCGTTTCCGATGCAACAGGTTCTGTGGGAGATACAGGCTCCTCGATTATGGGTGCTTCTGTGTCTGTTTCGGGTTCAGTATCTGTCGGTGTTGTTACAGCAGGTGTTTCCTGTACAGGAGGCTCAGAAGATACGGGAGCATTCAGCGATGCAAGATAATCCTTGTATTCTGCAACGGTCATTCCCTGAGGAATGAGATGCATATCGATGTTGTATGTGCGGATGCTTCCGTTCTCTGCTGTTACAACTATGTAGTACTTATTGCTGCCTGTGTTTATCTGCTGGCTGAAATTATGAGATACTGTAGCGCCATCGTGATTTACAGGGAACTTGGCGCTTATTCCGCCCTGAGAATACTCAACAAATGCGGAATACTGCGTAACATTGGGATCGAAGGTCGGCTCAAGAGCTACCTTTGTTCCGCCTGCCTTGAGGTCGATTGATGCGAGAGTGTTGTCAGAAGAAAGTGCAGTCAGCTTTATTGACGCGTTCTCTATTTTTATTTCCGATGTGCTGAAAGTATAGTCTTGAGCGGTGTGTGTGTAATTGGCTTCGCTTTTTACAACTGCATCGGCAATGGAAAACTCTCTTACCGTGTCTTCCATATTTCCGCTTCCTACGTACTTCATCTTCAGCGCTATACTTGCTGTTCTCGACTGTCCGTGGAAATATGCATAGTCAGGATTTGCCGCAAACTCGACATTGATCTTGTTCGTTGTCGCATTTACAACCGCTGCATTTCCCTTGTGATAATGGTTTGATGAGTTTGCGATAAACTCACAGTATTCGAAATCCTTACTGTTGTACAAGATAGAGAATGACAGAAAGCTTATATCATATTCACTTGCGTTAGCCAGATTATATGTAAGATAAAAAGTCTGACCTTTTCTTACACTCTGTCTGTCCACCGTGAGGGTTATCTTAACTTTTTCAGACCCTGCCGATGCCCCTGCAGATACAGCAAACACAGCTGCGTGTGCAAACACAAGCAGCACTGCCAGTATTATTGATGCGAGCCTTTTTTTCATACCTGTCGCACTTCCCTGTCAAATTAATATGCGGATATATTTCGCCGATATAATATTACCACACAAAAGGGCTCTATATCAAGTTTTTTTCAATATTTTTATATTATAAAGAAAATATTCTCTTCTCTATTTGATTATTCCTGAATTTGATGTATAATTTTATTATCAAATTCAGGAGTATACCAATGAAAAAACTGATTATCAAATCCAACGATGCAGGTCAGCGCGTCGATAAATTTTTAGGCAAGGCATTCCCCGCTCTGCCTCAGAGTCTTATGTACAAGGCAATTCGCACCAAAAACATCAAACTCAACAGAAAACGCTGTCAGATTTCCGACCGACTTACAGAGGGCGATGTGCTCGAGGTCTATCTGCCTGATGATGTGCTCACCGAGCCTGAATACAGGTACGATTTCCTCAAGGCTTCAAAAACCATTGAGATAAGCTATGAGGACGAAAATGTTCTTATAGCCGATAAAAAGCCCGGCGTTCTTGTCCACCCGGACAACGATTACCAAACCGATACTCTCATTGCAAGAATTCACCGTTATCTTTACGAAAAGGGTGAATATGATCCCGATATGGAAAACTCATTTGCTCCTGCTCTGGTCAACAGGATAGACAGAAATACCGGCGGTCTGGTTATTGCCGCCAAAACTGCCGCGGCACTGAGGATACTCAATCAGAAAATGAAGGATAGGGAGATTCACAAGGAATATCTTTGCATTGTTCACGGAAAGGTTCGTCCAAAGGAAGCCACTCTGACAGGTTATCTCGTCAAGAATGAGGAGCAGAACAGAGTCTACATCGATTCAAAGCCTTCTGCGGATGCCAAAACCATACGCACCAAATATCTTGTTCTCGCCGAAAAAAACAACCTGTCGCTTATGCATATCGACCTGCTTACAGGACGCACCCATCAGATACGCGCACATATGGCCTCCATCGGACACCCTCTGCTCGGCGACGGAAAATACGGCACAAACGCCATAAACAAAGGCACAGGCTACACAAAGCAGGCTCTTTATTCCTACCGTCTGACTTTTGAATTCACAACTGATTCAGGGGAACTCAGTTACCTCGACGGCAAGGTGATACAGGCAAAAAACGTCCCCTTTCTCAGTGAATTTCCCGATTACGACTTAGGATGATAATATGGCTGTATGGAACCCCTGGCACGGCTGTCACAAGATAAGCGCAGGCTGTAGAAATTGCTATGTCTACCGCCGTGACAGCAGATATGACAAAAACAGCGCACTGGTTACAAAAAACAAGGATTTTGACCTGCCTATACAGCACGATCGGTCGGGATTGTACAAGCTTCGCAGCTCGGAAACGGTATTTACCTGTATGACTTCCGACTTTTTTCTCGAAGACGCTGATGTATGGCGCAAAGATGTCTGGGATATGATACGCTGCAGAAACGATCTGCACTTCTTTATCATAACCAAACGCATACATCGATTTAATGAGTGTATCCCCGATGATTGGGGTGACGGCTGGGATAATGTCGCCATCTGTTGTACCGTTGAAAATCAAGACAGGGCTGATTTCAGACTGCCGATTTTCACATCCTTGCCTGTAAAGCGGAAATTTATCGCCTGTGAGCCGCTTTTGGAAAGAATTGACCTTTCCCCTTGGCTCAGCCGCGATATCGTAAATGTCACCGTCGGAGGTGAATCGGGAATCGAGGCTCGTATCTGCGACTACGACTGGATTCTTGATATTCGCAGTCAATGCTATGACGCAGGTGTGTCTTTCCATTTTAAACAGACCGGCTACAGATTCAAAAAGGATGGAAAAATTTATCTTGTAGAGCGAAAACTGCAGCATTCTCAGGCACGAAAAGCCGCTATAGACTGTTGATAACAAATGTATACATAAAAAGAGTTCAGCACTGCCTGTGCTGAACTCTTTTACTTTATTTATTCCGTTTTTTCAATATTAACTTTCCCACAAGATATACGATCGTAATTCCTGCCGCTGCACCTGCACAGTCGAGAAGTGCATCTAATATCTTTCCTTCTCTGTCCGGAACAAAAAGCTGGAGTGTTTCATCAGCGGACGCTATCAATGCACAAAATCCAACAGATATCAAGAGTCGCATCTTATGAGCATTTTTTCCAAGTGCCGTAAACGAAAGGACACCAAGAATAAAGAACTCGGTAAAATGAGCACATTTTCTTATAAATGTATGCAGTATTTCAAGTTTCTCCTGTGAAAGAGAGTCGATTCCCAATAGGCTCAATATCTGCATCATCAGACCATCGCTCAGATCACTGGATGTATCGCCCGACTGAAGTGTAAATGAAAATATTACACACACCCACAAAATCGTAATTACTGCAAAAACTTTATTGACCCTTAATACCATTATTACATCAGCTCACAAATAGCATTTGAGAAAGCTACGGGATCTTCAATAGGCAGTCCTTCTATGAGAAGTGCCTGGTTATATAGCAGGTCACAGTACTTCTTCAGCTTTTCGGGATTATCTGCAAGCGCAGAAAGGCGCTCAAACACAGGATGAGAAATGTTAAGCTCAAGAACTTTACGCGCTTTCAGTCCGTTTTCTCCCGGCATTGATGCGAGAACCTTTTCCATTTCAAGGGAAATTTCGCCCTCTGTTGTCAGGCACACGGGATGAGTCTTCAGTATTTTGGACGGCTTGACCGCAACTACCTTTCCATCAAGCTGCTCGAGCATTGCGGCAAAGAGATCCTTCTTCTCCTCAGCCGCCTTCTCTGCTGCCTTTGCTTTTTCGTCATTTTCTATTTCAGCCGATGAAGCTGAGCAGAATTCCTTGCCCTCAAATTCACGAAGAACCTTTATTGCGAATTCATCTACGTCCTGTGTGAGATAAAGTATCTCATAGCCCTTATCACGAAGCATTTCAGTCTGGGGCATAAGAGCGGCTTTTGCTTCACTTTCGGCACAAACGTAGTATATGGCCTTCTGATCTTCCGGCATAGAAGTCACATAATCGGAAAGGGATACATACTTTCCTTCTCTGCTGGACTTGAAGAGAAGGAGCTCAGAAAGAAGCTCATTATTTTGTCCGAATCCGCTGTAGACACCGTATTTGAGCTGAAGTCCGAATGCATCGAAGAACTTTTCGTAGTTTTCTCTGTCATTCTTCATCATATTCAGAAGATCGCTCTTTATGCGTTTTTCTATTCTGCCGGAAATGAGCTTAAGCTGTCTGTCGTGCTGGAGCATCTCACGGGATATATTCAGTGACAGATCCTGAGAATCCACCAGTCCGCGCACAAATCCGAAATAATCGGGCAGCAGATCCTTGCAGCAGTCGGTAATGAGTACCCCCGATGCATAAAGCTTGAGTCCGCTTTCAAAATCTTTGGTGTAGTAATTTGCAGGAGCTTTGGATGGAATATACAGCAACGCGTTGAAATTTGCTGTGCCCTCTGTATACATATGAGCGTATTTGAGAGGAGCAGAATAATCGAAGAAATTCTGCTTATAGAATTCCTCATATTCTTCTTTTGTAATTTCGCTTCGGTTCTTTTTCCACAGCGGCACCATACTGTTTACGGTCTTGCGCTCGGTGATC
This sequence comes from Acutalibacteraceae bacterium, assembly GCA_045604965.1. Taxonomy (GTDB): domain Bacteria; phylum Bacillota; class Clostridia; order Oscillospirales; family Acutalibacteraceae; genus JAISGQ01. The sequence goes on from JAZUPB010000030.1 coordinate 38,027, forward strand.
TCCTCATAGTCATCGGGTGCTCCGTCCTTACCCTCTACCCTGCGGAAATCGGTGATATCCATTCTGATGGGATACCTGATATAATCGGAATACTTTTTGACAAGTCCCTGAATTTTGTACTGGTCGAGATAGGAATCGTAATCCTCGTTCTCGGTGTTTTCACGGAGGAAAAGAGTTATTATCGTACCGTGATCAAGCTTCTGCGCTTCTTCTATTGTATATCCGTCAACTCCTTCGGACTCCCAGAGGTATGCCTGCTCTTCACCGTAGGCCTTAGTCAGCACTGTTATCCTCTCAGCAACCATAAACGCAGAGTAGAAACCCACGCCAAACTGACCGATAACATCGATCTCTTCCTTTTCTTCCATACTCTGTTTGAAATCAAGTGATCCGCTGTGTGCAATAGTGCCAAGGTTGTTTTCAAGATCTTCCTTTGTCATACCGCAGCCGTTGTCGGTTATTGTTATGGTTCTGTCTGTTTTGTTTATATCTATTTCAATCGAAAATGCATCACGATTAAGGCCCATTATTCCGCCCTCAAGTGAACGGTAATAAAGCTTATCTATTGCATCGCTTGCGTTTGAGATAAGCTCTCTTATGAATATTTCCTTGTGAGTGTAAATAGAATTGATCATCAGGTCAAGCAGACGCTTGGACTCCGCTTTGAATTGCTTTTTTCTCATTCTTTATGACCTCTTTGCAAAATTGATAATTAGCACTCTCGTCTTTAGAGTGCCAGCTTTTGTATTGTAGCTCATTAGGTACTGAAAATCAAGGTTTATTTGTGAATGGTTAATGAATTTCGTCCTTTCTTCATATTTTTTATACAAATTTCGCCTTATATAAGCTCAATTTTGAAAAAATTCACTATTGCAATTTAACGTGGTAAATTTTATTATATTTATATCGAATGGCGTATCTTCGCCATATCGGATTCCATTTTAGGAGGAATAATTATGTCCGAGTACATTAACAGAGTCCTTGAAGAGGTCAAGAGAAAGAATGCTTCCGAGCCTGAATTCGTTCAGACTGTTGAAGAAGTTTTCAAGTCTATTGAGCC
>JAZUPB010000031.1:0-50145 GCA_045604965.1 Acutalibacteraceae bacterium
CCTGCTTAACCATCCAAAGTCATTAGTAAGAAATCGTGTGTTGTATATTCTTTCGGCTAATGCACAGTGGGACAACGAGAATCGTTTTGATGCAATAATATCAGATTATCTCTCCCACGTTACGGACGATAAGCCGATTACGGCGAGACAATGTATAAAGGCTCTTGCACAGGTGGGAGTGGCAAAGCCACAATATATTCCGAGAATATTATTATGTTTGCATGATGCAGATTTATCGAAATATAAAGATAGTATGCGTCCATTGATTGAAAAGGACATGGCAGAAACAGAAAAAATACTGACAGCTTCAGACTTATAAGCAAAGCAAACTTTCAGTTTGTCGGAGCGACCACTCCCAATTCATCTGCCTGACAGAAACAGCCGTCTCCATCACGGAGGCGGCTGTTTTTTCTTCCCGAACGAGAATTTCTCTCTATGGCTGAGATACTGTCCACCGAACACTTTATGTCGTAAACGAAGCTATGTACCGCACTTCTGTTTCCTGTCCCCTGGTTATGCGGTTATCACGCTCAGAATCGACGTTCGGTGGAGATATGTGAATTATTGACTTAAGCTGTCAGGATGTGTAAAATTAGTTAAGGAACAGACAAACAAATTTGAATTTTACGGAGGAGAATGGTGTGATTAAGTTTGTTCATTTATTTAGAAATTATTATTTGGGAATTTCTTTTATTGGAATAATTGCATTTGTTATTCAGGAAATTCCGTACATAATTATGCCTTTAATAAAACCCACATCAAATCCAATAATGAATATGCAAAATGAAATTCTATGGATTGAGAAAGTACAAGGATTGGTTGGTATGCTTTCAATGTTTTTGTTAATGTTGATTGTTAGAGATGATGTTAAGTTCTTTTCAATATCAACAACAAAAGAAAAGACATTTTTTGCGTTGACTATTGGTATGATACTAATAAATTTTGTGGGATGGACATTTTATTATTTGGGATATCAATATGGTTGGTTGATTGTAATTAGTCAATTTGCAGTTGTCCCTTTGTATTATTTATTTTTTGGATTGTGGAAAAGCAATTATTTATTAGTTGGTACAGCTTCATTATTTTTCATAATCCATACTATCAATGGATATATGAATTTTATTATAAAAAAGTGATGCACAAATTTCAGTTTGTCGGAGCAACAACTCCCAATTCATATGCCTGACAGAAACAGCCGTCTCCATCACGGAGGCGGCTGTGCTATTTTTCTGCCTGAACGGGAATTTCTCTCTATTACGAGGATACTGTCCACCGAACGCATTACGTCGTAAACGACGCTATGTACCGGACTTCGATTTCATGCCCCGCGGCAGTGCGGTCTGCGCGGGTATATTTCGCAGTTCGTACGGGACACACATTATTGACCATCTGGCCTCCGACAGAACCTGCTTCTCTGGAGGTGAGGTGACCGTTGTAACCTTCCTTAAGGTTTACACCAACCTCGTTTGCTGCTTCCATCTTAAAACGGTTGAGAGCCTCACGTGCTTCGGGAACCATAACCTGATTGTTGTTTCTTGCCATAATATTTTACACTCCTTGATAAATCATCATTTTGTTTGCGTTTGCAATTATATTATGCTTATTCATTTGTGGAGTATGAATGACAAGATTTTGAAGTTTGTTTTATTTATCTTTAAAATATACCTTATAGATGATTATTAATGTGTAATCCTTAATGCTAATTGACAACATATCTCAAATGGTGTAAATTATTGTTTAGATTTATAAATTATAAATTCGTACATGTATATATCGCTTTTGAATGGAGTCTGATTCTTTGAAAACTCTTCTGCTTAATATATGCAAACTCTTTTTGTCTTTTATTTATGCTGTAATGAAGCTTTTTCCCACTCAAAATAAAATTATATTTCTAAGCCGTCAGGGCAATGAGCCCGGTATTGATTTCCTTTTGCTGGAAAAGGAATTGAATGAAAATTATGCGCAGTACAAAACTGTTATGATGTGCAAAATGATTCCTGACAGTCTATTCGGCAAGGTCGGGTATGCTTTTCATATATTAAGGCAAATGTGTCATCTTGCTACAGCGAGAGTTGCTGTTCTTGACACTTACTGCATTCCCGTATCTCTTCTTAAACATAAAAAGTGCCTTAAGGTTATACAGATTTGGCATGCAATGGGTTGTTTGAAACGTTTTGGTCTTTCAACAACAGGGCTTTCTCAAGGAAGAAGTGAAAATCTCGCCAAATCGATGAATATGCATAAAAATTATGACTGCGCTCTTTGCTCAGGTCCTGAATGTATCGCACCTTTTGCTGAAGCATTTGGCATGGAGCACTCCCGTATGATTCCCATCGGTATGCCGAGAATAGATTATCTGACTAAGGAAAAATTTACCTCTGCATCAAAAAATGCTATTTTATCTGCATATCCTCAGCTTGTAAATGGTAAGGAAAATATTGTATACGTACCAACTTTCCGCCGTGGTGAAGGTTTGGGCGATGAATATATGGAAGCAGCCTTCGACAGCATACGCAACGCTGTAAACTATGAAAAATATAACCTTATTATTAAGGCTCACAGCGGAGAAGAACGTATCTTCACCAACTCCCCCGACAACCGTGAAGATGGATGCAAATTTATGGGACTTGACTTCATATCTGTTGCCGATTACATCGTCAGCGATTATTCAGCTATTATTTTCGAAGCTGCCGTTGCCAAAAAGCCTATTGCTTTGTATTGCTTCGATTGGGACGATTATGATGCCGCTCGCGGTTTTTACATCGACTATTTCGAAGATATTCCGTTTATTAAAATCAAAACGTCCGAAGAACTTATATCCGCACTTGAAAACGGCAAGGTAGTTTTTGATGAAAACGGAAAACACTTTTCTGACCGATATGTCGTTCGCGGCGATTACAGTGTCACCGAACGGCTTGCAGAAATCTGCGATTCCCTCGCCCTCGGAGAATTTGACGGGGTGTATGCCGGCAGTGCATATGAAAACGGCATCTGGAAAACAAATAACTGATAACCTGCTCTCTCTGTATACACAGAGAGAGCTTCTTTCTTCCAAACAGATTGACACATTCTGCCTTAATATGTTAATATCTTTACAGATTATAAAGGAGGCTTGACCTATGTCTGTCGGTGGTCTTTTCAAGAAATTTTATAAATTTATGGCAATGCGAGTTCTTCTTCCTTTTTCCTATTTTCTTCACAGCAGAGGAAAGATTGATGAGAAAAAGGTCGTTTTTGTTGAAATTCGCTTTGACAGTCTTAGCGATAACTTCGCTCTTATTGAGAAAAAACTCAGAGAGGAAGGCGGTTGGAATATAAGTCTTCATTGTCTTCGCCAAGGACGATGCAGTCTTTTCCAGTTTTTTAAAAACTGTCTGAAAATGAACAAGGATATCGGCAACGCTCGATGTGTACTTCTTAATGAAGCCTCTTCCGCATACGGATGTCTCAACATCCGCAAAGAGACGATCACTATACAGACCTGGCACGGCTGCGGAGCATTTAAAAAATTCGGAATCAGCCTCGCCGAAAAAAATGTTGGCGGCACAGAAGAAGATTATATCAATTTTCCAGTATACAGAAACAACGACTTCATTACTGTCAGCAGCCCTGAAGTTATTTGGGCTTATGAGGAAGCTATGAGTATTACCGAAAATGATTCACGAAAGGTACTTCCCATAGGCACCAGCAGAACTGACGTATATTTTAACAGCGAAAATATTGAGGCTAACCGCAAAGCGCTCGAAGAACTTATCCCTCAGACAAAGGGCAAAAAAGTTATTCTGTACGCACCTACCTTCCGAGGTATGCCTTCCAACGGCCGTATTCCCGACAAACTTGACATCGAACAGCTTCGAAGCAGGATCTCTGATGAATATATTCTGGTTGTGAAACATCATCCTCTGGCCAAAAACCTTCAGCCCATTCCGCAGTCCTGTTCTGATTTCGCTTTTGATATCACCTCATCCTTATCAATCGAAACTGCGCTTATGGCTGCAGATATTTGTATAACCGACTATTCATCTCTTGTATTTGAGTATTCTCTGCTTGAGCGTCCTTTGATATTCTTTGCCTATGACATAGACAGTTATATCGATGAGCGCGGTTTCTATTATCCGTTCAATGAATTTTGTCCCGGACCTATAGTTAATGACACAGACGAACTTGCTCAGGCTATCAATGATTCGGAGGATTTCGATCCTTCCAGAGTTCGTGATTTCAAAAATAAATTTATGTCTTCCTGTGACGGTCATGCAACCGAAAGAGTAATAGAAATTATCAAGCACGGGAAAAGAAGTATATGATTTTTCACAGTCTTGCTTTCGCAAGACTGTGAACTTTTTATCCACCCTTGACAGCCCCCTGTGCAAGTTGTATAATCAAAGTACAATTTATCGAATATCGATAAATTTCAGGCAATATTTTAAAGTCAGGAGGAATCCCTATGATATATGCAGGAATTCTCGCCGGCGGTGTCGGCAGCAGAATGGGTATGACAGGTATGCCTAAGCAGTTTCTTTCTGTCGGCGGAAAGCCCATCATCATTCATACAATCGAAAAATTTCTTATGTGCGGTCGTATAGACCATATTTATGTGGCCGTAGTCAAGGACTACGTTTCCCATATGACCGATATTCTTCGCAAAGAGATCGGTGATTCTGATCGTGTTACTGTCATTGAAGGCGGCGCTGACAGGAACGGAAGCATTGTTAATGTAATCAGCGCTATCCGTAAAAACGATTCTTCCCCCGACAGTATACTTATCACTCACGATGCAGTTCGACCCTTTGTTTCTGCCAGAATCATTGAAGAAAATATCGATGCTGCTATTGAGTACGGTGCAACGGATACAGTTATCCCTGCAACCGATACTATAATTCGTTCAGCTGACGGTAAGCAGCTCGATGAAATTCCTGTCCGTGATGAGCTTTATAACGGTCAGACCCCTCAGACATTCCGCATCAGTATGTTCGAAGAAGACTATTTTGCTCTCAGCGATGAACAAAAGAAGATCCTTACTGATGCCTGCAAAATTTTTATCCTTGCAGGACGTACAGTTCGAATGGTTAAGGGCGATTCATACAATATGAAGATCACTACTCCTTTTGATCTTCGTCTTGCTGAAGCCATTGTCGCGGAGGAACTGAGCCATGATTAACAGAGTTTACCGACTGGTCGCACCAAAGCAGATTCAGGTCAACTTCTGCAATATTGATCTGAACACCTCCGATGTTATAGTCCGTCCGAGGTTTCTCTCCATCTGTGCTGCTGACCAGAGATATTTTCAGGGACTTCGTCCGCCTGAGGCACTCAAGAAAAAACTTCCTATGGCCCTTATACACGAATGTGCAGGTGTTGTTGTTCACGATGCAAGCGGTGTTTACAAGCCCGGTCAGAAAGTTCTGATGGTTCCAAACCAGCCCTTTGCTCCTCCCGGTATAATTCGTGACAACTACGCTTCTACCTCCAAATTCCGTGCCAGCGGATATGACGGTTTTATGCAGGAGTATGTTTCTATTGTACACGACTGCGTTGTTCCTTACGATAACATTGATGATTCTATTGCTTCTATCTGTGAGCTGATAAGTGTTGCCACTCACGCTGTTACAACATTTATGCAGACTGCTCATTCTATCAGAAATGACGTTGCTGTCTTCGGCGACGGAAATCTCGGCTATATTACAGCGCTTCTGATTAAAACTATGATGCCCGAAACAAAGCTGCACGTTATGGGCATAGTAGACGAGAAGCTTTCCCTCTTTTCCTTTGCTGATGAAATACACCATTCTGACAGACTTCCTGCCGGACTTCGCGTGGATCACGCCTTCGAATGTGTCGGCGGTCAGGTCTCCGGAACAATCATTAACTCAATCATTGATATTATCAATCCTCAGGGTACAGTTATGCTTATGGGTGTTTCTGAACAGCCTGTACCAATCAACACACGTATGGTTCTTGAGCGAGGACTTACCCTCATAGGCCGCAGCCGTTCCACTACAAAGGATTTCGAAGATACTCGCGATCTCCTTGAAAGTCATCCCGATATGCAGAGCAGACTTCGCCGCATTATTCGTGATACTGTTCCTGTTCGTACTATTGAGGATATGAACAACGCCTTTAATACAGATTTCTCGAATCCTTACAAAACAGTTATGCATTGGATGATATAAAAAGAAAAGTCTCTTTTGAGCTTAGCTCAAAAGAGACTTTTTGATTTCTATTATCTGTTGCCGTACATCTGCTGATAATAATTCTGATACTCACCTGAAATGATGGTCTCCCACCATTCGCGATTTTCAAGATACCATTTTATTGTTTTCTTTATGCCGTCGGCAAACATTGTTTCCGGCAGCCAGCCAAGCTCATTATGTATTTTGGTGGGATCTATAGCATATCGCATATCGTGACCTTTTCGGTCAGCTACATATGTAATAAGGTCTTCGCCCTTATTTAGCTCACGGCATATTATCTTTACAATATCAATATTCTTCATCTCATTATGTCCGCCGATATTGTAGACCTCACCGACTTTACCGTTGTGAATTATCAGGTCTATAGCCTTACAGTGATCCTCAACATAAAGCCAGTCACGAACATTGAGACCTTCTCCGTAAACCGGGAGCGGCTTATCGGCAAGCGCATTGGCTATCATAAGAGGAATCAGCTTTTCGGGAAAATGATAAGGGCCGTAATTATTGGAGCAACGCGAAATAGTTACAGGCAATCCATAGGTGCGGTGATATGCCTGGACAAGAAGATCTGCCGCCGCCTTTGATGAGCTGTATGGTGAGCTCGTATGGATCGGAGTCTCTTCTGTAAAGAAGAGATCAGGTCTGTCAAGAGGAAGATCTCCGTACACTTCATCGGTAGAAACCTGATGGTAACGTTTGATGCCGTATTTTCTGCATGCGTCCATCAGTGTTGCAGTGCCTACAATATTTGTCTCAAGAAAAACACCGGGATTTTCTATAGATCGGTCCACGTGGCTTTCTGCCGCAAAATTGACTACCATATCCGGCTTTTCTTCTTCAAAGAGTTTGTATACTGCCTCTCTGTCGCATATATCTGCCTTTACAAAGCGGAAATTTGGATTATCCATAACTGACGAAAGCGTTGAGAGATTTCCCGCATATGTAAGCTTATCGAGACAGATAATACGATAATCTGGATATTTCCCAAGCATATGGAAAATAAAATTCGAGCCGATAAAACCGGCACCGCCTGTTACAATTATAGTCATAGTGTTTCTCCTTTTTATCAATGAGCAAATCTATCTTCCGCAACAAGGCGCAGATGCTCTCCATACGGTGATTTTCCGTACATATCTGCGGACTTAAGAAGCTGTTCTTTATCTATCCATTTTGCATAGTAGGCAATTTCTTCCGGAGCTGAAATAACAACTCCCTGTCGGTTCTGAACTGTCTGAACAAAGGTCGATGCCTCCATAAGACTGTCCATTGTGCCTGTATCAAGCCATGCAAAACCGCGTCCCAGTATCTGCACATTTAAGCTTCCATCCTCGAGATACAAACGGTTAAGATCAGTGATTTCAAGCTCATTTCTCCAGGACGGCTTAACCTTCTTTGCCATTTCAACAACCCTGTTGTCATAGAAATAAAGACCTGTTATACAGTAATTTGATTTTGGCTCTTTAGGCTTTTCCTCAACAGACAATACCTTTCCTTCTTTGTTGAATTCAACAACGCCGAATCTTTCCGGGTCTTTTACATAATAACCGAAAATGGTTGCCTTTCCTTCTTCTGCATTTTTTACTGCCTGTTTGAGATTCTTACTGAACCATCCGCCGTAAAAAATATTATCGCCCAATATCATTGCGCACATATCATCGCCAATAAATTCTTCTCCTATGAGAAACGCCTGTGCAAGGCCATCGGGAGAGGGCTGAACAGCATACGAAAGACTTATACCGAATTGACTTCCGTCTCCGAGAAGCTGTTCAAATCGGGGAGTATCAGTTGGTGTCGATATTATAAGGATATCCTTTATCCCTGCAAGCATAAGTGTCGACAGCGGATAGTATATCATCGGCTTATCATATATCGGAAGCAGCTGCTTCGATGTTACCTTTGTAAGCGGATAAAGACGAGTTCCTGATCCTCCGGCTAGAATTATACCTTTCATATTGCTCCTCCGATCTTATTTTTTCAGTATTACATCGCATATTCTGTCAACATCCGCAACGGAAAGATCTGCATAAAGCGGAAGCGTCAGGACCTGCTCACTTATACGTTTTGCCACGGGAGTAAGTTCAGGATTGTATTTCCCTTTATAACAGCCAAATGAATTTGTAAGCGGATAGAAGTATTTTCTTGCATTTATATCGTTTTCAGCAAGTCTTGCACATACCTCATCACGGTTTTCACCGAATACAACAGGATCAAAAATCACAGGGAAATATGCATAGTTAGGCTTGACTCCCTCTTGTACCGGATTGAACTGAATGCCCTTTATTCCGCTTAGTCTCGCAATGTATCTTTCAACGACTGTTTTACGCTTTGATATTTCTTCATCAACGTGACGAAGATTGCAAAGACCCATCGCTGCACAGAACTCATTCATCTTTGCATTTGTACCAATGCTGTCAACAGTATCGACTCCACTTATTCCAAAGTTCCTAATACGGGTTATCTCCTTGCCGAATTCTTCATCGGCAAAGCACAGGGCTCCGCCCTCCACTGAATTGAAAACCTTCGTTGCGTGAAGACTGAAGCAGGATACATCTCCATACGAGCCAATGCCTTTTTCTTTGTATTTCACTCCAAAAGTATGAGCCGCATCGTAAACCACTTTTAGATTGTATTTTTTTGCTATTTTTTCAATCTCTTCAATATTGCATATGTTTCCGTAAACATGAACCGGTGCAATTGCACAGGTCTTTTCAGTTATAAGCTCTTCGAGCTTCTCAGTATCGATTGTAAATGTAATCGGATCAATATCACAGAAAACAGGTTCAAGTCCGTTTCTTACTATCGCCTGAGTTGTTGATGCAAATGTAAAAGGTGTAGTTATAACTTCACCTTTTAGTCCCAGTGCCTGAAATGTCAGTTCAAGTGCCATATGACCGTTTGTTACAAGGTCAACATTTTCTACATCAAGATAGCTTTTCAGCTCTGCCTGAAGCTTCTGATGCTTCGGACCCATATTGGTCAGCCATCTGCTTTCCCATATATCTTTTATTTCTTCGATGTACTCTTCATAGCTCGGCATCGAAGAGCGTGTTACAAGAATTTTTTCTGCCATTTTTGACCGTCCCTTTGTTATGTGCGCCCCTCACGGGGTTTTACGTGCATTATGTGAAAAAATATTAACATTTAAGTCGCCATCTTAGTATAACATAACTTTCCTTTGTATTCAATGCTTAGTAATAAAAAAGCAAATTGTGCAGAAAAAAGGAAAAGCTTTTGAAACAAAAGCTTTTCCTTTTTCGTTATTTTATTTCCACAAAGCTATGTTTTTCAGTTGATTCCAAACGTAGTCGGCAAGTATTTTTGCTCCATCTTCAGACAGTTTTGTATCTTCAATGAAATTATCACTGTTCAAACGCGCACACCCAAGTCCGGAGTATTCTCCCATTGGAATATATGGCACGCCATTGATGGCGCACACTTTACGAATGGCCTCAAACTGATCAAATTTGGTGTGATTGTCTGAGCCAAACTTTGTTTCCGGTGAGTATACTTTCAGTGATCCTGATTCAGTACAGCCGATCTGCGGAGAAGAAATCACAGCAATCTGAGCATCGGTGTTATTCTGAAGATAACGTATGCAATTGTTCAGCACACCGCAGAATGTGCTATTTCCTGTGTCGTAAATTGTACCGAGTACTGCATTATCATCAGAAAATCCCACCTCAAGCGTTATAAGATCCGCCTCAGGCTTTCCGTCGGTAATATTCATAATAGCATTTTTTACCTTCTGATCACTTACAAGACCTCCCGCAACGCCTTTATTTACAAGTTTGAGCCCCGAAAGTCCTGCAACGGATGAAGCGTAACCGTTTGTCTCGTCAGCAGTTAAACTTGTGCCGTATGCATACCAGGTTTTTCCGAGCCAATGACTTCCTTCGCGGATATTATGCAGATTTTTAGCGACGATATCGGATGTTGGATTATCAACTGCATAAACTGCAGTCATATCTGCATTGGAATCAGTTATGATATTTGTTATCGGAGTATGCATGTGCATTGTTTTATATGCTGCGGCAGCTTCTCCTGAGAGAGGAATTTCAACAGGAGGGATCTTAAAAATACAAGTAATAGGGTTTTCAGAAAGTTCGGAAATCCAATCATTAATCGAATCTGCAGAACAGTAATTGCTGTCATATATATGTACAGTACCGTTTACTGCAACAGATATGCCTGTGTTTTTGCCATATGTGCCTTTGTTTCCAGCTGCAACTACACTGTACGTGTCGCACATAGCCTCTGATGGTAATGTAGTATCAGCATTTCCGATTATCTTATTTTTAAGAATTTCTGTGCTCATTCTATATATCGAATCTTGCGATGTATTATTTGTCACAAAGGGCGTCCAAGTTTCAGAACCATTGAAAATAACCTTCATTGTTCTCTTGGTATAAACACCTCGTTCAAAATCCACTTCGTCACATATCCATTGCTGTCCATTTGCATCAATATAATTTCCGTCTGACTCGACAGGGATTCCAGAAAAATTGTCAGGAACAGACAGCCTTATGTTCTGAGGCTCTTTTCCCATCTCAAATTCATTTGGTTGAGCACTGTATGTAAGCATCGGATAAATCGTTTCGCTGATAGCAGTTCCTATTTCCAGTGTATTCAGTATACGAACAGCAATTTTAAACAGTTCACCATCTGTATTATTATCAAAAACTCTTCCATTTCCGTTGTCCTGACCAAAGTTTTCAGATAACTGGCCTTTTCCGATGCGCAGATTTGCATTGCTGCTTCCTCCGCTTATTCTAAACCTACCTTTAGGAAGTCTCAATGTACACAAGGTAATAAAGAATTCCTTTTCAGTAGTATTTCCTGAAAGCGTTACGCCTCCATTCTTAATTGAATAATCTATACCATTTAGGGTATCTTCCTTATCCTGCATATAAATCAGGTTTCTGCCATAAACGTTTACATTTATTTCTCCGCGGTCACCTGAACTGACAAGTGAAGATAACTTATTGTTTTCTGAGGATTCGGCTATGGTTTTTCCATATAATTTAAGTGAGTACAGCCGATTTTCGGAGGCATCGGAAAGCAAAAAACTTTTTCCTGTTACTGATCTTAAAAGTCTGTCATATACAGGAATATTCACCTCAACAGATTTTGATCCGTCGTATTCTGCATCTGCTCCGCCCGTAAATTTTACTGACTGAGGATTATGCAGTGATGTTGGAATATCTACGGCAAGTGCTTTGGAATCGAGCTGTTTCTGGATGTTAGAGCTTACGCCGTCCAGCATATTAAGTTCTGTTTCTGTTATACGTTCAGAGGCTGCTATTTTTCCGTATTTATCAGTAATAACAGCTCGATTTACTGTAAGGTTATTATTCACAACATTTGAAACAGCACCCGTTACAGTATTCTGCTTTTTGCTAAGAGCCTCAGTTATTACTTTGTTTTTTACAGGATTTTCCGACTCAGATGAAAGCGCAGAATCCATTGTAACTACCATTCTGTTCTCATCAAATGAAATTCCGCTCAGCTGTTCAAGGACATCTATTCGTCTGAGTATCTGGGAGTATATATCAGGTGTCGGGTCGGAAACTGCAGTAGCTTCTGTGATTGCACCCTTTTTTACAGTATACCCAATAACATCTGATGTTCGTACCGTGTCACCGTTTATACCGATTATTCCGAAATAAAATATTCCTGCCTCGGAAGTAACTTCCCTGGGAATAATGCAGGAATCATTTTCGATAATAACGTGATATACGTCTTCTTCGCTGCGGTAAAACACTGCTGTTTTACAAAAATCATCCCATTCTGAGGAGAAATCAATTGTAAGCAAATCTTCATTGATTCCACCGCTGGCTATTTTGGGAGTATTCAAAAGACTCAGTGTCTGGTCGCAGCACAAAACTGACAATTTAGTGTGATTCATCGTTCTCTCCTTTTTGTTTATGTATACATAACAATGCAGAATATCAGAGAGCGGTTTGACATCTGCAGCACAATAATAGAACATATGTTCATTAAAGTCAATATAGTTATCTGATTATTTACAAAATATTGATATTTACGTCCCATTAACGACGATCAGCTGTTTTTATTTTAAAAAGCTAATTTTTAAAATAGACTAAATAATATTTCGGTGCTATATTAGAATTATCAGGTTCTGTATTATTTCGAAAGCGGTGTATTAGCTATGATAAGCCTTCTTCTCCCCATCATTTATCTGTCTTTCATAAGTCTTGGACTTCCCGATTCTCTGCTTGGCTCTGCGTGGCCGAGTATGTATCAATCATTTGGCTCTCAGCTTTCGTCAGCAGGTGTTGTCGCTATGCTGATATCCTTCTGCACAGTCATATCCAGCCTTTTCTGCGACAGGCTTGTCAGGAAACTCGGCACCGGTGTTCTTACTGCTCTCAGTGTTGGAACAACCGCAATTGCACTGATTGGCTTCTCTTTTTCATCAAAGCTGTGGATGCTTTGTCTTTGGGGAATCCCGTACGGTCTTGGTGCCGGTTCGGTTGATGCTGCACTTAACAATTATGTGGCACTGCATTATAAAGCCAAGCATATGAGCTGGCTTCACTGCTTCTGGGGTCTGGGTGCTTCTATCGGTCCGTACATAATGGGTATGTGTCTTACAAATGATTTTGGCTGGCATAACGGATACAGAATAATATCAATACTGCAGATCGCTCTGACCATAGCCCTTGTTCTTTCGCTTCCATTATGGAAAAAACAGGACAGTACTGTCAAAAAAGAAGCTGTTTCTTCTAAACCTGTAAAATATACGGAAATAATAAAGCTTCCCGGTGCGTGGCAGGTACTGCTCGCCTTTTTCTGCTATTGCTCCCTCGAACAGCTTGCAGGACTTTGGGGCGCCAGCTTTATGATTTACGCCAAAGGTGTAAACGAAGAAACAGCAGCTTCACTTATCTCGCTCTATTTCGCAGGTATAACTCTTGGACGTGTTTTAAGCGGCTTCCTAACTATGAAATTTTCCGACAGACAGCTTATTCTCTTTGGCGAGATACTTATTTTTGCAGGAATCGCAACAATCGCTTTTGCACCGAATACGGTTATTCTGTGCATTGGTTTCTGCCTTGTGGGCACAGGCTGCGCACCGATTTATCCAAGCGTTATTCATCAGACACCCGAACGCTTCGGCAGCAATGTATCTCAGGCTATGATTTCTCTGCAGATGGCAAGCGCTTACGTTGGAACTACTTTGTCCCCGGCTATGACAGGCTTTCTGATGGAAAATATCAATATGTATCTTTTCCCGATTATGGCACTACTTTTTGCCGCATTAATGTTCCTTATGACAGAAATGGCGAATTCATCGGATAAAAAAAGAGTCGCACGCGCGTGATGTACAATTAATGTCCCATATCGTGATCTCGCACTAAAAAAACATCTTGAATAGCAAACAAATATTCGTTATAATTCCTTCGTAAAGAAATTTACGGAGGAATTATTTATGTCTCGGATATTGGAAGGGCTAAACGAACAACAGCTTGCTGCAGTTACCGCAACCGAAGGATATATACGCATAATCGCAGGTGCAGGATCGGGCAAAACACGAACACTTACTCGCAGATATGCATACATTGCCGATGAGCTTGGAATATCAACCGCAAATATTCTTTGCCTTACATTCACAAACAAAGCTGCTGCGGAAATGAAAAAACGTATCCGACAGATGATTGGCGACAGTGACACCGGCCTCATCGGTACATTTCACAGCTTTTGCCGTCGTATGCTCTCCGAGGATATTCATACTGTCGGTTATCCATCGAATTTTATGGTTATGGACAGAGAAGATCAGAAGCTTATGCTCAGACAGGTAATGGAGAATATGGGGCTCTCTCTTCAGGACTATAAGATTAGCAGCATAGTAAACGACATTATAGGTCCCAAAAAAGGTGCGTCACTCAATTACGTGGCACTTATGTCCAATACTGACGGCTCCGCTCTGCAGAATGCCATCGTTTCTGCATCCAGTGAGCGTGATGAGATATTCTACCGATATCTTCTTGAACAGCGCAAATGTTTCGCCCTTGATTTTGACGATCTGATTTATTTTGCTCTTTATATCCTCGGTATATCACAGGAAATATGCGATAAATGGCAAAAACGGCTCCAATACATAATGGTTGATGAGTTTCAGGACGTTGATGATGCGGAATACGCACTTGTAAAAAGACTGTCTGCCTATCATAAAAATCTTTTTATTGTCGGAGATCCAGATCAGACAATATACACCTGGCGCGGTGCAAATGTGGCAAATATTCTTGATTTCGACAAGATATTCCCAAATGTCACTACAATTATGCTGACTAAAAATTACCGTTCATCTCCTCAGATAGTTGCCGCTTCGAATTCTCTTATATCAAAGAACAGGTATCGTATGGAAAAGGAGCTTACGGCAGTACGCCCGACAGGGGCTATTGCGGTATTCAATCACACCGGCAGTGAACGGGATGAGGCGGTATTTATTGCAAATGAGATATCCAAACACATTGAAAAAGGTGTGTCGCCCCACAATATCGCCGTACTGTACAGAGCTCATTATCTGTCACGCGAGGTTGAAGAACAGCTCTTAAAAAACGATATAAAATACCGTATCTACGGCGGCGTTGGATTCTACGAACGTATGGAAATAAAGGATGTTCTGTCTTATCTTAGAATGATATGTACAGGCGATGACCTCTCCTTTGCCAGAGTGATCAATACTCCGCGCCGCGGTATTTCCAAAACAAAGCTCGGACAGTTGAAAGAATTTGCAGAGCAGAATCATATAACCCTTTATGAAGCTCTTTGCAGATGTGTTGACGAAGATTCTCCCATTGTCTCAAGAACCCGTGCTGCAAAATTTATTGAGCTGATATCCACACTTCGCGAAGGTTATGAGGAACGATCCATATCGTCTCTTCTGGAAGAGGTTCTTTCTCTAAGCGGATACGAGCAGATGCTCCGTTCTGACGGCGACAGCGAACGACTTGATAATCTTGCTGAGCTCAAACAGTCAATCGCGCAGTATGAGCGTGATGAAGGTGAGCTCATGAGCCTGTACGATTATCTCTCTCACGTAACTCTTATGACTTCGGGGGATGATCCCGATTCTACAGAGGCTGTAAGGCTTATGACTATTCACGCAGCAAAAGGTCTGGAATTTCCCGTTGTTTTTCTCTGCGGTCTTTCTGAAGGGGTTTTTCCCAGCCGCAAAACCAACACAAGAGATAAAATGGAAGAAGAGCGCAGGCTTGCTTATGTGGCTATGACCAGAGCTGAGAGCGTTCTTTATCTTACCGATTCCGAAGGAATGGGCCTCGATTCAAATATGAAATACCCATCGCGTTTTATCTTTGACATCGAGCGTGACCTGCTCCAGTACACCGTTGAGCTAAGTGAAGAGCTTATTGATATTGCAAAAAGTCACATAACCCTGGACGAACGCAAACTTGACATAATTCTTTTATCTGTGGGAACGGAGATATGTCATCCCACTCTTGGCAGTGGCAAAATAATTGCAGTTGATGCATCAAACAGCTGTTATATTGTTCGTTTCGATTCAGGTATAGAACGCAATATTTCCTTTACTGCAGGTTTTCTCAATAAATAGAAAAAAGGCTGTATCTGTGAGATACAGCCTTTTTGAAAAATTTGCGTTATTTCATTTGTTTTAATTATAGTTTGATAAAATGATTCGACCAAAAAATATTTTGCTCTATTTTTTATTTCTTTCTGCTTTGTTTTTGGTTATATGACATAATATATGTGAACAATCTTATATTTTGTTTACTACGATCAAAATTTATGGTATACTACTTCACCGGAGAAGTATATTTAATCTCAGATTTGACATAATATTCTTTTTATGAAAGGTTGTGAACCTTTGAATTCAAATAATAAAATAGCTCCCGATTCCAATGCGTCGAATATTACCGTATCCAGAAGAACAGGAAACAATTCCCACATTGATTCCGATAATGCGGCAACACACAAGAACATTCCCGAGGAAGAACCGGCAATAATCGGTGTGCGCAGACACGCAGACCCTGTTCCCAAAAAGAAAGATTCAAAGCAGTCAGCTGCTAAGAAAAAGACATCTTCTGAAACAGAGCCGAAGGTCAACTTTGGAACTGTTTTATCGCGCAGACCATCTTCTTCCAAAACTTCTGCGGTTTCCTCAGATTCGAAAAATTCCGCTAAAAATATAGATCTCAGCGGTGCAATCAACGGAGCCGGCTCTGCTATGCTTGCGGCACCCGAAAGCCTGCGTTCAGGAATTAAACCGATTTTAAACGGCACAAAGGATTTTGTCAGAAAAGCACCTGCCGCTGTTTTTGATTTTGCAAAGAAAATCCCCTCGCTTCTAAAGGATTTCTTTACACAGCATAATTTTGTAAATTGGGTAAAAACCAGGACTCCGAAGCAGTGGGTAAAAATTGCCGCAGCAACACTGGGCTTTGTGTTTGTTATTGCACTCGGTGCAGTATTTCTCTTTATGGACTCTATGCTTGATAAGATCAATTACGTAGCTGCTGATCACTACGGACAGATCTCACAATCAGAAGCAGACGCTCTTTACTGGGAATCAATAAGTGTATCCGATGTTACAACACCTACCGATACCAGCAATTCCGATATGGAACTTGAGGCACTCACCCTCACTCTTGATAAATTCACAGAGGATATGTTTGATGTTCCGGAAGAAGATGTTATAAATATTCTTCTTCTCGGCACCGATACAAGATCGGGTAAATATGTGCGCGATAATTCAGATACGATGATGGTTATGTCTCTGGACACCAAGCGCCATACCATAAAGCTTACCAGCTTTATGCGCGATTCATATGTCACTATTCCCGGATATCGAGGCAAATATCGCCTTAATGCTGCTTTTGCCTTCGGTGGTGCTGATCTTCTGTTCAAAACGCTTGAACACAATTTCAATATCAAAGTGGATAAATTTGTACGTGTGAATTTTAAGGCATTCACTAAAGTCGTAAATATTATCGGCGGTATTGAAATGGAAGTAACCAAGGCAGAGGCAAAATATATGTCCTCTCATAAAGTATACGGCAGATTCCCCCGATACAAAGCCGGTGCCGGTGTTTACAATATGACCGGTGCGGAAGCTCTTAACTACGCTCGCTGCAGAAAGGTTGACAGCGACTTCGGACGTACTGACCGTCAGCGAAAGGTGCTCATTGCAATAGCCGATAAGCTGAAGGGTTCAAAGGTCTCTACCCTTTACGACCTTATGAACGAGATACTTCCCCTTGTTGAGACCAATGTGTCCAAGGATGAGATTTATTCTCTCATTGCGCCTGCTCTCGCAAGTATAACTAAGGAAATCGAAACCCTCAATGTTCCCGTCAGAGGAAGCTGGAAAGATTATAATGCAAGCGGTGCCTGGGTACTGTCTCTTGATTTCAAGATCAATAAGAAAGCAATCAGAGCTCACATTTACAGTACAACGAAGCTTGATATAAACGAAAAGGTGTGGCAGTCATCCTTCTTTGAAACCGGAAGCGGAAATACAACTACTACCACGACGACCACCACTACTATATCGACCGAATCCACGGAGTCAACAGAATCAACAGAATCGACTTCAAGTACGACTTCCACTGAAAGTACCACGCCCACATCAACTTCGTCAACAACAAGCACTACTAAATCAACTGCATCCTCATCTGAAAGTACTTCCTCCACAACAAAGTCTACATCTGAAAGTACAACTTCTTCTACTGAGGAAGCAACTACAACAACTAAATCTACAACCGAGCCGACCACTACAACTACAACTACTGCAACAACCACAACGACTACTAAAGCAACAACTACAACAAAAGCCACTACAACTACCAAAACTGAACCGTCTCAAGAAGACAGTGCGGCTTGATTGATTAAAAAAACAGAGCGCATCGTATGATGCGCTCTGTTTTTTTAATCAGACACTTTTGAAATGTACGCTGCTGTGTATATTGCGCCGACCACACCTGCTCCGCCGACTATATTCCCAAGGCTTACCGGAAGCAGATTTTTTAAGAAGTACGCGCCCCAGGTCAGCGATTCGGGCACAACTGCAGAAGGATATGAATTGCAGCTTTTTGCAAGAAGTCCTGCGGGGATATAATACATATTCGCAACGCTGTGCTCAAAACCGCACAGCACAAACATCATTATGGGCATAAATATAGCTATAAATTTCCCGGCTGTACTTTTTGTCGAAAAACTCATCCAAACAGCTGTGCAAACAAGGATGTTGCACAGTACACCCTTTAAAAATGCCTCGTGGAAATCCATTGTAACTTTTGCGTTTGCCACATTTATAGTGGTTTGTACAAGAGCTTCACCGAAAAGAGAAAGCTGTCCGCTGTACACCACAAGGAAGGCTATCAGAAGTGAGCCTATAAAATTCCCTAAATATACAAGTCCCCAGTTTCTGAGCATCTGTAAAATAGTAATCTCTTTTTTCAATGCAGCTATTATCATAAGGTTATTTCCCGTAAAAAGCTCGCTGCCTGCAATTATAACCATAGCAAGACCGCCGGGAAAAACACAGGCTCCTGCTATTCTTGCCGCTGAGCCATTAAATGTACTTAGTGCAGTATTTGAAGCAACTGACGCAAAAGCTATGAATATTCCTGCCATAATTCCCAGAAGCACTGTCTTTACCACACTCATTTTCACCTTTGCTTTTGATACCGCAATATAATTTACTGCAATCTCCTTTGGTGTGAGCATCGCTATCACTCCTATACAGATATTATTCAATCACTCGCATATAATCACGTTTATCAGCCTGATTTTTGCGATTATTAATTTTTGACTTCATTTACAATGCAAATTTATTTTAACATAAAGCACCAAATTGCGTCAATCTTTCTCCGTGAAAAGCACAAAACCCGAGCATTTGCCAAGAACAAACGCTCGGGTTTAATTTTAAACTGTTTTACAAAGCTTCTGCTTCGTCTGCTGTATAGAACTCGAAGACCTTAAATCTGAAAATTGCTCCAACAATTCTGTCCGGAAACATTTTTCTTTTGCAATTGAACTCTCTTACAAGTGAATTGTAATTTTTGCGTTCTTTAAAAATTTCCGTTTCTATTTCAGCCAGCTCTTTTTCAATCTCAGAGGTATCGGTTTTATCGGAAATGTCAGACAAATATTTTCTTAGTCTGCTTCGCAGAATAGCATCGCACTCCGCTTTAGCTTCCGGTCTTTTTGCTGAAACTGCATCATTATTTGCTTTTATGACGCGTTCAGCATCATTTCCGAATTCCTTTAAATCCGCCATTGTCTGATCTGTAAACTTATGAAGATCGCTTACAGATCTGCATAATCCCTTATAAGCTACACGAGTTTTTCTCTTAAGCTTAATAAATGATTTCATTGTAGCAAAGAGCCACCATATTATCAGTAATGATACAACACAGCCGACTATTATCAGTATCAATTGTGTCGTTTTCATATGCTAATACCCCTTTTCAGGTTTTATCTTACTGCTCCATTATTCCAAGGTATGCCTTCTCAATTACAACATCACGCAGAGGCTTGTCGCGTCCATCGGTACGAACCTTTGCAATTGCATCAACTACATCCATACCTCTGAACACCTGACCGAACACGGTATGTGCATAGCCCTGAGGAGAAAGTCCGCCGTCAAGATATGCTGTGCCGCCAAGCTCATCGTACTTGTCTGCTGCCCAGTCCGGCCAGCCGTGACGCTTCATATCAGCTGCCTTATATGCGCTGGAGGTTGCCTGTACGATGAAGAACTGGGAGCCGTTTGTGTCGGGACCTGCGTTTGCCATTGAAAGTGCTCCTCGGAAATTGAAAAGGTTTCTTCCGCACTCATTTTCAAAGGGCTTTCCCCAGATACTCTCACCGCCGCGGCCTGTTCCTGTGGGATCGCCGCCCTGGATCATAAAGTCATCAATTACTCTGTGGAAAATTATTCCGTTATAATAGCCGTTTGCAACGTGTGTTCTGAAGTTCTCAACGGTTTTCGGGCACTGTTGCGGAAACAGCCTTATAACAATATTGCCCATTGAGGTCTGAAGAACTACTACCTCTTCACCCTTTGCAGGCTGCTCGAGCTGAAAGCCGTCAGCTGCTTTTACAAATTCGCTCATAAAAATTCTCCTTTACTTAGCCTTCGTACTCAGAAATTATAATATCGTAAATATATACATTCTTTATAGGTTTGTCCTTAGTTGTCGCTTCCTGGCTTGTTTTCACAGCCGCAATAGCGTCAACTACATTCATCCCCTCATATACCTGACCAAATACAGTATGTGCAAAGCCCTGAGGAGAAAGTCCTCCGTCAAGGTGAGGTGTGCCTCCAAGCTCTACATACTTTTTGGCAGCCCACTCAGGCCAGCCATATGCCTTCAGTGTAGCTTCGTCTGCTCCTGCACTTGTAGTCTGAACAATGAAGAACTGGGAACCGTTTGTATTTGCTCCGGAATTTGCCATTGAAAGAGCACCGCGGAAATTGAAGAGATTTCTGCCGTATTCATCCTCAAAATCTTCTCCGTATGCACTTTCACCGTAGTATCCTGTGGCAGTAGGATCTCCGCCCTGGATCATAAAATCATTCATTACTCTGTGGAATATCATTCCGTCAAAATAATCCTGTTTTGCAAGCTCAACAAAGCTTGTTACTGCAAGGGGGGCCTGCTCAGGGAACAGTCTGACCTTGATCTTGCCGTAATTTGTGACGATCTCCGCTATTTTATCGCCCTTCTTTGGCTCTTCAAGCTGGTATCCGTCCTTTGCTTTTTTGTACTTTCCAGTCACATCGGACTTATCAATGAATTTTATTTCTTTTTCTTTGTATTCATACTTTGTATCGCTGTAAAATACATCGTTGTAGTAAGAACCGCCTTCGGCTGTTCCTGTGTTTTCTTCCGAACTGCTGTCTGCAGCAGTATTTCCGGAGTAGAGATTGTCATCACGGTTCCCCGCAATAACTTCATCGCCCTTGCCGCAGCCTGCCATTACAGTAAGCATAACTGCGCACATAACAATGAATGATACTATCTTTTTCTTATTCATATTAATCTCCTACTTAATAAAATACTGTCTGATAAAAATCGAAATTTCGCAGCACCGAAAATACAAGCACTCCTATAAGTATAACCCACAGGTATTTTTCGCTCAATCTCAGCGGCCTATATTCTTTTTTCAGCACGCTCAGCACCAGACGAATAAACCATACTGCCAGCGATATTCCGCACAGCACAACAAAGGGGTTATAATAAAATGCTTTTATAATATCGCCTGCAACAACAGATCTGATACATCTTGTACCTCCGCACAAAAAGCATTTTATTCCCGTTGCCGTGCGAAGTATGCAGTCCGGAAAAACCAGTGAAACCTTCCTCTCTGCTGTCATAAAAAACAGGATTATCAACACCGAAAAGGCTATAATGCCAACAATTGCAGCTATAGCCTTTCCGCGTGTATCAAGCAAAGGTTTGTATGTATTATTTCTTTTATCAGGCAATACTATTATTCCTTGATTTCACTTGTGCAGTGCGGGCAGCGGGTTGCTTCGATATCGATCTCGCTCTTGCAGTAGGGGCACTTCTTTGTTGTGGGTGCTTCCTCTTCTACCTCTTCCTTCTTTTTCAGAGTTGAAAGCTTTGCAATAGCTTTTACAAGAAGGAAAATAACAAATGCGATAATGATAAAGTTAAGTACTTCGGTAAAGAATTTACCATATTTGAATGTGGGAACACCATACTGATCAAATTCTGCAAGAGTGGTAAGATCGCCTACTGTAACAGCATCAGTTGCGCTTGTTGCCTCTGCCACTACGTGTGCCTTATCCTTGAGAGGGATAAGAAGATTTGTAAAATCATTTCCGCCTGTAAGAAGTCCGATAAGGGGCATAATAAGATCGTTTACTACAGAATTGATTATCTTCTGGAATGCACCACCGATGATAACCGCTACTGCCAGATCAACTACATTTCCCTTGAGTGCAAATGCTTTGAAATCAGCAAAAAACTGCTTCAGTGCACCAAGCTTTTCAGGTTTGTTCTCTTTACTCATTTTTCTTCTTTCCTTCCATTTGTCATATTTTTCGAATTTACTGCTGTCGTAAAATACATCTTATGTTACCACATTTTTTCCTGTGAGTAAATATTTATTAACAACTTTTAACTTATTTCTCAAGATTAAACTCCGGAATATAGCTTTCTTCTGCCGAGGATAACCCCTGCGTAAAACCTTTTATTCCGAGTTCAAGAGCCCTCATACAAACCTTGTCATATTCTCTTTTTGTTATCCTTCGGTTTATCTCCGGAAATTCCTCTATGCTTCCGTGAGGGGTGTACTGACTCATAATGCTGACAGGGACGTCTGCTCCGAATTCTTCCGCAATACGTTCAAGGACGGCTATAGAATTTTTTGTATTTGAAGGAAGAATAAGGTGCCGTATAAGAACTCCCTTTTGCGCAATGCCGTTATTATCCGTAATAAGCGGTCCCGAAATCCTGAGCATTTTCCCAACCGCAGCAAAGGCTGTTTCCGGATAATCAGGGGCGTTGCTGTATTTTTCGGCTTTCTCCGAAACTGCATACTTTATATCAGGAAGCCATATGTCAACATATTCTTTTAATTTCTCGATAGTGTCCGCCGTTTCGTAACCGCCCGTATTCCAGACGATCGGTATATTGGGTCTGTATATCTCCAACGCTTCGATTATCTCGTCTATATACTGAGTGCCTGTCACAAAATTTATGTTGTGCGCACCCTGAGCTTCCAGGTGTTTTATCTCTTTTGCAAGCTGATCCGATGTGTACACCCTGCCTGTTGCTTCTCGGGATATTTCACTGTTCTGACAGTATCTGCACCTCAGCGTGCACCCTCCGAAAAACACCGTACCTGAGCCTTTTGTTCCGCTTATAGGAGGTTCTTCTCCAAAATGAAGCGCCGCTCGTGCTATGCGCATTTCATTTCCGCATCCGCACACACCCTTATGCTTGCTTCTGTCTGCACCGCATTTTCGCGGACAAAGTGTACAGCTTCTCATTTATATCACCCGATTTAAACACATAAAGCAGGCGAAACGCCTGCTTTATAACATAATTCACATCAAAACGCTTTGCTTAGCGTTTGTTGTCTTGTGCGCAGATAGCGCGTCTGATTATTTTGCCGCTGGTGGTTTTGGGCAGTTCGGAAACGTACTCAATGCGTCGCGGATATTTATAAGGTGCTGTTGCGTGCTTTACGTGGTTCTGCAGTTCCTTTGTAAGTGCATCGCTGGGCTCATAGCCCTTTGCAAGAACAATAGTCGCCTTTACTATCTGTCCGCGATCAGGATCGGGATAGCCCGTTACTGCACATTCAAGAACGCTGGGATGCTCAAGCAATGCGCTCTCAACCTCAAAGGGACCTATTCTGTATCCCGAACACTTTATAACATCGTCATTTCTGCCGACGAACCAATAATATCCATCACTGTCGCGCCAGGCCATATCTCCTGTACGGTATATTCCGCCGTACCAGGCCTTTGACGTTGCTTCCGGATCTTTATAATACTCTCTGAACATACCTACAGGTCCGTGAGTTCCTGCATTGCGGATTGAGATAACACCTTCGATACCGTCTTCACACTCTTCGTCATTTTCATCGAGAAGAACAACATCGAAAATCGGTGCAGGCTTACCCATTGAACCGGGTTTTACAGGAAAAAATCCGAAGTTTGCGATTATTGCAGGAGTCTCTGTCTGTCCGAATCCCTCAAATATCTCAAGGCCGGTTTTCTCCTGGATCTTGTTGTATACTTCAGGGTTAAGCGGCTCACCTGCAACGGATGCGTGCTTTATAAAGGAAAGATCGTATCCGCTGAGATCATCCTTTATCATTATTCTGTATATTGTCGCAGGAGCACAGAAGGAATAAGGCTTCAGGCGGACTATAGCATCAAGCATTGTATCTGTTTTGAATTTTATTGTATCAAATGCGCCGATGGCTGCTCCGCATATCCACTGTCCGTATATTTTGCCCCAGGCAAACTTTGCCCAGCCTGAGTCGGTCTGGGTCATATGAACTGTGTTTTCCTTTACTCTGTGCCAGTAGCGAGCGGTTATGATATGTCCGAGCGGAAACGCAAAGTCGTGGCGCACCATCTTGGGCATACCTGATGTGCCGGAAGAAAAGTACAGAAGCATTGTATCGTCGTTCTGTGTTGCCTCTTCTCCTGTGGGACGCTCAAAGCAGGGCTCTGTTGCTGCAAGCTCTGCCGCGTAATCAAGATATCCCTCTGCAGTAAAGTCTCCACCGTCAAAGGTATATACATATTTAAGTGTTTCACACTTAGGAATGGATTCTCTGACATAATCGATCAAACCCTCTTCGGGTATGAAAATAAATGCCTTTACCTCTGCCGCATTGCATCTGTACACGATGTCCTTCGGCGTGAGCTGGAATGATGCGGGAATACAGGTAACTCCCAGCTTGCAGAGACCGACAAGTGTAAACCACACCTGGGGACGCTGACGAAGAATTATCATTACAACGTCGCCTTTTTTGAATCCTTTTTTCTTGAAATATGCTGCAACTCGGTCACTTTCGCGTTTGACATCGGAGAATGTGTATTTTTCTACCTTTCCGCTGTCATCGGTCCATACAAGTGCAAGCTTTTCAGGCTCAACTCTTGCCCATTCGTCTACTACATCATATCCGAAATTGAAATTTTCGGGTACGTTTATAGTAAAATTGGCTTTCATATCCTCGTAGCTTTCAAATTCGGTACGGGGACAATATTTGTTTATCAAATAGTCCATTTATATCAATCCTTATTCCTTGATAACTGTCAAAAACTCTGCAGGCTCATCCACTGCGTGCTGTCCGTGAGGAAGCTGCGGATCAAAATAAATACAGTCGCCTGCATTGAGGATATGTTCCTTATTTCCGATAATTATACGAACCTTGCCTTTTAAGATGTAATTGAATTCCTGTCCGGAATGGCTTACAAGCTCAGGCATTGCATCTTCAGGCTGAAGATGTACCAGCATAGGCTCCATTTCTCTTCCTATAAAGTTGTAGCACAGGCTTGTGTAATCATAGCCGGGGTATCTCTCCACCACTGCACCTGTACCTGCTCTGACCACTGTATAGGACTTCATTTTCGGGCTGTCACCTGTGAGGAGTGTTGTAAAATCAACGCCCAGTATGGACGCCACCTCGTACAGCATACTGATTGGAATATCTTTTTTTCCGGATTCTATATCGTTATAATAATCCACATCTATATCAAGCTTTTCTGCCATTTCCTGCGGTTCGATCTCAAGAATATCGCGCAGTTCGCGGATTCTTTTGGGTATGTTTTCATAGTGTTTTTTCATATTCGACACACCTTTTTCCCATAATTTTAAATGTTATTTTATCACATTCCATCCTGTGATTCAAGCTATTTGCATCATTAAATCAACAACCTCTCATATTTATTACAATTTCGTCGTATTCGGTTAAATTAACGATATATTTTACACAGGAGAATTATTTTGTGGTATTATGTGGGTGCAATAAATAAGTTTTGTATTTTACCTCTCATTTCTATATCTCTTCTTATCTCTACAAACAGAAAGAGCCTCTTTTCGGGGCTCTTTTCTGTTTTTTATCCTGTCATATCTTGGGGCAAAAATAAATTTGGGATATTTTTCGACTATATATTGTGTTTTACCTATTATTATGATATCATAACCTATGTGTATGGACAAACAGATTAATTCGGCGATTTTCGCCTTTTCAAAAAGCTATCGAAAGGAGTAGTTTTTCTTCAGGAAAAACGTGTTTTCAAGTATATGCGTATTCTCAAGATCGTACATACCGGTGACCTTCACTTAGGTTCACTGTTTACATCAACACCGGAAGTTGCTTCGCAGCGCAAGATCGATCAGTTCGAAACCCTTCGAAAGATAATCAACATCTGCAACGAGCGCGAATCAGATGTTCTTCTTATCGCAGGTGATCTCTTCGATTCTCTGAAAGTAGATCCTCAGCTTCTCAACGAGACAAAGGATCTGCTCACCACCTGCAACTGTGATGTTTTCATCACTCCCGGAAATCACGATCCTGCTACCCCCGATTCCTGCTATGCTCAGGGTGAAGACTGGCCCAGCAATGTACATATATTCCGCGGCGGACTTGAATGTATCGAAGTTCCGTCAAAGAACGCCTGTATCTGGGGTGCAGCTTTTACAAGAAGCTTCCAGCTTGAATCGATGCTGCAGGATTTTAAAATTGACGACAGCAAGATAAACATACTTCTTATGCACGGAGACCTTTACACCGGTTCCTCCAGTGAAAGCCGCTACAACCCCATATCTGCTGAGCAGATATGCTCACTGGGAGTTGAATATGTTGCTCTCGGTCATATTCATAAGCCCGAGCTTCACAAGGCCGGAGATTTTCTTTACGGATACTGCGGCACCCCTGAAGGACGCGGTTTTGACGAGCAGGGCGACAAAGGCATATATGCAGGCTATGTAAGCCGCGGATTTGCTCATATGGATTTTGTATCCACCTGTTCGAGAAAATACATAAGCGATACTGTGGATGTTTCCGGATGCAGCGTCACAAGTGAGTTTGCAGGTGCTATAATTTCCACTCTCGAAAAGCGTTACGGCGCAGATTACGCCGGCAATCTCTATGATCTTACTCTTCGCGGTGAGCTTCCGAGAGGCGTTATGGCTGATATACCTATGCTTGTTTCCGCACTTCGCGAAAAGCTCCATTTTGTGCGTTTTACAGATACTACAACAACTGAACTTGACATCGATATGCTCGGCAAGGACACCACTCTGCGCGGTGCTTTTGCAAGAGCTATCTCCAGCAAAATTCAGAAAGACGAAAAGAACAGAGATAAATATCTCAGAGCTTTGCTCTACGGCCTGAGAGCCTTTGATGGTGAGGTGATTATCAGTGACGATAAATGAGATTTATATAAAGAACTTCGGTAAGCTCAGCAGCTATAAACTGACTGCTCACGACGGCGTCAATATAATTTACGGTCCCAACGAGGCAGGAAAATCCACTATTATGGCTTTCATCAAAGCTATGCTTTACGGTGCCGGCAGAGCTGAGACCCGACGCAAATATGAGCCCTGGAACGGCGGCAAAATGGGCGGTACACTTTCTTTTGAGTGTGCCGGCAAGCATTACGCTCTTTCAAGACAGTTTGGCTCCACCAAAAGTCTTGACAAAATCGAGCTGTGGTGCAAAACCACCGGCGAACAGGTGGATCTTCCCGAAAAAGTCGAGCCCGGCGAATATCTTCTCGGAATAAACGAGATGTCCTTTGTTAACTCTGTTTTCATCGGTCAGATTAACCCTGCAATTTCCGGATCAAACGATGAAATTCTCAAGAAACTGATGAACCTTGCTTCTGCAGGCGATGAGACCGCTTCGAGAACAGAAATCGAAGGCAGACTCAATGAAGCTGCCTCCAAGCTCAATTCAAAACGTTCTGATGCCATTATTCCCGCACTTGAGGCTGAACAGAGCGAACTGCTCAGCAAGCGTTCGGAGATAGTTGACCAGTTCAAGCAGGCTGATGCACTTCGCGAAAGCGTAAAAGATCTCGAGGAAAAGCATCTGCATCTGAGCACTGAATACAACAACCTTATTTCTCTGCGTGAAAATGTAAAGAAAGCCGCCCGTCTTAACGAACTCGATGAAATAATCACCACTAAGCAGTCTTTGGAAGCTGATGAGGCAAGATATCAGATGCTTCACGAAGCTATGTACGGCAGTGAGCTGAGCTTTGATGATGATTTTGTTGCAAAATCCAGAGAGCTTCTTGAAAACATCCGCAGTGAAGAAAAAATTATTGAGCTCAAAAAAGAACAGCTTGCCGAATGCAACGAACAGCTTGATTCTGTCGATCGCTCAAGAGTCGGTCTCTGGACATCTATCAGCAATAATCAGCAGCGTATCGATAATGTGCTTATGGAATACGACAAACTCCTCGATGCTCGCTACGACGCAGACAGAAGACTTGAGGAGTACGAGAATGAAGTAAAATCCACTCAGATCAGTCCGAAAAATTTGGCTATTATTGTCGGACTTCTGGTTCTCGGTCTCTTCTTCCTCGGCTTTGTACATTGGATATTCTTTATCCTTGCTGCACTTGCCGCAGGCGGATTTGTTGCTTATCACATTCTCAAGCAGAAGGGCATTATCCCCACCCCCACCTCCGGAATCGAAAATGAGCTTCAGGAGATCGACGACGATATCCGTGAGCTTACACGCTCAAACAGAAAGCTTCTCGACGAGCTTGGTGTTCCTCACATACAGGCTATGCGTGACGAAGTTGCTGAAATGGAACGTGTGTCTACACTGACACAGACTGAGGTTGGAAAGAGAAAGAAGCTCAAGGGTGAAATCGAGGAACTCACTCAGAAATGCACTGCAATGAAGCAGGAGATTCGTGATTCACTCAGCTCATATACAAGAATCGACAGCGA
Source organism: Acutalibacteraceae bacterium (assembly GCA_045604965.1). Lineage (GTDB taxonomy): Bacteria > Bacillota > Clostridia > Oscillospirales > Acutalibacteraceae > JAISGQ01. The sequence goes on from JAZUPB010000031.1 coordinate 28,664, forward strand.
TCAGCAGGCCGTTGCCATCATATCAACTCTTGATAAGAAACAGCGCGAACACGCTGTGCTTGAGCAGAAACTGCAGAGCAGCAAAGAAGCTCTCCAGAAAATGCTTGACGGCGCTGATTACGATCTTATTGTTCTCGAGGCTCAGGAGCTTGAGGAAGAGCTTGGAGTCAAGCAGAAGCTTTCCGGCAAGGAGCTTGAAGAAATCGAAAAGCGCACTGATGATACATCTGCCAAGCTTCTTGAGGTTGGCACCGAGCTTGCCAGAAAGCAGGCAGAGCTTGCCGGATGCAGTATGAACCTGCAAGACATCGAAGAGTACAACGACAAGATCAAGCTTCTTATCTCAAAGACCGACAAATATAAGTTTGAGCTTGATTCCATCAACATCGCCATAGAGGCTCTCGGCGAAGCTTTCGAAACTATGCAGAGAGATTTCGGTCCTATCCTCAATTTCAAGGCAGGACGTATCCTCAACGAGCTGACCGGCGGCAAATATCCTTCCGTATTTATTTCCGAAAGACTTGTTCCTTCCGTCACCGAAGGTCCTAACAGCTCAAATATACGCAATTGCTCAAGCCTCAGCCTTGGTACAAACGATCAGGTTTATCTGGCTCTGAGACTTGCCATCGCAGGTATTCTCAGCGAAGTACAACTTCCTGTTTTCCTCGATGACGCTTTTGCTCAGTACGACGACAAGCGTGTTGCAGAGGCTATGTTCTACCTCGCAAAGGAGAGCGGCGGAAAAGAACTCGGTCAGGTCATTATTTTTACCTGCCATAATTCTGTTGTAAGAATGGCAAAGGAAATGGGTCTTCAGAATCCTATAATAAAGATTTCCGAATAATTTTACTTGAGAGGATCCTTATGGATCCTCTCTTTTTTAATATCCGGAATGTGCTGATGTTCAGGTTTTTGCAATGTAAATTATTGATTTAAGACGTACAGCGTGGTATAATAAAATGTAAATATTTTCACATCACGGAGGATATTGTTTTGAACAACACCAAATCTGCATTTGTCGCCATAGTAGGCAGACCCAATGTCGGCAAATCTTCTATATTGAACGCACTTATCGGTCAGAAGATCGCCATAGTTTCCGCAAAGCCTCAGACTACCCGTACACGTATTATGGGTGTACTGACAAAAAACAACACTCAGCTTGTATTTACTGACACACCCGGTATGCACAAGCCCAAAAACAAGCTTGGTGATTTTATGGTGAAATCCATTGCCGACAGTGTTGACAACACCGACATCTGTATGCTGGTAGTTGACGCAACCGACAAGGATATCCGCCCTGCGGAATCTGATCTTATCGATAAGTTCAATGCTTTCGGACTTCCTGCAATCCTTGTCATCAATAAGATCGACCTTGTAGAAAACAAGGAGGTTTTGCTTGAGAAAATAGCAATGTTCTCTTCTCTTTACGAATGGAATGCTGTAGTTCCTGTCTGCGCTGTTACAGGCGAAGGCCTTGAGGAGCTTCTTTCAGAGCTTTGCTCTGCTGCCGAAGAAGGCCCCCATTTCTTCCCCGACGATACATTGACCGATCAACCTGAAAAGGTCATTGCTGCTGAGATAATCCGCGAAAAGCTTTTAAGGCTTCTTTCTGATGAGGTTCCTCACGGAATCGCCATAGATATCGAAAGAATGAGAGAGCGCTCAGGTGCTCAGGAGGCAGACGAGCGTCAGGGCGATATTGTTGATATTGATGCCACTATCTACTGCGAACGCGACAGTCATAAGGGAATAATTATAGGCAAGGGCGGTGCTATGCTCAAACGAGTCGGCTCCTACGCCCGTGAGGATATAGAAAAATTCCTCGGCTGCAAGGTTAACCTCAAGCTTTGGGTAAAGGTACGCGAGGATTGGCGCAACAGCGCCTCCAACCTGCGCCGCTTTGGCTTTAAAGAAGAGGACGTCTGATGTCTGCATTTACCGAAAAGGCTATTGTTTTAAAATGCAAGCCCTACGGCGAGAAGAATCGCGTTGTATATCTGCTTACTGAAAATCACGGTGTGATTCACGCTTTTGCAAACGGCGCAAGGAGTATTCAGAGCAAAAATTTTGCAGCTACCTCGCAGTTTGTATACGGTACTTACGTGCTGACACCATCAAAGGATTCCTTTACGATAAAGGAATCTCACGCAGAGGCAAGCTATGCCGATATGCACGGCGATATCGAGGCGCTTGCTTTGGGACAGTATTTCTGTGAGCTTTGTATGGAGCTCGCTCCCGAAGGTACAAACGCAGAGGTTTATCTGCGGCTTCTCCGAGCGGCCCTCCATTATTTAAATACAGGCACACGGGATAAGCGTATGATAAAAGCCGCCTTCGAAATGCGCATAATGTGTACAGCCGGCTTTATGCCGGATCTGATTATGTGCCGTTCCTGCGGTGTATACGAAGCTGACGTTATGATGTTTTATCCTGTCTCAGGCTCACTGCTTTGCAGGAAATGTACTGAAGAAAAAGATCCTTATACAAGCGGTGTTGCTATGTCTCCCGGTGCACTGACTGCACTGAGACACTGTGCCCTTGTTGATCTTCACAAGCTATATTCTTTCAGTCTCGCTGAACACTCTCTCCCCTCTCTCGTTTCTGCCTGCGAGCGGTATCTGGTATCAAGACTTGAGAGAAGCTTCAAAACACTGGAATTTTATAATCAGATAAAACAGATCTGAACACATAACAAAACGGGTATCATCACACACCCAAAAGTTAACTGATAAAACACAAAGGAAATATATTATGGATACAAAATTTATGCGTGCTCTGGAACTTGACAAGGTTCTCGATATGCTTGCACGGGAATGTTCCTGCGAAGATGCGGCTGCAGCTGCTCGCGCTATCGAACCAGAAACCGACCTTGTAAAGGTTCGCCAGATGCTCAGCGAAACTTCCGACTGTCATATGCTTCTCGGTCGTTTCGGCGCACCCTCCTTCGGAGGTGTTAAAAGCGTCACTAATGCTGTGCGCAGAGCTCAGGCCGGTGCGGTTCTGACTATCCCGGAGCTTATGAGAATAAGTGAGGTTCTCAGAATAGTTCGTGCACTGCGCGAATGGCGCGGTCACTGTGAAGGTGTTATCACCTGCATCGACTCACTTTTTATGTCACTTGTTCCCTATAAATCCGTTGAGGATAATATTAATTCAGCCATACTCAGCGAAGACGAGCTTTCTGACAACGCTTCTGCAGATCTTGCTTCAATCCGCCGAAAGATACGCTCTGCTCAGAGCAGAGTGCGCGAAAAGCTCGATGCACTCGTTCGCTCATCAACACATTCTAAGTATTTACAGGACGCTATTGTCACTCAGCGCGGAGGACGCTTTGTTGTCCCTGTAAAAGCTGAATTCAGAGGCGAGATTGCAGGTCTTGTCCACGATACCTCCTCCTCAGGTGCTACACTTTTTGTTGAGCCTATGGCTGTAGTCGAGGCCAATAATGAAATACGTGTTCTGCAGACTGAGGAACGCGCTGAAATTGAACGCATCCTCACTGCGCTCAGTTCTCAGGCAGGTGACTGTGCCGACGGTATTGTCACTTCCTACAATATGCTTATAGAACTTGATTTGCTCTTTGCAAAGGCAAGACTTGCCTATAATATGAAGGCATCTCTCCCTAATGTAAATGAGGACGGTATTATCGACCTTAAAAAAGCTCGCCACCCGCTTATCAACCGCGATAAGGTAGTACCCACCAACATTCGTCTCGGAAGAGATTTTGATACGCTGGTTATAACAGGCCCCAACACCGGCGGTAAAACCGTTGCTCTTAAAACTCTCGGTCTGTTATCCGCTATGGCTATGTGCGGTCTTATGCTCCCTGTCAGCGACGAGAGCGAAATATCAACATTCGAAAACATCCTTGCCGATATCGGTGATGAGCAGTCAATAGAGCAGTCTCTTTCCACCTTCTCAGCTCATATGACAAACATCATCAGGTTCTTTAAAATTGCCGATTCACGTACCCTTGTTCTTCTCGACGAGCTGGGTGCAGGCACCGACCCTGTTGAAGGTGCCGCACTTGCCACATCTATAATCGAGCATCTGAGAATGCAGGGCTGTATTATCGCGGCTACTACTCACTACGCCGAGATAAAGGCATTTGCCATAAGCACTCCGGGAGTTGAAAACGGCTGCTGTGAGTTTGATGTAAAGACTCTGCGTCCCACATACAGACTGCTTATAGGTATGCCCGGACGTTCCAACGCCTTTGCTATAAGCGAAAAGCTCGGCATTCCTGTTGAGGTTGTTGACAGAGCGAAAGAGCTTATTTCCGAAGACGATGCGCGATTTGAAAAGGTTGTTGAAGATCTTGAAAAGAGCCGTCAGAGTATGGAAAGTGAGCAGGAAGCTGCTCAGAAGCTGCGCATAGAGGCTCAGAGAGTTCGTGATGATGCCGCCAAGTCTCAGGAAAGACTTGAAAAGGAACGTCAGGATATCTTAGACCTTGCAAAAGCTGAGGCAAGCAGAATTGTTTCTTCAGCCCGAGCTCAATCTGAGGCTCTTATGCAGGAGATCGATCAGTTCAGAAAAGAGCTCAAGAACAGTGCCGATGCGGCTGCTCTCAGTGTAAAGGCAAAGCATGAGCTTCGAAGCCGCATAAAAGGTCTTGAGGATACTGCTGATCCGATCGTCACCTTTGACAGCGACGAGGAATATGTTCTCCCCCGTCCTCTCAAGGCAGGAGATTCTGTTCTTATTGTCACACTCGAAAAAAAGGCCACTGTCTCAAAAGATCCTGATTCTTCCGGCAATGTTGAGGTTCAGGCAGGAGCTCTTAAAATGCGCGTCAAGATTTCTGATCTGCGTCTTCTTTCTCCCGATAAAAAAGCAGAGAAAGCCAAGCAGAGAGAGTATTCCGTTACTAAGAAGCTTTCGCGCGACGCAACAAGCGAGATAGATGTACGCGGTCAGACTGTAGATGAAGCCATAATCGAGGTAGACAGCGCTATAGATTCTGCCGCAATTATGAATCTCGGAGAAATAAGGATAATCCACGGAAAAGGCACAGGTGCTCTTCGTGCAGGTCTGCACCAGCATTTCAAGAGACATCCTCAAGTAAAAAGCTTCCGTCTTGGCACCTTTGGCGAAGGTGAAGCGGGAGTTACGATAATCACACTTAAATAACAAGGAGGAAAACTATATGTCTGATGAAAACAAGGTAATTTCCCTCGGCGGTACAATTGACGAAAACGCACAGTCTCCCGCGGAAGAAAAACCGGTTGAAAATGAATCCGGTACTTCCGGCACTCTTGCAACACCATTTGAAACACCTGCAGAAGCCTACATCCCCACCCCCACTGAAGTAAAGCAGGTAGTGGATAAAAAGCCTGAGCAGGTCAAAAAGAAGAGACATAAGGTCCTCAAGGGAGTAATCATCACTTTTGTCATTCTTATTCTTCTTGTTGTGGTCGCTGTCGGCGTTCTTGCTTTCCTCGTAATTTACGATGATATGCCCGCTGCTCCCACCGAAACAGTTGATACCTTTACAGTCGTTTCCAATACTATAGGCGAATTCGTATCCGAGTCCGGAAGAATGGAATTTTCTACCAGTGAGGTCAACGGAATATACGAAAAGATCAAGCCAATGCTGGAATCAGCAGTTGCTTCCTACGGTGCTGAGCTTTCTGAAAGCTTTATCGTTATAAACGACAACAAGATAACTTATTATGCACGTGTCAAATATAAGGGATTCACCCTTCCTGCCCGTGTTGTACTTAAGGTCAGCTACGATGACCCCAACGTTTGCATTATGCTCGACAAAATAACCGTCGGCAAGCTTACCATTCCTGAAAAGGTATTATCTGTATTTCTTGCAAATGTCAACTATCCCAAAGATATAAGCTTCGACTCCGAAAGAGCAGAATTCAAATACAATACCGAGGCACTCAATGAGATTTTCATTGATTTTATTCGCAAGAATGAAGTAATGACCGATGTTGAAAACTTCCTTAACTGGGGTGCAAGCATTTTCGGCGGTTCCTATACTTTCGAAAAAACCTTTGATATTACTATAACTGAATGTCAGGTAATAGATAATCAGCTTGTATTTACCATCGATAAAGTCTTTGCATAAATAACAAGGCGGCCATTCGGCCGCCTTGCTTTCTTTTGCTCAGTTTTTCGTCAATTCGCTTTCATTATGGCTTCATTATGCTGTCACACAATATGGGTACACTATAGCCACAACAAAGAAAGCGAGGTTACGGTTGTGAACAATAATTCAAACAACACGTACAACAATAATAACAGCAATTCACTATCTCATTCAGCCTCATGGCAGCAGAACGGTTATACTGAGTCTCAGAAAACGCAGCTATGTGCGCCTGAATACTATTACGCAGATCGTATACAGAAGCCGCATAAATTTCCCCAGGAAAAGAAAAGCACAAGCGGCTTATCAGCAAAGCTTGCTGCAGCACTGCTTGCCTGCACAGTTATTTTCTCTGCAGGTGCAGGTTTCGGCGGCGGATATCTCGCAAGCAGGCTTATGACTCCCCGCGCAGAAAATCCCACACCACCCCCTGACAGCTCTACCGTTCTTTTTCAGTCTGTGACAGGTTCTTCTGCCGGCGCTGATGATGCATTTGTAGCTGCATCGGTATCTTCCTATGTCCTCAATTCTGTTGTAGAGATCACCACAGAAAGCGTCACCTACAACACCTTTATGGGCCAGTATGTAACAGAAGGTGCAGGCAGCGGAGTTATTGTTTCCTCCGACGGTTACATTGTAACAAACGCTCACGTTATCGACGGTGCGAGCGGAATCACTGTCACACTGTCCGACGGCACCGAATATTCTGCTGAGCTTATCGCCAGCGACACTAAAACAGATCTTGCAGTTGTCAAAATAGCTGCCGAAAATCTCCCTTCTGCCGTATTCGGTTCCTCCTCAGAGCTTTGTGTGGGTGAGCCTGTTATTGCCATAGGAAACCCTCTCGGCGAGCTTGGCGGTACAGTTACCAGCGGCATAATAAGTGCTCTTGACCGTCAGATCACTATCGGCGGCCAGGCTATGACTTTGCTTCAGACGGACGCTTCCGTCAGTCCCGGAAATTCCGGCGGTGGATTGTTTAATTCCAAAGGTGAGCTTATAGGCATTGTCAACGCAAAATCATCCGGTCAGGATGCGGAAGGCCTTGGCTTTGCAATTCCATCCGATACAGCTAAGGAAGTCATCGAACAGCTTATTGCTTTCGGATATGTTCAGGGACGCATAACCCTCGGACTTTCCCTTGTTGATATCAATGATCGTTCTACAGCCAGCGCATACAGGGTTTCCACCTACGGCGTATATGTTCTTTCTGTTACTGAAGGTTCAAGCGCCGAAGCTGCAGGTTTCAAATCCGGCGATAGGTTAGTATCGTTTAACGGCACAGAATTCTCTTCTTCCACAGAGCTTGCGGAAATGCTCAATGAGTATAATATCGGCGATACGGTAACATTTATAGTATCGCGAAACCGCCGGCATCACACCATATCCGTAACACTTGAGGAATTCAAAGGTTAATTGCCCGTTAATGTTTTGGAAATATCTGTTTACAATCTATCCAACATTTTAACAAACACTTTACTTCATCTTAAATTAATTCATACAATTTCTTAACTGCAAAAACACATTTGCGTTTTATAATATGACCGTACCCCAAAGAGAGGTGATGCCGATGAACTGAATAAAAAAGCATACAGTAAAACAGATTCCAAATAATGATATATTTGCCGTATGGCAAGCTGATCAGGGTATATCCCTTTTATATATAAAAAAGCCATTACTCTTTTTTACTTCTCTTCTTGTTTTTACTGCCAACCTGCCGGAGGGACGGAATACCGCTCCGGCAGGTTACGCAGACAAGTCTTTCAGGTCCGTTTCATACGGGCTTTTTTTATTTCTTTTTCCTATCCGTCATAATTTATTCACATTAGTGGGCTACAATAATTTTAATTTATTTTGGCAAAGGGTGAGGAGCTTTGAGTAAGATTCTTATTGTTGACGATGAAAAGATGATACGAGATCTTATACGTAAATATGCTGAATTTGAAAATTACGAGGTTTTTGAGGCAGGCGACGGTATGACCGCCGTTTCTATGTGTCGTAAGGAAACCTACGATATTATCGTGATGGACGTTATGATGCCCGACCTTGACGGCTTTTCCGCACTGCGCGAAATACGCAAGTTTTCCTCAACTCCTGCTCTTATGCTTTCCGCTCGCGGAGAGGAATATGACAGGATCCACGGATTTGAGGTCGGCGCTGATGACTACGTCGTAAAACCCTTTTCTCCCAAAGAGCTTATGATGCGTATTTCTGCAATTTTAAAGCGTGTCAGCCCTGCTGCAGCTGCATCGGATACGGTTACCTTCGAAGGGCTTACCGTTGATTTTGCAGGTCGTCTCGTGTATATCGACGGCAAGCGCGTCGATATGAGTCCCAAGGAATATGAGCTTCTTTTCTATATGGTCAGAAACCGCGGCATTGCACTTTCCCGTGAAAAACTTATCACCGATGTCTGGGGCTACGATTTTTACGGTGACGACAGAACTCTTGATACTCACATCAAGCTTCTCAGAAAAACACTCGGTGAGTACAGCAAATTTATAGTCACTCTCAGAGGGGTGGGTTATCGCTTTGATGTCTTATAAAAAAAAGAAACCTCGTCTCGGCATTACCGTAAAGCTTATTCTGTGTTTTTTGAGCTTCACAGGGATTACTCTTATTCTTCTTTGGGTGTTCCAGATAACTCTGCTCGATACATTCTATAAAAACATCACCGAAAGAAGAATACGCTCCCACGCAGATTCCATTGCCACTAACATTGACAATTCCAATGTTTACGAGCTTGCTTCCAGGATCGTGGAGGAGGGCGATATGTCTATGAAGGTGCTGTATTTTTCAGGAGGCGTTTCCTTCGATGCATATATGTCTGCCGATTCGAGACTGCTTCAGTCACTTTCAGATGTTGAACTGTACAAACTGTACAGCAAGGCCATAAAAGAAGGCGGCAGCTGCACCGTATCATATGACCGAAGCTCATTTCACCAATCCGCCTACAATTTTCACGATTTTTTGGGACCTGTGCCAAAACGCAGCAGCAGAGTTTCGGAAACTATAGTTTTTGTCCGCACTGTAGATACTCCCAGTGCCTCTGCCGTAATATACATCGGCGCTTCGATCTATCCTGTTGACAGTACCGTCAGCACTCTCAAAGTTCAGCTTGTATGCGTCACCGGTATTATGGTGCTGCTTTCTTTTATTCTTGCATTCATCATATCTCGAGTTATTTCAAAGCCTGTAGTTCATCTCAACAAGAGTGCAAAAGTTCTTGCAACAGCAGATTACTCTTCCTCTTTTTCTGCAGGTGGTTTCCGTGAAATCGCTGAGCTGTCGGACACTTTGAATCTCGCTGTATCTGAGCTCGGAAAAGTTGACCGGTTAAAAAACGAGCTTATCGCAAACATTTCTCACGACCTGAGAACTCCGCTGACACTGATTTCCGGCTATGCAGAAATGATGCGCGATATCCCTGGTGAAAACAACGAGCAGAATCTTCAGGTAATAATAGATGAAACTCAACGTTTAAGCTCTCTTGTATCCGATGTTCTCGATCTCTCAAAAATCCAATCAGGAACGCAGACTTTGTCCTATTCCCATTTTTCTCTCACGAATACTGTACGGAATATCATAGAAAGGTATTCTAAATTTATTGAGCAAAATGGGTATTCTATTGTTTTTGAGCCCGACAGAGAAATCTTCGTCGATGCTGACGAGGTTCGCATATCGCAAGTCATATATAACCTTGTAAGCAATGCCGTTCACTATACAGGCCAGGACAAAACTGTAATTATCCGTCAGATTTGTGATAACAGTACTGTACGCATTGAGGTGTGCGACAACGGTGAGGGAATATCTCAGGAAGACATTGAGCTTATCTGGGAAAGATATTATAAAGTCGATAAGGAACACCGCCGCAGTCAGATAGGCTCCGGTCTCGGTTTATCCATAGTAAAAGGTGTTCTTGAACAGCACAACGCCCCTTTCGGTGTAAGATCCGTCATAGGTCAGGGCAGTGTGTTCTGGTTTTCTCTTCCTGTAAGCACAACATAAAATTTATCCGATCTTTCAGCCGATTCAAAAAAACAGTTGGAAGATCGGATTATTTGTAGTATAATATTTATATTGTTTTTACTTTGGCCTGTTAAGGAGGATATAACCTTGAACAGAACAATTCGTCTGATAATTTCCTGCGCACTTTGCATATGCCTGTGTGTTACTTTGCTTTTCGGCTGCAGCAAACAGATAACCGAACAGCCTAACACCTACCATAAAGACAGCTCACTTCTTATTACTGAGGTAATGTCTTCAAACAGTCACTACGCTCAAACTAAAGACGGTGAATTCTTCGACTGGGTGGAATTCTACAATAACACCGAAAATGATATCAATCTTGAAGGTTATTATTTTTCCGACTCAGGCACAGAACCTCTGAGGTGGATGTTCCCTGATGTCACGATAAAAGCTCGCTCATATCTTATTGTTTATATGTCTGGCCTTGACTCCTGGGACGGCGCTTATGAAATTCATTCAAATTTCAAGCTCAGTTCAGCAGGCGAAACTCTTATTCTGTCAACCTCAGCAGGCGATGTTCTTCAGCAAATTGATATTCCCGCAATACAGGATAACATATCCTACGGCAGAGACAGCAAAACTATGGAATTCAAATGGTATTCAGTTCCAACTCCCGGAAGCGAAAACGCCGGCGGTGTCGACAATGTGGAGGATCTGATTTTCCCGACTTATAATGTTGTACTCAATGAATATATGAGCGAAAACAATTATGTTTTTGCTGACAGCGAAGGCAATTTCTACGATTGGGCCGAGCTCTACAACAGCTCCCTCGATGATATTGATCTGAGCGGTTTCTATCTTACCGATGACAGATATGATATTATGAAATGGAGCTTCCCCAATAATACTGTTCTTAAATCAGGTGAATATCTTACTGTATTCTGCTCCGGTCTTAACACTGTCAGTTCTGCAGGGGAAATACACACTTCTTTCTCCATAAGCAGCGACGATGACAGACTCTGTCTGTACACCCCTCAGGGTATCCTCTGCTCTTATCTTGAAATTTATCCCCTATCCGATGATATTTCCACCGGTATCTCCGAGGAAAACACACAGATGCTTTTCTCTCGTGCTACACCCGGAAAAGCCAATTCAACCCCCGCCTCTGGGCTTTCTCAGTTTATTCCCGCCAACTTGACTGACGGTGTTTTTATTTCTGAGGCTTTAAGTGTTTCCGGCTCCCGTGTTTCTTATGCAAACGACTGGATAGAAATACATAACTCCACCGACAGTGAAGTCGATATGACAGGCTACGGATTATCCACCGATGACGATATTGTGGAATTTACTTTCCCTGAAACCAAAATCAAACCCGGCGGTTATTTGCTGATTTACTGCACCGGCACCGAACAGGCAGTTTCCGGAAAGACCCTGCGCACAGCTTTTAAACTGAGCAACTCCGGCGAAACTCTTTATCTTACAAATTCTCTCGGACGAGTTGTTGATATTTTTTCTACAGGCAAACAACGCAACGGTATAAGTAGCGGCAGGGATGAATCTGATCCTTCCAATCGTCTTTTCTTTTCGACTCCCACTCCCGGAAAAGCCAACAGCCTGAAGACTACATACTCTGCCTACTCACCTGAACCTGCTTTTGACACTGCCGCAGGATACGTCAGCAAAGGCACTGTTGTCAAGGTCTCTGTCCCTGATGGCGCTTATGTTGTTATTACCACAGATGGTTCCGATCCTGTTAGCTCCGGCAAAGCACATCACGAGGATTTTGAGGTAACCATTAAAAAGAGTACCGTTCTAAAAGCACGCGCATTTATCGATGGCTGTCTTTCAAGCGATGTACTTACGTCTACGTATTTAGTTGAAAAAAAGCATAATATGGCTGTAGTAAGCTTGTCCAGCAAACCCAGCGGCCTTTTCAGTTATCGCTCCGGTATTCTTGAGGACGGACCCGGTTATACCGAAAAGAATCCTCATCTTGGCGCAAACTATTGGAAGGACTGGGAACGTTCCACTCATATTGAGTACATAACAAAGGACGGCACCCGCTCAGTAGAGTTCGACTGCGGAATCCACACCTTTGGCCAGTATGCAAGAGGTCTTCCGCAAAAAGGCCTTGCACTTATTCTCCGTGAGCAGTACGGAGCAAATGAAGTATCGTATCCTTTCTTTACAAGCAATGACGTTGCAAGTTACAAATCACTTTTGCTTCGTCCTGAAGGTCAGGACTGGAACTCTGCTAAAATGCGTGATGTTCTCGTTCCTGCACTGCTTAAGGATACCTACTTTACTGCTGCCGATTATATGGACTACACTCCTGTTGCTCTGTATATTAACGGCGAATATTGGGGCCTTTACTATCTGCGCGAAAAATTCAACGACAACTATGTATCTTATAAATACGGCTATGAAAAGGGAACTATTGATCTAATTAAAGGTCAGTATTATGTTCACGCAGGAGATAAGAAGGATTACGATGCCCTTATGAAGTGGCTCAGGGCAAACAGTCTTGAGAGCAAGAAGAATTATGAGTACTTCTGTTCAAAGGTAGACATCGATTCATTTATTCAGTTTTGGATAGTTCAGACATTTATCTGTAATTACGACAGCGGAAATATCCGATGCTATAAGGGCGAGGATGGAAAATGGCGCTGGATGCTCTATGACTTTGACTGGGCATTTATGAGCGGATTTGTGAAGGATGATATGATCCAAAAACATATGCTTGATCCTAAAGGTCACGGTTCTACCAATAATATGGGCAATATTATGTCCAGACGCCTTCTTAAAAACAAGGAATTTAAAAACAAGTTTGTCACAGAATATATTAAGGCGCTGAAGTATGTTTTCAATTACGATCGCACAAGCAAAATCGTCGATTCTCTACAAAGTTCCATAAAGGCTGAGATTCCGCGTCAAAAGGATCGCTGGGGACAGCCTTCCGTAAAACGCCAGCAAAGTCAGGTCAAAAGCATAAAGACATTCCTAAAAAATAGACCTGCCGAAGTAAAGAAGCATATAAAAAAGAATTTCAAGATTTCTGAAAGCAAATATAAGTCGATTTGGAATTCAGTGTGATCAATATTTATAAAAAATCTCTCTGCGAAAATGCAGAGAGATTTTTTATTTTCCTCTTTATGCTCTGTATTCTATCGTTAATCTGCTGTATTTTTACTCTTGAATTTTGTTTTGGCTGCATTATTTATTATTTGACCGATTGTATGCATTGTGATATAATTGTGAAAATTGAAAAACTATGTCGATTTTAGGAGGCTTTTATGAGAGAATTTTTCGAGTGGACTTCCTGGGCTATGGAAAAACCGCCTGCATACGGAGCTTTTCATCTGACTTTTTTCTTTGTCGGTCTTGCTGTCTGTTTCCTCATTGCATTTCTTCTTAGAAAAACAGGAGAAAAAGGCAACCGTGCAGTTCTTCTCACCTGTGGAATATTTCTCCTTTTAACAGAAGTATATAAACAGCTTTTTTATTATTATGTTGTCAATGTAAATCAACACGGCGTCTGCGGTTATCAGTGGTGGATATTCCCCTTCCAGCTCTGCAGTGTTCCGATGTATCTATGCATAATAGCTCCGCTGCTTCCCAAGGGCAAGGTGCAAAATGCTATGTATAATTTTATGCTGGCTTTTAACCTTATGAGCGGTTTTATTTCATTTATGGAACCCTCTGGACTTGTTCACGAATACTGGACTCTTACTCTTCACGCCTTTATTTGGCATATGTCTCTTGTATTCATTGGCTTGTACCTTGGTTTCTCACGTCGTGCAGCTCTGAAAAAATCCGACTACAAAGGCGCTGTTATCACCTTCACTGTCTGCTGCACTATCGCATTTATTCTTAACTGTGCTCTTTGGAACGTTACCGGAGGCTCTATGAATAATTTCTATATAGGACCTGCAAACTCACCCATTATCGTATTCAAAAGCTTCTGCGAATGGTTCGGCTGGTATGTCAATACACCGATATATATAGCCTGCCTGTGTATCGCGGCATTTGTATTCTTCCTTCCCTTCTATCTCTACAACAAAAAGCATCCTATTGAGGACGGATCGGTAAAGGAATTTTCGGCTAAATAAAATTTTGGAGTATGCCTTTCGGCATACTCCTTCTTTATCAGAAAATATAAAATATAATTGCTATATACTGCATTACACTTCCTGCAACGCAGAACAGATGGAAAACAGAATGCATATATCTATGCTTTACTCCAAGCCCGTAAAGAATCGCTCCCACCGTATAGGCAATGCCTCCAAACAGTGTCCACAGCAAAGCCTGAGTACTCATAGCCTCCATCGCAGTCTTTGCCGCTATAATAATGCACCAGCCCATACCAATATAGCATATCATTGAAAGAACATTGTATTTTTTCAGATCTATTGCGGTAAATACTGCTGCAACAACAGCACAGCCCCACACTATCCCGAATATGGTCCACGCCCATCCGGGAGAAACAAGACGTATGGAGCACAGAAGTATTGGTGTATATGTGCCGCCAATTAGAAAATATATTGTGCAATGATCTATTATCTGCATTATCTTTTTTCCTGTATTTCTCGGCAGCCCGTGATACACACTGGACATAGTATAAAGTACTACCAGAGATGCTCCGTATATTGCTCCGCTGACTACGCCCCATACGTTACCTTTTGATGCAGGAACAAGTATGCAGGTTATAAGTGCAAAGATTCCGAACAGCGCACCCACTGCGTGTGATACTGTATTGAATATCTCTTCACCGATAGTATAGTCGGGAAGCTTTCTGTCACAAATTTTGGTTCTGGTCATTTTACTCCCTCATTTCTTTTTTCGCCTTCTGTCCTTTTCGGCGTTGTCTGCATTATACCCGCCAACAGCGAAAAAACTCAACCTACCGATATGTTTTCGGGCTATACCGTTCAAAGTAGAGCGGTAGAATCAAAATTCTACTCCTCTACTATCAGTAGAATTGGCTTATTTATGCGGTTTTTCACCACAGCAAAACCACCGCAGCAAATCTTGCTGCGGTGGTTTGAATTTATTCAGTTTTCAATTGAATTTCCTCTGATTTTAGACCAGAAGAGTATAATTATCTGCCCGGGTATACCCATAAGATAAATCTGCCAGATATTTGCACCTATAGGAAGAAATGAAATATGCAATGCTGCAAGCACCGACCACATAAGAAGAGAAATAATAAGATAGTTTCTTCGTGTATCAAACCAAAGACTGTTGAATACAAGCCAGACTATCATCGATGCAGGCACAGCATACACAAACATCAGCCACTGAGCAGGTGAATTCTTTGCCGCTATTGAGATTATCACAAAAGCAAGAAATGCAACAAGCCATACAAGCAAAACCGCCAGTCCTGCCACAAAACCTTTATTATAATTTCTCTTCGGCTTTTCTTTTTTCACTTTTGGTTTTTCGTGTTCTTCTCTTACCAGATAATCCAGAGTCACGCCAAACATATCGGCAATTTCTACCAGCACCGAAATATCCGGCATTGATTCTGCTCTCTCCCATTTTGATATCGCTTTGTCAGAGTAATTAAGCTTTTCCGCAAGCTCCAGCTGAGTCATTCCCTTTGCCTGCCTTAACTCTGCTATGTTTTTTGCCACAATGGCTTTTATATTGTTCATTTACGACCTCTTAATTTTTATTTTTTATAGGCAAAAGTATTCTTGTCTGCTTTTTATATTCTATAAAGCCTTCTTTCTTGGACTGTCTGCCGTCGGCAAGGGGTATACTTACGCAAAGGAACAGAAGAGTATTTGCAATCGCTCCTGCGATATAATACCACTCAAAACCCAGCGACACAACCGCTGACAACGCAATTCCCCACCACATAATTATCTCACCAAGATAATTGGGGTGGCGTGAATATTTCCACAGACCTGTGCGAATAAACGCACCTGTTCTGTTTTTTCTGAACTTATGCATCTGAATATCGGATGTTCCCTGCAGTATAACAGCAAACAACGAAATTGCAAAGCAAAGTATGCTCCATATATTTCCCTGTGCATCGCTTTGAATAACAAATACCGCAGGCAGTGTTACGCCATATACAACCAGCGTCGGAACCATATGTATTCCCACAAAATTAATTATCGGGTAAAAAATACCGGTCGTGTCGTGAAGCATAGTGTAACGCCAGTCCTGATGATCGAGACCGTGAAAGGTATACGCCCAGTTGGCAGTTAGTCTTATTCCCCAGATGCATACAGCCGCAAGCACAAGCAACTTTGCGGGTGTCATCTGCTCAAAGGCCGCAAATGCTGCCAGTATTACTATAGGCTGTACGCTCCAATACGGATCGTAAACCGATGCGTTTTTGAATATGAGACTGAATATAAATGTAAATACCGTTGCAGCTGTGTCTGCGATCAGAAGATTGAGCCACATATCGTAGGGCAGCAGGAGATAAACACCTATACCAACCGCAGAAGCTAATATATAAACCAACGCAACAATTATAAAACTCGCTGTTCGGTTTGATTTTAATTTCATTTGCTCCACCTTTTCCCTTGATTATTACTTAATAGCTTCTTTCCCATCAACTTTCGAAAAAATCATTTCCATACAGGAAAGCATTTTACCCAATTCCTCGGACGGATAATAGAAATGACTTGAACTCTCCATCATTTCGTGGTTTACAAAAGGATTATTCCCGAAATATTTGCTGGATTTTACTGATACCAATTCATCGTTTCGCGACTGAAATACATAGCAAGGCACGCTTATGCCGTTTACCTTTTTCTGAGTTTGTTTGCATAAAACTAAAAGCTCCCAGAATCTCGGTATCCAGCCTATATACTCCCATAATCTTGGATTGAGCTTCACCCCTACAGATCGCATCAATTCGGATTCTTCGATATTGTCATAATTTATTTTTCCGAATGATGCTTTCAGCGAACGCACCCACATCTTGAATTTGACCCAAGGTCTGAGAGGCACGTCAATGAGCATCATAGCCTTTACCTGTGGATGATCAGGAACAGCATTTATGCTCAGCAGCGTTCCCATTGAATGACCTATCACAACTACATTTTCGTATTTTGCACACAGCTCATCCACTTTCGCACAAACCTGTGCTTTCCACTTTTTCATTGAGGTTCTCGAAAAATCTTTTACAACTCCACCGTGTCCGTCAAGCAAAATTGCATATACCGACCAACTTTCCGGCACCGTTGGAATAAATCTGTCAAAATGTCTCGGCGTGCTCACAATGCCGTGTACCATAAGCACTGCGCATTTGCTGTTTTCATTTTCCCTTATATACTCTCTGTGCATTTTTATCCCTCTGTATATAAAATTTGAGGATTGCATCTAATTTATTATATCACGTCGAATTCCTGTTGTCTATAAAAAAGCCGCTGTTTTCACAGCGGCTTAACATATGCTATTTCTTGCCTTTTTCCTTTGATCTCTTATCGTTTATTATCTTCATATGCTCAGCTGTTATAAGCTCAACATTGTTTTCTTTCGCCCAATCAACACAGCCTTTCAGCACTAACGGGAGAAATACTCTCGGTACAGCAAGCACGGTTTCAAGTGCTTCATCGGTAAACTTCACCTTATCGTCTGCTCTGTTCGCAGCATAACGCACTGACTCAATGGAAGTCTTGCGCATCTGTAGAAGCTCCGCTCTCATCTTTCTTGCCTTATGGAACCAAAAGTTTTTGCTGTCACGATAACCGTAGTCAACGGGAAGATTGGGGAAATCCTTGGATTTTACGCCGTTGATGATAGCATTTTTATATTTTTTCTTCATCAGAATTTTATCTACACGAAGAATAAAATGAGCACCAAACTGGCTGGTTATTCCGTTGAAATCGTGGTAAGGCCCTTCGTAGCCGTTAAGCTGACCCGGTTCATCCCTGTCTGCTCCGTCAAGCTCACGCATCCAGGTACACTCTATAGCCTCAATTGCATCTGTCAGCACCATAGGACGTTTATCTTCCGGATTTTCTTCTTCAATAAGGCTTTTCTCCAGCTTAAACTTGCATTTCGGCATTTTTTCTTCCGGCTTGTCTCCAGGCCAGGACAGCTTCACAGCTTCCTTAAAAGTTTTAGGATTGTCATCTATAAAATTCAATGTACACTTTCCGTTTCTGAGTATATTCTGCGCAGTGTTCGATGAATTTCGGCAGCACAGAAGCATTGCATAGTAATCCTTACCTGCCACATAATAAGGCTGAACCAGAGAGTAAGGACCTAAGTTTGTGCTGCCGTCCTCGCAGAGAGTGCTTATTATCACTGTGGGCATCGGAAAAAACAACGATGTCTGATAAAAATTGTCAACTATTCTGAGATTTTCAAAGCTGCTCATTATGTATTCTCCTTGTTTGTTTTTTCGCAATCAAGCGTTCATATTATTGTACATCAACTTATGATTTATGTCAAGAAAAGCCCTCGAAGCATATGCACGATAACTATATAGAAGTTCATAATAAAACCAAATTAGCTACAGTGGGTATGAGAAACACCACCGTATCTTGTCTGATACGGTGGTGTTAACTTTTTGTTTGAAGGAGGTATTATTCAAGTTCTCGGAGTGATTTTATTTTACGAAAAATCAGACATATCATAACTCCGGCTACACCTATTACAAAGAACAGGAATGATGCACCTGAACCTTTTCCGATACCAAAGATATTGGTAAACAAACTGATTTTCGTATTACCCATAAAAGGTTCAAACACATTATCTACCAAAAGGCCGCCAAGAAAATAACCTACAGGAATTGTAAAAAACTGCAGAGTGTTCCTGACAGAATAAACTCGTCCTTGCATCTCCTTTGGAACATTGCTTCTGAAAATAACATCATAATTGGCACCCATTAATGGAATTGCTATCCAACCAAGCACCGCACCTATACACCAAATAATTGTATGATTTCCGAATGCGAGCAGAAAGTTTTCTAAACTCATAGAAAACAGCAAGCAGTTGCATATGGTTTTAATCCTGCTTTTAGGCTTTGGAAAGAATGTTGCGACTAAACTTCCAAGCAATGTTGCGATACCCACACAGCTATTAACAAGACCTAATGCGGTTTCATTTGCTTTGGATAGCACCATCGCAGGAAGGACTGAATTATAAATTGAAGCAATCAGGTTAATTGCTGATAAAAATAGAATTAACCAAAGAATCCCTTTGTTATATTTCAAATAAACAAGTCCACTTTTTGCTGATTGTAAAAGTGTTTCGTTGTTTTCGGATTTTTGCGGTGCTTCTGGAATTTTAATGAAAAACAGCAATACAGAAAACGCTGCTGTAAATGTAATAAGATCAAATACAATAACCGCTTCAATTCCTGCAAACGAAACAATTGCCGCAGCAAATACCGGTGTCAAGATAGATACAAGAGAATTTGAGAATGAATGCATTCCACTTGTTTTTTGATAGTGTTCCTCAGGAGTAAGCAGTGTGATTGCTACATCAGAGGCGGGCGATTGTACAGAATTCATCAATCCATTCAATGCATTGAGAATATACAGATGCCATACAGCAAGTGTGCCGTTTTTCAGCAGAACAAGCGTAACAATGGTACATACTGCTGCAAAACAGTCGCATACAAGCATAACCGTTTTTTTATTCCACTTATCACTGATTGCACCTGCAAAAATGCTCATAAGTACATATGGTGCATAGGAACATACACTTAATAAAGCAGTTGTCAAAGCAGAGCCGCTATCCTGATAAAGCCATATTACAAGTGCAAAATTTGTCATAGCGCTTCCCAATGAAGAAAACGACTGAGTAAGCCAAAGAATGATAAAAAATTTGAGTTCATTTAAGGTTTTCATGATACCTTGCTCCTTTTCTGAATTTAACTTATTGTCAGAAACGCAAGGTATGACGGTAGATTTAGTTCTCCATGCAGTCCGTCATTCCTTGCATGGAGCTATGCCAATGCAGAGTAACATTTTATCTCCCCAATCTTTAAGTTTGATGTTTGTGTTAAACTATCACTTTTATTATACCATATCTGTAAGGTATATCACGAGCTTTTCAATAAGTCTCTCAACGAGTACAACGACCCAAAAAACAAAATAAACATAAAGCTACTTTTGACATAAATATCAAAAGTAGCTTTTATACTATATATGGCTACCGCCATTATACTCCGAAAGCTTTATATTATTTGATTTATCTGTTGAGGATGAGCTTTGTCAGCTCAACAGGCTCTACGATTGTATCGCCCTTATATACGCGCATATTGCCTGATGCGATCTCATCGATGAGGATAACCTCGCCGTTGTTGTAGCCGAACTCAAACTTTATATCCCAAAGATCAAGGCCGATTGTCTTGAGATCATCAGCAATGATCTTGGTAATCTTCAGAGTCTGCTCCTTCATACTTGCAAAAAGTGCCTCGTCCATAACACCAAGCGCTGCAAGTCCTTCGCCTGTTACAAGAGGATCACCCTTTGCATCGTTCTTAAAGGTACACTCTACATAACCGCCCTCAAGAACTGTTCCGTCTTCGATATATTCACCGTATCTGCGGATAAAGCTGCCGGTTGCAACCAGGCGGCAGATTACCTCAAGACCGTGACCGAATACGGTTGCGGGGAGCACTTCCATAGTTGCTTCGTCAATATTTGCGGAAACATAGTGGGTCTTGATGCCTGCTTCCTTAAGCTTCTCAAAGTAGTAGATAGAAGTCTTCAGGTTCTCCTTGCCAATGCCCTCGATGGTCAGACCGACAGTGTTTTCGCCCGGATCAAAGACGCCGTCCTTGCCGGTGCAGTCGTCCTTGAACTTGAGCAGTACATTGCCGTTTTCAAGCTTGTAGACATCCTTTGTCTTGCCTTTGTACATCATTTCCATAGCGATTTTCTCCTTTGTCAGTCCTTTTCAGGGCTCAGAATTATGCTTGTTTACGGCATTTAGAATAGCATTTTGAGCTTTTTTTGTCAATATACGGCACAAATTTGAGCATATAAAAATCTGAGCTTCTTTTACGAATTTATGTGTATATTTTTTCATCAATCAACTGCAAGCTTGACAACAGCCTTGCGGTAGCTCTTTCCGCCGCCGGGACATTTTCCTGCCTTATGAGCATCATTAGGCCAAAAAAACACTGCCATACCGGGGCGAATCATCATCTGACTGCCGCTGCCTGTAAGCATTTCCTTGTCCTTTGCTTCGTCGTAGGGAGCGCCGGGTTCAAGCTCGCTGATATCGCACCACTCAAACCATTCCTCGCCGTCAAAAAGGCACTGAACATCAACATACTTGCGGTGTGCTTCAAACTCGGCAAGTTGTCGCTTTGACTTAAACTATTTTGTTTAAGTTTTATTTGAAATCTGCCGATATTTTACCTCATTTGCACATTTTATTTTGGCTTACTGATTTTCTGTTGCCAAAGTGTTGCCATAAGTATTATAGCAAA
>JAZUPB010000032.1:0-14354 GCA_045604965.1 Acutalibacteraceae bacterium
CATCTCTGGGGCTCATTTACGAAACCCTTAGCTGCGTAGAATTCCTGCTCACCAGCGGTGAAAGTGAATTCCTGATTGCATTCTTTGCAAATGAGAGTCTTGTCTTCGTACATTGATTTTTACCTCGCTTTGGAATAAAAAAATTTTTTTGCCCAGGGACGGTAATTACCCGCCATTAGTTCTGCACTTGCATAACAGGCCATAGGCATATATATCGCTAACACCCATCGGATGTATAAGCCAATTTTACTGCTGCTTTTCTATTGCCAATTTAAGCTTACGACGTGCGCGCTGCAATGCATTGTCAACTGATTTTTCAGATAAATTCAGTGTATTGGCGATCTCCGCATATGATTCACCGGACAGATATAGCATCATAACGCGATTCTCTGTATCAGAAAGGAGAATTGACATATACTCATATATCAGCTTCATCCTGTCTCTGGCAAAAACAGCAAATTCAGGCTCATAATTTGAATCAGCCGCCATATCGTCATCTTCAAGCGCAGAATAATTATGAAGTAAGCGATTTTTTGAACTGCCGTGATCTCTTGCAACCGAAGCTATACGGTTGCTTATACATACAGCTGCATATGTTTTGAATGCAGCACCTACATCAGGCGAATACGTCTTCACTGCACTGAACAGTGCCATATATCCTTCCTGAAGCAAATCCTCAAAATCAACACCTTTTGTATGTGCGAGAGAAGCTTTTGCCGCAATAATACCTTCGTACTCTTTGGCTATGGAATTAAACGCAGCACTGTCACCGTTTTTTGCAAGTTCCAGTATGCGTTCATTTATGATATGTGCAAAATCTCCGTTATCCCGAATGCTTTGCAATCATTCCACCTCTAAGAATACAACTTAACATACTTAGCATACACCTATTAATTTATGTTGTCAACAACAAAGTTAATAAAAAAGCAAAAAATAATCAATTTTATCTATATTTTTGCTCAGTTTTTGTACACAGTGTAATGTGCTATGCCAAACATCTCTCTGAACCAGTAATACATCGTGAGATACCAGGGTGTTTCGCTGGAAAGTGCATAAGATGTAATATTCTGCTCTTTGCATACTATTCTGGCTCTCAGCTGGTGAAATCTGTCTGTGACAATATAAAACGTTGTATAATAATTATTTTCTTTCGCTACTTCAAGAGCATTCTGAATATTTTCCCTTGTGCTGAAAGATTCATCGTCTGTTTTTATTCGGCTGGCAGATATACCTCTTTCAACTAGATATTTCTTCATCACAGCCGCTTCAGGAAGATCTTCATCATTGCCCTTGCCGCCTGTCACTATGCAATTTACTCCCGGATGAGTAAGAAGATATTCTGCAGCTTTATCGAGTCTGCCCTTCAGCATCTTGCTCGGCTCAGAACCGTATACCTTACAGCCAAGAACAACCACAGTAAGATTATTGTTGTTTGCAGGTGCAGTGTTATTTGATGCAGATATCATATGTCCCGATACAAACGCGAATGCAGAAGCTCCCGCCATCGCAACAATTGCAATAACAGCCCACAAAAGCTTCCACAGTTTACTTTCAACCGAAGAAATAAAGTCCCAGGCTGAAACAGTAAACAATGCGAAAAGTCCGATAAAAAGCGGAGCATACAAACCTATACCTATTATTCCCTTTACAATTGGAATAATAGACCACAGACAAAAGATGATACAAAGTATAACCAGTATTTTCCTGATTACTCCCATATCAGAAAACCTTGTAAACAGCTTTTTTCCGGGAATTGAACCAGTATTTGTGCTGTGATGATATTCTTCTGCTTCTTCCACAAATTCTGTTTTCACATCTTCAGGTTTATCGTCCTGTACCATAGGAATGAATTTAACCAATTCACTTTCAGTTTCAATCGCTTTACTCTCAGACAAACTGTTTTCTGTTATAGTCTCAAACACGATGGGATCTGCGGACTTTTCCTTCTCTTCTGTCTCCCCCGCTTCTATTCTGAGAGCTTCAGGAAGTACGGTTTCGATGAGGTCGGCTTTTTCAGGCAAACCGTCATTTTTTGTCGAAACGCGCGAGCTTTCGCCCGCGCGTTTTACTCTTACCTTAACTTTAGCCAAGGGCTTCTTTTCCTGATCAGTATTCATAAAATTAGCCCCTTTCTTAATTTAGTCTCAGTTTCTTATCTTAACATCAAGCTGATTGAAGGGAATCTCGATGTTGTTAGCATCAAATGCTTCCTTCACCTTTTCATTGAGATCAAACTTTGCCTCTGTGTAATCAGAGGAGTTGATCCAACCGCGAACCTCAAAAATAACAGCGCTGTCAGAAAACTCGGAAATGCCAATAACAGTTTCGTGGTCAGCATCGTTCAATATGTACTGATTATTTGCATATACCTCAGCCAATACTGCCTTAACAACCTTTACATCGGCATCATAAGAAGCTGCGTAGAAAGAATCAAGTCTTCTTACCTTTTCACTGGTGTGATTGATAAGCTTATTTTCGGTAAGCTTGGAATTCGGGAATACTACGTGCTTGTTATCAGGAGTTTTAAGGGTAGTGAACATCAGCTCGATATTCACTACTGTACCCGTGCTTCCTTCAACCTCAATGTAATCACCTGTAACAAAAGGCTTGTTGAACAGAATAAATATACCGCTTGCAAAATTTGAAAGAGTATCCTTCAATGCAAGACCGGCAGTGATACCTGCTGCACCGAGAGCAGCAATAACCGATGTGATATTGATTCCAAGCTGCGCAATTGCTGAAACAAGCACAATAAGAATAAGGAATGTCTTGGTTACAGAATAAATAAAGCTTACAGCACCTTTTTCAACCTTGCTCTTACTCAATGCCTTGCGGATTCCCTTTGCAATCAGCGCAGAAAGCCACCAACCGACAATCATAATTATAATTGCGCCGAGAATATTGGGACCCTGTGTTTTGAGCCACTTCCAGATGTCTGATCCTACGTTAGTAAAGAATTCGCCAAGTGAATACAAGATTTTCTCGAAATCCATTTTTAAACCTCCTCAATATTTATCTTATGAAACTTTCAAATGCCTTGAATGCCATATATACGTCAAGCTTGGAGACAATCTCATAAGGAGCGTGCATAGAAAGAACAGGCACACCAAGATCAACAACATCAACATCGTAAGATGCGATAAACTTAGCAACGGTTCCGCCACCGCCCTGATCAACCTTTCCAAGCTCTCCGGTCTGCCAGACAACGTTATCTGCATCAAATATTGCTCTGCATTCTGCTACAAATTCTGCAGAAGCATCATTTGAACCGCCCTTGCCTCTTGCTCCGGTGTACTTTGTAAGACACACACCTCTTCCGAGGAAGCAGGAATTTCTACGTTCAAATGCATCACCAAATGTAGGATCGTATGCAGCATTAACATCTGCAGACAGGCATTTTGACGCAGAAAGTGCTGCTCTTCCATTGCCGCCCTGCATTTCTGCAAGGTCAAAAATAAAGTTTGCAAGATAACAGGAATTGAGACCTGTATTACCTTCGCTTCCTATTTCTTCCTTATCTGCAAGACAGGTTACTGCTGTATATTCGGGAATATCAATTGCAGTAATAGCCGCAAGAGCAGGATATGCACATACCTTATCATCATGACCGTAAGCGCCGATCATCGAGCGGTCGAAACCGATATCTCTTGCCTTTGCAGCAGGTACAGCCTGAAGTTCTGCGGACCAGAAGTCAGCTTCGACAATACCGTAACGCTCATTGAGTATTTTCATTACATTAAGCTTGACAAGTTCGCTGCCTGAATCGCTCTTGAGAGGTCTGCTTCCGATAAGAATATTGAGTTCTTCACCTCTTATTCCCTCTGCAAGAGTTCTTTTGCTCTGATCTGCAGCAAGATGCGGGAGAAGATCAGTAATGCAGAAACAGGGATCGCTTTCATCCTCACCTATGCATACATTGATTGTGGATCCATCCTTGAGGCATACCACACCGTGAAGAGCAAGAGGAGTCGCTGTCCACTGATATTTTCTTACTCCACCGTAATAATGGGTCTTGAAAAGAGCAAGCTCCTCAGCCTCATAAAGAGGTGAAGGTTTAAGATCAAGTCTGGGAGAATCAATATGAGCTGCCAGTATACGTGTTCCTTCCTCAACAGGCTTTTTTCCTATTACAGCAAGAGTGATTGCCTTTCCTCTGTTGTTTACATATACCTTGTCGCCTGCATTATAGACTGCTTTTCTGTCAAAAGCCTTGAAACCTGCTTTTTCAGCGATTTCAATAGATGCAGCGACAGCTTCACGCTCTGTCTTCGATTCATCAAGATACTTCTTATAGCCTACGCAAAAAAGTTCTGCAGCATCAAAAACAGAATCCTCAACCTTCTGCTGGGGATTTTTCTTTGAATTCAGTAGTTCTTCTGCAAGAATCTCTGCTTTGCTTTTTTCACTCATATTCTTTTTCACCTTTCATCGTATATTTTTTTATATCTTTCAATATTTTTAGTAACTTTCGATACATAATGTGCCGTATTTCTAGACGGTATCTTCGAAATTGATTTTCCGTCAGATGAAACAGAAGCGTCTTCCAGCCAGTCATTGACCTGACCTCTGCCTGCGTGATAGGCCGCAGCAACAAGCCTTGTATCCTGAAATTCCTCCGTCAGAAGCGAAAGAAAAAATACTCCGTACTTAATGTTAATTTCAGGATCATACAAAGCATCCTTATCAAGCTTTGATTCTGACGGCATCTTTGTCTGAAGCCAACTAAATGTATCCGGCATAATCTGCATAAGACCAATAGCACCTACATTTGAAACCGCATCACTTTTAAATGAACTTTCAGTCTTGATTATTGCATAGACAAGAGTTTCGTCAACGCCATACTCATAAGCATATTGTTCAACAATATCAGAATACTTTTTGGGATAAATTTCTTTTTCAATTTTCTTCCAAAATACTGATATCAAAAGTATTATAGCAGTAATTAGAATTATAAATGTAAACAATTTGAATATTTTTTTGGAATCAATAACCATTATCTCACCGCCAGCTTCAGAAGCAGGTTTCTTGTATTACTTTCGAGTGAAGCAATATCTGTATCATTTACAATAATATAATCAGCATTTGTTCTGTAAAACTCGTCAGAGTGCTGCCGTTCAATTCTTTTATATGCCTCTTCTTCTGATATTCCGTCACGCTTCATTATACGCTCTGTGCGCTTGTCTGCAGGGGCTGTAACAGCAATAACCACATCACAAATGCTATCCATTCCTGCCTCAAAAAGCAGCGGTGCATCAACAACCGCTTTTCCATTTTCGCCACAGTCTTTTATTATATCCAAACTCATCTCAATAATAGCCGGATGTGTCAGAAGATTAAGCACAGCGGCACAAACAGGGTTTGCAAATGCTTTTTTTGCAAGCAAACGTCTGTCAAGGATTTTACCTTTATATATATCTTTCCCAAAAACATTAATAATCGGGTCAAGATAAGGCAATTGCGGGTCAACAACTTTTCGTGCAAGCATATCCGTATCAATATAAGTATAGCCAAGACTTTCAAACAAAGGTCTCAATGAACTTTTTCCAGAACCAGTACCTCCTGTAAGGCCTATAACAAACGCCATAAAACCCCTCCAACTCAGAGAGTGATCCTCTTAAATCCTGCTGCACGAAGCAAGCGGTTTAAAACAGCAAGTCCCACACCTTCTGATGACGGACAACGAGCAAAAACTCTTTTTGCTCCAAGCTCGTCAACCTTTCTGAGCGCGGAAAACAAATCGTGAGACTGGGACAGAGCATCATCTTCCGTGCCGTAAGTGACACTCGGAAGATCAAAAAGCTCTTCTTCTCCCTCAAAGCACAGCATATAATCACCGTCTTCTGCTTCACCGTTTAAATAATTTTTTATTGCATCAACGGAACCTTCAAGAATTGTTACATCAGCATTGGGTGAATAATGCTTATATTTCATTCCCGGTGATGCAGGCTTTTCATCGTTTGAAAGCTCACTGAGAACAGCCGAAGCTACATCGACATTTCCGATAGTGTCTTTCAGCTGCTCAAATGTTACTGCCCCGGGGCGAAGCAACATAGGAGTTTCAAGTGCCAGTGTTATTACAGTTGATTCAAGCCCGACCTCGCACTCTCCACCGTCAACTACAAGAGGAATTCTTCCGTTCATATCGTCAAAAACGTGCTGTGCAGATGTTGGACTGGGACTTCCCGAACGGTTTGCCGAAGGCGCCGCAAGAGGTGTTCCTGCCGCTCTGATAATCGCCTGTGCTGTGGTGTTTGACGGAAATCTTATTCCAACTGTATCAAGCCCTCCGGTGACTTCATCAGGGATCTCCGGACGCTTTGGAAGTATCATTGTTAACGGACCCGGCCAGAACTTTTCTGCTAATTTTTTTGCTTTGTCGGGAAAAGACCTGGCAAGCTGTTTAACTTGACAGATATCAGAAATGTGGACAATAAGCGGATTATCCTGCGGTCTTCCTTTTGCTGCAAATATTTCGGAAACAGCTGTGCCGTTAAAAGCGTCCGCTGCAAGTCCATACACAGTCTCTGTGGGAATAGCAACTATTTCCCCTTGTGACAGAAGCCTACCCGCATATTCAACAGATTCATCTGAAGCTAATAACAGTTTTGTTTCCATTACTGCTGTGCATCCTTTCCGCTGTTTTCCATAGATGCCTTAAGCAGCTCTGCACGTTCTGCGGTAATCAGTGAATCTATCACTTCATCGAGATCACCGTTAAGTATCGCCTCAAGTCTGTATAATGTAAGTCCAATTCTGTGATCGGTAAGTCTGCCCTGGGGATAATTGTAGGTTCTGATTCGCTCAGAGCGATCGCCTGTGCCGACCTGCGCCTTTCGTTCAGCGGCGATTTTACTGTTCTGTTCCTCCATCTTTATCTCGTAAATTCTTGAACGAAGTATCTTCATTGCACGGTCCTTGTTCTTGTGCTGACTGCGTTCGTCCTGACATTCTACGACAACGCCTGTGGGCAGATGGGTAATTCTTATTGCAGACTCTGTTTTATTGATATGCTGACCGCCTGCTCCGCTTGCACGGAAGTAATCAATTTTTAAATCGGCGGTATTTATTTCTATATCAACATCATCAACCTCAGGCAGAACTGCCACTGTAACAGTGGAGGTGTGAATTCTGCCCTGAGTCTCGGTTTCGGGAACACGCTGAACACGGTGAACTCCACTTTCGAATTTTAGCTTCGAATAAGCACCTTCACCGTTTATCATAAAGCTGATTTCCTTATATCCGCCAAGCTCTGTTTCGTTGGCATTCATAACCTCTGTCTTCCAGCCTACACGCTCTGCGTACATAGAATACATTCTGAAAAGACTTCCTGCAAAAAGAGCAGCCTCTTCTCCGCCTGCACCGCCGCGTATTTCAACAATAACATTTTTATCATCGTTGGGATCTTTCGGAAGAAGCAGGATCTTAAGCTCATCGGAAAGCCTTTCAATATCGGCCTTTGCTGCTGCAAGCTCCTCTTCGACCATTTCCTTGAATTCCTTTTCAAGGCCGCCCATATCGAGCATATCCTTAGCTTCCTGTTCAGTTTCGCATGCTTTGGTGTATTCTCTGTATTTTTCTACAATAGGAGCCAGAGACTTATGTTCTTTCATAATATCTCTGTATGCTGCCTGATCGTTTACTATATCCGGGTCAAACATCTTCTGTTCGAGCTCAACAAAACGAGCCTCTGCACCCGATAATCTCTTAAACATTGCTATCTTCCCTTTCGGTTTCCTCCTGCGGTCTAATAAGCTTCTTTATGCTTTTTTCAATGGTCTTTCTCGGAGCCATTATCTCGTGACCGCAGCCATTGCATTTTATTTTAAAATCCATCCCAACACGCAATACCGTAAATTGCGAATTTCCGCATGGGTGTTTCTTTTTCAATTCAATAATATCCTTTGGCTGAACGTCCATATTATCATCACCATTATATTATATTAACACTGCTCTTTCAAGCATTATCAACCAACGCAGGAGTAAAGGAATTGCCGTCACAGGAAATAAGTCTGAATCTTATTCCTTCATAATCACCTGTTACAGCTTTACTTATAGAAACACCGTGAAGATGCCCGTAATAACATCTTTTGATCCCATATTCCTTGAGTGTATCCATTATTGGTTCACATACATAATCGCCGAAAACAGGAGGATAATGCAGAAAGACCACCGGTTCTCCCTCAAGCTTGAGTCCTTCTTCCAGTGACATTCTGAGTCTTCCTACCTCACGGTTGAGTATCTTGATTTCAGACATCGGACAGTCATAGCTCCAGCCTCGTGTTCCGCATATTGCAATCTCGCCTGCTTTATAAGCATTATTGTTGAGAATATGCAATGTTGAAAATCCACTTTTTTCAATAAATTCTTCCATCTTCTTTACTGTTCCCCACCAGTAATCGTGGTTGCCCTTGATTATTATTTTTCTGCCCGGTAAAGAATCAATAAAGGCAAAATCAGCTGCTGTGTCCTCAAGCTTCATTGCCCAGGACAGATCACCCGCTAAAACAACCGTATCTTCCTGTTCTACCAGGTTTTCCCAGTTTTTCTTTATTCTTTCAACGTGATTATCCCAGCCGCGGAAAACTTCCATCGGCTTGTCTCCGCCAATAGACAAGTGTAAATCTGCTATTGTCCATAATGCCATTTTCCGCGCCTCCTTTAGAATAATCCAATATAATTTACGCAATAATAATCTTGCGGACATACCGCAAAAAATAAAAAGGTCAGGTGTTTACTATGTCCAATATGAACAACTGCGGCTCTGATAACTGCCGCGAGAGAGTCAATCACATCAAATGTGACGTAACCAACTGCACTTATCACGACGGCAAGGACTGCTGCCACGCTGATATGATCGAAGTTGGTCCCAATTTTGCTGTAAGCGACAACGACACAAAGTGCTCGACCTTCAAGGCAAAATAAAACCATTGCAAAAAGCCCGGAGCAAGACCCGTTCTCGCACCGGGCTTTTTAATTTTAACCTATGGAAAGCAGACTGAATACAGCCTCAGTCTGTGTATCCTTTGTACAAAGCTTTGTGAAACGGATCTCTTTACCTTGCAGAGATGCCAGTGCATCAGGTATCTCCATACCGGACTTTTCATTGAGCTTTTCAAGTATTTCAAACTCATTTTCTGCATCAACGGTATCGCTGATTGCAGCAAGAACATCTCCGGAGAATTTATAGGGATTTGCAGTTGATGCAATGATAGTCTGAGTATCTGCATCTCCTGTTGCCTTTACATATTCATCATATACAGCAACACCTACTGCAGTATGGGTATCGCAAAGATAGCCGTCAGATTCAAAGACGTTCTTAATAGTTGCCTTTGTAAGTTCATCATCACAGCAGCCTGCCCAGAGAAGCTCACTAATCTGAGCCTTGATATCATCATCAACTTCATATTTTCCTGTCTTTGAAAGAGAAGACATCCATGCAGCAGTGCGCTCACTGTTATTGCCGGAAAGATGGAAAAGAAGTCTTTCAAGGTTGCTTGAAATGAGAATATCCATAGAAGGAGATATCGTTGTATGGAAATCACGGTTTCTGTCATAAACACCTGTTCTTATAAAGTCAGTGAGAACATTGTTTTTGTTTGATGCACAAATAAGACGGTTTACAGGAAGTCCCATACATTTTGCATAGTAAGCGGCAAGAATGTTGCCGAAATTGCCTGTGGGAACAACAATATTTACTTTCTCGCCTTCTTTTATTGTTCCATTCTTAAGCATATCTGCATATGCGGAAGTATAATAAACAATCTGAGGCGCAAGTCTTCCCCAGTTGATTGAGTTTGCTGAAGAAAATGCCATATTGTTCTCAGCAAGTACAGCACGGATTTCGTCACTGGTAAAAATGGTCTTAACGCCTGTCTGTGCATCGTCAAAATTACCCTTGATTGCGCAGACACCAACGTTCGCACCTTCCTGAGTAATCATCTGAAGCTTCTGAATGTTGCTAACGCCTTCTTCGGGATAGAAAACAATTATTTTTGTTCCCTCAACATCTTTAAATCCCTCAAGAGCTGCTTTTCCTGTGTCACCTGATGTTGCGACAAGAATAACTATCTCTCGTTCATCATTGATTTTGCGGACGGAAGTTTTAAGAAGATGAGGCAAAAGCTGAAGTGCCATATCCTTGAATGCACAGGTAGGACCGTGCCAAAGCTCAAGAATGTTTCTGCTGCCGCTGATCTTTTTAAGCGGTGCAATATCATCGCTTCCAAACTTGCCAACATATGCGTCATTGACACACTTGGTAAGCTCTTCTTCTGTAAAATCAGTGAGGAAGTTTCCGAGCACAGAAACTGCTCTCTGAAGATAGTTGTCATCTGCAAATGCTTTGATCTGATCTGCAGTGAGTGAAGGCATAGACATCGGTGCAAAAAGACCGCCGTCTGCGGAAATACCGCCTGCAATTGCCTGTGCAGATTCGATTTTGATTTTGTTGTCTCTTGTGCTTGTGTAAAGCATTTTTAACTGCATCTCCTTACAGAACGCGTGAGAAGAAATTCTCAGCATTCTCCCAGAATATTTTACGCACCTGCTCTTCCGAGTAGTTGTGCTTCAAGAAAAGCTCATAGAGCTTACCCATCGATTCAATACCCGTAATGCCTCCGGGCATATCGGTTCCGTCAAAATCGGAACCCATACAAACTGTGTTCTCTCCTCCAAGCGAAAGGAATCGGTCTGTATGTCTTATAATATCCGTCATATCGGCTTTTTCTCTTTCCTGATTAAGAAAATCAGGGCAGAAATTAAGACCGACAAGACCTCCGAATTCAACTATTGTGCTGAACATATCATCTGTCAAATTTCTGCTGTGAGGACAAACCACACGGGAATTGGAATGTGATGCAACAAAGGGACGCGATGCATTGTCTGCAACATCCCAGAAACCTCTGTCAGACAGATGGGATACATCAACAATCATTCCAATTTCATTCATTTTTCTGACTGCATCGATTCCAAACTCAGAAAGACCGCCTGCATTCTTGACCTTATTGCCGTCTCCCAGTTCATTTGTGCCGTGCCAGGTAAGGGTACAAAGACGTACTCCGTCATTATACAGAGCCTCTACCCTTTCGAGCTCGCCTGCAAAAGGAGCGCCGCTTTCAATGGACATTATTGCAGCGCATTTTCCATCGCTGACTGAAGTTTTTATATCGTCATAAGTTCTGCATATCTTGATTTTTTCAGAAAATTTATTTTCTTGACCGTATATATAATCTCGTGCTTTTTCGTAGTAATCAATAGCCGCCTTGCCTCGAAGCTCATCCGGCACAAATATAGCAAACATCTGTGCCCACTGATCTATATATGAACCCTTTTCCAGCGAAAGATGATATGCGCCTTCACTGAGATCCCTTCCGCTGAATTTATAAAGGCACTCTGTTGCTGTATCACAATGTATATCAAAAAATCTCATCGCACACCTCTGCTCCGAATGCATTTTCATAGTGTTCTGAATGAATTATGTTAACCTTGTCGTTTGTATCCGTAACGATTACAATAACATCGAAACGCGGTTGTTTGTCAATTGGATGCTTGAGAAGATAATCTGCAGAGGCAAGATATATTTTCTTGCGTTTTGCAGTGTTTACGGCCTCCTCACCGCTGACAAGCGAATTCACTTTACGGGTTTTAACCTCAACAAATAGCACATATTCTTCGTTTGATGCAATAATATCCACTTCGCCACGGCGTGTATGATAATTTCGTCTGATTATCTCAAAGCCTTTTTGCCTGAGAATCTCACAGGCTGAATCCTCTCCAAACCTGCCTGTATCAAGCTTTTTCATCTGTTTTTTGCCTCTATCTTTTTCAGAAATGATTTTCTGTGAACAGGCGAAGCGCCAAACTCAATTATTTTCTCAATATGCAGTGCAGTACCGTAGCCCTTATGCTTTTCAAATAAGTACTCAGGATACATTTCTGCTATTTTCAACATAAATCTGTCGCGGCTGACTTTTGCAAGAATCGATGCACAGGCAATACTCATAGACAGCGCGTCACCTTTGACTATTGCTTTTGATTTTATCTCAAGCTGTGGCGGTATTCTGTTTCCGTCAATCAGAGCGATGTCAGGTTTTATGTCAAGTCCATTGACTGCATCTGTCATGGCCATATATGTAGCCTGAAGTATATTGATCTCATCAATGGTTGCTTCATCGACCGCAGCAATATTATATGCCAGCGCCTGCTCGCAAATTACATCAAACAGGGCTTCCCTTTTCTTTTCTGAGAGCTTTTTAGAGTCATTTACGCCTTCAATAATAAGCCCTTCAGGTAAAATAACAGCGGCGGCGAAAACCGGACCTGCCAAGGGACCTCGTCCTGCTTCGTCGACGCCGCATACATAATTTGCTCCGTTTTCAAGCTCTTGACGCTCGTAGCTAAGCCAATCTGTAACCGTCTTTTCTTTCATAGGATTATTTTCCTTCCGGTTTTTCAAGGGATATTTTGCCTATTTTTCCGCCGCGGAATTCATCAAGCAGCATTACGCTGACTCTTTCAAGATCAATTTCTCCGCCGGATATCAGCATACCGCGCTTTTTTGCAACAGCTTCGATATAATCATGGGCATTTGTTTCCTCACAGGGAACATTATATCTTGCTTTCAGCATATCGCTGTAGTCTGAAACAAGTATTTCCATAAGACCCTCGCAAAGGGTCTCAACATCAAGAATATTATCTTTTACTGCTCCCGTGTAGGCAAGTCTCTCTCCAACTGTCTGATCCTCAAACTTTGGCCAAAGAACACCTGGAGTATCAAGAAGCTCAACTCCGTTTCCGATATTGAACCACTGGTTGCCTCTGGTCACACCTGGTTTATCCGCAACAACAGCTTTCGATGATTTTGCCATTCTGTTTATAAAAGAGGATTTTCCAACATTGGGAATTCCGACCACCATAAGCTTCAGGGTCTTTCCTCTCATATTCTTTGCCTGCCAGGCTGCAATTTTATCCTTGAGCAGATCACGGACAATATTTGTAAAATTTCCAAGGCCCTTGCCTGTTTTGCAGTCACAAGCAATTGCTCTGCAGCCTTTTGTTTTAAAATATCCGATCCACTGTGAGGTCGTGGCTGTATCAGATATGTCAGCTTTATTAAGCAGAACTATCCTCGGCTTGCTTCCGATAAGGGAATCAAGTTCGGGATTTCTGCTTGACATTGGTATTCTTGCATCAATAATCTCAACTACGGCATCAACCATTTTAAGACTTTCTGATATAAGTCTTCTGGTTTTTGCCATATGACCCGGGAACCACTGTATAGGCTGCGGATTACTCATCCTCTTATCTCTCCTATACTGTTAAATGGGTAGATTCTGATAAGGACTTCGCCCAGTATATCATCCTTGCTCACTGCGCCAAGGGCTTCATTACGGCTGTCAAATGAAATCTTTCTGTTGTCGCCCATTACGACATATTCATCTTCGCCGAGAGTGACCTCTTCGCTGAGCCAAGCACTTGCACCGCCGTTCTTATCATCATCAACATAAGCGCTTTCGTCAAGGGGCTGTCCGTCCACATAAACAACATTTGTAGAGGAATCATACTTGATTCTCTGTCCGGGACAGGCAATAATACGCTTTATAATAGGATCGCTTGTATGTTCATTTTCCTTTACAACGATTACAACATCGCCTTGCTCCGGCTCATAGAAGAGACTGTTGACAAGAAGTCTGTCACCGTTTGAAAGGGATGAATCCATTGATCCGCCGCTTACGCTTACCACTCTGAATACAAAGGTAAACAGTATGACCACTATTGCAAGTGCAAAGGCGACCGCTTCCATCCATTCGTAAATCTCAGCAGCAAAACCGCTGAGTCTTCTCTTATCATTAGATGCACTGCCGTTAAACCTTCCCACGTTTAAGCCCCCTTGATTTTCAGTAATTTAAATAAATAACAAAAAGGGACGAGTTGCCCCGTCCCTTGTCACCGAATTTATCAGCCCTCGTTCTTGGAGCGGATTTTTTCCTTGACCTTAGCTGCCTTACCGACTCTGTCACGCAGATAATAGAGCTTGCTTCTGCGAACCTTACCGTAACGGATGATCTCAACCTTTGCTACGTTCGGGGAGTTGACAGGGAAAACTCTCTCAACACCAACACCGTAGGAAAGTCTGCGAACGGTAAAGGTCTCGGAAACACCGCTGCCGCGACGAGCAATAACGGTACCCTCAAAGGTCTGAATTCTTTCTCTCTCGCCTTCACGAATCTTTACGTGAACCTTAACGGTATCACCGATGTTGAATTCGAGCTTGTCAGCACGCAGGCTGCTTTCGGAAATGAGTTTTAATGCGTCCATTCTAAATATCCTCCTTAGATTTACAGACATTCATACCC
>JAZUPB010000033.1:0-5060 GCA_045604965.1 Acutalibacteraceae bacterium
CGGCATAGTCCGCAATCTGTCCCAGATAGCTCAGCCACTTTACCGGGCTCATAATTATGCTGGTCAGGTCCGCTGCATACGGGTGCTCCTGCGCATACTCTGTCCACTGTGTGCTTTCTCTTATCCGCTGCCTCGCTGTCAGGTCACTGGATATGAAATCTATGTACTCGTATGCCGCCGCGGGGCTGACGGTGGCATGACAAAAAACACAGTCTGCTCAATGAAGCAGGCTGTGTTTTTTCTTGTATCACTTATTTGCTGTGTCTTAAAATATGCTCTTAAAGCTCTTTTAGAATGCGAAGATTGTATTTATCGACATTCCTTGATTATCTCAAATAAATTGGGTGGAAAAGCATATTCTTCCTTAGTTTCATCCACAATCCCATACCAGTTTTTCTTAAGGATTCTAGCTTCATACACCTTGCCTTTCCTCAAGGATAACGGATCATCCTCACCGATGTAACGCACCTTAATTCTACTATTAATCTTCAATGAACCAGTTCCCATCTGCATCAGGCTTCACCTTCCATTTATGTTTTCCCGCTGATGGTTCTTCATACCAATGAAGTTCCACATAATAACTTTCCCCTTCATAATCAACATATCCAAATCCAGCCATTTTTTGCCATTCAGATTCTTTACCTCCGTACCTCTCAACTAGCAAAGGCAATTCATCAATCTGCCTATTTCGCCCTTTGCCAGCAATGGCTCTAATGCGGGAGACTCGGCTTCCTTCGCTCAAGTGAACAACTTCACCATTCGGTAGCTCAATATCATAATTCTTGGCTTTTGCCCCGACGCTTCTGCCAACAACTATTTCTTCCTGCTCAATTATATCACGCGTTTTATCATAAACAAGTGTCTTCTCTTGCAACTTTTGGATCGTGGTTCCATTTTCCACCAAATCCACCTTACGCTGGGCATCACTAACTTTTCGGCTCAGCGTCATCTCCGCAGATTTCAGCTTGTTATACTCCGCAGAGCCGGTGTGCCCAGAGGACTCAAGCCGGTGAAGCTGATTTTGTGTAAATGTATATACACATCGTTATCTAAAAAGCAGAAACAGAGCTAACCTCAAGATTAGCTCTGTTTCAATTATTTTTCAAATTACTCCATATTACACAACTATGATCTTATAAATCTCCCTTGTAAACAACTCTGTCCTTCCTACTATAATGCTTTCAGTATCCGGCTCATTATCCTCAGCAGAAATATAAGCAAACAACTCTCCTGAGAATTCCTCACCATCTGTCATAATAACTTTTACTTGTTTAGATGCATTTTGATCATAAAATTTACTGTAATTCATTTCTGGTTCTCCTTAGTTGGCACAATATGAGTTCCGCGTTTCCCATAGTGTATTGTAACACGTCTCGTTTCAGATTCGGTTCCATCAAGCGGATTCTTAGAAACACCCACAACCTTGTCAACCACAATTAAAATAATACAGCACTTCCTTCTTCTTTCCTGCTCCTTTCAATACTGCGCCACGCATGACTAGCATATATCGTCTGCACATCATGTTTTGATCGCTTTACAAGTCAAGAGTACTTCCAATTAACAAATTCGATAACACCAGGTTCTGAGGTATCTCCTTCAGGATAATACTCGTATATTGTAACATCATCATTTTGCATTATTCTCTTATATGTTACCATTGTGAATCTCCTTTAAGCATCATGATCCTTCAAAATAGGTTTTCTCCTTGACAAAAGCAACTTGATAGTAATCTCCAATATATTTAACTTTCATGTCCACTCCTTTTCCAAAGCGGCAACACTACTGAATCAAGATTGAACTCTGAGTTAGCATACACAGCTCCAACCTCGTAATCATTGAATATTGTAATTTCTCCATTGGATGTCTTATATACTTGAATTTGAGTGCCGTCTACATCCTCAAGGCAATATGTTTCACAAATCCCTTGCACATTTTCACCAATTAACATACATGCATCTCTAAACGCAACTGCATTCACGTCTTTAGAAATATTGTATGAATACATTTTATTTTCCTCCTAATCCAAAGAGCTTATTCACATCTTCATTGGTTTTTGTAGCTGTCTCATAAATATCCAGTACGGCTTGCTCTCTTGTTAACCCTTTTCTCTCCATTTTCGACTTAACAAGATCTTCAAAAGACCAGTTAGGTCGCCTTCTGTCAAGATCTGCTCGCGTCGCCTCGTCCGCCATCATCAATCTGGCCTGCATTCTTATGGAGTTCCTCGCCTCAAAAGCACTCAAGGCTTGTTTATCCATTGGCAATGTACTATCTATATTATCTTTGATTTTCGCCACCTCAGCAAGATACCACCTTCGGACCTCTTCATTACTCTTTTTTATTGTACCATTATTTGCAGTATTTGCAAGTTTACTGTTGTTCTCCGCCTTCTTTCTCAGCTCTTTAACGCTCGTGCCGTTCTCCAGCCTATCCACCTTGCGCTGAGCATCATCTACCTTACGATTCAATGACAACTCGGCAGATTTCAGCTTGTTATACTCCGCAGAACCGGTGCGGCCGGTGGACTCAAGCAGGTGAATCTGATTTTGTGTATCTGAAAGCACCCGCTGTCTGCTTTCAAGCAGTTCAACCGCATTTTTATACTGCGACAATGACCGCCTTTCAAGCGGGGTGTGGGCAGTAGCAGTCAGCTCTTGTATCATGTTACTTTGGGACGTAGGCCTCACATTGCCGACGGCAGTGTCATCCCGGGCGATTCGTGAATCGCCCCTACCGCTTGCAACGTTCACCCCACCATAACCACCAGCCAAAAGCCCGCCCGACAGCATGCCGCCCAAAACAGCAAGGCCAAGGCCGAGCGCCTGATCGCCCAGGGCATATTCAAAGGCTCGCTCATCACTGTAGCCCTGTGACCGGTAATACTCCACATTCTGCGACCATTGGCTTTGATCTCCGGAGATGAGAATATCCGCAAAGCTGTTCAGCAGGTTCGATGCGCCCTCTTCGCTCCCCTCCGTCACCATGTTCTTCCACACATATTTTCAAGACAAGGGACTGATCTATGTCTTAACGGTAACGCTCCAAAACGCAAAAAGCCGACGCTGACAAAATGTCAGCGCCGGCTGCGGAGCAAATATTATTCTTTTAGGTAAGACGCAGAACCGTCCACTGTCTTACCCATAATTTACTCTTCCTGAGTTCTTTCTCTCTCTTTTACCTTTCTTTTCTGCTCTAGATATCGTTTATAGCTCTCCTGAGCTTCAGGCGGGGCATCCTTTTTGACAACCGGTACGTAATTCTTTAATTCCCACCACTCATCATTCGTTCGCCAGTACAAATCTAATTTCTTCATTTACTAAATCTCTCCTTTAAGATACTCACGAATTCTGTAGTAAACTCATCTTTATTTGAATTATGCTTAGCAATAACCTCAGGAATTATCTCAATACGAGACAGGGGTCGGTTCTCTGTCTCATGCCCGTCGCAGTACCAATTGCTTGCACCAAGACAAGGAACCGTCCCCCATCTTACGTTAACTTATTTAATTGTCGATTAGCAATTAATACCACGCAACTGTTCCGCTATCCTTTTTAGTCTTCCTAACATCGTTCCATGCATGAGCAGCATAAATTCTCATTACATCTTCAGTAGACTCTTCAATTAATTTAGGAACACCGCTACTATCAATTTCAAATATTCCAGACGCAGATACATTACCTTCGGGATAATACTCGTACCGCTTAATCCCATTTCTATTTTCTATAAGTTTATATTTTACCATTATTTCTCTTTCCTTTCCCTATCTTTTAGATATTTGTGCAAATCATCTCTATAGTTATATAGTTTTTCTGCTTCTCTATGGGCATCTTCATACGCAACATCCAAGCCTTTTCCCATAATATTGGCCTCCATCAGTTCATGGTTTAACAAGGTAATATCATGTTTCTGAACACCTCTGCCAGATCGCAAACGCATCCATGATTGCTGAATATAATAATCAGAATCAAATCTATGAACTTCACCATCAGCAAACCGATGTTCAAGCTCAAATATATGCGCAAAAACAATGTCAATGTCTGTCTCCGAAAACCCGCTGTTTTTTGCCACTGCCGCAATCTCATATTCTCTCTTTCGATTGCGCACTTGCTCATAGTACGCTTTAGCGGCAGCATCTCGTTTTTCTTGGTAGGGATCGTTTTTATCTGTATACGCGCCGTATTTGGAACTTGTATCATTAATTATACCACGTTGATTGGCATTAGCAAGTCTGCTGTTTTCTGCCTTTTCCTTCAACCCCTTTACGCTTGCACTGTTCTCCAGCCTATCCACCTTGCGCTGAGCATCATCTACCTTACGATTCAATGACAACTCGGCAGATTTCAGCTTGTTATACTCCGCAGAGTGAACATCTCCCGTCGCGGCAAGCTGCTGCAATCTGTTTTGAGTATCAGCAAGCACGCGCTGCCTATTTTCCAACAGTTCAACCGCATTTTTATACTGTGACAATGCCCGTCTTTCAAGCGGGGTGTGGGCAGTAGCAGTTAGCTCTTGTATCATGTTACTTTGGGACGTAGGCCTCACATTGCCGACGGCAGTGTCGTCGCGGGCGATTCGTGAATCGCCCCTACTGCTTGCAAAGTTCACAGCACCATAACCGCCGGACAAAAATCCGCCTGACAGCATGCCGCCAAGAACATCAAGGCCAAGGCCGAGCGCCTGATCGCCCAGGGCATATTCAAAGGCTCGCTCATCACTGTAGCCCTGTGACAGGTAATACTCCACATTCTGCGACCATTGGCTTTGATCTCCGGAGATGAGGATATCCGCAAAGCTGTTCAGCAGGTTCGATGCGCCTTCTTCGCTGCCCTCTGTAACCATGTTCTTCCATACATATTTAAGAAAACCATCGGCCATCAGGTCTGGGTCAAGAAGCGCTTCGATGCTGAATCTCTCCGTCCCCGCCTCTACAGCGCCCGATCTGCTAAAACAATAACAGAGCCACATTACGCAGCTCTGTTATTACCCTTAACCTTTATTCTACATCAGCCCTATACCAACGGCACTTCTCGCAAACTTGATTTGCTAATTCTAAGTCTACT
>JAZUPB010000034.1:0-35518 GCA_045604965.1 Acutalibacteraceae bacterium
CGCCTTCACGAATCTTTACGTGAACCTTAACGGTATCACCGATGTTGAATTCGAGCTTGTCAGCACGCAGGCTGCTTTCGGAAATGAGTTTTAATGCGTCCATTCTAAATATCCTCCTTAGATTTACAGACATTCATACCCGAAACCGACAGAGGAATGTCCACCTTGATAAATTTCAACCGCGGCGAAAAGAGTACCGCCGGAAGGCTCGTGTTTTCCGTACACACAAAGCATAATGAATTATATCACATCAAAATTCGATATGCAAGCAATTTTACATCATTTTTCAAAATAATTTCTATATATTGTATTTATACATTTTTCTTGATAATTTCAGTGACAAAAAGTGTTTCTCCGTCAGTTCGGAATTTTACCTCAACATCGGCAAAATTCATACCGTACACCCTATCGGGATCATTATGATATGAAGGTCTCGGATCAAGTGAAAGAACTCCTATCAGAGCCTCTCTTTTTTCCTCAGGCAAAACCTCAAGAAGCCCTTTATCGCACCTTACATCAAGTTTTTTCTCAGAAAATTTTCCTGTAAATCCGTTTGTCGCATCCTGAATACAGTCTGCATACGGAAGATAAGGTTTGATATCGTATATAGGTGTGCCGTCCAACAGATCAGCACCGGAGACAGTGATTACAGGACCATTGACATCATCTAATTCAATTTTTTCAATTTTTACAGCCGATAATCCTATCGGATTCGGTCTGAAAGGAGAACGTGTTGCAAAAACACCGACTCTTGTATTTCCTCCAAGCCTCGGCGGTCTTACTGTAGGAGACCAATCATCTCGCACAGCCTTCGAAAACTGCCAGATTATCCAGAGATGTGAGTATTCTTCAAGTCCTCTGACTGCATCAGCTACGGCATATTCACTTTCGAATATTATTTTTGAGGTAAGTGACTGAACAAGTCCGCTTTGTCTCGGAATACCGAATTTTTCGCTGAAATCACTTTTAATATGTGCTATTGGCTTTATATGAAATTCCGAATCCATCACATCTCCTCCTTTTGATCATTATATCATATACAAATTTAAATTAAAACACCCTATTATCTTTTATTCTTAACCGGCCACTCAAGTTGACTTTACTGTTTTTATGTGATAAAATTAGAAAAATATTATCAACCGAGGTGTTGAGGCTTGCAGAATGAGCTCGTTCTTAACAGAGAATACAGTCAGATAACTGACCTTTATTTTGCCGTATGGGAAGATAAAAGCGCCGCAAATTATATTTGGGTCAAAATCGCAGAAAAAAAACTTGAAACAGGCGTACAGGCTGTAGCTGAAGATCCTGTTGCAGCAAAGCTTGAGGGCGCGAATAAAAAACCGTTCATCGAACTCATTACATACGCTGAAGACGGTACTCCCATATTAAATTTCGATCAGAATGAAGAAGATCTTATCAAGGGCGAACGTGGAAATGATATTCCCGACGATGCACTTGAAAACTTCAGACTTGCGCTCCAGAAGCTAGACATTCTGGGCTGGCGAAATCATTTCCCATCTAACAGAAAAGGTATATCCTGGCGCATAGACATATATAAAACCAGCGGTCAGAAGCATATGGACGGTCAGGCTCGATATCCGATGGAGTGGGGCGCATTCAGCAAGGCAATGAGCGAAATCGTCGAAAAATCGACCAATATTACTGATTGATTATTAGGCTGTCAGCTTTGTCTGGCAGCCAAAATTAATTTACGGAGGCAAAATATTTATGCTTGGTGTATTGGTAAACACCGGAACTGTACTTCTTGGAAGCACTATAGGATTACTTATAAAAGGCGGTATTCCCAAAAAGATATCTGATGCAGTAATGCTTGCTCTCGGTCTGTGCACCGTAGCGATTGGTATTGACGGTCTTGTAAAAGGCGGAAATATAATTATACTTATTATAAGTATGGTGCTCGGTACATTTATCGGAACATTGCTCAAAATCGATGACGGTATCAACACTCTTGCTGATAAGATCACTGCAAAGTTCTCCAAAGGAAAAAATGAAAGAAGCTTTTCTGAAGGATTTGTCACAGCCTGTCTCGTATTTTGCGTAGGTTCAATGACAATTGTCGGTTCATTGCAGTCAGGACTTACAGGCAATAACGATCTTATTTTCACCAAGTCACTGCTGGATTTCATATCTTCTATGATGCTTTCGGTAAGCCTTGGTATCGGCGTTATTTTTTCATCGATTTTTGTTTTTCTTTTCCAGGGTGCTTTGGTACTTTTTTCAGGTTTTCTCTCCCCTGTGCTCGGTGAATATGAAATCGCACAGATATCCTTTGTAGGTTCACTTATGGTACTTGCTCTGGGGCTTAACATTATGGGGATAACAAAGCTTAAGGTCGCCGATTATCTCCCCGCTCTTGTTATCGCACCGCTGCTCTGCTACATTCCTTTTTATATTTTTCAGCAATAATTACGAGGTGATTGATATGAGAATAGGTCACGGTTACGATGTACATAAACTGGTTGAGAACAGACCTCTTATAATCGGAGGCGTATCTATCCCACACAGTCTCGGACTTTTAGGACATTCCGATGCGGATGTTCTGACTCACGCTGTTATGGATGCATTGCTCGGCGCCTGCGCTCTAGGAGATATCGGACTTCATTTTCCCGATACCGACGAAAGATTCAAGGGAGCTGACAGTCTCCGCCTTCTCGAAGAGGTTTGCCGTCTGATTCGTCAAAAAGGTTTTGAAATTGGTAATATTGACGCTACAATACTCGCTCAAAAACCTAAGCTTCGCCCGTATATCGCTCAGATGACCGAGAATATCGCAAGGGTATGCAATATAGATATTTCTCAGGTAAATATTAAGGCAACCACCGAGGAAGGACTCGGTTTCACAGGAGCTCAGGAAGGTATCGCATCCCACGCCGTTGCTCTTGTTTTGTAACACTCAAAAATCCGTCTGCATAAAATATTGCAGACGGATTTTTATTTATATATGAAGGTGTAAATTATGGATAAAAGAATACTGACGATAGGATCTCTGACCCACACAATAAAGGGTCAGGAACTTCTTCTCCGCGCAGGTATAATTGCTCAGGTAAAAAAACTTTCCCCCAGCCAGGATACAAACGGCTGCAGTCAGGGGCTGGAAATTTATCGCAGTGATCTTGATTCTGCGCTTAACATTCTCAGTGATTCGGGGATAAGGGTAACTCATATACGAGGAGGCGGACTATGATTTATCTTGATAACGCCGCCACAACATCACCAAAGCCCGCTGCAGTTCTCAGAGAATTGACAGCGGGAGCATCAAAATACTCGGCAAACCCGGGCCGAAGCGGTCATTTTCTTTCAATGAACTGCGCTGATAAACTATTTAAATGCCGTGAAAACACAGCATCGTTCTTCGGTCTATCATCACCTGAAAGATGTATCTTCACATACAACTGTACAACAGCGATCAATATGGTGCTGAAAGGAACTCTGCAAAAAGGCGATCATATAATCATATCTGACCTTGAACACAACGCAGTTCTCAGACCGTTAAATTCACTTGCACAGCACGGCATCGAAATAACCAAGGCACATTTTGTAAGAAACGATAAAGATGCAACCTTAAGAAATTTTAAGCAGTCTATAAAAAAGAATACAAAACTTATTTTCTGCACTCACGCATCTAATGTAACCGGCGATATCCTCCCTGTATACGAGCTTTCAACACTTGCCAAAGAATACAATCTTCTTTTTGGTATCGATTGCGCGCAAAGCGCAGGTGTTATTCCGATAAATATGGGAAAAATAGGTGCTGATTTTATCTGTGTTCCTTCTCACAAGGGATTGTATGGTATAATGGGCTGCGGTACACTGCTTCTTAGTGAAAAAACAAAACTACGCGTTCTTGTAGAAGGCGGAACGGGAAATAA
Organism: Acutalibacteraceae bacterium; assembly: GCA_045604965.1. Taxonomy (GTDB): domain Bacteria; phylum Bacillota; class Clostridia; order Oscillospirales; family Acutalibacteraceae; genus JAISGQ01. The sequence continues at coordinate 3,891 of JAZUPB010000034.1, forward strand.
TTCTTTGATGCCGTTCCAGCCCGATGAATATCCCGAACGACTTGAAAGCGGAACAGTTAATCTTCCCGGAATAATAGCTATGAGTGCAGGTGTTGATTTTGTACGCACTAATGGCATCGAAAATATTTGTCGTCGCGAGCTGGAATTCTGCACTCAGCTTGAATATGAGCTTAAAAGACTCGATAATGTTACCATCCATTCCTGTGAGGAAAAAGATTCACGTACTGCTCTGACAACAATAACTGTTAACGGTATTGACAGTGAATCACTTGCATTAAAATTATCCGATGAAGGATTTGCTGTCCGAGGCGGACTTCACTGTGCCCCTGACGCACACAGAGTTCTTGGTACTCTTAATGGCGGTGCTGTTCGAATTTCCCCCTCGTGCTTCACTTCCTGTTCTGTTATCCCATTACTTGTAAATGCAATAAAAAAGTGTTAAGCTTTTTCTGAAAGAGAGTGATTTTATGAAGCCGCTTAACACCTTGAGTCTTGCTCACGATTTTATACGCGCTAATGTGCACTCAGGAGATATATGCATTGATGCAACTGCAGGACGCGGACGTGATACTGCTCTGCTTTGCGAGCTTGTGGGAGAAAACGGTCACGTATTTGCTTTCGATATACAAGAAGAAGCTATCGAAAGCACTGCCGAACTTCTGCGTTCTCAAAATCTGAACAATCGAGCGGAGCTTATCTGCGACGGTCACGAAAACATGGAGAAATACACTGAAGCAGGTACAGTCTCCTGCGTGGTATTCAATTTCGGCAGACTGCCCGGCGGTGATCCTTTGATCTTTTCAAAAGCAGAAACCAGTGTCAAAGCTATAGATGCTGCACTGAGACTTCTGAAAAGCGAAGGTGTTCTGTGTCTGTGCATATACTACGGTTCTTTCAACGGCTATGATGAGCGCGACGCATTGCTTCAGCATCTGCAGAGCCTCGACGACAGGAAATATACCGTACTGCTTTCGGAATTCGTAAACAGACACGGCGAACCGCCTCTTTTAGCTTTTGTGTGGAACCGAGGATAAACAGGAAATAAATCAGAACCATAATAATACTGAATAACACTGCACCGACCTTATCGGGGATTCCCGATAAGGTCTTTTTCAGGAAATATGTTATTGAACCTGCAGCAAAAATGCACACAAGCGACGACAAAAATGCACCTGCATACTCAGAAGCATTTGCTTTTTTTCTTAATCTCAGAACACACATGACAGGAGTAAAAATATTACTTATAATCATAGTCACAAGTACTCCTGCAACACCAATCCTTGGCACAAGCAATATTATAAAGATAAGTCTCAGAACACCGTCTGCAGCATTATATCTGAGCAGACTGTTCTGTTCTCCGAGCCCACGTAATACCGACGAGCATATTGTTTCACAGTACATCAACGGTACCAACGGAGCAAGCACTGTTAAAATTGTTGAAAGCTCCGGCTCATTATAAACAATAACACCCCATTCTCTGCCGAACAAAAAGAATACCGCGCTTATTGGAAATGCACATATTATTGTCAGATTAACCGCGCTCTCGATTGTCTTTTTAACTTTTTTATTTTTCCCCAGTGCATTGTATCGCACTATCTCAGGTATCAGAAGCGTACCTGCTGCAGTAAGCATCGCCGACGGAAAAAACATAAGCGGAACTGCCATTGAATGAATCATTCCAAGTTTTGCGAGTCCTTCTTCTCTGCTCAACCCAAAAGCCACAAGACATATGGGTATAAGTGAGCTTTCCACTGTACGAAGTGTGGAAGTTAGATAATGTGATGCGGTTATAGGCAATGTATGTTCAAATATTCGTTTTCCTATATTCTCAGGAGCTTTTGATGTTTCTTTCTTGGAACATATATAAATTATCGATATAAGTGCACACCCTGAAAATTCTGCAATAAGATCACATATAGCTACCGCAAGACATCCGCTTGATGCATCTGTTGTTATTTTCGGAACTAATATAAGACAGGACACCAGTCTGACAACCTGCTCAAAAAACTGCGAAAGTGATGGAGGCAGCATCTTTCTTCTCGCTGTATACCAGCCTCTGAGCATTGCCGAAATACTGACAAAGGGAAGCGCTGCGGCAAGAATACACAAGCTGTTTACCGTTCTTGTATCCTTCAGCCAGTGTTCTGCTATTACACCGGATAAGCCAATCATCAGCAATGCAGCTGTAAGGGCAAGGCTTAAACTTATGTATATACACCGTCTCAAAGTCCCCCTGCAGGTTTTTTCATCACCCTTCGCAAGCTCCTGTGAAGAAATTCTTGTAACCGCAACTGACATTCCCGACACAGAAAGTCCCGACGCCAGAATATACACCGACATTACAAGGCTGTACAAACCCATTCCTTCCGCTTTCATACTTCTTGCAAGCTGCATACTCAGATAAAGTCCCAGAAGCTTTACAGCCATAGATGATGCAGTCATAATTATTGTATTTTTTGCAAATAATGTCTTTCTTCCCTCTTCCATTTGCGTCACCTCTTATCGCATATTTTCCTTGACTGACAGAACTGTGCGTGATATATTTATTTTTAACGAGAATATCATCTCAACGGAGGGATAGAGTATGAACAATAAATATAAAATAGAGACAAACTGCGTACAGGCAGGCTATTCTCCCAAAAACGGCGAACCCAGAGTACTTCCCATTTATCAGAGCACCACATTCAAGTATGACAGCTCCGATGATATGGCTGCTCTCTTCGATCTTGAGGCAGACGGATTCTTCTATACACGTCTTGCCAACCCCACCTGTGACGCTGTAGAGAAAAAGATCGCTGCTCTTGAAGGCGGCGTTGCTGCTATTCTCACCGCTTCAGGTCAGTCTGCAAGTATGTTTACCCTTGTAAATATCTGCCATTCCGGAGATCATGTTATTTCTTCTTCCGAAGTTTACGGCGGTACTTTCAATCTTTTCAATAAAACTCTCCGCGAGCTTGGAATAGAAGTTGATTTTATTTCTCCCGATGCTACCACCGAAGAAATTAACGCTCTTTTCAAGGAGAATACAAAATGTGTATGGGGCGAAACTCTTTCAAACCCCTCTCTCTGTGTTCTTGATATTGAAAGATGGGCTGCCTGCGCACACGCTCACAATGTTCCCCTTGTAGTTGACAACACCTTCCCTACTCCTATCAACTGCAGACCTATTGAATGGGGTGCTGATATCGTTATTCACTCCACTTCCAAGTATCTTGATGGTCACGCAGTAGCACTGGGCGGCGTTATTGTAGATTCCGGCAACTTCGATTGGACAAACGGCAAGTATCCTGCATTCACCACTCCCGATGAATCTTATCACGGACTTATTTATACCGAGCATTTCGGCAAAGCTGCATTTGCTGCAAAATGCAGAGCTCATATTATGAGAGATATGGGTGCTATAATGTCTCCGATGAATGGTTTCCTGCTTAATCTCGGCACAGAAACTCTTCATCTCCGTATGCCCCGTCACTGCCAGAATGCTCTTACTGTTGCAAAGTGGCTCAAGGAGCACGATATGGTCGCCTGGGTTTCCTATCCTTCTCTTGAGGGCGATAAATACTATGAGCTCGCAAGCAAATATATGCCTGACGGCACCTGCGGCGTAGTAACATTCGGCATCAAGGGTGGCAGAGAAGCTGCAACAGTATTTATGGATGCACTCAAGCTTTGTGCTATAGTTACCCACGTTGCAGATGCGAGAACCTGTATCCTTCATCCTGCCAGCACTACTCACCGTCAGCTTACTGACGCCGAGCTTGTAGCCTGCGGTGTCTCCCCCGATCTGCTCAGACTTTCTGTCGGCATCGAAAACGTTGAGGATATAATAAACGATCTCTCTCAGGCATTTGATGCAGTAAAATAATATTTTATAATAAAAACAGCGTCGGATTTTCTTTCGACGCTGTTTTATTATAATTTATCGCAGCAAAGCAGATTATATACCAATATCTATGAGTTCTTAATCTTAATTAGAATTACAATATATAACGTATGTACCGAATTGGAAAAAAAGACGTGCTGATATAATGTTTACAGATAATCTTAAATTTATGTTATTGACAGAGGCTTAAAATGAAGGATAACGAAATTATATGGGACAAGCTCCTGCAAATAAAAACAATCGGTCGTGATGATTCAAACTCTGACCAATATCGATACCCTTATGAACCTACACCATATTCTGTTTTAAAGCGTTTGGCCGAGTGTGAACTCATTGACAGTGACGATGTGATTTTAGACTATGGATGCGGAAAGGGACGTGTAGATTTCTTTCTCTCCCATCAGATCAAGGCAAAAACAATAGGAATTGAATACGATGAACAGATATATCAGAGTGCAATAGAAAATCAGAAAACTGCCGTTTCAAAAGCAAAAACAGAATTTATCCTGGCAAGAGCCGAAGAGTATAAAGTTCCGGCAAAAGTCACCCGATGCTATTTTTTCAATCCCTTTTCTGCAGAGCTGCTTCGGAAAGTGATGGCGAGGATCATAGAATCTTATTATGAGAATCCAAGAGAAATAATTTTGTTTTTTTATTATCCGTCAGATGAGTATATTTCATATCTTATGACCGTGAACGAGCTTATGTTTTATGATGAAATAGACTGCGGTGACCTGTTTGATAGTAATAACGCACGGGAACGAATTATGATTTTCTCATTGGCATAATTTTATACATACTGAATTTACATCTATCAAGGAGTTAATTATGCGTACTGATTATGAAAACAGATTGCGCAAAAGCGTCATCAGATTCAAAAAAAAGCTGATAAAATTCATCCTCAATGGAATGAACTGAATGATAACGGTGAATGGGAACTTGACTTGAATGAATTTGATGAAATGTGCAGCATTATATTTGAAATAATAGAAAAGACCGCACCAAATGTAGCTTCCCAACAAACGCTTGATAATATGTTGTTTGGAATTGCAAGGGATAATGAATGCAGCCGTATAGTGAGCTAGTTGTTGAAATATCCTGAATGGTACTCATTACTCTGTAAAAAGTCATTGACAATTAATTATATAAATGCAAAATGGCAGTTTGCAGAGAGCTTAAAAGATTATAATATTCAGGATGGACTGCATAATCTTATATTCGACTTTTTAAATTCAGGCGATGAATACACCGAAAGACTTGCGCTTAAATCATTAGCATATATCTATCCTGATAAGGCCGAAAAGTATGCAATTGAATTCTGGCACAGAGATAAATATAAGAATGACTATGAGATTGAATATCAGAAAATAATGGCACTTCACGTACTACATATCATTAATTCGAGGGAGCTTGAAAAGTATCTGGATTTGGCAGATAAAACAGAATACTGTTATTTAAAAGAAAATTCAGAAGAAATAAGAAAAATACTGAACAGAGAAAAAAGACCTTGAGAATAAGTTCTCAAGGTCTTTTTGATATATGTCTTATTATTTAATTATTCCTCCGTGGAAATAACATTCATAAACTTCATCAGAGTCATACAGGATTACTTCTCTTCCCTGGAACCAATTGAAATCGCCGTCCACTGTACATTTATATGTATATCTGTCTTCTGTAAATTCCAAAGGTCCTCGAAATGGCATCTCAAACGGAACATTCAGCAGTGCATTTTTCAGAAAATCTCCGCTGAACCTATTGTCCGTAACCCTTCCTGCGTAATTCATACTCCAGTAAGGTTTTTCATTTATCCACAGTGCTTCCTCACCGGCAAATTTATCTCCGCCGAGATATGTATCATAGTATAAAAACTCACCTTCACGATATTCAAGATCGTGAGACATCGGCCGTGTTGATACCGATTCAGCACCCTTTCCGGCATATGTCGCCTTTTTAGCTTTTATAAGAAAATTTATTATATTCTCCATAGCTTAAATATCCTTTCACAGAAGAGATTTTACCAACATACTTGCATACGCTTCTGCTTCGAAGGGATAGGAAACACCTTTCTTCTGCGCATATGCTCTTGCCATCATACCGAAAAGCTCCGCTGTGTTTTTTAGGGCATCTGCCATATCTTTTGCATCGTACTTTGCAAAGCATCGAGTCAGTTTGTCCTTTATTTCTTCATCCGCCCACTTTTCAACCATTCTTCCGTTGTGCCAGACATCGTATTTCTCGCCGTATTTGCAAATATGATAATGCTCGGCGATTTTCATAAGATATCCTTTCAGATATGCATCAATGCACATTTTTGCAGTCCACAGCTCTCCCCTGCATATCTTTTTTGCAGCCCACACCGTATGAAACCAGAAATCATTTACAAGGTTATTATATTCACTTTCAGACATAAGCTCGTAATAGACTTTGTCACATTCTATGCCCGATAATCTCTCCGCAGCATATGCAATGTCATATATCACCTTATATCCTCTTGCAAAAATAACATCGACAAAGTGATTGCGGATCAATTCGTCAAACTGTGCCTGTGTAAGGACAATAAAATCTACATCTAAAGAACCATCAAAAAGTATTCTGCGTTCTTTTCCGCCTCCGAAAGTCGGTTCCGCAAAAGAAATCTTAATCTCGCCTATCTTTGAGAGTATTTTATCATCATCAAGAAAAGCTTCGGGACTATCCGTAAGGATAAGCACATCAAGATCCGAATACTCATCGGCTTTTACAGTACTTCTTGTCTGAGACCCTATTTCTATTACCGCTTTTATATCATCGTTTTTTTCTGCCATATAAAGAATATTTGATCTTATTTCACTGTATCTGTCCATAGCAAACTCCTTTATATTACAAGAGAAACAACCTCACTTATATCTTTAATAACAGCTGCTCCTTTTTTCACAAGAACGCTTTCAGATTGATGACCTTTCGGTATTATCACACATTCAGCGCCTATACCTGCGGCTGTTTCCATATCGTGGATCATATCTCCGACCACCAATGTTCTGTCAGGTGATATGCCTTTTCTTTCGAGGTATAGCTTAGCACGCTCAGTCTTGCTCTTTATCAGTAGATCATCAGCGCCAAGTATTTCATCGAAAAATTCGTCAATTTCAAAAGCCGACGCATCTCTGCGCACCTTATCTTTGTGACTTGATGAAACAATAGTCTGCAAAACGCCTGCCTGATGAAGCTTACTGAGCGTCTCATAAGTTCCGCTGTGAAGCGAAGCTGTTTTCACTCTGTTGTCATAGTATTTTGAAAACCAGACAACCAGCTGTTCAAAGGGCGCCTTGTCGGGATAAAAAAGGTAATCATAATAGTGATCCATACCATCTCTCATAAGATGATAGTAATCATTCATATCAATGGGCTCTCTTCCCAGCTGATCAAGAATATCGTTGACCGCTCCGCAGGCTATACGGACATCGTCAATAAGTGTACCGTTCCAGTCCCATATTACACAATCAAATCTGCTCATAACATTTCTCCGGTATATTCAATAGGAGTTATTCCGCGTTCCAAGGCAAATTTTTCAGCTTCTCTGAAAAAATCGTCACAAAGAAGCTTTGGAGAATGGGCATCCGAACCGATTATGACCTTTGCCCCGATTTCTGCAACTTTATCCCAGAATCGCCAGTACGGGTACAGATATCTTTTGACTCCGTCCCAGTTAAATACGCCTCTTCTCATACCGTTAGCATTAATTTCCAGCGGTATATCCATATCTCTTGCCGCTCCAGCGATTATTTCCGCCGCTTCGTCAGCTTCTTTGCAATGGTTCTTCATTGTGTAAACATAAAGGTCGGGATGTGCCACAAACGAATACAGTCCCGTTTCCATTGCCTCAACAACACCTTTTGCATAAGGCAGAAACTCACTCTTATCCTTTATGCAGAATGAATCGTGTCTTATACCCTGTTCGTCAAGAAATGAATGCGGGCCAAGCGCAAAATAATCCACATCTTCCCTTGCCTTTATTTCTCTGAGAAAGGGTATATCTGTACGCATAAATTCATACTCAAACCCCGAATACACTTTGATTTTGTCACTGTACTTTTTCTTAAGCTGCGTAAGTGTGTCAAGATAATCGTCTATATCTTCCCACAACATTCTGTAGCCTATTGTATTTGTCGGTTCCGGACCGTGATCGGAAATTCCGATCTCGGTAAAACCGCATTTTATTGCCTCAAGTACAAAATCCTCCTCACTGCCGTCAGCGTGAAGACAGCGGTAGGTATGAGTATGAAAATTTGTTTTAATCATCAGATCACCTTAATTCCGAATATGTCATATGACCATCCGAACATATTTATATTAAGCAGAATTACTGCCGCAATTAAAATCAACCCGCCAATAAACATTAAGAAATCTATAAATCTGAATTTAGGCACATTGAGCTTTGTTCTGCTGCCGTCACCTGTATAACAGCGGCACTCCATTGCAGTTGCAAGGTCAAATGCTCGTCTGTAAGAAGAAACAAACAGCGGAATGAGAACAGGAATAAGCGCCTTGGCTTTTTTCAAGAGGCCTCCCGTGTCAAGATCGGCGCCCCTTGCTTTCTGAGCGCTCATTATCTTTTCCGTTTCCTCAAGGAGAGTCGGAACAAAGCGAAGTGCGATAGTCATCATCATAGAAAGCTCATGAACCTTTACTCCGAATATTTTAAGCGGAGAAAGGATCCATTCTATCGCGCCTGTAAGTGATGTAGGAGATGTAGTGAAAGAGAGCACACTGCTGCAGATTATAAGCGACACAAGTCTGAGTGAAATTATTATAAACTGCCTGATGCCTTCCACATATATTTCTATTTTCCACCAGGAAACAAGAGGTTCGCCTTCACCTTTTACATAAAAAATATTCAATGCTGCAGAAATGATCAGAATGATCCATATTGCCTTAAGTCCTTTGAAATACAGCTTTACGGGAACCTTTGTAAGAAGTACTGACAATATTGTCATAAAGAGCATCAGACCGATTGCAAGAAGATTGTTTGCAACAAAAATCAGAACGATCATCATTATCAGCCACAAAAGCTTGGTTCGTGCATCCAGCTTATGAAAAAAGCTGCTGCCCGGAAAATACTGTCCCAATGTAATATCACTCATCGCAGTCAACGCCTCCTTTCCCAAGAAGACGAAGTGCTTCTTTTACACCTTCATCAATACTGAAGACAGAACCTTCGGAATAAAATCCCTGTTTCTTAAGTTCCATAAAAATCTGTGTGATCTGAGGAATTTTAAGCCCCATTACAGAAAGCTCCTCTGCACGTGAAAAAACTTCTCTTACAGAACCCTGCATTTCAAGTTTTCCGTCATTAAGAACAATTACCCTCTCTGCTCTTGCGGCAACATCCTCCATTGAATGTGAAACGAGAATAATTGTAGCTCCTGTTTCCTGTCTGTACTTGTCGACAAGGTCAAGAATCATCTCTCTGCCGCGGGGATCGAGACCTGCTGTAGGCTCGTCCAAAATAAGGACTTTAGGCGCCATTGCCATTACACCTGCAATTGCTGCACGTCGCTTCTCACCGCCGGAAAGATCAAAGGGAGACTTGTCAAGCAGCGCGGAAATACCCACAAGCTTTGCAGTATCCTCAACTATAGCATTTATTTCATTGTCGTCATAACCCTGGTTTGTCGGACCGTAAGCAATGTCTTCCCTTACTGTCTCTGCAAAAAGCTGATATTCGGGAAACTGGAACACCATTCCGACCTTGAATCTGACTTTTTTTATCTCCTTTGGCTTTGCCCATATATCTCTTCCGTCGAGATATACCTTTCCTGAACTCGGCTTGAGCAATCCGTTGAGCATTTGTACAAGCGTGGATTTTCCTGATCCTGTATGTCCGATTACAGCTATATATTCGCCCTGCTCTATTTTAAGTGAACAGTCCTTCAGCGCAGTACGCTCAAAGGGTGTCCCCACTCCGTAGGTCAGGGTAAGATTTTTCGTTTCAATAACTGACATTTTTTAGTTCCTTATCTGTTAATTTAATCAGAAACCTTTGCAGCCTTTACAAGCGCGGCATCGTTCTTTTTTACAGCCTTGCCCGGTACGGCCTTGGGAGGAATTTTCGGGGATGCAAAATCCTCCTGTATATAGCGTATACAGCGCTTTGTTTCTGCCTTTGATTCACATTTGAAAATGTAGATATAATCACCCGTCACTTCACTTCCTGCACCCATTGTACGAATATGTGTATGAAGTTTTGTGCCGAGTCTTCGAAGAATCTTTTCGTGAGTATTCTTATACGAGCGGTCAAAGCGACGGGCAGCACAACCTACGACGCCGGATATATCTGCGTCACAGCTTATGTCTTCTCCTGTATTTATCCTTGCCCACACATCATATATATCCTTGTCCGCTGCACAGCACACAGCATCGGTTACGTATTCAGCTGGGGGATTGAATTCCGCTCTGATAAGAACATAGTCCCCTTTCTTTCCTATACCGCTTACAGCCGATGAAAGCTTTATGAAATTGAAATGGAAAAAGCCGCGACCAAGTCCAAAAGCCTTGAGAAGATTATTGTTGATTTCCTTTATTTTATCGTCAGCGGCTGCAGACCAGAAAGCCAACAATCCGTTTTCACCGGAAACCTTTTCAGGCGGCTCTGCAAACTCCGATACAGAACATATGACCGCCTCGTTATTGCTGTTTGCTATTCCATCACAGCTTAAATATTCACCATCCGGAACAGCACAAAGCATATATCCTTCTTTTGTTTTGCCTTTTAAAAGCAGTTCGAGCTGAGCTTCTCCTGTTATATACATTGAAGGCAGGCGCTTGTTTTCTATTGGAAAAACAGAGATCGGATATCCGTATTTATCAGCAAAGCGCTTTGCCCCTGCCAAAGATAACAATTTTTCGTTGGGCACGGTTTTAACTCCTGCGGATTCGGCAAGAGAAAGAGATTTCTTAAGGTTAAGCAAAACATCAAGCTGTTCTTTTAATAGACCGTCAATATGATAGTCATATCTAATCTCCGCTTCCAGATCGCGCCAGTAAGGATTAAGTGATTCGACACAATCTATCCTGCCGTATTTGTGTATAAAATAAGCACAGGCACGGTATACCTCATCATAATTATGGAGGTCAGTGACTCTGTAATATTCTGTCATACTGCCTCTTAAAATTGCAGGAAAAGTTTCATCTCCCGCATCACCTATACACAGCACATTAACTCCGATATTTCTCAGAGCAGAAACATATTTCCAGTGTCCTGAAGGATAATTGGGTGATATAAAAACAAAATTCATATATGTTGTGCTCCTTTGCATTGTATTTACTCGTGTTTGAATAATTATTATAACAGATTATTGTAATTATTTCCATATAAATGTTAATTCTTTATGCCTAAATATTGCACAACAAATATTGCACAATCTCCTCAAATCAAAGATATTATGCTGTGATGAAAAAACTGCAGGCAAAAGCCTGCAGTTTTTAAACAGTAAGTTTTCCGTTTTCGTTATCAACAATCAATAATATTTTCTCTTCTTTTAGATTTTCGGAATTTACATATACCAGAACCTCGGTATCGTCATCTGCCTCACAGAGAAATTCCCAACACAGCACTTCATTTTTTCCGCCTGCGGGAATAAGCGCTAAGCGAACATCTTCGATCTCAAGCTGACGGCTGACTATATCCCGTGCTTCTTTTTTTGTTTTCTGCGGAGAAAATGCGCCTCTGTCACGATGATTCATTATATAATCTCCTGCATCAAACTCTACTACTTCTCCGTTATCAAGGGCAACAGATATCTTTATCATATCGGGGTAAATCACAGTGCCATTCTGTATCGGAGTAAAATTCATAACACAGCAGTTTGAGTTTATTTCATAATAATGACTGTAAACACTGTCAAATCCGTGTTCTCTAAGATATCTCTCTGCAATCTTCTCTGCGTCGTCTTCATCAAGTCTTGATGAATTTACTGATCTGCTGTTGATCATATATGCAATATGACCACCCTGCACTGTTACACCAACCTCTATACCCTCCGCGCCAAAAACGTACAAAGGAAGGTTTCCCTCTATTGACCGTAAAAATTCTATTTCACTTTTTACTGAAAACTTTTCTGCAGTTTCTTTTGCTTTTTCTTTTGATACCTTTATTTTGTCCTTTATAAGTTCAGCTTTTTTATCATATAAGTGATCTGAAAAAGGCCCGTCATATATCAGCGTCGGATAATCTGTAAAATCATCCGCCATTACATCCAGCGAATTATCTGAGACATTGCCGAGGTAATCTTTTTGTTTTGCATCAATCAGCGTTTTGCTGCTTCCCGGCCAAAGATTGCTGTCCGCACTCCTTGCAATGAGTTCATCGAGAGTCAGCCTGAGCTTTGCAGTATATTTTTCAAGATTTCTCATCTGCTCAAGTTCTTTTTCTGTAAGATCTTCATCCAGATAACGTTTATTCGACAGTGATACTGCATAATCAGCCACCTGCGAGATAAAGCGATTTACATCATTGAGTTCCCCTACTGAAGCAGGCAGCTGTCCGAGCTCTGATTTTGCCGCTGCAGCATCTGTACAAAGCTTTGCCGCCAATGCAGCAAACTGCTCCGCCGAACCTGCACATAATGTTTTTTTCAGGGTAACGTCAATTCCGTCAACGGATTCCGATAAGCTGAGAAGCGATCTTTGGAATCCATATTCATTAATTTGCTTCTGTTTTATATATCCCACCCAGCCTGTTATTGCAAAAATAACCGAAACAGCAAATACAGCAAGAGAAAAGGTTATACACCTTACTGTTCCACGTCTGTTCATTCTGACTTTCATACGTTTATATCCTCCGATATTTGTTCTGAAGATATCTTCTGTTATTTATATAAAATAATTCTTTATATTTTATGGCAAATTTACCGTGCCGTTTTTCTTGACATTAATGTTCAATGGGAATAAGATGCAATAATAAGCTTAGAAAAATCGTGTTCAAACTATCGTCACACAAAAAACATTGAGCTGTGATAAAATTCATTCGGAGGAAGTAAAAATGAAAATCATAGATATGCACGCACACATTTTCCCTGAAAAAATAGCCGCAAAAGCAACTGCTTCTGTAGGCAATTTTTACGATACAGATATGGGCTTTCTCGGAAATTCCGAAACGCTTATCAAAATGGGCAGCGCTGCAGGTGTTACAAAATATGTTGTACATTCCGTTGCCACAACAGCACATCAGGTACGTTCAATAAATGATTTCCTTGCTCAGCAGTGTGCAGAGCATCCTGAATTTATACCTTTTGCTGCTATGCACCCCGATTTCGACGATATACCAGGTGAAATAGAGCGCGTAATGGATATGGGCTTCAAAGGAATAAAGCTTCACCCTGACTTTCAGGAATTTCTTATTGACGAAGAACGTGCAATGCCTATTTATGAAGCAGCCCAGGGACGACTCCCCATACTTTTTCATACAGGCGATTACCGTTACGAATGGTCAAAGCCCCAGCGTCTCGCCAACATTATAGATACTTTCCCGAAGCTCGACTGCATCGCCGCACATTTCGGCGGCTGGTCTGAGCCTGATACTGCAATTAAGACTCTTCTCGATCGCAGATGCTGGGTCGATACATCATCTACATACGGCTTTATAAACGATTTCCCCAAGATGCGCGAACTGATCAAGCTCTGGGGCTCTGACAGAATGCTTTTCGGCTCGGACTTTCCGATGTGGGATCCGGCAACAGAACTTGAGTGGCTTCGCCGCTGTGAACTTTCTAATGAAGATATGGAAAAGATCCTCCACAAAAACATCGAAAATCTGCTCGGAATTGAGCAATAATCTCAAAGGATTGATTTGATGATACAGGTTCACCATTTGACAAAAAAATATGGCAAGGTTCTTGCTGTAAATGATGTTTCCTTTACAGTCGAGGAAGGTGAAATTGTAGGTTTTCTCGGTCCAAACGGTGCCGGTAAAACCACTACAATGAACATTATCACAGGATATCTTTCATCTACATCGGGAAGTGTCTCAATTGACGGCTGTGATATTGTTGACAGTCCCTCTCAGGCCAAATCGAGGATCGGATACCTTCCTGAGCAGCCTCCTTTGTATCTCAATATGACGGTAAATGAATATCTCAACTTTATCTATGAGCTTAAGGGCTGTCTGCTACCAAAAGAGAAGCACTTGAGTGAAGTATGTGAGCTTACAGGAATAACCAAAGTACGCCATCGTCTGATCGGAAACCTTTCCAAAGGTTATCGTCAGAGAGTCGGCATTGCTCAGGCATTGGTATGCAATCCTCCTGTCCTTATTCTTGATGAACCTACCATCGGACTTGACCCGGCTCAGATAATCGAGATACGTTCTCTTATCAGAAAGCTTGGCATAAAGCACACCGTAATTCTCTCAAGTCATATCCTCAGCGAAGTGCAGGCCATATGCAGCAGGATAATAATGCTCGATCACGGCAAGGTCGTTGCCGACAGCAGCACAGCCGAACTCGGCAGAACAACGGGTGATTCAAACCTCAGAATCACTGTCGAAGGAAACCATAAAGATGTTCTTAACATTCTTCGGAATGTCCCTGGAGTATCAAGCGTTGATATTCTGAACACAAAACCTTCTTCTGCTGAGTATTCCGTATACTGCAGCGGCAACAATGAGGTCAGACGCAGCATTTCAAAAGCTGTTTCCGAAAATGGATTTGTAATCCTTGAATTAAGAAGCTTCGAACCCAGTCTTGAGGAAATATTCATATCTCTCACTGATAAGGAGGACAATAAGTGAAAGCAATTATAAAAAAAGAATTTGCCACATATTTTCGTTCTCCTGTTGGATATGTGTTCTGTGCAGCTTACCTTCTTTTTTCAAGTATATATTTTCAGTCGATTATGTCCTACGGTGTCTCTTCATATTTTACAGACATTTACGCAGGTATGAGATATTTTGTTCTTCTGCTGATACCGATTCTTACTATGAGGCTTTTCAGCGAAGAACGCAGACATAAAACTGATCAGGTGCTTATCACCTCACCTGTCAGCATTTCATCTATCGTCTTCGGTAAATTTTTTGCCGCCTTCATAATTTACGGCATATGTGTACTCTTCACCCTCGTCTACGCCTGTGTAATGGCTATTTTCATCACTCCGCCCTGGCTTCTTATTTTCGGCAATATCATCGGTACCCTTTTTTACGGTGCAACATTTATTGCTCTTGGAATGTTCATTTCAAGTATGACCGAAAGTCAGGCTGTAGCCGCAATGCTTACATTTACGATAAACATAATCTTTATGCTTATCGATATAATCATACCCTTGTTTACAAAAAACAAATACATTATCTCTGCCGTATCCAAGATATCATTTGCAGAGCGGTATGATCATTTTACAATCGGCGTTCTCGATTTCGCCAGCCTTATTTATTTCCTTTCCGTTTTCGCCCTGTTCATTTTCCTGACCATCAGGGTAATTGAACGCCGTCGCTGGAGCTGAGGAGGTGCATTATGAGCAAAGAAAAGAAAACAAACTACAGCACTTCCAATGAAAACATCGACGAAATGCTTGACAAGCTTTCTTCAGTTTCACCCTCAGCAGATATTCCCGACGAACCTGATAATCAGGAGGAAGCAATTCCTTTCGCTGTTCGTGCAAAAGCTTTTATCAAAAATGAAAACGGAGCACGCACACGTTTTTTCAATAAAATTAAAAGCGATGCAAAAAGCACTAAATCAAGACACGGATCGATGTCTTTGCTTATTACCGCTGTTTTTCTCATTACGATTTTTATTGTAAACATTCTTGCATCAGCCCTGGCTGACCGCTATCCTCTTCTTAATCTTGATCTTACAGATGACGGAACATATTCCTTATCTGAATCCACCAAATCGATCCTAAGATCTCTCGATGAAGATATTGCCATAACAATTCTCGCTTCTGAAGAAGCCTGCACCTCTCCAAACAGCGAATTCGATCCTTATAAACAGATTCCGCAGGCTCACGAGCTTATAATGCGTTACGCGGCTTATTCAGATCATATCACCATCGAACACGTTGATCTGACAAGAACACCACAAATACTCAACGAGGAGCATCTCAGCGAATATAAAAATCAGCTTTCTGATTATTCAATAATTGTATTGAATAAGGATACCGGAAGGGTTCGTGTTACATCCTTCTACGATATGCTTCCCTATCTGCAGTATGTTATGGACTCCTACTATTACTATGATGTTTCTGCTGATGACTATGAAATATCAAGTTCATATGCAGAATCCGAACTTACATCAGCAATACGCACTGTCGCTCTTGAGCGCGACACACTTCCTGTCGCAGCATATATCAATGACATAGAAGCAGATTCCGAATGTGCGTATTTCCTTACCTCTCTAGAAAAAAACGGATATGAACTTGCAGTAATGAGCATGAACGGTGAAATCCCCGAAAATGCGGAAATACTTATTCTTCCCTCTCCCCGTGAGGATATTTCAACCTGGCTCTCAGCAAGGATCGAGGAATGGTTATATAACAACGGTGCATACGGAAAAACACTTATCGTTTTCACAATTGCATCTGCTCCGGAAATGCCCAATTTAAATGCGCTTCTTGAAAACTGGGGCATGAAATACACCTCGGATATTGTTTATGAAAGTGACAGATCGAGCATTGTTGCAGGTTCTTCTCTCGACAGCTATTTTTATGCTCAGTATGCTGACTCATCACTTACTGCAAAGCTTTCTGAGGAAGGAAAGAACACACGCGTTATAATGGCAAACAATATCGAATTTCTTTTTGACAGCAGCAACGAGAGAACAACCAATGCAATACTCACTTCCACAGCAGGCGGTTATGCCTGTGCTTCTGCCGATGAATACGATTCTGTTAAAAACACAGGCAACGGTGCAGGTCAGAAGACAGTAATGGCAATCTCTACTCAGTACGGCACAGACTCCAACGGTGCTGAAATTCAGAGCAATGTTGTACTCGCTCCCTCTTCTCTCTATCACACCGATGTATTTTCAAGCTCTCAGTACGGAAACTTTTCTCTTTTAATGGGTATATGTGATGAATTTACAGGTATGGGCGATGTATCTGTTGACATTCAGGCAAAATATCTTTCTGATGTCGATTTTTCCATTGACGATTCTTCTCTTTCTGCTATCACGGTTATCTTCACACTGATTGTACCTATTGTTATCCTTGCACTGGGTGTCTTTGTGTATATCAGGAGGCGATTCCTGTGAGAGAGAAAAAACGTATTCTTCTCATTATGCTGTGCCTGTGTATCGTACTCGGTGGTGCTGCAGCCCTCCTACTCAGACCGAAGGACAGCGGAAACGATAAATTCACAGAATCACCTGCAGAACACGAACACCCTGTCGATGAGGGGTTTATTGAAAATACAAGCGGTGATCTTCTGATCGATAAGGAAAGCAGCGATGTAGATTCAATTGTCCTCACCAACAATAATGGAAAATTCACTATACTCCGCGACAAGACGACATCAAATCTGTACATCAAAGAGATCGACAGAAACGTACCTCTTTGCAATGATTTTATCGAGTATGTATGGTACTACGCGTATTGTCTCGGCTACAATTACAAAATAATCAGCACATCTGACTCACCTATTGTACCATCAGACTATGGGCTTGATTCTCCTTCTGCACGTTTCGAAATATCATACAAAGACGGTTCCAACGTTAATTTTGATATCGGCAGTTCAATCGTAACATCGGAAAATATTTATTACCTTACTTTTAACGGTGATGAAAAATCCGTCTATATTACTGAAATATCTCTTGCCGTATTTGAAGGCGAAGGATATTTTATCGATACTGACTTTTTCTCTAAAACAGATGAGAACGTTGAATCCGTTGAGATAGGAACTATAAAGCTAAGCGGCACATCAATCCCCAAAAAGATCGTTATTGAACCATATTCAAGCGATGACAGAAGTGATCAGTCTTATGGCCACAGCCATATAATCACTGCTCCTGTTAAAACAGCAGTAAACGATGTTAATGCTACTGCTCTTGCAAATGAGCTTATTTACCTTTCGGCTGAGTCAGCCCTGTGCAGTGCTCCAAGCAAAAGTACACTTTCTGAATACGGCCTTGATGATCCGTCTCTTATCGTCACATTTGTCCGAAACGGCAAAGAGCAGACATTATATATCGGAAAAACCGATAAATCCACTTACTGCTACGCAAAGCTCAAAGGAATTGATGTAATTTACAATATCGATCCTCTTCAGGCTGAGACATTGCTGTCATCCTCGCTGTCATTCTATCGTTCCGGAGAATTGAGACTGTTCCGTATCAACGCCGTTGAGTCTGTAACTGTCGAATTCAGCGGTGAAAAATACAGTTTTGATATAAATCGAACTGCTCTCTCAGGCGATGATGAGTATTACGAATACCATATTTTTAACGGAAACAAAGAGCTTTCACTTGATAATTACAGAAATTTCCTGTCTGTTCTGAGCAGCGCATATACAGCCAGCTGGGAAACAAAAGCTTCATCAAAAACACCTTCACTGACTGTTACGGTGTCTTATTTCGACAGCTATAACAGACCTGATGATACTTTGAAATTTTATGAAGCTGATTTTAACCGGTTTGTCTGCTCAATAAACGGAACAGACACAGCAAGCGTTTCCGCTATCTATTTAACCCGTGTTATGGAAGCTTCCCGTTTGCTCGCTTCAGGCAGCGAGGTAAAATCATAAACCAAAAGGAGAGGTATTGTCCTCTCCTTTTTATTTATCTATTGACATTTGTCAGAAAATGTAATATCATCTTTTTACGCTTTAGCAATTAAAAGCATAAAATCACTAAAGTTATGGAGAGATTGATTTGAGCAGAGAAGCTACACTTTGGATTGTAATCGGTGCATACATATTGTTTATGTTTGTCATCGGACTACTTAACAAGAAAAGCGGAGAAAGTATGACAAGCTTTACCGTCGGCAGCAGAAGCGCAGGCGGATGGATATCCGCACTAAGCTATGGCACAGCTTATTTCAGCGCCGTTATGTTTATCGGCTATGCCGGCAAAACGGGCTGGGGCTTTGGCGGTTGGGCAATTCTTACAGGTATCGGAAATGCTCTTATAGGTTCACTTCTTGCCTGGATTGTTCTAGCAAATCGCACAAGAGAAACCACACGCAGATTGAAAATAAAATCTATGCCTCAATTTTTCAATGCACGTTTCAACAGCAATGCAATGAAAATCTTCTGCACTGTAGTGATTTTCATATTCCTTGTTCCCTATTCTGCAAGTGTTTACAAGGGACTGAGTAGTGTTTGCTCCGTTCTTCTCGGAATTGATGAAACTCTCTGTATGATAATCATCGCTCTTGTGTCCGCCGTTCTCATCGTCCTTGGCGGATACCTGGCACAGCTCAAGGCGGATTTCATTCAAGGACTTATAATGTTTATCGGTGTAATTTTTCTTATTTTCTTTGTTATTAAATCCGATAAAGTTGGCGGCCTTACCGAAGGTCTTGAAAAACTCGCCCTGGAAACTGATAAGCTTGGCCTTTCATCAAAAAATCATCTCAGTCTCTGGGCTACAATTATTATGACCTCTCTCGGAACCTGGGGACTCCCTCAGATGATACATAAATATTACGGAATCAAAGATAAAAAAGAAGTTGTTCGCGGTACTGTAGTATCCACCGTATTCTGTCTTCTTGTTTCCGGCGGCGGATACTTTATTGGATCTTTCGGTCACGTATTCTTCTCAGAGCTCCCTGAAGGCGGAGTCGATTATATAGTTCCAAATATGCTCAATCAGGCAGGTCTCCCCAATATTCTGTTGGGTATTGTACTTGTTCTTCTTATTGCAGCATCTGTTTCCACTCTTTCCTCAATTACAATAACAGCCTGTTCAACTCTTACTATGGATATTGTAAAGGGACAGATCAATAATAATATCTCCCCCAAAACTCAGGCTGTGCTTACAAAAGTTTTCTGTGTTTTGTTTATCGCAGTAAGCTATTTTGTTGCAAATTCCGACACTCCGATTCTCGATATGATGAGCTATTCCTGGGGTATCATCAGCGGTGCTTTTCTTTCCCCGTATCTTATCGCACTTTACTGGAGAGGACTCAACAAGGCAGGCGGATGGGCAGGTATGCTCAGCGGATTCTTCATTGCGCTTCCCCCTGTTATTGCAAAGCTCTTTGTAAACAGCTGGGAAATGCCCTTTGGACTCGGCAAAGTTATGGACTGCGGTCCGATTTTCGCTGTTGCAGCAATGTTCATTTCCTTCACTCTCTGTTTTGTTGTAAGCCTTGCAACAGGCGGAACAACAGAAAAATGCCGTAAAAAATATGAATTCTTCTATGAAGGAAGTCTTGTTGACTAAATATTTAAAAGGATAATTCGACTGTTTTCGAATTATCCTTTCATTTTGCATATTTAATATTGTAAATGTAATACATATTATGTTATAATTTTCAGCAATGAGTTAAGGAGATGCGGAAATATGTTCTATAACAAAGAAATTGAGACAATGTCTCGCCCCAAAATAGAAGAAATGCAGCTTGAAAGGCTTCGCTGGATGGTTGATTACTGCTATAACAACTCCCCCTTCTACCATAAGAAGCTGGGTGAGGCAGGAATCACAAGCGGCGATAAATTTAAAACACTTAAGGATATAAAATACATACCATTTACTTCGAAAGATGATATGCGAGAAACCTATCCAACAGGTATGATGGCGGTTCCTATGAAGGATATCGTGCGCGTTCACGCTTCATCAGGAACAACCGGTAAGCCTACTGTAGGTCTTTATACCCAGCAGGATCTAAACAACTGGGCAGATATGATGGCTCGCGTCTGTTATGCTGCAGGCGCCAGAAGTGAGGATATCTTCCAGGTATCATTCGGATATGGTCTGTTTACCGGTGCTCTCGGTTTGCACTACGGTCTTGAAAAGCTCGGCTGTACTGTAATTCCAGCCTCATCAGGCAATACTCAGCGTCAGCTTATGCTTATGCGTGATTTTGGTGTAACAGGTCTTGTTGCTACCCCTTCTTATGCTGTTTACCTCGGCGAATCTCTTGCTGAAAGTGAATATTCTCTTGATGACTATAAACTTCGTATCGGACTTTTCGGCTCTGAAGGCTGTACCCCCGAAATGAGAGCTCAGATCGAAAAGAATCTCGGTCTTTTTGCCACTGACAACTATGGACTTACCGAAATTGGCGGTCCCGGTGCCAGCGGCGAATGTGAGCTTCGCTGCGGACTTCATTTCTGTGAGGATCACTTCCTCCCCGAAATTGTTGACCGCAATACATTTGAACCTCTTGACGGCGGTGAGGTCGGCGAGCTTGTTGTCACAACATTGACCCGCCAGGGAATGCCTGTTCTCCGCTATCGTACCAAGGACATCACCAAGCTTAATTACGAACCCTGCAAGTGCGGCAGAACAGGTGTCCGTATGGAAAAGATTATGGGCAGAAGCGACGATATGCTTATCATTAAGGGTGTTAATGTGTTCCCCTCCCAGATAGAAAGCGTTATTGTCGGTATGAACCATATCGGTCCTCATTATCAGCTCATCGTACGCCGTGAAAACGGATTTATGGATACATTGGAAGTCAAGGTAGAGCTCATTGACGAAACCCTGCTTGGCAGCTTCGGCGAACTCACCAGACTTCAGAACACTATCAAAGAGAAGCTCAAGAGTGTTCTCGGCCTTGACCTCAAGGTAACACTGGTCGAGCCCAAGTCTCTCGAACGCTTCCAGGGAAAAGCAAAGCGCGTTCTTGATCTCAGAAATCAAAAGTAAATTGAATCTCACGGAGGTTTTATCATATGAAAAAATTACTCCTCGGAAACGAGGCTGTTGCTCGCGGTCTGTATGAGGCAGGCGTTAAGGTAGTGTCCAGCTATCCCGGCACTCCCAGCACCGAAATTACAGAGTTTGCAGCTACTTACAATGAAATGTACACCGAATGGGCTCCCAACGAAAAGGTAGCTGCTGAGGTTGCAATCGGTGCTTCCTTCGGCGGCGCACGTTCCTTCTGCGGTATGAAGCACGTTGGTCTCAATGTTGCTGCTGACCCCGTATTTACCGCTTCCTACATAGGTGTCAACGGCGGTCTTGTCATCGGTGTAGCAGACGATCCCGGAATGCATTCAAGCCAAAACGAGCAGGATTCAAGACATCACGCAATCGCTGCAAAGCTTCCTATGCTTGAGCCCTCTGATTCTGCAGAGTGCCTCGCATTTACAAAGCTCGCTTACGAGATAAGTGAAAAGTACGATACCCCCGTAATACTCCGTCTTTGCACTCGTGTTGCTCACAGCCGTTCTCTCGTTGAACTTTCCGACCGCACAGAGCTCGAGCTCAAGCCCTACGAAAAGAATATCGCAAAGAACGTTATGCTCCCTGCATTTGCAAGAGGCAAGCACGTAACAGTTGAAAAGAGAACTGTTGACCTCACTGAATATGCAGGTACTGATGCTGTTGCAAAGATCGAGATGAATGATACAAAGATCGGTGTTATTACCGCAGGTATATCTTATTGCTACGCAAAGGAAGCTCTCGGCAATAAGGCAAGCTACTTAAAGCTCGGTATGGTCAATCCTCTGCCTGTTGATATCATCAAAGACTTTGCTTCCAAGTTTGAAACCGTATATGTCATTGAAGAGCTCGAACCTATCATCGAAAACCACTGCAAACAGCTTGGCATCAATGTTATCGGCAAGGATCTTTTCCCCATCTGCGGCGAATTCTCTCAGGGTCTTGTAAAGAAGCTTATTCTCTGCGAAGAAGCTGAGCAGACCAAAATCGAAGAGACTATTCCTGTTCGTCCTCCTGCAATGTGTTGCGGCTGTCCTCACAGAGGCTTGTTCTATATCCTCAAGAAACTTAAGCTTAATGTAGCAGGCGACATCGGCTGCTACACTCTCGGAGCTTCCGCTCCCCTTTCCGCTATGGACTGGTGTGTATGTATGGGTGCTTCCATTTCTTCCCTTCACGGCTTCAACAAAGCTCGCGGTGAAGAAGCAGAAAAGAAGAGTGTTGCTGTTATCGGCGACTCCACCTTTATCCATTCCGGTATCACTTCCCTTATTGATATTGCTTACAACCGTTCAAACTCGGTTTCCATTATTCTTGATAACTCTATCACAGGTATGACCGGTCATCAGCAGAACCCCACTACCGGTTACACAATCAAAGGTGATCCCACTGCCGCTGTTTCTCTCGAAAAGCTCTGTGAGGCTGTTGGCATCAATCGTGTCAAGGTAGTTGATCCTTATGATCTGGCTGCTGTCGAGACTACACTCCAGGAAGAGTTGGAAGCTGCTGAACCTTCCGTAATCATCAGCCGTCGTCCCTGTGCGCTGCTGAAATATGTCAAGCACGAAGCACCTCTCACTGTTGACCAGGACAAGTGCAAAAAATGCAAGATGTGTATGAACATCGGATGTCCTGCAATCAGCATTCACGACGGAACTATTGAAATCGACCGTACTCAGTGCGTAGGCTGCGGCGTTTGCTCTCAGCTTTGTAAGTTTGGCGCTATAAACTAAGGAGGTGCTCTGAAAATGGAAAATAAAAGTATTCTTATAGTCGGTGTCGGCGGCCAGGGCACTCTGCTTGCATCTAAACTTCTCGGAAGTGCTCTCGTTTCTGAGGGATATGACGTTAAGGTCAGCGAAGTTCACGGTATGAGCCAGCGCGGCGGTTCTGTTGTCACCTATGTACGCTACGGTGAAAGCGTTGATTCTCCTATAATCGACTTCGGTGAAGCTGATTACATTCTGTCTTTCGAGCAGCTTGAGGCTGCACGTTATATTCCCTATCTCAAGAAGGGCGGTACCGTTGTAACAAACACACAGAAGATCGATCCTATGCCCGTTATCACCGGCAACGCTGTATATCCTTCGGAGCTTTGTGAAAAACTCCAGGCAGCAGGTGCAAACCTTATCACCTGCGACGCTCTCTCCATTGCGGAAGAAGCCGGCTCTCAAAAAGCTACAAATGTTGTTCTTATGGCTGTGCTTGCAAATCAGTTGGGCATCGAAAAGAACGTGTGGTATGATGCTATAAAGGCCTGCGTTCCTCCCAAGTTCCTTGAGCTTAATACAAAGGCTTTCGAGCTCGCATACAACTGATTCACCTTTTTAAGGAGTGATTTGAAATGCTCATAAAACAGCTTTCGATTTTTGTTGAAAACAAACCCGGCAGACTTGCTGATATTACTGAAGTTCTCGGTCAGGCCAACATTGACATCCGTGCAATTTCAGTCGCTGATACAACTGATTTCGGTATTCTTCGCCTTATAGTCAACAAACCCGACGAAGCCTGTGCAGCCCTGAAAGAGGCCGGTCTTGCTGTTACGCTCACAAGTGTCATTGCCGTTGGCATAGATGACAAGCCGGGAAAATTCTCTGTCGCTCTTAGAATGCTGGCTGATGCAAATATCGTTGTCGAGTATATGTATGCGTTCCAGAGCCGCGACCAC
The DNA here is from genome assembly GCA_045604965.1 of Acutalibacteraceae bacterium. Lineage (GTDB taxonomy): Bacteria > Bacillota > Clostridia > Oscillospirales > Acutalibacteraceae > JAISGQ01. The sequence continues at coordinate 28,234 of JAZUPB010000034.1, forward strand.
GGCAGAGCATATGTTATTCTCCGCGTTGACAATGAAGAAAAGGCCATCGAAGTTCTTAATTCCAACTCTGAGGGTGTGGAAAACGTATCACCCGATAAGATTTATAATTTATAATTAGATTCAAATATCTGAAAGCTCTGTCACATTTTATGGCAGAGCTTTTTATTTTACATACTTTCAAAGTACTCACTGTAATTTTTAAATAGAAATCCCAAACCATTGACAAACAAGCCCTTTTTGATGTACAATGAATATATATTGTTGTTGCCTGGCAAATACTCACTAATTGTTGTATTTTTTCGGCACATAATTTCATAATTTGTTATAATCATACAAATAAAATTATCTGTATGATGTTTTTTTGCGGGCACATATTTTTAAATATTTTTTGAAGGGTGATCTGCCATATGAACGGCGAAATCAATCTGTTTGAAATATTCAATATAATCAAGTCAAAACTTAAAAGCATAGCTTTGATTTCTGCAATAACGGGTATTATTGTTTTTCTGCTATGCACTTACGTTATAAAGCCTAAATTTCAGTCTGACATTGTTTTGTACGTTACCAATATAACAGCTCATCAGGATACAACAGACTCGAATGTTAATGCAAACGATATTAATGCATCTCAGAAGCTAGTAAATACCTACAAGGTCATTCTTCAGACTGATAAGGCTGTTGATAAGCTTCTTCAGATTACCGGGCTTCAATATAAAAAGTCAGAAATTCTCAGTATGATTTCTTTTTCCACTGTTGAAAATACAGAAATCCTTAGAATTACTGCCACAACAAACGATCCATATCTTTCAGCAGATATATGCAACGGTTATGCTGACATCGCATCAGATGTTATCCGAGAAGTTATAAATGGTGGTTCCGTACAGGTCCTTACACGTGCAAAACCAGACGGTAATCCCACTTTCCCGAATACTACACTGTTTACTATGGCAGGATTTATTATCGGATTTATTCTTGCCGCTGTTGTATATTTCCTCATTGATATATTTGCAAACACGGTTAAAAACGAGCAAGATCTTGCAAGTAAATGCGATGCAACTGTTATCGGTTCAATCCCCGATATATTCAGCCTCAAGGAGCTTAATATTCCTTCTTCTGTTGTAAATGCAAGCAAGGCACTTTCTGCAAATAAAATGACAAGTAAAAAACTTTTCACCGATTACACTATTATTTCTGCTAATTCGCCTTTTATAATGACAGAAGCTTATAATATGGTTCGTACAAACCTTATGTTCTCAATGTCAACAACAAATCATAAGGTCATAATCATATCAAGCTCACTTCCTAATGAATGTAAATCCACAACAGCTGTTAACCTTGCAATTTCTATGGCATCTACGGGCTCCAAGGTTCTTCTTATGGAAGGCGATCTTAGAAATCCCACTCTTCACAGAATTTTCCACCACAATAACTCCAAGGGTCTATCCCGAGTTCTTGCAGGAATGCAGACTATTGACACTGCTATCGTAAGCGAAATTCGACCGAACCTCGATATTGTAACCGGCGGACCTATCCCTCCTAACCCTTCCGAACTTCTCGGTTCAGATAATATGACTAACCTCATAAGTTCACTGTCTGAAAAGTATGATTATATTTTTATTGATTCTCCCCCTGTAAATATCGTTGCAGATGCACTTCTTCTTTCTAAATATGCAGCAGGCATTATTATGCTCGCCCGTGAAGGAATCACAAAGTACAGCGATCTTTCCAAGGCACTTAATAAGATCGAAAGCACACAGGCAAATCTTTTAGGTATTATAGTTACCGACTCCGATCAGGTATCTCACAGCTACGGAAAATATGGATATGGCTACGGTTATGGTTACGGTCAGCCTGTTGGCGAAACCGACCAAAAGCAGTAATTATGTATCTTTTCTTCTGAATAAAGGAGGCTTATCTGCCAGATGAATAATACACCATCAGAAAATATGGAAAAAAAGCTTGGAAAGGCTTCGTCTGAGTCTCAAAGACCAAATGCTCAAATTTTTGCACCTCCCCCAAGAAAACCCACCTCTTCCCCCGATAAAAAAACTCCTGCTTCGCAGGAGAACAGACCTGTTCAGAAAAACACAGGTTCATCTACAACGAAACAGCCTGTAAAACCTGCACCTAAAAACGGTGATCATTCACCGAAGCCTGTACAGCAAACCACACGCAGAGTTGTTTCTCCATCATCCGGAACAAAGTCTGATTCTGATAAGCTTCTTTCCTCCAGAGAAGGAACCAAGTCACAGAGTACATCTGTAAAGCCACGTTCTTCTGATAATTCAAACTCTCCGAAATCATATAGAGGTTCGTCTGTTTCTTCCGAAAAAAAGGCAGATAATCAGGGACTGTTTTCTAAGATTAGTGTGTTTCTCCGCAAAACTATTTTCTCGTCATCCTTTTATTCATCTCCCCAGGGTATGACTTTCATACTTGCGCTGCTGTTTATTACCATTGTTCTTGTTGCTGTAATCTTCCCGAGGATTAAATGTTTCTCAAATGAAATACAAATTGATGAATCGCTTTATTCAGATACGTTTATTTCAACGGAATCAGAAACAGATTTCGAGAAATACAGTAAAAAATATTTTAATAAAGATGATTCAAACGATGATGTAACAAAAATTCAATATGCTCTTTATAATCTTGGGCATATTTCCGATTCCGATATATCCGGCACATTTGACGACAAAACAATTGCTGCTGTTGAGGATTTCCTTACTTCTCATAATTTTAATGATTTCAATGCATATCAGTACGGAACATTTGAGCTTATCATCCTTGCGTCAGACATTAAGTATTCATTTCTGATCTCGTCTACAGATATATCAAATGTACCCGAAGATGAAACAGAAATTTCAACCACAACGTCAAATCCTGTTTCCGATATGTCTTCAACGCAAAACAGCTCTGTCGTAAATGATACAACGGCAAGAAACACTTCACGATCCTCAACAACCAGATATCAATATTATCCAATCTGGACTACAACGAGAAACACCTCACGTTCTACATCCAGATCTGCATCAACTACTCCAAGCAGTACTTCATCTCAGTCTACAGAGGATCCTGTGCCCCCCTCTTCTACTCCTTCATCTTCGTCGGAGCCTTCCTCTGAGTCTTCCACATCTTCGACAAGTGAATCAACTACTACATCAACATCCATATCAACAACCACCTCGACAACCACCACAACTACCACAACCACTACAACTACAACAGCTCCGCCGCCTCCCGCTCCGGATCCTTCAGAATCAGTTGTAATGTAAATAAAAAAACACATCCGCACTTTTTTGGTGCGGATGTGTTTTTTTATTTTTCTATCAATCCCTTAAGCTCAGCAGCCGGAACCAGGATTATTCCGTTTGCACTGTATTCATTTTCGGTGTTTACAGGCAAATCAAAATTATATGTAATCATATATATTTCTTCTGACGGATCGACTTCGGTATTTCTGCAATTATCAACTACTTTCAGCATTTCAACTGCAGCTTTATTATCCTTTTCATTCTCTTCTGATTTGTCATAATAAAGCGATTCACAATATTGATTTTTGGAATCACAGTATGTGATATAAATGTACGCGTATTCGTACTGCTCGTACATTTCAGCAAGACTCTTATCCTCAAGCTGCATATTATAATATTTGTTGATGTTCTCAACGCAGTACGCCATTGTCTTTGGAACAAGGGGACCTATGTTAAAGCCTATTGTCCAGTTGTCGTCGTTGCTGCTGTAAATCGAAAGTCTGAGCAGGCTATTTTCCTCGTTGACATATTCGTACTTTTTATACTCTTCATCTGACATTTCGGATATCTCAGCACGCAGAATACTGTATAACTCATCAAAATTAAATGCGCCTTCAGATACTCCGTTAAGAGAATAGTATATTTTATCTTTTTTCAGCTCGTCAATTCCGGGGAGACGGCGCACTATTTCAAAGTATTCTTCATTTGAATACATATCCTCAACAAGCTTCATTTCTGCCAGTTCTGACATATATACAAAACGCCTATACTTTCTTCCGTCTTTCATATTAAACACAACAGATGTCTTCTGAAGTCCGTACAGATCATTTCTGTAACCGCTGTTTATTGTCTGTATATTGTTATCCAGTGTGTCGCAGAGTGTTTTTATAATTGATTCATCAGTAAACTTAAATGCATTTATCTCATCCTTATAGTAATTTTCTAATGCTTCTTCATCAATTACAGAAACAGAGCTTACATTTGATGTATTGATTTCCTTTGAAAGAGCTATTTTAGCAATAGCAGCAGGTGAGAAAATAAACACAAGGTTAAGTACAGCAAGTGCTGCAAGTCCAATTCCCATTGTTCCCCTGAGAGTTACAACTCCGCGAATTTTTCTTGCTGTAATTGCCTCATACAGGAAGTATGCAACAAGTGCAATGCCGTAAAGCAATATCGTTGAGGGCAGCAATGAAATTACTCTTCTAATAATGCTTTGACCCTGAAGTGTAATAAACACCTCACCCAGCTGATAGCAGGGAATCAGACATACTACAAACGCAACCAATACGCGAATTGCACACTGTACATATTTGTTTGCACCTGCTGTTGTTGCGGCCTCACTTTTTCTTTTGCAGAAAGCCAACAAGCCAAGTGCACCGTAAATAACTCCTAACAAGATCGCATACAGAATCACCCATATATTTTTAGCGCTTACTATACTGTCGATTGATAATACACCGCTGAAAATCAGATTAAAATCGTATTCACCGAATGATCCCAGAATCTCTTCATATCCTCCAAGAACAGGTATGGTACCATTTGTAATTACCGAAATCAACGTCATCATAAGTCGCGGGAGGAATGCGATAATTAACGAAGCAGCCAGCTGATTGAGTATTCCTGTTGCAAGACTTACAGCCAACAGCATAATACCGTAAAGCTGTATAAAAGATGCAAGCATACCAAGCAGATACATTCCAATTTCTGCCCATAGAATTTCTGCGCCGCAAACAGCTCCAATGGCTATCTCACACACTGTATTAAGCAGTATAGGCATAAAATACCAAAAGAATATTGATGCTGAAAAACTAAGTGCAACTGACAGCCTTGATTTAGGAACTGAATGATAATAATCAGATGCACTTCTGCTGTTAAGAAAATTAAACATCATAAATGTCAGTACCGGAATAATAAAATAAACAGCAACAAATGCGATAAAATAGTTATTCCAGCTGCTGGGATCTACTTTTGGAATATATCGGTCGTCAACCATAGGTTCATATGCGTTGACAATACTGCCAATATATGTAAAGCATTTGTATAGAGTAAGCATACCGCTTATACACAGAAAAGCTATTCCGATAGCACGAAGCTGTCTTATGCCCTCTTTGAACAATCCAAAATTGAATATCTTATTATTTTTCATTCTTCTCACCTCCGGTAAGATCATCGAAGCAGTAACCAAGTGCTTCCATTTCGTATATAAAGACTTCTTCCAGTGACAAAGGCAAAACATCAAGAATAAGAGGCATAAGCATCTGCAGATTGTTTTCTGCCTCCTGTCTGTCACCGCGTACAATAGCATTCGCTACAGAGCCGTGTTTAACAAAATTGAGCACCTCACAGCCCGATGCCTTTACAAACTCTTCTCGAGAGAAATCTCTGCCGAGTGCGATCTGAATCTTGAAAAGAGAAGTTTTCAGCTTCTGAACATCAGATTCAAGAACAAGTCCACCCTTATGAAGAAGTGCAAGCTGATCACAGGTATCCTCAAGCTCACGCAGAGAATGGGAGGTAATTATTACAGTCGCCTTTCTGTCCATAACGTCTTCGACTATAATGCGCTTGACTGTGTTTCTCATAACAGGGTCAAGACCGTCAAAAGTCTCGTCAAAAAGTAGTATTTTCGGCTCACAGGCAAGTGCAAGTATTGTTGCAGCCTGTCTCTTCATACCCTTTGAAAACTGCGAAATCGGACGCTTTATATCAAGCCCCAGCAAATCTGCAAGTTCTTTGAGCCTTTCTTCATTTATATATCCCCTTGTGTTCTTATAAAGTTCAGCCATTCGCTTTATATTTGCACCGGGCAGAAAATAGAGTTCATCAGGCACATATACAAGAGTTGACAGTGCATCGGTATTGCCGAATACTTCTTCCCCGTCAATGGTTATTGATCCACCGTCTGCTCTGTATACACCGGATAAAAGTCTAAGAAATGTGGATTTACCTGCTCCGTTTGAACCAACAAGACCATAAATGCATCCATCGGCTATGGTGCAGGAAAGCTCCGACAACGCTTCTGTTTTATCAAAACGTTTTGTAAGTTTTTCAGCTTTAATCATTACTTATTTCCATCCTTTCTGCTATAGCCTCGGTCTACAGCTTCATAGATTATGCTCTTTTCAAACCCTGCAAGTGCACATTCTGCACTAATATTTTCGATCTCCGCAAGAAGCGAACGTCTGGAATCAGAAAGCTTCTCCATTGCCTGCGGTGATATATAGCTTCCTTTTCCAGGAACTATATATATGACTCCCCTGCGTTCAAGCTCGGCATACGCCTTTTGTATTGTGTTAGGATTTACGGACAGCTCAATTGACAGCGAACGAACCGATTGCATAGGCTCGTCGGCTCTGAGCAAACCCATCATAACAAATCGCTCTGTCTGAACAACAATCTGCTCATATACCGGAACTCGGGACTGGTTATCTATTGCGAACATCTGCATACTCCTTTCTCTGTGTTATAACCGTACTATTTGTATTAGTACAGTTATAGTGTAACTGTTAAAATCGTATTTGTCAATAGGAAATAAAAAAATAAAACCCCAAAGGCGATTGCCTTTGGGGTTTTGGCTGCGGAACTAGGATTTGAACCCAGACAAACAGAGTCAGAGTCTGCCGTGCTACCATTACACAATTCCGCAACGAACAAAACTTATTATATACACAATTCTCCGTTTGTCAATAGTTATTTCAAAAATTTTTACAGTAAATTTTTTCTCAGTTCCTCTGCGCTCTTCGGTGAAAGATATGCAGGAGGAATATCAAAGACTGTCATACAGCCCTTTCTGCCCTCAGCGCTCATTCTGTATATTGCTCTTGCATAGGCAACAAGTGCACAGGCAGTAAATTCAGGGTTGGAATCGAGCTTGAGGCTGTATTCGATAACTGCGTTGTTTTCGTTGTTCCAGCCTGTCTTTCCGCTTCTTATCACCATACCGCCGTGAGGAATACCGCTGTGGTTTGCGCGCAGCTCATCCATGGAAATAAAGTGCACAGTGGTATCGTAATCTGCAAAATAGTTGGGCA